>JAZRWI010000027.1:0-12879 GCA_045599645.1 Candidatus Avigastranaerophilus sp.
CAATTGTCATTAAAAAATCTCCTTTTTTATAACGATTGCGGTTGGTAGCCACAATCACTATATCAAAGGAGATTTCTTTTATCTAAAGATTTTTATTCTCACCAGCTCAGCTGGTGGTTTATTCACGCAAATGCGCACAAATAAAAAAAGCTTAGCATTGGTTGTGCTAAGCTTTTTTTATAATTACTTGCCGAGGATGTCGGAGATTTGCTGGCGGAAGAGCTTGGCCCCGCCGTTTGCAGGGTGTCTTACCTTTTTGTATGGAATATGCATTTCTTCCATCTGCAAGCCTGCTTTTTCACCAACAGCTATTATTGTTGCCGGCTGAACCATGTCTATGACTGCCTTAAGAATTTTTCGTCCTGCAGCTAATTCCGGGTCTTTTGGCGTTCTGTTTGAAAGCATTCCCTTTGCAGGGTCATACGGATGCCATGGTAAGGAATTCCAGATAACAAAGCTATATGGATTCAAGCCAGAGGCCAGGAGATGCTCCCACACAATTGTTGCTGTAGGTTCATTGAAGCCTTCCGGGCGAATTTCTTCCTTACTGGTGCGGCTCGGCATCAAGCTTGTGAAAACATGTTCAGGCTTAATGCCTTTCTTTTCCATCTTTCCGAGAAGAATGCGTTCAGATGTCATGGCGATACCGCTGAAATGGCCTCCCTGATAGCCCATGGCTTCGCCTACCAGCAAAATATGGGCTTTCCCCAGACGCTCGCTAAGATAGGCCTGAAGCTGATGCTGACGAATTTCATAGGAATTGCTGAAATCGTCATTTTCAGGGTCATTTTCCCACCAAGGGTTAAACAATGGCCCGTATTTCGGCTTATTGCGCAAAAGATCAAGCAGTTCGTCTATAGTCATAATTAGTCAGCCTGAGCGTAGCCTTCTACATCCTTCTTTGTGAACTTGATAATGAAGCCGTCTTTGGTAAGTGTATCAATAGCTTTTTTCAGCTTATTATCACTGAGCTTGGTTTCCTTCTTAAGTTCGTCATAGGTCTTAAAAGCGTCTCTGCCAAGAGCTGTATGAACAGCCTGAACATCCTTGCTGCTCTTCATGGTCTTCAGAAGCTTTTCATGAAGCTTTCTACCTTCTTCAAGAGTTACAGTCTGTGGAACACCCTTGCGAACCCATTTTACAGAAGAGATTTCCGGCATTCTTGATTCCCAGAGAGTATCGAATTCAGCCTTAAAGCTGTCTACGATTTTCTGATGATGCTGGAAATCGCCATTAAACATCATAATGTTTTCGAAGTTCATGTTTTCAGCAGAGCCAGACCAGTTGTAGCTGCCAACAACGATTTCCTTGTTGTTGATGCTTACATTCTTGTGGTGCAGGAAAAGGCTCATGTAGCTTACGAGACAAACTTTGTCAGTCTGTGGGTCGTAGGCATAAGCATTTCTTCTGAAGCGGAAGCGTGCTTCAATGTTCTTAAGGTTGCGCTTTTTAGCTTCTTTAATAAGCCATGGAGCAAGCTTACCCTGAGTCTTGTCGTCATCATCAAGCTGAGCATGGTCAAACAAAAGTCTGAATTTTGCCTTAGGATGTCTTGCAGCACTGCGGAGAATAGCTTCAGCAAGTTCTCTGCGTGTAAAACTGAACATGGAAAGGTCTAATCCGCCATCGTCTTCTACTCTGCCAATGAGGTTAATAAGTTCGTTATCAATGCGGGTAAGTTCTGTTTCGCTTACTGGTTCTGAGTTAAACACAAGCTTTACATAGCCAGGAACATAGCTGGTTTCAATAAAGCGTTCAGGTATCCATTTACCGAATACCGGGCTTGAATATTCGTTCCAGAGACGGGCAAATTCTTCAGCGAACTGTCTGGCAACAACAGGCTGGTCATCAAAGAATACACGGTTTTCACCGTAAATCTGGTCTGAAGTAGTAGACATATTGGCACTGCCGTTGAAGCAGCTTGTTGGAACGACCTGACCAGGTTTGTAGAAAATACCGAACTTTTCGTGCATTGTTCCGTAAATCTTCTTACCGTCTTCAAGAGTCTGTTCACGACCTACACGCTTCATTGCTTCCTGAGTAGTGGCAGCAAGAACGAAGTCGAAGGGCTTACCTTCCTTTTCTGCTCTTTCTGCGCCTTTCTTGATTACGCCAGCAATCTGTTCGCGGCTTTCCTTTGTCCAATCAGGAACACCGTCAAGAAGAAGCTTAATATGAACACCCTTATTAATAGCGGCATCTACCATAGCATCAAGACACTTGAAATCGCTCATTGAATACATGGCAACCTTAGCAGTGCTGCCTGGTTCCAATGAATCAAACTTATGTATGATAGAATTTGAAAGTGTAGCTTTTCTTTCGCTTTTATCGCTGAAAACAAGCTTTCTAGAGTTGTTGACCTTTGCGAAACCGCCCTTTGGACCATAATAAATGTTGATGTCGTCAGCAAAAGCCGGAGTCAGACAACCAGTAACAGCCAGAGCACACAAAACACGAGCCAGTTTATTCATATTCTTCTCCTATCCTTTATTTTTCTTTATAATGAGAACCACATTGAACTATATATACATAGTGTTCATCAATTCTATAAACAATTCTATTCACAGAATCAATACGCCTACTCCAATAGCCACTATTATTCCACTTTAATGGTTCAGGTTTTCCAATACCATTATAACCATTTCTTTGAATATCTTTTATTAATTCGTTAATTCTCTTTAAAAGTTTTTTATCTGATAATTGCCAATGCAGGTATTGTTCCCAAGCTTCTTCATCCCAGATTATTTTCATGAATAATCCTCAATTATTTCATGAACAGAACCGCCGCCGGTTTCTATTCTTTTAATAGCTGCATTTATACGATTCTGATTATCTTCGCTATAAAATGGATCTTCCTTTTCTACAGCAATTTCAAATGGAATTCTTTTTTCTCTTAAAACTGCTTTTATAAAAAGATTTATAGCAACAGAAGTATTCATACCAACTTCTTCGCAAAATTCATCAAAACGTTTCTTTATATCACTATCTACTCTAACACTTAAACTAGCCTGTGGCATCTTAACCTCCCTCAAAAAAAATGCCTTATTTATACATAATAATGTAAAATAAGGCACATTGTCTAGTCAAAGTATTGCATCATTTGTTTTTTATAATACATTTTCTTATAAGGTCGACGGGGATGACAGAAGCTGCGAGAGCTATGGCAATGCCCCAACCGTTGAGGGCAAATGGAACACAGCTGAACATCTTCCCTATCCATTCAAAAGCCGGGCCGACAAGAGAAATGTTTACAAGAACGGCCTGAATAGCAACGATGCTGAAGAATACCCAGATAAAGCCAGGATTCAAGTTAAGACCCTTGAAAATTCCAAAGCCTTCGTCTCTGACGTTGAAGCCGTTAAACAGAGCTGCCCAGATGAACATTACGAAATATGCTGTATAAAGCTTGTCATAATCGCCACCGAACAGGTTCAGGAAATATTCTGACTTCAGGAAAACGAAGCTGAGAGCTACTATCCAAAGACCGAGGATACAAATATTAATAAGCATTTTCTTGCTTATAATACTTTCATCACGTCTTCTTGGCTTAGCAAGCATATACTTTTCAAGAGCAGGTTCATTACCCAGCATAATGGCGCCAAGGCTGTCCATTACAAGATTTACAAAGAGAAGATGAGTAACCTTTAATGGTTCTTCAATTCCAAAAAACGGAGCTACAGCACTTACTATAACAGCAGCAACATTTATTACAAGCTGGAATTCACAGAACTTCAGAATATTGTTATAAATGGTTCTACCGTAAAGGATAGCGTCTTTGATCGATTTGAAATTATCATCAAGAATTACGATTTCACCGGCTTCCTTAGCAGCTTCAGTGCCGCTGCCCATTGCAAAACCAACGTCTGCACGCTTAAGAGCAGGTGAGTCATTAACGCCATCACCAGTCATGCCGACAACAAGATTCAATTCCTGGCAAAGCTTGACCATTCTTGATTTATCTGTTGGCAAAGCGCGAGCAATAACTCTGATATTAGGAATAATTGCCTTAACTTCATCATCAGACATTGAATTAAGCTCAGCGGAAGTAATTGCGCGGTCTGTTTCTTCCTTAAGAAGACCAGCGTCAGTAGCAATTGCCTTAGCAGTTTCAAGTCTGTCGCCAGTAATCATTACAACCTGAATACCAGCTTTAAGAACTTCCTGAATTGCTTCAGCAGCTTCTTTTCTAACGTCGTCTCTGATGCCGACTAAGCCGACCAGAACAACGTCATCATTAATCTTGCTTTCTACCATTGGCTTCTTAGAATAGCCAAAGGAAAGAACACGCATAGACTTTGCGGCTAATTCATCAATCTTTGCATTCAGCTTATCCAGGTCAAGATCCTGTTCCTGACCATTTTCATCAATGTATTTTCTGGCACAGGCCAATAGTCTTTCAGGAGCACCCTTATAGAAAACCTTGCCTTCTCCGCCTAAGAAAGCCTGACTGAATTTGTTTGCGGAGTTAAATGGCTGGGAACCCGTAATTTCATACTGCTTGATAGAATCAAGACTGTCATATACATTTTTGCCGACAAACTTGAGCAAAGCCTGATCTGTAGCATTACCGCCGATAACATTGCCGTCCTTGTCAAATAAAGACTGGGTGTTTCTGGCAATTGTTATATCCATATTGCCCTTGAGTGCGCTGCACTTAGCATATTCCTCAAGGCTTAAGGATTTACCGGAACCAACGATAAATTCAACTACTTCAAGCTTACCCTTTGTGATTGTACCTGTTTTATCGCTGAATAAAATATTAAGAGAACCTGCAGTTTCAATACCTTCATCTTTTCTTACAAGAACATTGTGGTCAAGCATCTTGCCAGTATTCTGCATAAGAACCAGAGAAATCATCAGTGGAAGACCTTCCGGAACTGCACAGACTATAATAACGATAGCAAGGGAAATTGCACTTACCAGTTGCTGAAGGATACCCCTCCAGCCCAGGTTCAACCAGGCTGCGGCACCTGCGGTAGTGCCATCACCATTGCAAATATTGAAGGTCATATAGCAAACAATAATTACAAGTGCGCCCCAGTAGCCAAATGTAGAAATCTGTTCAGCAAGCTTTCCGAGCTTAACCTTCAATGGAGAATCCGGCTGTTCGCCCTGCATGTCCTGGGCCATTTTGCCCATCATGCTCTTAAGGCCGACCTTCTGAACGTCTAATACGCCATCGCCGTCAAAAAGAACAGCGCCTCTGAAGAGTGAGTGCTTATCAACAAAGGTATCACCAGTAATATCATCTGCAATAGTCATAGCTTCAGAAGCTGCGACCTTTTCGCATTCTTCGGCTTCACCATTAAGAACAGAGTTATCAACCTTCATTGCCCCGTCAACAAGAATACCATCGGCCGGAACCTTGTCACCAGCCTGTAGATAAACCTTATCACCTACGACAACGTCATCAAAATTTATAACGGTAATAAGACCGTTTCTATAAACCTTGCACTTATCTTTTTCAGTAGAGTCTTTTAACTCCCTGAATTTTGTATCACTGGCAACACCAGTCTTAGCAGATACAGTAGCTACGATAAGCACAGCTACAAAGGTTCCAACTGGTTCATACCATTCTGCCAGCTTAAAAATGCTGAGCACAGTCATGATACCAGCTATGACCAGCAAAATTCTGATCATTGGGTCGTTAAAGGTTTCACAAAATTCAGCCCAGAACGTTGTTGGCTCAGAATCCGGAATTTCATTAGAACCGAAATTTTCCCTCGATTGCAATACTTCGCTATCAGTCAGGCCTTTAAATTGCACAATACACTCCCTAGGTATAAATAGTGTACCTATATATTACCAAAAATTTCGGAATAAATCTCAATTTTGTGCGATTTTTTGTGATGAATGGGGAAGGATTTTTGTATGTTTTTTATTGGCTTGGAGTAGAATGGTGATCCTATATGGCTGTTGGCTTAGTTGGCATGGTTGGCTTGGTTGGCTTGGTTGGCTTGGTTGGCATAGTTGGCGTTGTTAGCATTGTTGGCGTTGCTGGCGTCGCTGGCTGTTCGCTCTCGGCTGGTAGCCGTTAGCTTTTGGCCGAGAGAACAGGCCGTGTTAGCGTTGTTATATAAAAAATCGGGACGATTTAATTGATTTTATCTTTGGCGTTCGAGTAAGCGGTGGGAGCACTTGAAGAGCTTCATGCTTCTTGAAACGACCATGGTTCGTTCGCCAGAAAAGATTTTTTCATCGGGAACCTTGGGAGAGACAGTATCTACAAGACATTCCCAATCCGCGTTGCATTGCGGCATAACGAAGCTGATGTCATGTGATGACGAATTCAGTATGAGAAGAAGGTTATCATCTTCAAGTGGCTTGCCTTCATCATCAACGTCATCTAACCCTGTTCCGGAAAGAAACAAGGCTAGTGCCTTACCGTGCGGATTGTTCCAGTCTTCGTCGTTCATTTCCTGACCATCAGGTCTGAACCATACGATATCCCTGATATTAGACCCTCTGATTCTGCGTCCAAGGAAGAATTTTCTTCTATGAAGAGCAGGATGTTCACGTCTGATTTTAATTACATGACTAGTAAAATCAATCATGTTCTGAGCATCATCATCAAGATTCCAGTCATACCAGCTGATTTCGTTATCCTGGCAGTAAGCGTTATTGTTACCGCCCTGTGTGCGCATCAATTCGTCACCGCCACAGATCATTGGAGTGCCCTGTGAGAATAGCAATGTAGACATAAGATTGCGCATCTGGCGCATTCTCAGGTTATTGATGCCTTCATCATAGGTTTCGCCTTCAATACCGTGGTTCCAGGAACGATTATCGGAATGACCGTCTCTATTGCCTTCCAGATTGTTTTCGTTGTGCTTGTCGTTGTATGAAACAAGGTCTCTGAGCGTAAAACCATCATGAGCAGTAATAAAGTTTACGCTGAGATAAGGCTTACGACCGTCACGGTCATACAGGTCACTGCTGCCAGTGAGTCTATACCCCATCTCGCCGACAGTTCCGCCATCGCCCTTCCAGAAGGAGCGCATCAAATCACGGTATTTACCGTTCCATTCAGCCCACAAAACAGGGAAGTTACCTACCTGATAGCCGCCTTCACCAACGTCCCATGGTTCAGCAATCAGCTTAACCTGGCTGATAACCGGATCCTGATGGATGATGGTAAAGAAGCTTGAAAGCTGGTTCCAGGCATGCATTTCACGGGCAAGTGTTGAGCAGAGGTCGAAACGGAAGCCATCAACATGCATTTCATTTACCCAGTAGCGCAGTGAATCCATAATCAACTGCAGAGTCTGCGGGCAAACCACATTGATTGTATTCCCTGTTCCTGTGTAATCCTTGTAGAAGCGCTTGTTTTCAGGCATCAGACGATAATAATTAGGATTATCGATGCCCTTGTAGCACATGCTTGGGCCGTTGTGATTGCCTTCGCAGGTGTGGTTATAAACAACGTCAATGATAACTTCAAAACCAGCCTGGTGAAGCTTCTTGACCATGGTCTTGAATTCCCTTACAGGACCGCCAGGAGTCTTATCTGAGCTGTAACGTATATCTGGAACGAAATAAGACAGAGTGCTGTAGCCCCAATAATTCTTCAAGCCCTTTTCGTAGAGGAACGGATCATCAATGTGCTGATGAACAGGCAGAAGCTCGATTGTAGTAACACCAAGCTTCTTAAGGTGCTTAATTACAGGTTCGGAAGCCAAACCGGCATAGGTGCCTCTCAAATGCTCAGGAACCTGTGGGTGTCGCTTGCTTATTCCCTTAACATGGGCTTCGTAAATAACAGTCTTGTGGAAAGGATAACGAAGTCTTACATCGCCTCTCCAGTCGAACTTATCGTCCATAACGATTGAGAGAGGAGTTCCGCTTGCATATTCCACACTTACGTCCTGATCCTTGTTTGGGCTGAAAACGTTATAGGCATAGAGGCCTTCTTCGTGGTTTTCTTCGCCGCTGAGGGCCTTAGCATAGGGGTCCATCAACAGACAGCGGGGGTTGAAGCGGAGGCCTAATTCTGGTCTATACTGGCCATGAACACGGTAAGCATAATATTGTCCTGGCTTTATGCCATCAATATAAATATGCCATACGAAGGCAGTTCTGTTGCGAAGTGGAATCTGGGTTTCATTGAAATTTTCATCGAAAAGGCAGAGTTCTACACCTTCAGCATGTTCAGAGTAGAGGGCAAAATTAACGCCTTTCCCATCATAGGTTGCGCCAAGGGGATACGGGTGACCGGGTTTAAAATACATATATCAGCCCTGATTATTTGCGTTCAAGAATTTCGATGAGGTGATAACCGAACTGGGTTTTGATTGGGCCGTGAACTTCGCCAACTTTTTCGTTGAAAACGATTTTGTCGAATTCCTTAACCATCATGCCTGGGCCAAATTCGCCGAGGTCTCCACCCTTTTTGCCCGATGGACACTGAGAATATTTGGCAGCCATGTCAGCGAAATCGGCGCCATTGTAGATTTTATCAAGAATATCAAGGCATTCAGATTTAGTCTTAGTAAGAATGTGTCTAGCACGTGCAGTTGTCATTTGTTTACTCCTATGTTAATTAGTTGTTTCAATAATCGCGGTTTGGAGAGAAATCCCCCCTACCCCCCTTTACGAAAGGGGGTATTTAGAGGACCACCTTTACGAAAGAGGGCTTGTTAGAGGCATCTATTTGTGGCAGACGCACATGATTGAGCCTGATTTGTTTTCAAGAAACTTACAACCGTTCTGGTCGTAAAGTTCAACCTTGTCAAAGCCTGCCAAATCAAGCATTTCAAGAAGCTCTTTGGCTTCATATATTTGCATGTTCCAGTCTTCGATTAGTGAATCGAAATGGATACTATCATTCCAGGCCGTGTAGGACTTAATATGAACTTGCTTGAAGCGCTTGTTCAAGGTGCAGTCTCTAACACGTCTGACAAGCCATTTGTCTACTTCTGCCTCTGCTTCAAAGTCTTTATAAAGCTCAAATATTGCTTTATCCTTCAATGCGTTGAAATTTAAGATATCAAATACAAAAATTCCACCGTCATTCAGGCTTCTATAAGCGTTTTTAAAGAACTTTGAGCAGTCAAGCCTTGTAAGGTGCCCGATAGCGTTGAATATGCATATTGCCGCGTCGAAGGTGCCATATCTGGCGTTTTTCATATTCCCTTTGAGGAAATCGATTTTCTGCTTGGCTTTTTTTGCCTTCTCAGCTGCCACAGCAAGCATACCTTCGTCTAAATCAGCAGCAGTAACCTTAAAGCCGTTCCTGGCAAGGCCGATGCTCTGGGCGCCTGTTCCACAAGCAAAATCAAGAACAGTTTTAACACCGCCCTTTTTGAATGCTTCTGTTAGGAAAACATTCAATTCTGCTGTTTCGGAAGTTCCTTCAAGCTCGAACTTGTCGTAGAACCTGGCAAAAGTAGTGTAATCTGGCTGTTTAAGCATATTCCACTCAGTCAAGAATGTATGGCAGGAAGTGAGGAAGCATAATCTTCCACCATGGCCAGTCGTGATTTACATCATAGCCCCAGAGGTCAACCCATGCTGGGATATTCTTTTCTGCAAAGATTTCAGCCATGCGCTTAGAATCATCCGGGCATTCCCATGGACCCTGACCAGTGCAGATAATAATCCTGGTATCGCGAAGTCTTTCCAGGAACCATTCATCATTGAGATTTGGAAGGTAATCAACCGGGGAATTAAAATATACGTTCTGATCCCAGTAGCTTCCTACAAGTCTTCTTGCATCATAGACACCAGCCAGTGCGATGCAAGAATCAAAGCAATCTGGATGTCTGAGAATGAAATTAACGGTATGGTAACCACCCATGCTGTTACCGGTAAGAGCTATTCTGCAGTCACTCTTGCAGTGATCTCTGATAAAAGGAACTACTTCATTTACAATATACTTATCATAAGCTTCATGGCGATAAACATTGTCACCCATGTGACCATCTGTCTTTAACCATGATTCATTGTCAAGGCTGTCAACGCAGAATACTTTTACCTTACCAGCTTCAATCTGGTCTTTGATGGTTTCGAGCATTCCAAAATCTTCAAATTCGTGGTTAGTGCCACCAGAGCAAGGAAATACCAGTAAAGGCTTTCCATAATGACCATAAATATTGATAGTCATGTCATGACCAATAGCGGGACTGAACCAGGTTTGAGTTTCTCTATACATTAAAGTGTGACTCCTATTGTGTGAGTTATTGGGCAAGTATACCACAACTCTCTATATGTAACAATATAAGCCTAACTATACCAAAGACAAGCCTCTACTTTTCTAAAATTCAGTGTCAGCTATTGCTGATTGCAGAAATATAATACAGCAACTAAGTTCTCGTTTAAAATTCAGGTGATTTTGCACCTAAATTTTAAATGGAAATAACCAGATAATTCATGACGTACAAATTATTGTTTGTTGTAGAATTTAAATCAACTTATCTATTCGGCTTATAACAATCAACACGTTCAATCTACTACCGAAAATTAAAAATTATTCAAAAAGTGGGAATAGACTTTAGAAGTCCATATGTGATAGTATTTTGATTAACTATTACCAAAATATAAATATTTTTCAAAAAGTGGGAATAGATTTTTGAAAGTCGAAAGCAGGAGCCAGAAGCAGATATTATGATTTTATAGCAACGGATGTAGAAGTGTGATTTAATACAGCTGTTGGCGTTGTTGGCACTGTTGGCATGGTTGGCATAGTTGGCATGGTTGGCATGGTTAGCATGGTTAGCATAGTTGGCATTGTTAGCGTTGTTGGTGTTGTTGGCCGAGAAGGCAGACCGACAGACTTCAGATTTCATATAAATTCAGTATTTGCTATTGAGGGTTGTAAAAACATAATGTAATATATTGGTAAATACGTAATACTGCCTTTATGCTTAATTTCGCGTTCATTTGAAAAAACAAAGGCCTTCTTTATATTATAATCTTTATTTGTAATAAACTTATTTAAGGCACTATGAATCTGATAATCTTTGCCAGACTTTATTTCTAATGGAATTACAGACAAAGACTCAAAATCATCAATAAGAAAATCTACTTCCCCATTATTGCGATTATCGTAATAAAACAGGTTGAAACCGTGGCTTTTCAATTCTGAAGCAACGACTGATTCATAAACAGAACCAAGATTAATACTCTTTTCATCATCAAGAATTGCTCTGATATTATTCTGATACAAAATGCCACTCAATATCCCAACATCATTCAGATACAGCTTTAAAAGGTTTTTCCCACTATTTTGAATCAGTGGAAACGTTGGAGTTGAAATTGCTTTTACTTCCAAAGCAATTCCAGAATTGATCAAATAATCGAATTCATCTGAATAGTCAGACACACGACTACCTTTTTTATTATCTATACGGTTAACAACTACCCTCTTTTTCTTATTTTCCAAATTCGACGGAATAGCGTCATATATTCTTGAAATCTTCAATTTTCTGTTTTTTTCATATTTTGAAGCATCTGCAGCATAAAAATCGCGGATATTGTTTTGTAATTTCCTAACCGCCACAATATTCTTTGTTTCAAGGAAAGTATTGACAGAGTCAGGAAGACCGCCTATCAACAAGTATTTTTTAAACAGATCCATTATCTTTTGATGAGCATTTTCGGGTAAAGCTTCCATAGCATTGAATTTTTTTCTCAACGCTTCAATAGCAAATTCACCAAAATTATTTGCCAGAAGAAATTCCTCTAAATCCAATGGATACATATGAAGTGTTTCTATACTTCCAATTGGTATAGAAGTAGTTTTATTTAAAGTAACCCCAAGTAACGAACCACTGGCAATATATTTAAAACGGTTATCCTGTTGCAAAAACTTGAGAATAGTCAACAACTGAGGATAAACTTGAATTTCATCCAAAAACACTAAGGTATCCTGGGCATTTCCCATCTTATCACCAGCAATCATGCTTAATTGCAAATAAAAATCCTCCACATTGGATACATTTTTAAACAGGTGGTTGCTAAGTTCATCCTCAACCATATTTATTTCTATATAATTTTTAAAAAGCTTCTTTCCTAGGTATCGAATCAAATAGGTTTTACCAACCTGTCTTGCCCCTTCGACAAACAGTATCTTATTTGAATCTGTGGTTAAATATTTTTCAATAGTCTTTTCAAGCTTTCTATAAAGCATAAGCCATCCCTTAGCTACATTTTTCAATATAATAATACCAACATAAATTACACTTTTCAATATTTTTCAACAAAATTTAACACACTTTTCAATATGCATCCCCTAAAAATATTGGCATCGTTTGTTTATCTTGTAAATAATGATTTATTATTTCTATTTAAAATTTAGGTGATTTTGCGCCTAAATTTTAAACGCCAGGCTCTAAAAGCCAATCGGCAATTAGCACGCATCATTTATTACCGAAAACTAAAAATAATTCAAAAAGTGGGAATAGACCTTAGAAAGTCAAAAACTAGAAGTAGGACATTATGATTTTATAGCAGTGGATGTTGAAGTGTGATTTAATACAGCTGTTGGCGTTGTTGGCATGGTTGGCATAGTTGGCACTGTTGGCATGGTTAGCATAGTTGGCATTGTTAGTGTTGTTGGTGTTGTTGGCATTGTTGGCTATTGGCCGAAAAAGCAGGACAAGCAAGTCGGCATAAAACATAACAGAATCTTATTGAGTTTAAGTGTTGTGTAAAAATTTATTTTTTGATATGTTTACATTGAATTAGTTGTTTTATCAGGAGGTGTTTGATGAGTTCTAATAAATTTAATAAAATTTCAGAAATCCAGATTTTATGGTATTGTAATTAAAATGTTCTTTAAACCCAAAGAGCATGAACCTAGTCATATTCATGCTCTATATGGTGAATATATTGGAATATTTAGTATTCAGAGTCTTCAAATGATTGAAGGTGATTTGCCAC
>JAZRWI010000028.1:0-4894 GCA_045599645.1 Candidatus Avigastranaerophilus sp.
ATGATATCAATTCACAGCTTTGCTCTGAAGGCTGTTTTGGGGCTTGTTATTATAAATGGGCAATATTTCGTTTATATCCCATCCTATGAATTCAGCTATCTGCTCGGCTGATTTGCCATTGCTTTTCATGGCAAGTATTACTTCTAGCTTACCTTCTAGTTTCCCTTCGGCCCTTTCCATTGCTGCAAAATCTCTAGTCATGTTTATGGCTTCCTCCATGTTCTTAAATTCATTACACGTTCTTTGGGTCAGAAAAGAATTCTTTATAAGCTATATCGTTGATGCCCATTTAGAGGACTCCTTACGATTAAATTATAAACATATTCATAGCTCTGTGTCAAAAACATCTTACCTCGCACAGTTAGCATTTAGTGTAACTTTTTTGCAAAGTTCACATTAAAAGATTGCTAAAAAATATTCTAATAATTATCAGATAAAAAAGGGTATAAACTTTTTTGGCATTTGTGTCGATAATTTATATAGAAGACGAAAATCGGGAAGATTTTTGTTTTCTCGGGGCATGGAAGCACCGATAGATTTCTAGAATTCACGGAGGAATTCAGATATGTCTCTTCGCATCAATCAAAACATTACATCTCTTTCTACTTATTCTAATCTTAACAGAACAAGCAGCAAGATGGATAAATCCATCTCTAAGCTCAGCTCTGGGTTAAGAATAAATTCTGCTGCCGACGATGCAGCTGGTCTTGCTATCAGCGAAAAAATGCGCAGCCAGATCAGTGGTCTCAACCGTGCTAAGCTCAACGCTCAGGACGGCGTTTCAATGATTCAGACTGCTGAAGGCGGCTTAAACGAAACTGAAAGCATTATCCAGAGAATGCGTGAATTGGCTGTTCAGGCCTCTAACGATACTCTCACCTCTAATGACAGACTAGAAATACAGAAAGAAATCAACCAGTTAACAGATGCAATAGACGATATCTCTGATTCCACCGAATTCAATACAAAGAAGCTTCTTAATGGTAGCCAGACTGCCCAGATCAGCTCCAGCTCAAGCCATGTAAACGGTATGGTAACCGGCAATGGCGTTAATGGCGGAGATTTTTCAGTAAGCATGACCCTCATCCAGGGTGGCATCAGCCAGATGCAGACCAGCCAGATGTTCATGGATAAAAACACTGGCGAATTGGCTAAAGGCAGCACCAAGCTTGAAGATATCGCCCAGTTCTATGATGACAACGGCGTTTTCGCTCTTGCAACCCAGCAGACAATTACCGTAACCGGTAACGCAGAAACCGCCAGCTTCACCCTTGATGGCAAAATGACCCTCAATGAACTTGCTGCTTCAATCCAGAGTTCACTCTCCAGCGCAAGCAAGCTTGGCATGAAGCATTCAACAGCAAAATTTGTCGAATCAACAGGCACCGCTGGTGTTGGCGGTTACTTTGAAATAACCTCCGGTATCGTTGGTGATGAAGGCAAATTCTCTTTCGCCGGTGACCAGGCAGTTATTGACGCATTAGGTCTTTCTGTAAGCAGACAGGCAGCCAACAACGTTATTCAGGCTAAAATGAAGGATGCTTCTGGTAACACCAGAACTGTAAACACCAGCACAGACAGATTTTCAGGTCTTCTTGACGGCGTAGACGTTCAGTTTGATTCAACTCCAGCCCAGATAGCCGGTAATGGCGGAATTGTAAATGGTCTCAAGTTTACAGCAAACGAAAATGTAAAATTCAGCTTCCAGTATGGTGAAGCTGCTAGTGCAGTTGCTACTGTCGACGTCACCTTTGGTGCTACTTCCACATATTCTATGGAAGGTCTTGCCGCAGCAATCAACAATAAGATTGCCGCTGATGCAAATATCAAGAATTCCGGTATGGAAGCCACTGTTGTAGACGGTCAGATAAGACTCAGCTACAATCCAACAGATACTAAGGCTCCAACAGAAATCAAGATTCTTGCCAGCGCAGAAAGCATCGGTTTCACTGAAGGCACCTACACTGGCTTTGTAGACGGTGATAAAAAGGCTGAAAATATGATTCGTGGTATCAGCCTGATTTATGATGATACTCCAAAGCCATCACTTATTCATGTAGATGACGGTGTTAACGGTCCTGTTGACCTTATGGTCGGCACTACCTTCACAAAGGATCTCTGCACTGATACTATGAGCGACCTTGTAGAGATCAAGAATTTTGTTCTTAGCGCTAATCAGCAGCTGCAGGATGCCAGCGTAAGCGTAAGACTTGATGAAGTCAACGGTTCTCTTGCTTTCACTTCAACCTATGTCGGTAAGAAAAACAATTCTAATGCACCTGCTGACGAAAGCAAGGTGCATGTAACCTTCGAAGGCTATTCCGACAAATACCTTGGCTTCGCAGGCGAAGACGTAACAGCAAAAGGCGCTGGTGATACCAACTTCAGACTTCACGTTATCGACAACAGCTCACAGCTCCAGATTGGTGCAAACCAGGGTCAGAGCATGAGCTTCAGTATCGGTGATATGTCTGCAGCAGCCCTCGACATAGACAAGCTTGACATGTCTACTACAGAAGGTGCACAGGATGCCATCGGCAAGCTCGACAATGCACTTGCCAAGGTTTCTGCAGAACGCTCTAAGCTCGGCGCTTTCAGCAACAGACTTGGCTACACCATGAACAACCTTGAAAATGCTGCTACTAACCTCACTGAATCAGAATCCAGAATCAGAGACCTTGATATGGCTTCTGAAATGGTAAGCTTCACTTCTGCTCAGGTAATGCAGCAGGCTGGCACAGCAATGCTTGCACAGGCCAACAGCCTCGGCCAGAGCGTCCTCCAGCTTCTCCAGTAATTCTTAATGCATAATTCATAATTCATAATTCATAATGCATAATTGATTGTCTTAGCGTTGTGCTGTCGTAGCATGTTTGCGCCAAGGTTCGAAGCTTGGCTGAAATCCCCCCTACCCCCTTTACAAAAGGGGGTCTTGAAGCAGTAGAAACTACCTAATAGCGTCAGCTAAACAATCCCCTCCTAGCAGCTGTGCTGCGCCCTTCTAGTGCCAGCGCCCTTCTAGGCCAAAGGCCGCCCTCCTAGCGAAGCGCCCTTATTACATCATCAATTTTTATTATTTGCATTAATAATAGTGTTAGGTTAAAATTACTGCTCGATTAAGAAGTAATTATCATGACAACAGACACCACTATAGACGCAACAACTGAAAATCCCAGCAGTAAAGTAATAGACCGAACAGAAGCCCTTGGCGTAAGCTCGATAAAGAAGCTTTTAATAGAATACGGCGGACCTGGCATCATAGCCATGACAGCCAGTTCCCTTTATAACATGGTCGACAGTATTTTCATCGGCCAAGGCGTAGGCCCGATGGCAATCTCAGGCCTGGCACTAACCTTCCCGGTTATGAACCTGAGTGCTGCTTTTGGCGCAATGGTTGGTGTTGGTGCATCAACACTGCTTTCTGTTAAGCTTGGTGAAGGCGACAAGGATACAGCAAAACGTGTTCTTGGCAACGTCGTAAACATGAATGTGCTGCTTGGTCTGTCTTTCATGTTCATAATGCTTTATTACCTTGATCCGATTCTCTATTTCTTCGGAGCAAGCGAAAACACCATAGGCTACGCCCGTGAATACCTGCAGATAATTCTTTTTGGCAATACCATTACACATACATATCTAGGCTTGAATGCCACAATGCGCTCAGCAGGGCACCCTAGGAAATCTATGGTATTTACGTTAATTACCGTAGTTCTTAATACTATTTTAGACCCGATATTCATTTACCCTTTAAAAATGGGTATTGCCGGGGCTGCCTGGGCTACAGTCATTGCTCAATGCGTTCCTCTCATACTGGAACTTATTCACTTCAGCAACAAGAAAGAATTAATTCATTTCAGCCGCGATATTTTCGTTCCCCGTTGGAACATTGTTCGCGACACTCTGGCTATTGGTCTTTCCCCACTTTGTATGCAGGCTGCTGCTTGCTGCGTAGTAATTGTAATTAACAAAAGCCTCAGCTATTACGGTGGTGCCGAACAAGGCGACCTGGCCATCGGCGCTTACGGCATTATTACAAAACTTGGGATGTTCATCGTAATGATGATAATGGGCCTGAATCAGGGTATGCAGCCTATTGCCGGCTACAACTACGGCGCAAAGAAATATGACCGCGTAAAACAGGTTTTCTGGTATACAGTTTTTATCGCCACTATATTTTCAACATCATTCTTCTTTATTGCAGAATTTGCTCCAGAAATGGCTGTTAAGGTTTTCACCACTGAAAAATCACTGATTGATATTGCAGTATATGCTTTGCAGTCATCATCAGTATGTTTCCCGGTCTTGGGACTTTGTATTGTTACAACAGCATTTTTCCAGAGCATGGGTCTTGCAAAGACATCTATTTTCCTGTCTCTCACAAGACAATTCATATTCCTGATACCATTCCTGATGGTATTACCCAAATACTGGGGAATCAACGGTGTGTGGTATAGCCTGCCAGCCTCAGACGCTGCTGCCACCCTGCTATCGACCATTATGGTCTACAGATTGTTCAAAAAATTCAACAAATCCAAACAATCAGCAACGGATAACAAGGATATTAACGGATAAACAGCCGAGCAGGCCGATGAGCAGGCCAAACAGCCGGTATTTTTAGCCTCGGTATAAGAAGGTTTTGTTGTTTACCCTAAGATGATTATTGCTATGCGATTGTTAGCAGGAAATCCCCCCTACCCCCCTTTACAAAAGGGGGTTGTAAGAGAACGCACCTTTACAAAAGGGGGTTGTAAGAGAACGCACCTTTACAGAGGCTGTCCCAAAACTAGAAATTTGTAAAAATCCCGATATACAGTAGATTCCTAAAAACCTCCCTTTTCAAGGGAGGGTAGGGAGGGTTTTGATTTTAGAAGAAACTTGTTTTGAATGCATAAAA
>JAZRWI010000029.1:0-4764 GCA_045599645.1 Candidatus Avigastranaerophilus sp.
TCGATTGTAAACATAGTAATTTTCCTCCTTTCTTACTTTCTTTATACTAGAAAATTTCTTAAAAAACAGAGACTGAGTCACAATTACTAAATGTAACTCAGTCTCTTTTAAATAACCGATTTGAACATTATAAAAAAGATAAGGGAACGGAATACCAAAAAAAGGAGTTTTTATGCAACCAATAACAATAATTTTATTGGACCTTATTTTCGGCATTATTGTTCTTATTGAATTATTAACTCCAAATAGGTAATGGTTCATGTGTGGGTATTGACAACTATGATAGAATAAATGCGTAAAATTATTTGTAGGTGGGTCTAATGAAAAAGTCTTTAATCTCTTCAGTAATTCTTGGTTTTATAGGTTGTGCTGCAGTTTATGCTCAGACTATACCTGTAACTTTAGAAGATATATCTCAGCGCGATTTTAAAGAAATTCTTGAGGTTCAAGGCAGTGTAGAAGCTACTAACATTGCTCGTGTTTCTCCAAGAGTTGCTGGCGCCATTGAAAATATCTTCGTTAAGGAAGGCGACAAAGTTGAAGCCGGTAAAACCAAGCTTTTTGTAATAGACCCATTAAAGCTTGAAAAGACTCTCGAAATCAGAAAGCAGGAAGTAGTTATTGCACGTCTTTCCCTAAAAGAAAAGGAAGCTCAGATGAAGCAGGTCGTTGCTGACTTGGAAAAGTCTAAGCTTGATTCAAACAGGGCCAGACTTCTTTGGGAAGACAATTCAACAAGTCAGGATAACTATGAAAAAGCTCAGCTGAAGCTCAAATTAAGCGAAGCCAGCTTCGAACATACCCAGACCTTGATTGACCTTTCCCGCGAACAACTGGCAAAGGCTCAGATTGCTCTTACTATAGCTGAAAAAGATTATTCAGATTCAACAGTTTATGCTCCACTAACAGGCATTGTTTCTGAAAAGCTTCAGGAACCTGGCGAAATGGCTGCTACCGGTAAACCGATAGTTGTCATTAAAGACCCGAAGGATACAGAAGTAACTGCTTATATTCCTGCAGAATTTTATCACAAGGTTATTGTTGCTCAGACTCCTGTGAAGATAAAAAGCTTTATGGATATTCCAGAAGATGCTTCAGTAACCTATAAAAGCCCGGAAATATCATCTGATTTAAGAACCTTCAAAATTAAATGCCATAGCAAGAATTCCAATAACCTTATGGTTCCTGGTGGTCTTGCTAATATAAATCTTGTTCTCGATACCCGTTCTGCTTTGGCTGTTCCGACATCTTCTATTGTTAATCGCAATGGCGGGAAAGCTATTTTTATAGTTGTCGATGGGAAAGCAAAGCTCGTTATGCTGAAGGCCGGTCTTGAAAACGAAGGCTACACAGAAATTTCAAGCTCTGAATTAAAAGCTGGCGACAAGGTAGTTATCAGAGGACAGCATATGATCAATGATGGTCAGGCTGTTACTGTAACAGGCGGAGCTAAGTAAAATGGGCGGTTTAGTTAATTTTTCCGTAAAAAGATGGGTAGCTATCGTCTGCTTGATGATTGCTATTACCTGTCTAGGTATTAACGAATACAGAAAACTGGCTTTGGAAGAACTTCCAAGGACAGATATGCCTTATGTTACTGTTGTAACTATATATCCTGGCGCTTCACCTGAAGAAATCGAAACAGACGTTGCAAAGCGCATTGAAGATGCTACCGGCTCCCTCGATGGTTTGAAGAGCCTAATGTCATCCTGTCTTGATAACGTATGTCAGACCCTTCTTGAATTCGAAGTAGGCACAGACGTTGATGCTGCAGCCAACGACATCAGAGAAAAAATCGATATGATTCTCAACGACTTTCCTGATGGTGTTGAAAAACCAAGAGTTCTTAAATACGATATTAATGCCCAGCCTATTGTTAATATGGCAATTACTGGCTCTCGTCCTATTGATGAACTATACGACTACGCAGATAACGATTTCAAGGATGCCATAGCTGCTATTCAGGGTGTTGCTGAAGTTAAGCTTACTGGTGGCGCTAAGCGTGAAGTACATGTTCTTCTTGATAGAAATAAGCTGGCAGCCAGAGGACTTAGCAGTCTTGATGTTGTAGGTGTTATCAAGAAAGAAGTGAAGATGATTCCTTCTGGCCGTATCAAGCACGAAGGCGCAGAATACACAATCAAGTTTGACGCCGACTACAAATCCTTGAAGGAATTGGAAACCCTCGAAATTGCTAACCGTAATGGTCAGCGCTGCACCGTTAAGGATGTTGGCGAAGTTGTTATGGGAACAGAAGAACGCAGACAGGCTGCTACTATTAATAAACGCCCCTGTATTGCTGTTCAGGTTATCAAGAAGGCCGATGCTAACGCTGTTAAGGTTGTTAATCTCGTTAAAGCAAAGATGGAAGAAATCAAAAAGATTATTCCTGGCGGTATCGAACTTGTATGGGTTTCCGATACTGGTGCTTTTGTTCAGTCTTCCGTTGATAATGCTGTTGATAACATATGGGAAGGCATTTTGCTTACTGCCGTCCTTATGTTTTTCTTCCTCTATAACATAAGATCTACGCTGACTGTTGCTATTACAATGCCGTTAACAGTTATTGCAGGTGTTTTGCTTATGTCTTGGATGGGATACTCCATTAACATGGCAACCCTTCTTGCTATCGGTCTTTCAATCGGTATTCTTGTTACAAACTCCATCGTTGTTCTGGAAAACATTGTAGCAAAAATCAATGGCGGCCAATCGAGCATGGAAGGCGCTATTAACGGCACAACAGAAATTGTGGTTGCTGTTATTGCCAGCGCGGGCACTAACATTGTTGTTCTTTTCCCAGTTGCTCTTATGAAAGGGCAGATTGGTCAGTTCTTTATTCCTTTTGCCTTAACAATGGTTGGGGTAACAGCAATATCATTGTTTATTTCGTTCACTCTTACACCAGGTGTTGCCGGGCAGATTATTCAGAAGGAAGACAGCAAGGCTCCGTGGCTGAAGAAGCTTGAAGGTCTTTGGAATAAATATTTCGGTAAATTTACTGACACTTGTGTGGCTGTTGTTGAAAAGACTGTTAAAAGCAAAAGCTTGTCTTTGATTTCTTTGCTTGTTGCCTTTATATTGCTTATTCAGGCTGTTTCCATGGTTCCGGGAATGGGCTTTTCGTTCCTTCCAATCTGTGACCGTGGCGAAATGGTTGTTAAGCTTGAATATCCTTCAACATTTTCTTTAAACCAGACTATTGAAAGAACATCTCAGATTGAATCACTTCTTGATGGTATTCCAGAATTAAAGCACCGTTTAACTAATATCGGGAAGATTGACGGTTCTGTCGGCCAAAGCTCTGAAGGTGTTTATCTTGCTCAGATAAGCTGTAAATTCGTTGAAAAAACAGAACGCCAAAAGACCATTTTTGAACTGAATGACGATATCAACAAGATGCTTGCCGGCATTCCTGACGTTATTATAAGCACATCATTGCCTGACCAGGCTGGCAGTGGCGCTCAGATAAGAATGGTTCTCAAGGGTCCTGATTTCGAAGTCCTTAATAGCCGTGCTAGTGAACTTGTGGAAAAGGCCAAGAAGGTTGACTGGCTGAAGGACGTTGATTCCACTGTCAGACCCGGTAAGAATGAATTGGTTGTTACACCGAAGCGTGCTATTCTTAGCGACCTTAAGGTTCCGGCGACAACTCTTGGTATGGCTCTCAGAACCAATATCGAAGGTACTAAGTCCGGCTCCTACAAGCAGAATTCTCGCACCTACGATATAAGAGTTAAACTTATTGAAAAGGAAGGCCTTAATCAGGTCGAAAACCTTGAATTGCCAGGCCCTCCAGGTCATCCGATTATTTTGCGTAACTTTACTGATATTAATCAGAAAACCTCACCAGTTCTTATTACAAGACGTAATAAAGGACGTGTAGTAATTTTTTATGCAAATCCGGCTCAAGGTATGTCTTTGGGTATTGCAGCAAATAAGATTGTTGATCTGCTCACAGAAAACGAACCTCTTCCTGCCGGCTATGGCATAGATTTCATGGGTAAGGTTCTCATGATGAAGGACGGTATTGCTGACTTTATAGAAGTTGGTCTTATTGCCCTGGTTCTCACATATCTGTTGCTCGCAGCAATCCTTGATTCTTTCTTAAGACCATTCATTATTCTGGTAACAATACCTGTTGGTCTTATAGGTTGTATCTGGGCTTTGAAGATGACAGGCGAATCAATTTCAATGATGATTCTCCTTGGTGGCGTAATGCTTATTGGTATAGTTGTTAACAACGCTATTCTTATTATGGATAAGGTTACTGTTAACAAAGAAGCCGGTATGGAACCGACCAAGGCAATGCTGGAAGCCATCAGATCTGAAATGCGCGCTGTAACAATGATTACTCTTGCTGCAATTTTTGGTATGATTCCTATGGCTATAGATTCCGGTCTCGGAAGTGAACTTCGCAGAGGCATAGGGCAGGCCGCAATCGGCGGCATCCTGATTTCTGCAATCATGACAATGTTCATCCTCCCAGTCCTATACTGCCTCTTCACCAAAAAGAAATCCAATGAATGAGCATTCTTCTTACCCCCCTTCATTAAGAGACTGTCCCCAAACTAGAAATTTGTAAAAATCCCAATATACAGTAGACTCCTAAAAACCTCCCTTTTCAAGAGGTTGTCCGAAAACTAGGAGTTTTTGGTCACTAATTTGTTGAAAATTGCAGGAAGAGTGTTTTTACTTAATAAATACGAATAAATCTGATTAAGCAGGCCATATATTTCCCACAGATTTCACAGATGTTCAAGCGAG
>JAZRWI010000030.1:0-2295 GCA_045599645.1 Candidatus Avigastranaerophilus sp.
GCCAGCAACAGACTCCAGATGGCATCAACACTGTTGTCTAACTGATTGAATATAATCTGTTCGTCAATAGTAGTTACCAAAGGTTTACCGTCAATCAGATCCTGCATTATATGCTTAACCTTGGGTGGGGCTTTTTGTATTAACCTGCTAGGCAAATTGTTGGAACTGGTATTGGTCCAGTATGTGTCATATTTTTTCTCTTTTATGAAATTGATTATGGACCATGGGTTGTAAACATCATGGGTTTCCCCAAAGATAAACCCATCATACCAGAGCTTAACTTTTTCTTTTTCGCCAGACATTTCGTAATCGTCTAAGGAGTTGAATACTTCTTTTTCTGTAAAACCGAAACAGGTTTCATAAGCTCTGGATGTTGTTGTAACCACTCTTAGATTATTCAGGTCTGAGAAAAAAGATTCCTTGCTTATTCTGGTAATACCAGTCATTACTGCTCTGTCAAGATAAGGATTCGTTTTGAATGTATTATTAAAAAGATTTTTAATAAAACCGGATAACTCGTCCCAATAGCCGGCAAGATAAGCCTCCTGAAGGGGGGTGTCATATTCATCGAGAAGTATGATTACTTTTTTCCCGAAATGTTGCTCATAAAGTTCTGATAATAAATTTAAAGATACGATCAGTTGGTCCTCGGTCATATCAGTTCTCATCTGGCAGAAAGTCTTCTTTCTTACATCGCTGATTTTGGGAGAATCTAACAAAAAGAGACTTCTTTCGTATAAACCTATAATCAGATTCTTTATTGCTATTATACAGCTTTTATGGTTATTGGATTTTACCCCTGCGAAACTTAGAAAAATAACAGGGTAAGTTCCCTGAAGGTTTCTGTATTTTTCATCATTCCAAATAGAAAGCCCTTCAAACAAGTCGCCACGATTGGCAAACCTGTTTGATAAAAAGCAGTTGAGCATATCCATGTTCAAGGTTTTGCCAAAACGACGAGGACGTGTAATTAAAGTAACATCATCGTTGCCTTCAAACCATTCTTTAATAAAATAGGTTTTATCTATATAAAAACAGTCATTCTGTCTTATTTTTTCAAAACTCTGAGCACCAATGGCAATTGCTTTTTTCATTCCATCACCTCGTTCTGTTTATTATAGCATAATAGTTAGTCCATCGCTATAATTCCCAACTTGCCAATAGCTGTCCTAAATATTGCCATACCAGCAAAACAACGAGTATAATTATTCTGTTTCGCCATTACAAACAAAAGAGTGAATACAAAATGAACAACATAGCTATTATCCCTGCACGAAGCGGGTCGAAGGGATTAAAAGACAAGAATATCAAAGCACTGAATGGTAAGCCGTTATTGGCTTACAGCATCGAAGCTGCAAAAAAATCTAAGCTTTTTGATGAAATAATGGTTTCTACCGATAGCGAAAAATATGCAGAAATAGCCAAAGCAGCAGGCGCCATTGTTCCATTTCTTCGCTCTGCTGCAAATAGTGGTGATAAAGCCAGTAGCTGGGATACAGTCATTGAAGTATTGAATAACTATGCAAAAGCAGGGAAAAAATTCGATACAGTCTGCCTGCTACAGCCAACCTCCCCACTTCGCACTGCTGATGATATTATCGGAGCCTATGAAGTTTTGATACATAAATCAGCAAACGCTGTAACTTCCGTTTGCGAAGTTGATCATCCGCCAATATGGAACATGATTTTACCAGAAGACAATTCTCTAGAGGAATTCAAAAAACAGGACCAGGATTGTCCGCGCCAACAGTTACCAACATATCACAGATTAAATGGTGCTATTTATATAAGAAAAATCCACTACGAAAACAATCAAGCCAAAATCATAGATAATAATGAATTTGCTTTTATCATGCCGAAAAGTCACTCTGTAGACATTGATACAGAGATAGATTTCCTCATAGCCGGGGTATTAGCAACGGAGAACAAGGATATTGGCGGATAAACAGCCGAGCAGGCCGATAAGCAGGGCAAACAGCCAGGATTTTTAGCCTCGGTATTAGTTAGTCAGTGGTTTACCTTAACCAGCTTGCTGCCATGCGGATGTTAGCAGGGAAATCCCCATTAGTCCCCCTTTAAAGGCTGTCTGAATACTCGATTTTATGCATTCAAAATAAGTTCCTTCTAAAATCAAAACCCTCCCTACCCTCCCTTAAGAGGCTGTCTGAAAACTCGATTTTATGCATTCGAAACAAGTTTCTTCTAAAATCAAAACCCTCCCTACCCTCCCTTAAAAAGGGAGGTTTTAGAAATCTACTGTACATCGGGATTTTTACAAATTTCTAGTTTTGGGAC
>JAZRWI010000031.1:0-7047 GCA_045599645.1 Candidatus Avigastranaerophilus sp.
CATATTCCTCCTTTAGATTAGGTGGTTGGTCAAACTCTAATTTAAAAGAAGAAATAAAAATAGCAAATGGCTTTTTTTTACTGTCAAAAAATGGTTTTTTTAACCTGACCCAAAATGGCTAATTTAGCCGGGCTCTAACAATTGTTTTTGACACCTTTTAATGTCTAAAAATTGATTTCCTTGATTGTCCCTTTTTTGACCGTTATATGAGAACTTTTCATTTTTGTTCTACTAACAATTCCAATAATCTCAAAAACACTAAGACTTTACAAATAAAAAACATTTATACTGAAAAATATTTCAGTGAAAAATAATTCAGTATAAAGGAGCTTTTATGTTTTTAGGGCGACAGAAGGAAAACAATGGCAAGATTTGTTTGACTTTTGCAACTGTAGAAGCAGTTGTATTTCGATTTTTATATAAAAGTGGGAACTGGGAAATTAAATCTTGATAATCGGGCATACTTCGTATATATTTACTACAAGCCTATACATAGGAGATAATTGTTTTGAAGTATCTGACATCCATTCAGGCAGCAGAACTGACAGGCCTCTCTAAGCGTTATATCAATATCATGTGTGCCAAAGGGGAACTGGCTGGAGCTTTCAAGAAAGGCTACCGCTGGATGATCCCTGCTGAAGCAATCATGGCAAAGGCAGAGAATGAAACCAGGACAATTCGCACCTTTAATACTACTGGCATCTGTGACCCGAAGTTCCATTACATGGTCGATTTAAGCGAGCGACTTGCTCAGGTGCGTATTCTGGTTGATATGGGGAAATACTTCACAATCAATCGAGCCAGACAGTTCGGCAAAACTACGACTCTTCACGCACTGGCTGATTATCTGAATCATGACTATTTTGTTGTCAGTATGGATTTTCAGATGCAGATGAGCAATGCTAAGTTTAAGAACGAGAATAGCTTTGCTTTGGCTTTTGCAAGGGCATTTGTGAACTCTTTTCAGACAAACAGAAAGAGCAAGGATTCTGATTATAAAGCAGCCATTGAAAAATTCGCTGAAAGCTTTTCAGTAGTATCTGAGAGTTATGAACTGGTAGAACTGTTTCAGGCACTAAGTTCCCTGTGTGCTGCTCTGCCTGATGATGTTGTGCTGATGATAGATGAGGTGGACAGTGCCACCAACAATCAGGTATTCCTTGATTTTCTGTCACAACTGCGAGGATATTACATTAACCGCAGCCGCTTTGCTACATTTAAGTCTGTGATTCTAGCCGGTGTCTGCGATATCAAAAATCTTAAACGAAAGTTGCGCCCTGACGAAGAGCATAAGGATAACAGTCCTTGGAATATTGCCGCTGATTTTGATATTGACATGAGCTTTTCCGCAGTACAGATTCAGGAAATGCTTAACTGTTATGAATCAGACCACAGGACTGGTATGAATATCCAAGCTTTGGCACAGGAAATTTTTGATTACACAAACGGTTATCCTTACCTTGTTTCGCGGCTCTGTCAGCTTCTGGATGCTCAGGTTGAGGATGGCTCCTATAAAGGAATGTGGACACATGCTTGCCTGCTGGAGGCTGTTCGCAATTTGGTGAAGGAATCTAATTCTCTTTTCGATGACATGACAAAGAAGGTAAAGGATTATCCAGAACTGAGAACGCTCCTCTATGACAAACTTTTCTGCGGTAAGAGCATTCCATATAATCTAGGAACTGAACTGGTTTCTATCGGTGTTATGTTCGGCTTTCTGAAAGACGATGCAGGGCAGGTTGCCATTTCAAATCGTATTTTTGAAATTTGGTTTTATAATCTTTTTATAGCAGAAGAAGCCATTGGCAGTGAGACCTATCAGGCTGGTCAGTCGAATAAGAACCAGTTCCTTAGTAAAAATGGTCTTGATATGGAGTTGGTGCTGAAGAAGTTTGTTCAGCATTTTTCAGAAAGTTTTAATGGAAGCACCGATAAATTCATTGAGGATAATGGAAGAAAACTATTCTTGTTGTATATCCGTCCACTGATTAATGGTTCTGGTAACTATTATATCGAAGCTCAGACTCGTAGTATGGGCAGAACCGATATTATCATTGACTTACAGGGCAAACAGTATGTTATAGAGATGAAAATCTGGCATGGAGAAGAGTATAACACCCGTGGCGAAGAGCAGTTGCTTGGTTATTTGAAGGACTATAAGTTGAAAAAAGGCTATCTCCTGAGCTTTAACTTCAATAAAAAGAAAGAAATTGGTGTGAAAGAATTGCATTTTAAAGACGCGACTATTATAGAAGCAGTTGTGTAATCAGACAATAGCCCGTGCTTTCCAGCTTCCCGCTTCTGTGCCTTTCGAAGCGAATTATTATGAGAGTCAGATATTGCTTTGGTCTATTTTCCAGATTAGGTATAAGGGCAAACTGAGTGTGTTAACACCTTCACATTTATTGACGGCAATGTTTTTCAGAGAGAGCTTATAGCCTTTTGTGACTTTATATTTTTTACAGAAGTTTGTATAGCTCTTAGCCTGTGTGTTGGTTGCTGCTTTTACTTCTACCGGATAAATATAACCTTTGTCTTCAAAGATGAAATCTACTTCTGCTGTATTTCCTGATCTCCAGAAGTAGGGCTCTTTTTTTAAGACTTTCAGTTCATTCAGGACAAAGTTTTCAACTATTGCACCTTTAAAGGTTCCCATGTATTCTTCAATCTTCATGAGGTCTTCATAATCTATTCCTAATTGTCTTCCAAGCAAACCAATATCGGACATATATACTTTGAAATAGGTCGCATCTGCGTTTGCTGATAGTGGGGATTCTGCATTTTTTACCATTTCTACCTGATAAATTAATCCTGCATATTTCAGCCATTGTAATGCTGCTTCTAACTCATGAGATCTTTTTCCTTCTTTTACATGGGAAAAAATGAATTTATTATTTTCTTTTGCCAGTTGTTTGGGAATAGAATCCCATATCATTCGTATTTTTTCGATTTCGCTTATTGGTGCATGCTTCGAGAAATCATCTGCGTAATCTGATAGTATTCCTTTTTGTATTTCTGTTACCTCGTTTAAGTCCCCAGATTCTGCAAAGGTTTTAACTGCCTCTGGCATACCTCCGACGTAATAATATTCCTTGAGCATTTTTTTCAACGGAATTGCATATAAATCAGGAATAGACCTATCAGTAGGCCAATCTGCGAATAATTCTATATATTCTTTATGTCCAAGAGCTGCCAAAAACTCTTTGAAGCTCATTGGATACATCTGTAATCTGTTTACTTTTCCAACCGGGAAGGATATGTTCTTTTGCTTCAGCGCAATACCTAATAAAGTACCCGCACATACCAGGTGCAATTCTTTCATATTTTCACAGAAATATTTTAATGAGGTTATTGCTCTTGGGCATTCCTGAATTTCATCAAAAATCAAAAGAGTTTCACCAGCAAAAATCTTTTGTTTCTTAATCATTTCAATTTCTTTTATGATGCGTTTTACGTCAAAATCATAATCAAAAACGGCGCACAATTGGCTGCTTTCTTCAAAGTTTATATAGCATATATCTTTGAAATGTTTTTCCCCGAACTCTTTTAACGTATATGTCTTTCCGCATTGTCGGACGCCTGTTAAAATCAGTGGTTTCCTTCTCGGGTTATCTTTCCAGCTCTTTAAATCTTCAATAATATTTCTTTCCATGTCTGTATATCTATATAAACATTATTTATATGACTTTTGTTGAAATTATAACATTTTTCATAGGACTTTTGCAAAAACAATGGCAATATTTGTATGACTTTTGCAACTATGAATTAGCCTGCGGCTGTGAATGCGGCCTGACGACCGATGAATGATTTGCTTCGCAAATATGAATGAGGCTGTCGCTTATTTGTTACTCGATGCGATAGCATCACATCGAACAGCTTGCTGTCATCGAGCCTTCAGGCACATCGAACACCCCTGGTGTCATCGAATTTTTATCGATGAAATATCGATGGCACTTCGTGCTCGATGTCGGCTGACGCCGTCGATGGCATGCCAAGACATGCTCGATGGCAACTTACGTTGCGTAAAATACTGTTCTTTCTCGGCCAATAGCTAAAAGCTTATTGAATAACCCTTATACATCTACTGCTATAGAAGATTGTCTGGCTTCCAGCTTCCGACTGGTCTGCTTAGAGAGGCTGTCTAAAAACTTGATTTTATGCATTAAAACAAGTTCCTTTTAAAATCAAAACCCTCCCTACCCTCCCTTGAAAAGGGAGGTTTTAGGAATCTACTGTACATCGGGATTTTTACAAATTTCTAGTTTTGGGACAGCCTCTAGAGGGGGGTTGCTCATCAGCCATATTTTATGCTAAATATGTATGACTTTGGAGGGAACAAAAATGCTTATAGATGAAATAGAAGTTCAAGGGGCTTCGTTGTCATATAGATGTCTGTCATTGCAGGTAGAAGATATAAAGGCTACATTTGATACATTGATGGCAAACGGTGATACATTCAATCCTGATACAGGTATAAACGGCTTCCATGATTGTGACTGCGATAAAGACATTATCAGAGGCTTCTACACTATCCTTAAGAATTTCGAAGTAGAGCATTTTTTTGAGGGCATGACAACAAAGGAAAACTTTGTTCGCCTGGAACACTGTGAGTTTATTATTACCCCTGAACATGTTTATGTCTTTGGCCAGTCGTCCCCTGCAAAGCTTCTGGAAACGGCTCTCTCTAGTGCTACAGGCTGCCATGTTGAAAAGGTAGAATTTGACCTTCCATGCATGGAAAAGGTTCAGAACAGACTTACTATAATGGAAACAATTGTAGTAGAAAATTCAAAGCAGAATCCTATAAGACGTGCCAGACTTACCGGCCACATGGAAGATTATGAAGCTATTCCTGTTGTTGAAGCCGGAAATCATGAAATAAATTCAATTAAAGGCACTGTTGAAACTCCATTGGGTTCCATGAAGCTTACTGTTGATAAGAAGGGCAAGATTACCCTTGGTGTTAAGAAGGGAATGATAGTTAATGTTGATAACCTTAACTTCATTTTTGACCTGATTACTGCTGAAGAAGCTCCTGTAATCAAGGCTCTGGTTCCTGGCGCCTCTGAAAACGCACCATTCTGATATATGGCTGTATTAAAGACATTGGCAGAGGAACTGCAGAATTATAAAAATATATGCTTCTATCCTTCCTGTGGAACTGATTTAAGCGATTTAGATTATTTCTGCTCCGGCTGTATGCCGAGTGAAGAACGCAAAAAGGCTTCCGGTATAGCAGAAGACCTGAAGGGCGATTTCCCCGAACCAGACGTATATGTTCATAGTGATGTGAACTTTTATATGGAATTCGAATCGGGAGAAGATTTTGATCTTTCCGAATGCGGTATTCACAGCCCTTTTGAAATTTTAAGCTTTGAACAGCTAGCAACAATCGAAAAGCCTAACAGGATAAATAGCAATTTCCCATATAGCGGTCAGTGTTTTAAATATACACTGAAGCTCTGGGGAAAAGAAAAGCCTGTTACATTGATTTTCTGTCTTTGCGAAAATGAATTTATCGTTTCGCAGATTTTTCTTAAGAATCATATGCCATTGACCTACGTATGGTCTAAGAATTGGAACGGTGGCGTTACCTATGGAACCTGGCTTGCCAGAGCAGCCTCTGCCTTAGGGGTAAAAAGGTTTTATACCGATTGGCTCTGTATCCCGGGCCTGAGAGGCGAACCGTCAAATGCTGCTGTTTATGAAAATTATCCTAACTTAGCCACCCAATATGGCTCATTGCTTGAAAGAACTGGCAATCATTGGATTGAAGAGGGTGCGCACGGCTGGGTTGACGAATTTAAAGTTGCTATAACAAAGTGACCTAGATTATGGTACTATAATCTCAAGTTTTACAGTAGAATCATACATGTTCTTTCTGATAAAGGATTTCCACAGATTGCCTATATGTGGTATATGCCCCTGCTAAGAGCTATGGGATGGGGCAAACTTAATTTTTGTAAAGTTGATTGACATATTAATTGAAGTCTTTATAGAATATTTAAGAATGTTTTTAATGTTTAAGATTAGGGATTGACATTATGATTGGTTCGTATTTAGTGCCGTTTAGCAAGCAAGCAAGCAAGCAAGCAAGCAAGATTTCTATTTAAAAACAGTTCCTATTTAGAAATTCAGAAGACACCAGATTAAGTGTTTCACTTTTTCCGGTGTCTTTTTTGATGCGTTTTTGGCAAGTGTTTGTTCTGTTCTATTGCTGATTTTAAAGAAAGGTAATTGTTTTGATAAACAGAGTGATTGCTGAACTTTGCTTTATTGGAACCTTTTGAGTGAAATATAGAATATGAAAAAATTAGCTGTTTTGTTTTTCATAGTATGTTTAATAGCTTCTCTTTACGGCTGTGGCGGCGGTGCTATTGATTATTTTGGAATATCACACCAGGATATTGTTAAAAGAGATAATACTATAATTAATGCAAGCGGTCGGTTTTCAAAGCCAATAACTTTTCCATCCGGTGCGACCATTAATACAACAGAAGACAACACAATGGCAGAAAATGTTGCGGTGAATGTCACGGAAACAATGACTGGCAATATCGGGGTTAATCCTATTGGAAAACCTGATTATATCTATGTTTACGATATAAAAGCCGAGCTTCGTGAAAACGATATCGTAACAAAGGTAGCCTCAATTGAAAAGCCTTTGCTATTAACGCTTCCAACTACGCATCTGAACAAAAATGGTATATGCTATGCCGGTATCAGAGACGACGAAAACTCCCCATGGAAATATATCAGGCTTTCAGACGATGGCAGTGTTTCACCTATGGCTCCTGCTACCTTTGAGCTTTTCAGGATGGGTGTTCAGGTTGCCTTGTTCAGCTATAACAAGCCTGCTGAAGAAGCTAAGAAAGATATTTCTGTTGCAGGCATGGTTGCTACGGTAACGCCTCTGCTTGAATATGATGATGAAGAAAAGTATCTTAACGACCTTGCCGCTGATATTAAGCTGACCGGCACTAACCTTTCAGGTCTTTCCGGCTCAGATCTTGCTGTTTCAATCATTTACCGAACGGCCAAGAGCAC
>JAZRWI010000032.1:0-2091 GCA_045599645.1 Candidatus Avigastranaerophilus sp.
CCGGTCGAAGCAGCAGCAAACCCAATCAAACCAACAAAAAATTCTCAATTCTCAATTTTCCATTCTCAATTCAGACATTGGCACAAGGCCGGTCGAAGCAGCAGCAAACCCAATCAACCAACAATCAATTATGCATTATGAATTATGAATTATGAATTATGAATTTGATTGGCAGAGAGTAGGTTAGGGAAGGCAGAGACTAGCTAATAGCGTCATCTAAACAATTCCCTCCTAGCAGCTTCGCTGCGCCCTTCTAGGCCGAAGGCCGCCCTTCTAGCGCCAGCGCCCTTCTAGCGAAGCGCCCTTCAATATACATTAGTGCGTTTAGGCAAACAGGTTGTTGAGGTTGATTTCATTTTGTATGATGCCAGAGTATGAATTTACGGCGATGCCATTTGTAGAAATCATTGTCAGGCACAGTGTCTTTTTTGTGTGAGTTTCTTCTCTGAACAGAACTAGTTTGTGGGTCAGGCTTTTTGCATAGGCGTCATTTATTGTGAATGCTTCCAGTGTATGCTTCATTTCGCAGACGTTTATTACGTTATCTTTTCTGTCTATTAACAAATCAATCTGTGCACCGTCTTTTGAAGCTTTACTTTTCCATGAATATTCTGTGCTTGATATCCCGGAAATTCCTAAGGCTGTTTTTATTTGATTTATATGATTTAGGCATGCTATCTCAAAAGAGTTACCACCCCAGGAATAATAGCTTGGTGAATTTATATACGAAGACCATGAATTTATTTTGGGGTCATCAATAAAATTAAGATGGAATAAAACAAACGGATCTATTAATTGGTAGTAAAAACCTTGTTTGTTTTTTACAAAGTTTTTGTATTTTCTTATGAATCCACATTGCTCCAGCTCTTTCAATGCTTTGGTTAAGGGCTCTCCATCACCGATTTTATTCATTTTGGCGAGTTCTACTCGTGTTATACCGCTTTTCTTTTTGGCGATAGCCTTAATTATAGCAATGTGTTTTTCGGAATGCTTGAACAAAGATTGGAAAAGCCTGTCGTTTTCGTGGCGTAGTTGTCCATTATCATTAAAGCATAGTTCGTCAATGTTTTGGGCCAGGCTGAGTCTTCTATTGAGACAATTCAAGTAATAAGGTATTCCACCTAATATCATATAACATTCAAGAAGCTGTTCCCGGCTAAGATGATAATCATTGTATATCAGCAGTTCTTCACATTCTTTAAGATTGAATGGTAACAGATGAATTTGTTTTGTTATTCTGTTATAAAGGCCGCCTTTGCTACTGACTAAGTTGTCTAGTATCCATGAAGTGGCAGAACCACATACGATTAACAATAAATCGGACTGCGTAGAACCCCAGCTATTCCAAAAATAGTCTAATGCACTTTTAAAATCAGATCTAGCAGTATCCATCCATGGCAATTCATCTAGAAAAACAACTCTTTTTCCGCTGCTAGCATCTCTGATTACCGTATGGCTTTCTAAAATTTGTTTTAATCTGGAAAAAGCCTCTAACCAATTGCTTGGTATAGCTTTGTTTGAGTCTCCGTATTCCTGCAATGCGGAGTGAAAAACTCTTAGCTGTTCCTTGGTTTTCTGATTTGCAATACCTGTGGTATAAAATGAAAACTGGTTGTTGAAAAATTCTTTTATTAAAAATGTTTTGCCTACACGCCGCCGTCCATATAGTGTGAGAAATTCTGCTCTTGGAGATTGCAAACAATCAAGTATCACACCTTGCTCTTTTGAACGACCAATAATTTTCATAATATTAATATATTCCTCTGAAATATATAATTTTACATAAGATTTAGAGAATTATAACTATGTATGTATATATAACTCTCTAAGATATTATATCTAAAATAACTTTTTTTGCAAGGGTGATAGAAATAATTCTCCATTCTCCATTCTTAATTTTCCATTCTTCATTTTCCATTCTCAATTCTCAATTCAGGCATTGATACTAAGCCGGTCGAAGCAGCAGCAAACCCAATCAAACCAACAAAAAATTCTCAATTCTCAATTTTCCATTCTCAATTCAGACATTGGCACAAGGCCGGTCGAAGCAGCAGCAAACCCAATCAACCAACAATCAATTATGCATTATGA
>JAZRWI010000033.1:0-23210 GCA_045599645.1 Candidatus Avigastranaerophilus sp.
CACTCGATCATAGATTCTTTTAAACTGCGCCTGACTCATCTCTGAGCCAGATCGTTATTAAAAAGACCTTTAATTGGATGTTTTTTCATCGGATATTATTTTCAATGAACTGTTTTTGTTACCTTCGCTCGAAGGCGAGGAGTATATTAACTCTAATTAGAAATTAAGTCAACACATTTTTAATTAATTTTTAATTATTTTTTCTGTTGTACGTATTCTATACAAGAACTTTTGGAAGGCAGCTTCTAATTCAGAATTAATCTGAATTAATTCTTCTTCATTCATAATAAAAGTTGATGCACCTTTTGTGTCACCAATCAAGTATTTAAATGTCTTATCACTACCCTTAATTACTATGTAAGAACAATTATTTACATCTTCTAAGCCTGCTTCTTTTGCAAAATCTTTTGAAGTGTATTCAACAATTTTTGCACGGGAAATTGTGTTAACAAAATCCTTTACATCTTCATCTTTGATTTTAATATCATCAATGAGCCAAGCATTCTTTACCTTCTGGATTTTTAGTGTTCCAGTTGCATCTTTAACTTCTATTTCAGCTATTTCTGATAATGGAATCATATCAAGATATTTATCTCTGATATCATTGAAACTAATTCTTAAATCATTAAGCTTAGTGGTATTAGTTTTCTGAACAATGCTACCATCAACAGTTACATAGGTTTCTGTTCCTTTTAATGCCCCAACTTTTAATTCATATACCTTACCATTTTCATTAGTCATGGTTATATGAAGATTTGGAACATTAATTTCATATTCTTCTGAATCTACTTCTGTAGAATCCACAAATGATGAAATTCTAAGATTTCTCATATTGTTAATAAGATTTGCTGTTTCAAGATTATCAGCACTATACTTTGTATCTGCAATCATCCATTCGGAATTCTTTGAATCCATGATTAACTTAAATGAATCTGAAGCTGATTTATAGGTAATTTCTGTAACCTTGCCAAAATCTTCTCTATATAGAGCCTTGTCACGTAAATCTTCAAGAGCCTTATAGAATGATCCCTTTATATGCGAAGGAACAATATAAACCTTAGAATCGTTTTCCTTTTTTAAATAAAAGGAATTACCGATAGCAACCTTGCTACCCAGTGTTAATTCAACAACACCACTTGCAGTTTCCAGTTTAACCATTGGCGCATTGTTTGTGAAGCCATATACCGTTGTATCAGTTGCATTTTCTGCAAAATAATGTTCTGATTCAAGTTCTGCAAAATGCCTTGCAATCCCGAATGCTTCAGCATAATCACAAGTATAATCTGCAGGAACAACAATTTTGCTTGTTTCCTTATCAAAAACAACTTTAAGGTTATAGTTCTTGTTGTTCCCAAAAGAAATAGCCTTTATATCATTTTCAGAACAACCTATTATTGCAACTGGTTTTACTTCACCAGGTTCCAATATTTCTTCAGTTTCATATTTATTTGCATAAGCAACAAGTAGAATTAGAACGATGAGAGCAATGATTGTAGGAATAAAACGCTTTTTCATCTTACTCTCCTTCTGAACATAAATACTATGAAGCCTAGAAGAACGATAAATAAAGGAGTTGCTAAGACACAAACCGAGAAAATCTTATTTGAATCTTCTTTATCAAATTCAATTCTAGGTATTTCCAATATTCTTGGTCTAATTGATAACATTCTGTTATTACCAGCAAGCCAGTTAATTGCATTAATTATCAAGTCGCGATTTCCAGAAACTGGAATATTAGTATTATCAAGAAAATCACTATCACCAATAATTAAAGCCTTAGAGCCGGATGCGGTATTAGTCTTTTCAGCTATTACCCCCAAATCTAACGGTCCAAGAACGTCAGTATCATTTTCTTTTTCTACTCTTATTTCTGTCTTAGTTTCAAGACCACGTTTGGCCCAGGAATTTTCGATAGAAGAAAGAAGAACAGTATGTTTAACGTCAGGATTAGTATCTCTAGTCAGACTGCAGCAATGGAACATTAAACTGATCAAATTCTTTGTAATCAAAGGATTAGTAATATCATGTTTTGCCATTACAGGAGCAACTGACCAGTAATTTCTTGTAATACCTCTAACATCAACCACTATGTCAAAGTTTACATTTACAGCATATTCCTTGAAAATATATTCATATAATTTTTTCAGGTTCGGAGTAGGATCTAAGGCAAATAAAATATTACCTTTCTTAATTTCTACATAGCTTCTAAGCTTTGATATTTCAGATTCCAGGAAATCGCTTTTTGGCGATACAACAAGGACTACACTTGCTCTTTCATCAATATCACCAGTAATAAGAGAATTTTCTACGACTTCGAAATTTTCCTGTGTTAAGAGTTGATTCAAAGCTGCTATATCATTTGCTTTGAAACCGTTTATTGAAGATTCGCCATGACCGGTAATAACACTTATTACACGTTTTTGCCCTGTAAGTACATTTGCTATAGCAGAAGTAATAGCCTGTTCACCTGTGAATTTTGGAGTTTCATTTGGTGACATAATCTTATTAGGAATAAAGAACAAATCTTCTGGCAATACAGTCTGGCGATTGGCACCACATTCAACGATTACAGTTCCCATAACAGTAACCTTCATCTGCTGACTTGTTACAGGATCAATCTGAGGGTCAATCATAACCCAGGAAAGCTTATCGTTAAGGCGCTTGTATTCCTTAAACAAATCCAGCATTACGCCTTCTTCATTACTATCCTTTGGGAAAAAGCCATAGATTTTTACTTCTTTGTCCAACTCTCTTATTGTCTTCATGGTTAATTCAGACATAGAGAATATTTTATTCCTTGTAAAATCATAACGATAATTTCTTCTGAAAGCTATATGAGAAAGAACTACGCCAATAGCGATTATAATGAGAACAAGAACAATATCATTCAACCACAAGGCAGTTTTTCTTGAACCAAACAGTTCCTTAATCATGACTGGTCTGCAAATAATGGCAATTATACCTAAAGCAAGACCAATGCCAAGAATTGTATATACAACATTCTGCTGACTTGGGAAATTCAGGAAATAGAAAGCGCCAGTAACTAGAAATACTATTGCAAGTAACAAAAGGACATATGGATAGAAGGGAACCTTCATTCTTCTTTTATCAGACATTTCTATTACCTCCACCTGTCAGATTCAAGAACTCTGGTAGCTAGAAACAACCAGATCATAGTGAAGATAACAAAGAAAATAATGTTACCTGTATCAAGAATACCTCTAAGAAAATCAGCATATCTATCAAATAAGGACAGATTTCCAAGCATCTGACCGAATTCATTATCCATCGCAGCTTTAGCCCAGCCAAATATCCAGAAAAGGACTAAAATACCAAAGCTAGTCATTGCTGCGACAATCTGGTTTTCACTGATAGTGCTGGCAAAAAGACCTACAGAAATAAAAGAAGCGCCTAGTAAAATCAATCCGATATAACCACAATAAACAGGCCCCAAGTCAAAATTACTGGAATAGCGCGAAATAATTATAGGATACTGAATTGTCAATACAAACAGGATTAAATATAAAACCATAGAAGCCAGGAACTTACCACAAATGATTTCTGCAGGAGAAATAGGTGAAGTTAAAAGAAGTTCTATTGTTTTATTCTTTTTTTCTTCGCTTACAAGTCTCATAGTTAAAACTGGTGATGCAACTAAGAGCAGAAAAGCAGCATTATAAAGCATTGGTTCAAGGCTAGCGGCCTTTGATGCAATTAATATTACCCAGAATAAATAACCAACAATAAGTAAAAATGCTGCAAAAACGATATAAGCTACAGGTGAAAAGAAATATGACTGCAGCTCTTTTTTCATAATAGCTAATATTTTCATTCTATATCCTTCTTTTCATCATTTGAAGTAAGCTTCAGGAATACATCTTCCAGAGTTGCCTTAGCCGGGGTAATTTCTCTGAAAACACCGCCGTTAGTAGCTAGCTTAGAGAAAATACAATCAAAGTCATCTTCTTTTTGAAGCTTCAGGTTAAACTTAAAAATCCCTGCTTCTTCAGATAATTCATTAATTTCAGAATCAGCGATTCCAGTTATTTCTTCTTTCCACTTCTGATCCTTAGCTGGTTTAAATGTAATAGTCCAGCTAGGTTTTCCATTTGTTCTGTTTTCAAGATTCTTAACTGAATCTTCTGCAACTATTTCGCCTTCGTTAATAATAACGACACGATTACAAGTAGCACTTACTTCTGACAGGATGTGAGTTGAAAGAATAACGGTATGATCATTGGCCAAATCCTTAACCAATTCACGTATTTCTATAATCTGGCTTGGATCCAGACCAACTGTTGGTTCGTCAAGAATCAATACTTCTGGATTATGAATCATAGCCTGAGCTAAACCTACTCTCTGTCTATAACCCTTAGACAAAGTGCCGATTAATCTATCTTTATATTCTGTCAGGCCTAACCTTTCAGAAACTTCGCCAACACGTTGACTTCTGTTTTTTCCGCTTATTTCCCTTATTTCACCAACGAAATTAAGATAAGAATCAACAGTCATATCAAAATAAACTGGCGGTGTTTCTGGCAAGTAGCCCAATCTTCTTCTAACTTCCATAGAATCTTCAAATACATCATAACCAGCAACTTTTGCAGTTCCAGAGGTAGCAGGAATGAAGCAGCTGAGAATTCTCATAGCAGTAGTCTTACCAGCGCCATTGGGGCCCAGAAGACCAATAATTTCGCCTTTTTCAACCTTTAAATTTATGTTGTTCAAGGCTCTAAAATTGTCATAAAACTTTGTAAGATTATTAATCTCAATCACTAGATTTGTCGCCTTCTTTTATATTTTCTAATGTGCCCTATTCTATCAATTTTAAATTAAGTTATCAAGGGTACAATAATCCTTCATTTTAAATTTTAAAGATAAAAAAAGCACTTCTTTAAGAAGTGCTTTTTTGGTTATAATCTTAAGCTTTGTTAGCTTCGTCGCGTAACTGTCTGCGAAGAATCTTTCCGACTGGGCTCTTTGGAAGTGATTCCCTGATTTCGATATCTCTAGGAATCTTATAGTTTGCGAGATTCTTTCTGCAGAAAGCAATGATTTCGCGTTTTTCTACCTGTTCATTTGGTTTTGCTACAACAAATGCTTTTACAGCTTCACCGCGAACATCATCCTTAATACCTACAACACAAGCTTCGGATATTTTTGGATGCTTATAGAGAACTTCTTCGATTTCTCTTGGGTAAACATTGTATCCACCACAGATGATCAAATCTTTCTTTCTATCAGTAATATAGAAGAAACCATCTTTATCATACTTAGCAATATCACCAGTATGCAACCAACCATCCACTAGAACTTCTTCAGTAGCAGCAGGCTGTTTATAATATCCCTTCATAACCTGCGGTCCACGGATACAAAGTTCACCGTTCTGTTCAACACCAAGTTCCTTAACACCATATTCAACGTCAACAATCTTAACATCAGTTGAAGGCATTGGTAGACCAATAGAACCAATCTTTCTGGATGGGAAGAACAATGGAGAGAAATGAGTAACTGGAGAAGCTTCACTCAAACCATATCCTTCAGAAATCATAGCGCCAGTCTTCTTTTCGAAGATTTCGATCAAAGCGATTGGCAATGGAGCTGAACCAGAAATAACAAGCTTCATACTGGTTAAATCATAATTGTCTATTTCCTTCTGTGCAAGAATAGCACTGAAAATAGAAGGAGCTGAAGCCATTACAGTAATCTTTTCAGTTGAAATCAAGCTCAGTAATGCTCTTGGAGTGAATCTGGTCATTGGAATCATTGTGGCGCCAATAATTACTGGCATAATAACAGAAATCTGTAAGCCATAAACATGGAAATATGGAAGAACACCAACAAACTTTTCCTGACCTTCCTTAAGAACTACCATGAAGTTCTGTTCATACATATGGGCATTACAAATAATATTGCTGTGGGTAAGCATACAACCCTTAGAAATACCAGTTGTACCACCTGTATATTGCAACAATGCCAAATCATTGTTAGCATCAAGATTATCACATGTATAACCGCGGTTTGCAGCTAACAAATCTTCCCATGGATGTATAACATCGTCAAATTCTATCTGTGTATCACCAAGCTTAACTACAAAAACATTTTTTACATCTATTTCAGGTAAAATTGCCTTTACCTTTGGAAGCAAAGTATCAGTAGTTATAATAGTCTTAGAATCAGAGTCGGTAATCTGGTGAATTAATTCAGCTTCAGAATAAAGAGGATTAGTCATTACCCCAACGATACCAGCGCGACCTAGGCTCCAGAAAGCTAGAATAGTTTCAACAGAGTTTGGAAGTAAAACACAGACCTTATCCTGCTTTTCAATTCCAAAAAGTCTTAAATTACCAGCTATTGTAGAAGTTAAAGAATCAAATTCTTTATAAGTAATACGTCTATCTTCACTTTTTATAGCAAGAACGTCCCCGTATAATCTGGCTGCATTCTTGATTACTTCAGGCATTACCAAGGGATACTTTGAAAAGTCAACTTCCGGAGTCACACCCTTGTCATAATTTTTATACCAAAACTTTTCCATTGCTTCTCCTTTTAAATAAAAGACAAAGTAATTTGTGGCACGAATCATATCATAAAAGACTTTAAAATTCAATAGTTCAGTATATCTTAGTAGAATAAAGACTATTCATTTTAGATTTTTTTCTTAGAAATCTGAATTTTTATAAAAATTTACACAAATATACATTAGTTTGTGCTATGATAGGAAACATGATATTAATAAAAGAATTAAATAAAACATGTGCTAAGCGTAAGGTGGCTAAGGATTTCCCGGCTCAGATAGTTTGCCGACTACTTGGGAATAAAGTTTCACCATGCAAATTGAATAAAATATGTGAACCTTGCGAAACAAAGGGACTTTGGTATTTTTATTCAGCAGTTTTGATATTCGTTGTATTGAGCTACCTGGCGATATTCTGGTTGCTTAGAATATCTAAGCTTTCGAAGGTATTTTATCCATTAGCCATGTTGTTTGTCATACCATTCGAATGGCTTGCTACAGCTGGTGCTGCAACAATTCAATTTTTAAGAAAACTCCCATTCTGATTGCATGAAATTAGATTATTTTTATAATTTTTCAGGAAGAATATTTCCCGATTATTCTGTAACCGCATTTGATACTATGATTGTTACAGACGGTTATATACTCAGAACGGGATTCAATATGCCTATTCCAGCAGGTGAAGTAGTTAAGCATGATCTTGGTGGTGCTGTTATATTACCCCCTTTTGTGGATTCCCACACCCATTTTTTACAGACTGGCATAGTATCATCAGGCCTTCAATTAAATAAGGCAAAATCAATAAATGATTTATTTGACATTGTTCTAGAAGAAGGTAAAAAAAATAAGATAATCATTGGTTGGAACTTAGACATTCAAACCCTTAAAGAAAAACGTTTCCCAACCCAATCCGAATTAGACAAAATAAGCAATAAGAATTTCATTTGGCTTGTCAGCAAAGACCTTCACATGGCAGTGGCTAATTCAGAAGCAATAAAGTGGGCTTCAGCTAAGGTTCAAAAATTAGAACACATCAAAGGTTTAATTTCTGGTGCCTCATATAATGAAATTGCATATAAAATCAATGCGCTGCTTACAGATAATTACAAATTAAAATGTCTGAAAAAAGCAGAAGAATTATGCTTAAAAAAGGGCGTTGCTACAGTTCACGCATTAGAAGGTGCAGAAAACGATTTTTCAGAAACACTTCTTGTAGATAATTTTTTTGAAAATAGCAATATAGAAGGAATTATCTATAATCAATCTTCAAAACCAGATTTGCCAATAAAAAAGGAATGGAATCAGATGGGCGGTTGTATCTTGGTAGATGGTTCCCTTTCATCAAGAACAGCAGCTTTATTCGAGCCATACAATGATGCAAAAACCTCTGGTAATTTATTCCTCAATAGCGATAGGATAATGGAAATAACCAGAATTGCTTATACAAACAGACTTCAATTAGCCATGCATGCAATTGGTGATATGGCTTGTGAAATTGTTTCTGCTAGCTATTCCTGGGCATTCGATAACCTTGGTGAACTTCCTATCGGAAATAGAATCGAACATTTCATGATGCCTAATAATAGAGCCATAAGAAATGCACGTAAAAGTCAGACTATAATAGGAATTCAACCAGCCTACGATTATTATTGGGGTGGTAAAAAAGGCTTGTATGCTGAAAGGCTTGGTGTAACACGAGCTATGGCTTGCAACCCATTTAAAACTCTTAGTGATTCTGGAATCTCGTTAATTGGTGGTTCTGACAGTCCGGTTACTCCAATAGACCCATTATTAGGAATTCATTCTATAGTCAATCATAAGAATCCCGATGAACAATTAAGCATAAATCAAGCTCTTAATATTTTTATTAATGAACCTCACAGAGCTGTTGGGAATCACGAAAAGCGTGGACTCCTAAAAACAGGAAAACGGGCCGATTTCATTTGTCTTGATAACGACCCGTTTGCAATTAACAAACAAAGAATTAAAGATATTAAAGTAACATCAATGTATTTGTCAGGTAAACCTGTTAGCGAAGCTTGATATAATCTAAGCTTCACCATTGATTCATAACTTATTTCTTTTCTTCATTCCATGTGGTAATCATTACTTTGCGATAATTTTCATTCAAATTCTTTATAGCAACATCAATCATTACTCTAATCAGATTTGGATCAAAATTATCATTTGAAGATGGCAGACAAGTGTCAAGAATGATTTCGCCGGCTTCAGTCAAAATATACTTGAAAGCCTTATATGTAGCATTCAAAGTATTCAACAGCTTTTCAACTGCTGGACGATTGTTTTCATTAACACCCTTACTGTTAATTAAGGTTCTGAAAATTGTATATATGCTATCATCAATAATAACGATAACAGGAAGCATAACACCTTCTATTTCCATGCTGCTTCTATAAAGAACAGTGTGAAGTTCATCTGTAAGTTCCTGTTTCTGGAAACATTCGATTTTATTTTCTTGAAGCATTTTGTCAAATTTTTCTGCTTTTACGTTCATAATATATTCTCCTAGTTTATCAAAACTTCGTTGAGTTCTGCTTGTTTTTGGATTAATTCCAAAAGCCATTGCTGTTCGGGGTCAATAACAGATTCTACTGCTAATTCAAACCATTCAAGTGCAGATTTTCTGTCTTCCAACCTTCGATACAATTCACCGACAAGATATGTTACCACAGAAGTTGTATCTGGACTAGAAATAGTTGATTTTTCCACTGCAACCTTAAAAAATCTTACAGCCAACTGTTGAAATTCTATTTCTGCTTTTCTGTGGTCAATGATTCTACAGCACCATGAACCTCTTAGATATAGATTTCCGGTATAATACGGATTTTTCTTAACATGTTCATAGATTTTTCCCGCAACAAAAAAGTCTAATGCTTCTTGCGGTATTTTTTTGGCCAAAGGTAACGAATAAATTTTCTTTACTTCATTTGGAAGAATACAGAAATCCTTGGCATTACCAGGACTAAAGTCATCTGGATATGCAACAAAACCGCAGTGTTTGCACTTTGCAAGAAAACCAGGCAATGGATTGCCGCCCACATAATGTGGCAAAAAATCAGAATCCTGGCCATCATGTGTTATCATGGTCACGGTTCTGCATTCAAATTCTTTGCCGCAGCAAGGGCAAACATACTTTTCTGTTTTATATGAAGTGGTCACTGTAAAGCCTCGTGACAATATTACTATCGAATCAAAATTTAATCAAGAAAATGAGAATTATTCTTAGTAAACCTAGGTAAAGATTATTCTTTTCTGACTGGTATCATACTTATATTGCTCATAGGCCAGAATCTCATTTCTGCCCTTCCCTTAACCAGTTTTCTATCTAAGAGTCCCCATGCTCTACTATCATGAGAATTATTTCTATTATCACCCATTACGCATAATTTCCCATTTGGTATTTTTAATGGGCCATAATCACCGAATACATATTCTTTAACAAACGTCTCATTCATCATTTTGCCGTTACGATAGAGGTATCCGTCTTTAATTGCAATTTCGTCTCCAGGAACGCCAACAACGCGTTTAATGAAATCTTTATCAGGCTCATATGGGTAAGTAAAAACGACAACCTCGCCCACTTCAGGTTCTTTAACACGATAAATCATTTTATTAACAATGATTTTCTCGTGAGAGTGTAATTCGGGCTCCATACAAGCGCCCTCTATTACGAAGCCTTGTACAACATACGTCTGTAGCACTAAAAAGAATATCAGTGCTTTTACAAAGTCGCCAAACCAATCCCTTAAACCGTTCAAGAACTTTTTCATTAACCAAACTCCACCCTGTTACTTTATACTTTTTATTATCCGGGTTGTAAAAAGAGTTTCGTATAATGTCTAAGATTTGATAACGATAAATAAAAAAATATTTAAGAATTCTTTAAAAATTTTTCTTTCATCTTTAGGAAGAACTTTGAGTTTTCTCTTCCATCCTGGTGCAAATCGTTTTCTGGCATCGGACCAGTCATGCGCTGAATTAAACTATTTACGTCAACATGATCTTCCATAAGATTCCATTTTGCATACAAATCTCTGACTTGCTCTTCAGAAGCATTCTTAGAATACATACCTGCAACTTCTCTCTGACGCTGAATTTCATATAGTGTTACTGCTGCAGCAACCGAAATATTTAAGCTCTGAACAAATCCAAGCATAGGTAGGAAAATATTATCATCTGCTATTTCTACTACATCATCAGAAACGCCTCTGTGTTCATTTCCAAAGATAACAACAGATGGCTTAGTCCAGTCCACTGAACGAAAATCTACAGCCTTTCTTGCCATATGGGTAGCTACAATTCTGTAGCCCTGACTTTTTAGTTTAAGGAGCTCTGGCTTTAAATCTTCATAAACCTTTAAATCAACCCATCTTTCAGCCCCACGAGAAATCTCTGGATTAATTTTTTCAGTCATTTTGAAGTCAGGAGTCCAAATTATGCGGCCAAAGCCAGCAGCATCTGCACTTCTTACAACGGCTGATAAATTATGCTGGTCATGAATATGGTCTAGCGCGATTACCACGTCCATTTGTCTTTGATGAATAACCTGGGATAATTTATACAGACGTCTTTCAGTTGGCATTTTTTATTTCCTTTTTATCTATAGTAGCTAAGGTTTCAACAAAACCTTTTTTTAATTCCATGCTTTTAACATTAAGATTAACCCATATTTTAGAAGAATCAAAAACAGGATTAACATAGTTCATTATTGGACCGACAAAGGCTCTTGGTTGTATAAATCCATTTAAAAGGAGTTTATCACAGACCAGATTTACTTTCTTCGGCGAGATTAGCTTAGTATAACCTCTTAAATCAAATTCAGCAACAAGAAACCCCATTTTAACCCTTCCTCGACATCTAACCTTATTTTCTGATAAAGTCACTTTTACAGATGACAAAGCAGAAGACTTACTATAAAGCTTCATAACAGAAAGAATGTCCTGTTCGGAAACCTTAACCTTAAGATTTATTGAAGTAGAACTGCAAAATCTTATTTTACCCCGTTGTAAATAATCCTTTTCCAGACGACATTCAGGGAATGTAAAGGTTAGTTGCTCCATAATCATTCCAAAATAATGAACCTTGTCGCATACAATGCTTAAATTTTTTAATGAAAGTATTTTTCGTGTTTCAGAACTAACAACGGCTTCAGATTCAAGAACCGAGTCAAATGACACAGTAACGGAAGCGGGGTAAGGAGTAAGCTTCTTTATCTGAGAAATTTCCGCTAAATCATAGCCTAGTGTTTGGAAAACCTGTGAAGCCGCAAATTCATGAGATGAAGAGAATGTTCGCATAAAACTCTGTTCAAGCAACGGCCGCCAGAATAAATCATTTGTCTGACTAGCTATTTCCTGACCAGATAAATCAGAAGAAATAACCAACAATGTAAAAACAAATATGAAATTTCTTATCGATTTTATTCTACAAAACATTATTTAACCCGCATATTGGTCAATTATCAATTGAATTTAATATTAATTCAGCTGTTTTCAGCGGAATGTGACAGCGTTCTACCAAGTCCTGAGGTTTATACTTAGAGATACTATCAACAGAACCAAATTCCAATATAAGCTTTTTAAGTATAACCGGACCTACCCCTGGAAGATTAAGCAACGAAGAACGTAATGTTCTATTTGTATGCGTTTTATTTTGAAAAGTATTACAAAAACGATGAGCTTCGTTTCTAAGCTTTATTAGTGATCGCATACCAGCACTACTAAATGGAAGCTTTACTTCACTTCCATCAGTCTGAACAAGAATTTCTTCGCGCTCTGCAAGCCCCATTATTGCCATATCATGAATTCCCAACTTATCTAATTCACGCATTGCAGAATGAAGCTGAGTTATACCACCGTCAACAATGAATAAATCTGGTAAAGGTCTGCCTTCATCAATAAGTCTTGTAAAACGTCTTCTAACTACTTCACCGATAGAAGCCGGGTCGTCGCCTCCCATTGCTTCCTTTATATGAAATAATCTATATTCACTCTTTTTGGGTTTACCATTCTCAAAAACGACAACTGAAGCTACCGGGTCTACTCCATGTATATGTGAAATATCTGTGCATTCTATGTGAACAGGTGGGATTTTTAACCCTAACCTTGTCTGTAGATCAATAACTGAGTCATCAAGACGGTCTCTGCCGATTGTTTCACTATTGCGCAAAAATTCCTTAGCGTTATTATTGGCCATTTCCAGTAAAGTCAGGAATTGTCCTTTTTGGGGAACATGAAAAGATACTTTGCGTTCTGCCTTGTCGCATAGCATTTCAAGTAACGAATCATCCCCATCAGGGAATAATGAGGAATATAAAAACGCTGGTATCAATTCAGTATCATAATGTCGATTGATTACGTCTGTCAGTGCTTCAGCAAGAGACATATCATCATCACGTTCAAAGTCAATTATTCTATTTCCAAGAAGCTTTCCACCTCGAATTGAAAATACCGAGAAAATAACACGATAGCCGGCTTCAGCTATTCCCCAGAAATCTATATCAATTGGCTTTACAAATTCAACTCTTTGATTTTCAAAGAAACGTTTGAGAGCAGTAAGAGTATCCCTGATTTCAGCAGCCTCTTCAAACATAAACTTTGCTGAGAGTTCTTTAAGCTGTTTTTCAAGTCCTGTAAAGTCAGGTGGAACTTTTCCACTAAGAACATCAACTGCTTTATTAATTGAAACAGCGTATTCATCAGGACTTATAATGCCTTGACAAACACCTTGGCATATCCCTAAGTGATAGTTCAAACAAGGTCTAACCTTTTTATCTGTATTACCTACCGGCTTTTTAGATGTGCAAAGCCTGAAGGTTCTAGAAAGCATGTCAATAATTCTAGAAAGATCATAACCACTTGGGAAAGGGCCAAAATAAAGATTACCATCGCGAAAAGCAACCTTTCTGACTTTTTCGAGTCTTGGAAACCTATCCCTCATAGTAACTTTTATGTAAGGATAAGTCTTATTATCCTTCAGGAGTATATTATAGTGAGGATTATGCTTTTTAATTAGATTATTTTCTAGTATTAATGCTTCTACTTCTGTATTAGTTATTATGTATTCAAAATCCTCAATAACAGAAACCAGAACATTTGTTTTATTACTATCGTGATGTCTGTTAAAATAAGAATTAACACGGTTTTTCAAACACCGTGACTTACCAACATAAATAATAGTGCCTGCCTTATTCTTCATAAGATAAACCCCAGGCTTCATTGGAAGAAGGGCAAGCTTTTTTTCTATTATTTCATTCATCTGAATTAATTGTTCTCTACGGCTACAGCTTCAGCTTTATCTTCAGTTAGCAATACTGTATCAGTAGCTGTATTTTCTGCAATCTCACTACTATCTGTTGCAATACTACTGTCATCAGAAACAAGTTCCGGTTGTTCTGTAGTATCTGATGCATTTTTTTGCTTAAACATTCCACTATTCTTGATTTTGCCAGTAAATTCTTTCTTAGCAGCGTTCTTGTCCTTAGCTTTATCAGACTTTTTATCATCGGTTATTTCGCCCTGCAAACCTTTTTTCCCTTTTACAATAGTTTCAGGAATAAAGTATTTCAGTTCTTCTTCCAATGCTGATCTTCGCATTTTGCCAGTAATAGTAACATAATCATCAAGATTATCTTCCTTACGAACTTCCTGCAATAGCTTCAAATTTGACTTAATCGGAATTCTAGTGCCATCATCAAGCTGAAGAGTCCAGCGTATCATCTTTTTGCGTCTGGTTACCGGTTGCTTTTCAGGAATCAACAAACCACTATAAGAATAAGTCTTTAAGCTTTCATCATCATCGTTTTTAGGTTTTCCCTGCGTTAATAAAACAGGTTCCAAAGGAGTTGCCATCTTTTTTCTAAGTCTGTCTCTTTTACTTAGCTTCTTTGGTTCTTCACTTCCAGCTTCTTTTACTTTTATTTCACCTGCTTCAGGCTCAGTAACATTTTCATTGGTTATACCTGACATGTTTGTATAATCAGGTATTTCATCTGGTAGAGGCTTACTTCCATCATCAACAAGAATAATTTCTGTATCATCCTCTGAATTCTGAAGAGCTTTTTCATTAGAAAATTCAGGATCTTCATTAGCTTCAGGCCAATCTTTAATCTGAGCGTCATTTATATCCTTTTGAGATTCAATAAGAATAGATGCACTTGCAATATCTATTGATTCACTAGCAATATCTATTGATTCACTAGCAATTTCAGCAGAATCGCTGGCTAGACTTTCATCATATAAAACTTCTTCTTCGCCAAGAAGATTTTCCTTAACCCTTTTTTCACCTTTATTATCAGCCGACTCATTAAGGGCCTTTTCTTTTAAAAGCTTCTCTGCTCTGGCTTCAATACGCTCTCTATCTTCTTTTGTATGATTATCCTTAATATTTTCAGGAACAACAGTGGCATCATTAATAACTTTTGCCTGACCTTCAAACTCCTGAAGCATATCTGCAACAGAACGATTTCTATCAATATCAAGAGCCGTATCCCTTTTTCCCATAAAACCTTCTGCAAGAGGGTCAGGATACATTGTATCTATTACTTCTTCAGCGGTTAAATTTCTATATGGGCTTGAAGCCGTATTCATGTTCTGTTCAGTTATTGTAGCTTTATCTAAACTTCTATCAACTGAAGTGTTCGGCGCTGTCTGAGCACTCAAAACAGAGTTCAGAGAACCGATAATAATTAGAATTAATAAAGCTTTACCTTGGAATTTCATCAGATGCTCCTTGAGTTTTTGCAAAAAGCATTCTATCATTATTATCAAATAACATCAAACCGTTACAGGAGAATTTTATGCAAGAATTTTCAAAATATTTAGACGCAGCTATTCACGCAGCAAATATCTCTAGTGAAATGATAAAAAAATGCTTTAATAATGAGCATCAGATTAAGCATAAAGGAACAGTTGATCTTGTAACTGAAGTTGATGTTGCATCAGAAAAAATACTCAGGGAAGAGCTTGAAAAAGCTTGTCCAGAGGTTAAATTCTTTGGCGAAGAAACTGGCGGAGAAAATTGGAAGAACGGTGATTTCTGGATTGTAGACCCAATTGACGGAACAACCAATTTCGCTAATCGATTACCACATTTTGCCATTTCAATAGCTATGTGCCACAACGGCAAACCAGTGGCAGGTATCGTAAAAAATCCTATGACAGACGATACATACACAGCAATAAAGAATGGTGGCTCTTTTTATAACGGAAAACAAATGCATGTAACTCAAGTTTCCGATATGAATGATGCTCTAGCTGTTACAGGCTTCCCATATAATAGACGTGAACATATGGATGAAATACTTGCAAGATTAAGAAATATGCTCATGCATGTTGCAGATGTAAGAAGATTCGGTTCCGCAGCGCTTGATTTATGTTTCGTAGCAAGAGGTATATATTCGGTATATTGGGAAAAAAACCTAAAGCCTTGGGATGTTGCTGCTGGTAAGCTGATACTAGAAGAAGCTGGTGGCAAGGTCACCCGTTATGATGGTTCAGAAATGGAACTCGATGCTTTGGAATTGCTAGCAACAAATAATATATTGCACAATCAAAGCATCGAGCTATTAAAAATCTGATCAGGGCAGCTTTCTCTGCATATCGGCAATATCTACGGTATGGGAATAAGCTTCTTCCTTAGTAATTTTGCCGCACTTAACCAATCTTACAAGGTCATCATTTAGAATTTTATTACCCTTTGAAGCACCTGTAATCATGGCACTGGCAAGCATGTGGGTTTTACCTTCACGAATCATATTACCCATTGCATAATCCATTGCTAATACTTCTAGTGCTGCAACACGGCCGCCACCTATCTTTTTACAAAGAGTCTGACAGCAGACGCCAATAAGATTGTCAGCTAATGCTGTTCTAATCTGTTCCTGAGACTCTGCGGGGAATTGGTCAACGATTCTATTCACTGTGCTCATTGCTGTGGAAGTATGAAGAGTGGCCAATACCAAATGACCGGTATTAGCAGTTTCTACTGCCATAGAAATGGTTTCAAGGTCGCGCATTTCACCTACAAGAACAACATCAGGGTCTTCACGAAGAGCAGCCTTCAAAGCTCTAGAAAAGGTCTGGGTGTGAACGTTGACTTCACGCTGATTTACCAGTGAATTTTTGCTCTTATGAACAAATTCAATCGGGTCTTCAATAGTAAGAATATGACATTCTCTAGTCCTATTAATGTGGTCAATCATAGCAGCCAATGTTGTTGATTTACCACTACCTGTTGGCCCTGTTACAAGAATCAAACCCTTTGGCATTTCAGCCCATCTACGAAGGATATCAGGCATTCCGAGATCCTGTAAAGAGAATATAGTGTTTGGAATATGTCTGAAAACAGCACTTACACCATTATTATCCTTCAAGAGATTAATTCTGAATCTTGACTGCTCATCCATAGAGTATGCAAAGTCTTCATCACCAGTTTTATCAAAGTTTTCTATAGAAGACTTTCTCATTATTGGCTTTAACAATTCAAAAACTTCATTTTCAGATAATTCGTTATAGCCACCAATAACCCTTATAGAGCCATCAATTCTCCATCTTGGCTTTTGGCCAGCAGATAGATGTAAATCTGAACCACCTTCCTGAACAAGGCGTTTAAGTAAATCATCAATATGCTTAACACCTGACCCGGAAACATCCTTTGCAATGTTTTCACCAGAATACCCCTGCATAACTTTGTTATAAAAAGCTACGTCCATTAACGCTGGCTCAACCTTTAACGCAGGAATCATTCTTGATAATTTTTCACTCAATGCGTCATCAATATGATCCAAATAACCAAGAACAAGACTATCACCACGTTTTTTAACAGGTATAACACGATGACGTTGCATAAAAGCTAGTGGCAATAAATTTAAAACATCAATTGGCGGAATAGCTGCATTTGCTGTCATATCGCGGTGTATAGGTGGTTTTGAAGCTTTCTTTAATCTTTCACAAAGAATCTTCATCATAGAAAGACCAGCTTCAGGAATTGCTGATAAAACCTTTTTGAAAACAACACTAGCTAACTTAAGAATTACTACTTCACCAGAAGCAGCAATAGTTGCTGTTCGCTTATCTTCAAGTATTACAGCCATTTCACCAAGCATTTGGCCTTCAGACATGCGACTAACTTCAAATTGCTCGTCACCTTCACCAACCAAAACAGATACAGTTCCTGTGATTACCATGAAAAGAAAATCAGATGGGTCACCAAGCTTTACAATATATTCACCATCTTCATATTTTTCGAAAATTGCTGCCTTAGTTATGATTTGCATTCTTTGAGACTGATTTAATGGTCTCAAAAATTCGTTATTATTAAACACTTCATAAGCATGTTTAATTAATTCTTCATTCTTATCTAATACTTTCATATTTCATCCTAATGAAAATGCCCACCAGAAAATTGGCAGGCACTAATTTTTTATTTACCGTTCAACATAAATTTTGGCTGGCCAGTTGCTTCAAGGACATTAAGCCAGAGCTGGCTTTCCATATCTACTGCTTTTCTATTTCTGATTGCAATATCTATTGGAACATAAGTAAAGCTATTGCTCCAAACACCAGCAACACAGCCAGTTTTACCTGCCATAGCGCCATGAACAGCATGCTGAGCTAACTGATTACAGAAAACGCTATCAGAAGGTATAGCTGCCGAACTACGAACCATATAGCTTGGGTCAATATATTTCATGCTTATAGGTGTATTTCTTTCCTTAAAATAATTAGTTATACCATTTTTGAGGAAAGGACCTATATCACCGGATTTATCATTACCAGAAGCATCTTTTATTCCAGTTGCCAGAAGCTTATCACCAAGACCTTCAGCAACAACTACTACAGCATGACCTTTTCTCATAATTCTTTCATAAAGGTGATGATAGAAGCCATTTTCGCCATCCAGATCAAAATCCATTTCTGGTATTAGACAGAAATTAACATCCTGGGAAGCAATTGAAGCATGTGCTGCGATAGAACCAGATTGGCGGCCCATCAAGCGAACAAGACCTATACCGTTCTGATAGCCCTTAGCTTCAACATGGGCGCATCTGATTGCTTCCACTGCATTTGTACAAGCTGTTTCAAAACCAAAGGTCTTTTCAAGGAACGCAATATCATTATCAATAGTCTTTGGAATACCTACAACAGCTATTGGCAAACCTCTTCTATTGATTTCATCTGTAATCTGCTTAGCACCTCTAAGAGTTCCGTCACCACCAATAGTAAATAATATATTGATGTTGAATTCCATAAGACGGTCAACCATCTTTACTACATCCTGGTTGCCTCTTGAAGAACCAAGAACACTACCGCCCTGTTCATGTATTTCAGATATATCATCAGGACCTAATACATATGGAGTAAGTCCAGATTCTCTAATCATACCAAGATAACCATATCTGAAACCATATATGCTTTTTACGTGATACTGATAATGCAGATTCATTACAAGACCACGAATAACATCATTAATACCAGGGCAAAGACCACCACAGCTTACGATTGCAGCACGGGTTTCAGACGGATTAAAGAAAATCTTTTCTCTTGGACCAGCTTTTTCAAAAGATAGTGGCTCTCTACCAGCTTTAATGTCTTCCTGAATATCTTTTAGATAGCAAGAATAAAGTATTCTTTCAGAATCATCTACATAATTGGTAAGCTTATCATCATCTACTTTAGAAAGCTTTAAGGGAGAATCAAATTTGCATTCCCCGAGAGTCTGAATGTTAAAATCATTTTGAGTCAATACCATTTTATACGCCTTTTATAAGAATATTTGAACCTATAGCCTGTTAAAAGCTATAGGTTCAATTTATTTACAAATCAACAACAGCCAGAGGTTGAGGTTGCACGGGAAGGAGAACCACCTGAGCTTCCACCGCCGCCTCCGCCGCCCCCACCATAGGAGCTGCTTCCGCCGCCGCCACCGTAGCCACCGCCACCGCCGGAACCGCTATCACTACCGTTTCCTCCGCCATGACCTGAGCCATCGTCACCGTCAGAGCCATCAGAACCGTCATCATCAGCCTGCTGATTTTCTTGCCATACATATTTACCCTGTGTCGGGTCTTTTCCGGCAGTACCCGGCTTAACCTTCCATTCTGTGCCGACGTTCATTTTTATCTTTTCAGGTTCAGTTCCGTTGCACTTACTACAAGAGCCACCACAACAGTTACATACATTTACAGAACCAGGATTTTCACTTTCCTTAGGATCCTTGTCGCCACCCTGGTCACCACCATCTGTTCCAGGTTCTCCTTCAATTTTCCATTCTTTGCTACCACCATCTGGGTCACCAATGGAAGTTGGTTCATATGCACCAGAACCTGCAGTTGGTGGATCAACCTTCTTTTCAGAGCCACCACTATGGGTATAAGTTGGTTCTCCTGGAGGAGTGCCAGGTGTTCCAGGAATCCAAACCCAGGTTCCACCAGGAACTTCAGCTGGAGGAGCTGGAGCTGGAGCTGGTAACGGCCAGTCAATATTTTCATTAGTGCGGATGTCTTCTCTTGGACTCATACTATCGCTGTCATCATAGTATTTTTTTATGAACGCCATCAAATCGTTCATTTCAATACCAAATCCACTTTCAGGGTCTACAAAAGTATATGGTTTTGTTATCTTTTCAACAGTAACTCTGTATTCCTTAGATGGATCGATGATTTCGATACTATTAGCGTCTTCCCTGTTAACATATTCAGTTCCATAGTCACCGTATTCTTCTACAACAATGCTTCTTGAAGAATCAGGAAGTTCAGATAATGTCTTAATAAATTTTTCAGAGGGTTCATTAAGATGTGGTTTCAACAATTCCATAAACTCATCATTTTTCATCTTAGGATCAAAGTATCTGGAATTAGTTCTTGGCTTTGTGTCTAATAATCTAGTAAGCTGATATTTTTCTAACTTTTCTACTAATTCAGCTGGTGGCTGTGTTGTCTTAGGATGGTCCAATTTAAGGAATGTGCTGTTCAAAGCTTTTTCCTTTTGTTCCCAAGTTCCGCCAGGAGCAGTAAAATTCTTAATCATGTAAGCAAGAAAAGAATTTTCAGCCCTATTCTTTGTAGTAGCGGTAATATGGGCTGGGAACAGCTTTAATACTTCGGCTGAAGTAAGCTTATCGGCATATTTCTGGTCGCCATTTTCCTTTAATGCCTGGTCCAAAGAAGCATGTGCAACAAAATTCTGCAGGTAAGCATCTGAAAGTCCATTTATATACTGGGAAAGTGCATATCTGTCATTTCTGTCTTCAATATCAAGATTTTTGTAAATTTCCAAAGGTATCTTGGTAATTCGAACCATTTTCTTAAGAGTTCTAGGAGTAACAGTATGTTCACCAGCTTCAATGGTCTTAGAAAGAACCATTAAATTATCACCGCTGCTGCAGGTCTGGCCTTTATCGATTCTGATATCTGCAATAGTCCCAAATGTAGTTGGTTTTACAGGAACATCTACATCAGGATTATCAACAGGATTCAATATTGCAACAACAGTATTTATATCAACACTGTCATATAGCTCTTTTTTTATTTCTTTAACAACAAAATCACTTACAGTTTCTCCATTTACTTTACTGGTTGGAACAAAAACACCTACACCACCGATAATTCCATTTTCAGGGGAATCAAAATCAGCGCCTTCTGTAGATTTGCTATTAAGTATTGGTTCAGGAGAAATAATGTATCTTCCATAAACCAGACAGGATTGATTTTCGTAAATACCTAATGCATAAACATTTATATGATGTAAATACCATAACTGCTGCATACCATGAGTATTTGCGCCTGGCGTTTTATTTGCAACGTCTTCACAAACAACAGTTACTGTTCCTTCATCCTTGCCAAATGGAGCTAAATCTTTAATACCATAAGAAGCATGCTTACCGGCATTCTTTTCATAAGGAACAAAATCAGTTCCATACCAACGCCCTTTTCTAAGTTCGCTTTCAGCCCAGTCAATACCTGACATTGAAAGTAATTCAGCCTTTTTAACAGCTGAAATAGATTTTACGTGTTTCAATTCACCTGAAGAATGCTTTAATAACGCTGTTACAACAGCAAAGAAAACAAAGCCTAGGATAAATGCCACAACGACAGTAGAGCCTTTTCTTTTCATGATTCAGCACCTTTCATAAAACATTAACCAGGGTTACGCGGTTAGTGATAACAAAATCTTTCTTTTCAATTTCAAAAGATATTCTGTATTCTACAACAGAACTACCATGTCTACGAACTTTGAATTCTTTTATATGAGAACCAATTATTTTACCTAATGACAAAGTATTTCCTTTTACATTGTCATAGTTAAACATCAAAAGCTTATCATTCTTGTTTACGTATATCATAATAGTCTGATTCAAGTGATTTCTGAATATTAACTGATTATACCAATCACTTTCACCATAATCATCAGGTCTAGGTGGATATACGATACCTGAACCAAGCTTTAAATCATCGAAAATTACCTGATCAATTCTTCTTACATCATGATATACATCAAGGTTACTCATTGTGTTAGAAGCTTTTCTAGAATAAGAGAAAATCGGGTATATTATAACGAGGAATATACTCAATACACTTATTGTTACAAAAAGCTCAATTGTAGAAAAACCCTTATTTCTTTTTCTATTCATAATAACATCAAATGCTCGGCTTAACTAAAAGTCTGGACATTTCAAAATGATGCTTTCGATCAGTATCACTTTCACTATTACTCCAATTAAAGGTGATTTTAACAGTATAAAGATTATTTTTATATTGTATCAAAGAAATAACCTTTAAGGCTCGCAACATTTTTATGTCGGAAAAATCATCAGTGTTAAAGTAGTTGGTAATATCATTTACTCCTAAGTCAGAATCAGGAAGTGAGCCATCATACTGAATTCTTTGTTCCAAGGAATTTATATACCAATTACAAGCATTCATTGCTATTGTGGTCCCTCTCAGAAGATTATGACCAGTAGTTGCAGTTGGAGCGAATGCTTTAAATATATAGGTAAACATCAGACAAAAAAGAATAATACCTATCATAGCTTCTACCAAAGTAAAGCCTTTGCGATTATCATTATGCTTTTTAGCTGATTTTAACATATAAGATGCATACATATATCTTATTATAGTATATTTTCGCGATATTTGAAATAAAAAAAAATAACGACTCTAGTGCTTAAAGTCGTTAGTCGATAGTCGGAAGTCGAAAGCCAGACATTTATATTTTATAGAAGTGGATGAATAATGGTGATTTAATAGCCCGCATTCGTCACAGCTGCGCTGTGCCACCTTCCCCCTAAAGGAGGAAGGGCTATGATATGATTTTATAGCAGTGGAGGTATATGTGTGATTTTATACGCTATTAGCTTTTGGCTATTGGCTGTTGGCCGAGAAAAGCAGACCGCTTTTAGCTATTGGCTGTTGCCGGTTGCCGAGAAAACGGGAAGCATACGGCTGTCGGCTATCAGCTATCGGCCGAGAAAGCAGGAAGCTAGAAAGCTTTAAAGCAGGAAGCTGGAAAGCAGGACATTTAGATTTTATAGCAGTGGATGGATAGGTGTAATTCTATAACCCTCATCCGTCACGCATTCGCGTGCCACCTTCCCCCATTGAGGAGATTGTCCCAAAACTAGAAATTTGTAAAAATCCCGATGTATAGTAGACTACTAAAAACCTCCCTTTTTA
>JAZRWI010000034.1:0-28462 GCA_045599645.1 Candidatus Avigastranaerophilus sp.
TTCGTCTTCTGCTACGCAGAATCCACCTTCAGCAGTTTTATGCTACATCCTGTAGCAACTGCACGCCGCCATCCATGGCGGCAGCCCCTAAAGGAGGAAGGCCTCGCAGGGGCGGCCCCCGGCTTCCAGCTTCCAGCTTCCAGCTTCCGGCTTCCAGCTTCCGGCTTCCAGCTTCCGGCTTCCAGCTTCCGGCTTCCAGCTTCCGGCTTCCAGCTTCCGGCTTCCAGCTTCCGGCTTCCAGCTTCTGGCTTCAAGCTTCCAGCTTCCAGCTTCCAGCTTCAAGCTTCAAGCTTCAAGCTTCTAGCTTCCTGCTTCCAGCTTCCTGCTTCCAGCTTTCCAGCTTCTGGCTAATATTGAAACTTACTTTTTACTTGGCACTAAATATAGGGTATAATTCCTAATGATAGGAGACCATGCCATGAATACTAATAGAATAATGATTTCTCTTTTGGCTGCTGCTTTGGGGCTAAGTGCTGTGACCTGTGAAGCTGCTGCAAAAAAGGCTGCCACTAAGAAAAAAGATACAAAACAGACTTCAGAAAAGGCTGAAAAGAAGAGCAAAAAGAGAGTAATTGCTCCTAACGAAGCTTTTTACGATAAAATATGGCAAAAATTCAAGGTTGGTTCTGCCAATGACAGAGCTGATGTTATAACTACCCTTAAAAAAATCGTAAAAGATACTCCTGAAGAATTTATGGCTTATTACTATCTGGGAATTATGAATGCCGAAGAAGGCGAAGATGCACAGGCACTGAAATATTTTGAAACTGCGCTTTCCGGTTTCCCAAAATCAGCTGATATTCATGTTAGAATGGCTAAAATTTACGATGGCAAGGGAAAGAGCGATGACGCACTAGCTCATTACCGCCAGGCATTGGCAATGGACCCTGACAATGCGAAGGCACTTTCAAAGTGTGGTATTGCTGAATATGAAAAAAAGAACTTTGATAAGGCAGCTGAATATTTGACAAAAGCACGTGCCCAGGAACCTGATAATTCTGAAACTTTGCGTGCTTTGGGGCAGGTTTGGGTTGAACAGGGCAATTTCTCTGATGCTGTTGAAATACTTGAACAGGTTTTATTGTTTGATGCCCAGGATGCTCAGGCTCACTTAGCTCTAGGAAGAGCTTATGAAAAGAGTGGCAATCATGAAAAGGCTGCAGAGCATATTGAGTTGGCTGGTAAATACGGCAAAAAGGACGCCAGCATAACTGAAGCCATTGGCTACGATATTGCACGCAATCTATCTAAGACTGGTAAATTCGAAGAAGCTATTTCCGCTTATAAGAAGGAAATCAAGAAGAATGACAATCCTGCCCAGGGCTTTTTTGAAATGGCTGAAGTTTTTGAAAACCTTGAGCAGGCCAACAATGCTATAAAGTCTTACCAGAAAGCCTATGAACTGGATAAGAAGCTTGCTAAGGGTATTTTCAGATGCGCAGAGCTTTATCAGCAAAAGGGCGATAAAGAAAACATGGAAAAAATGCTCAAGCTTCTTAAGAGTAACCCAGAATACAAGGATCAGGCTGAAGATATAATAGAGGACTTCAAGAAAGAAGAGGAGCTTAATGCTGAACGTGAGCTTCAGAATAAATTAACAAGCCGTGGCACAAAGGATGCTGACTTGGAAGCTGCTTATCTTGAAAGCTATGATGCTGACAAGAAAAATTCAGATACCTTGGAAAAGATTTATTTGTTTTACAAAGAACGCGGTTATTATGATGAGGCGCTGAAATGGTATAGAAAATATGCCAAGGTAGCCTCTGTTTCTGATTACGACAAGAAGTCCACTGAAAAAGATCTGAAGGCTTATTTTGAACAGGATAACTATTATCTGTTCGGTGACAAGAAGGAAGACAAGCCAGGTAAATCAAAGACTCCTGATGATGAGCTTATGAATCTTGCGTTTAATGGCGAAAATGACCGTCAGCAGGAAGTAGCTTTCCAGATTCTTCTCTCAAGGAAGGATTACAAAGAAAATCGTAAGGTAATTGAAGGGGCTTTGAAATTCTACGAAGAACGTGGAAAAGTAAAGGAAGCCACTAAGTATATTAACCAGCTAAAGAAGCTTGGTTATTTGTCTGATTCAGAAGCCAGCTATAAAAAAGAAAAATTAAAGGAATAATAAAACTTTAAAAAAGCATTAAAAAAGCCTCTCTTGGTGAGAGGCTTTTTTTCGTGCTTAGAGTTTGAATTTACTTATATCGAAGTCATCCAAGTTGAAGGTGCCGGTGGAGTCTTTTTCTCCTGGGGCTGGTGTTGAACCCATCATGCTGTCTAGGTCTAGGACGCTTCCCAGATTAAATGGGTCGCTGTCGTTGTTGTTTGATTTTTGTGGTGCAGCTGTTGTCTGGGTTGAGCCCTGGTCACCGCTTGGGAAGACTTCCAGAACGTCCAGGTTCAGATCGAGTCCGTCGCCTGAACCACTGCCAGCATCATTGAAGAGTGAAGCGAAGATATCGTTATTCTTCTTTGCTGCTTTCTTTGGCTGAGCCGGTGGTGTAGCCGGCTTCATTGGTGGCAATGGAGTGTCATCGTCATCGAAGTTGGCAAATGGAAGTCCTGAAGATGCCTGTGGAGCTTGGGTATTTCCAAGGGCATCGAGATTACCGAAGCTGAAGCCCGATGCTGGCTGATTGTTTGCAGCTGGAGCATTGGCGTCAAGATTGAAAGCACCTAAGTCAAGGTTTGGCTGGCTGTTGCTTGCCGGAGCATTAGCATTCATATCCAATGACATACCGAGGTCTGGCATTGGAGAAGGCTGAGCAGGTGCAACTGGAGGCATGTCAAGCTCGAAACCGAGTCCCAAATCAGGCATTTCTGATTGAGCTGGTTTAGTTGGCATATCTAATCCGAATTCCTGCATTGGGTTAGCAGCAGGTGCCGGTGCTGTCTGAGGTGCAGAAGGAATATTCAAATCAAGGCCAAGACCTAAGTCTGGTATCTGATTTGGATTACCGGATGGCTGATTAGTTCCGAGACCAAGTCCAAAATCATCAGCAGGAGCTTCTGAATCTGAAGGTGGCAATGGAGCTGGTTCAAATGGAGGCATTGGTTCGTTAGAAACGCCTGTCATCTGAGGCTTCATGAATTCTGGAACTGGAACGCCAGGAGTTGCGGCAAAGGTTTCTGGTTCTTCCTGAGGTGTTTCCTGTGGAAATTGTTGTTCAAGAGCTGCATCAAAACCGGCTAAGAAGTCATCAGCGGTAGAACCGCCTACGGCCGCTGGCTGCTGTTCCGGAGCTTCTGTCGGCTGCTGGTTGAGAGCAGCATCAAAGCTTGCCATGAAATCATCTGCAGTTGAGCCACCGCTGAAAGCTGCTGGCTGTTCTACTGGAGCTGCTGGTGCTTCTGTAGCTGCGGTGTAAGGTTCGGGTGCAACTACAGGTTCATCAACTACTGGAGTTGAAACTGGAGCAGGTTTCTTTATTGGCTTTAAACCGCCCAATGGTTTCAGTGGCTTAAGAGGCTTCAGTGGCTTTGGAGCTGCAACCGGCTTTTCAGCTGGCTGTGGCTCTGCTGCTACTGGAGCTTCAGAAACGTCTGATTTGACTGGAGCTTCTATAACAACTTGAGCATTAACTGGTTTTTCGGCTGGCTTTTCAACAAAAGCTGTAACAGGTTTTTCTTCTGGAATTACAGGAGCTATTGGAGCAACTGGTTTAATTTCCTTTTGAGCTGTTTCAATTGTTGAGGTAACCGGTGTAATTGGTTTTACTGAATTGTCTTTTTTGATTGGGGAAAGTGCTGGAATGCCTATTGGTCTTGGCTTCCTAGCTATTGGTTTTATTGGTGGAAGTGGCTTTTTGCCTGATCTGATACCGCCTTTGTGCATTCCAGGCTTTGCTCCTGGAACAAGGGGTTTACCACAGCATGGGCAGAATCTGATTACGAAATCACATTCCGGGCATACTAATCCTTCGCCTGCCAGATGTTTTAGCATGGCGTTTGCAGGACCGGCTGCTGACTCCCAGATGCCTGAGTCATTCTTTTTCCAGTTTGTAAGGTCGAAGTTTATTTTTTCTACGCCTTCTATTGTTTGTATGCTGGATTCGATGAACTTCAGTTCTATTGCTGTGTCGTCGGGTGTCTTTTCTAATCCGACAAAACAGATTTCACCTTGAAGAGTTACTTCCCCGGCCTTGACAGGAAACTTGAGTTTTGTCAAATCAACACGGCGACTAGACAGCTCACGTCTAATGTTGGCGCTGATTTTCAGGTCATTCGCTTCCCTCAATTTGGGCCTCCAATTCAGTAAAGAAATTACAATTCTTCAATACAATCGGCAACTTTGGTGAATAAATTAACAATAATTATAATACTTAATAAAAAACTTCTTTACAAGGCATATAAAATGAATAAGCCTTCAGCTTATAGCTTATAGCTTATAGCTAAAAGCTGCTTATATAGGTTGCTACGCGTTTGAGGCAGTCATCAAGGGAAATGGCGCTCAGATCTGTAAAGGGAACTCCGGGCTTTTTGCGGAACCAGGTTTCCTGGCGTTTTGCATACTGTCGGGTGTGGAACAATATCTGCTCTTTTACTTCCTGCAGGGTGATTTTCCCGTCAAAATAATCTAAGAATTCACGATAGCCTATGGAGCTTAAGGCTGCTGCATCACGGCCATATTTATTAACAATATAAAGTGTTTCCTTTTCCAGGCCTTCCTTCAGCATCTGCTCAATTCTGGCTTCTATTCTTTGATGAAGCTCTTCACGAGGTCTTGTTACTACGATTGGATAAAATTCTGCTTCAGGTAGAAGAGGCTTTGGCTGGTTCTGTGAAAATGGTTTACCAGTGATTCTTACTACTTCTATAGCTCTTAAGACTCTTCTTGGATTATTTAAATCAACATTCTGACCCGCTTCAGGATCTAATTGTTTCAACATGGCGGCCATGTATTCAAGGCCATTTTCTTTATATTGCTGTTCAAGCTCGGAAGCAAGTTTTTCATCACTGCTTACTTCTGTAAGCCCTTCTGAAACTGAAGAGTAATAAAATCCTGTTCCACCGGCCAATATAGGTAAACGACCTTCTGACCAAACCTTTTTGATTTCATCGGCTGCTGCATAGGCATAATCACCAGCATTTATCTGTTTCAGCGGGGAAACAAAATTAAACAGTCGGTGGTCAGCCTGCTGTTTTTCTTCTTTGGTAGGAGAAGCTGTTCCAATGAACATTTCTTCGTAAATCTGCCTGGAATCGCAGTTAATAATAACACCGTCAAGGCGTTTGGCTAATTCTAAGGTTAATGCTGTTTTGCCAGAAGCGGTAGGACCAAGAACTGCTAATACTTTTTTACCCATATTATGCTCTTAAGAAGCCTACCTCTATCTGTCTTGTTGTAAGGCGTAGAACGATAGGACGACCATGCGGGCAGGTGAACGGGTTGTCGGTCTTTAAAAGCTGTTCCATTAAGGCGTTCCATTCTGAGGCTGTCAGTGGATCGCCAGCTTTAACAGCAGCTTTGCAGGCCATGGTTTTCAACAGGTCTGTTTTAATTTCAGATATAGAACGTCCTTCCCAGCCGTTCAAAATTTCAGCTAAAAGGTTCTGGATGCTCTGATTATCATTGGTTTTCTTATCTGATACAGGGATAGTGGTTACATAGAACAAACCATCTTCTTCTTGCTGAACAGAGAAGCCCAGGGTTTTTATTTTATCCATCTGTTCTTTGATTATAAGTCTTTCTGATGGCAGAAGCTTAAGTGGAACAGGGAAAAGAAGAGGCTGTGCTGTTACCGGTTTGTCTTTATAGGTTTTAACAAGCTGGTCAAACAGGACTCTTTCGTGGGCTACATGCTGGTCTACAATAAACAAACCTTCATCATCTTCTCCAAGAAGATAAGTGTTTTTCAACTGAGCCAATATCTTGGGATTTGAAAGCTTCACTACAGGTGTGAATGCTGTGCCTGTGGCGGCCTGGGCCATTGGCTTGATTGTGTTGAAGGTTTCAAAGCTGTTTTCGTTCAGGTCGAAAATCTTGTTTTCATAGCCGCTGCTTGCCGGTGTTGATACCGGTGCCGAAGCTTCTACTGGTGTTGCCATTGTTCGGTAGGAATCAGGCAGCTTGAAGGCTGGGGCAGGGGTAAACATGGTGGGATTGCTATCGTCACTGATTTCAATTGTCTTAGTTTCGATAGTCGGATCCATATCTGGCAGATAGCCTGTTTCAGGGCGTGTTTCAGATATACTTGGAGCAGGGCCGCCTACCATCTTTAGGCCAGAAAGACTGCTTTGGATACATTCCCAAATAATGGCGAAAACCCAGCGTTCATCTTTAAAACGTATTTCAGTTTTCTGCGGATGAACGTTTACATCAATCATTTCAGGTGGAACTCTTAAATCAAGTATCAGAACCGGGTATTTGCCTTTGGGGAAAAAGGCAGAACAAGCTCTGGTAATGGCCTGATTAAGAAGCTTTGTTTTTACAACACGCCTGTTGACTAATGTGGTTGTGTATCTTGAAGATGGTCTGGCCTGGTTTGGCGGTGAGATATAGCCACGAAGCGACATTCCGCTGTTAGCCAGAGAAGGTGGTTCCTTCAACGGAATAAGATTTTTTGTAACGTCTGTATCGTAAACTGCTAATACAGCGTCCTTCAAATCGCCAGAGCCATTTGATGAAGTGATTTTTACATTGCTCTTGGTGAATTTGAAGGCGATTTCAGGATAGCCCATAATGTAATGGCAGACTATATCTGAAATCTGAACCATTTCTGCGCCTGGCTGCTTTAAGAATTTTCTTCTGGCAGGAGTGTTGTAGAACAGGTTCTTTACAATGATTCTAGTTCCGCGTGGGAAAGCATCTGGTTCAGGACCTTTGATTTTACCTGCATCTATAGTGATTCTACAGCCTGTCGGTTCATCAACATGATGTGTTGAAAGAACTACGTGAGATACTGAGGCTATAGATGGAAGGGCTTCGCCTCTGAAGCCTAAGGTGGCGATGTTTTCTATATCAGAGTCAGTAGAAATCTTGCTTGTTGCATGAGGCATAAAAGCAAGAAGAGCATCGTTGGGAGTCATGCCTTCACCATTATCGGTGATTTCGATAGACTTTTGCCCACCGTCTTTTATTTCTACTTCTATTTTGGTAGCACCAGCGTCTATAGCGTTTTCAATAAGTTCCTTGACGACTGAAGCGGGGCGCTCAACTACTTCACCAGCAGCTATGCGATTAATTACTTCACCGTCTAATATTTTAATTTTTTCGGTCGTCATAGGTTTTCCTTATTAGAAATTATATGGTTTACCCATTTCCCAGTTGGCTGCAGCATTAACCATGAGGCTATTCTTAGGAGCCAGTGTTGAGGTGAGGAAACCGTGAGCTGCTACCATAGCGCCGTTGTCGGTGCAGAGATGAATTGTTGGAAGAAGCAGTCTGAGACGATGCTTGTCAGCAATCTTCTGCATTTTTTCGCGAAGAACCTTGTTGGCAGCAACACCACCAGCCATGGCAAGAACCTTTGGCTTACGTTCCTTAAGTGCTAATTCAACCTTTTCACCCAAGGTTTCAGCAACTGTATACTGAAGACTTGCGCAAAGGTCAGGCATGTTGAGATTATCGCCTTCCTTTTCCATGATACGCATTACGGCAGTTTTCAGACCGCTGAAGCTGAATACAAAACCTTTGCCCTGCATTGGTCTGGGAAGCTTGTAGCGTTTAGGATCGCCACCTTCAGCAGTGCGCTGAATGATTGGGCCGCCTGGATAACCTAAGCCGAGATGTCTTGAAACCTTGTCGTAGAGTTCGCCAGGAGCGTCATCTAATGTGTGGGCCAGACATTCAAAATCACGAGGACCTGTTGCATAAACAAGGTTTGAGTGACCACCAGAAACAATCAAGCCAAGGAACGGGTATTCCGGCAACTGTTCTGCTGTCAGGAATGCGGCAGTAAGGTGAGCTTCAATGTGATTTACAGGAATCAGTGGAACATTCAGATGCCATGAAAGTGCTTTGGCTGTAGTCAAACCTACAAGCAGCGGACCCAAAAGGCCTGGGCCTGAGGTGGCGGCTATCTGGTCTATATCAGAAAGCTTTTTGCCGGCGGTTGTCAAAGCTTCATTGAGAAGTGGAAGAATTGCTTCCAGGTGTTTTCTTGAAGCTACTTCTGGAACAACACCACCGAAGCGTTTGTGAATTTCTATCTGAGATGAAACAAGGCTTGCTAATACCTTTGTTCCGTTTTCTACCAGGGCGATTGAGGTATCGTCGCAGGAAGATTCAATGCCTAATGTAATCATTTGTCTCCCCCTTTGAAGTTGCGTTCAGCCTGTGATGGAATGATGTAAAGAGGGAGAACCTTCAATATTTCATCCATTCCGGTTTTTGCTTTTGGAGCTGCTTCTAATACAAGCTTGTGAAGAGCTTCCGGAGTTGGTTGCAATTCTTCGGCTGCTTCGTTCTTGCCATAGCGGACTCCAAAGGTCTTTACTGAAGAAGGAATAGCTGTTTTGTCGATTAAAACCGGTTCAGTTGCTTCTTTTTCAGGAAGCTTTGCTTTTACTTCGAATGCTTTATCAATAAGGGTTGGCATTACAAATCTTGCTTCACCCTTAAAGCCAGTATCAGCAACAGTCTGCATAGACCATGTAAATAAATCAATACCGATTAAAGGCTTATCGAGAAGCATTGCCATTGTGCGCAAAAAGCCGTCTGCTACTCTTAAACCGGTAAGGCTGCCAGGACCTGTGCATACTACAAGATGGGTCAGGTCTGACTGCTTCCAGCCTGCTTCTGCTAGCATGATGTCACAGATTTCTGTGATTTTTGCTGCAAAATCACGGTTTGTATCTATAGTTTTTGCTTTAAAGTCTTTTTCTGTGCCTGTCTGAATATGAGTCAGATTTTCTGAGGCATCAATAAACAAGTATTTCATTGTTCTCCACCTTCCCAATGCCAGGTTATCAGGCGTTGTTCATCATTATCGCTGACGCTCTGTCTCTTTATTTCCACGTCAAGGTGAGGGAGTTTTGAAAGCTCGAATACGCGTTCTGCCCATTCAATGAGACAGGGCTGCTTTGAATCAAGTATATCGAAGAGACCTATGTCTACTACTTCTTCTAAGCAGTTAAGACGGTAAAGGTCTAAGTGATACATGCTGATTTTGCCGTGTCTGTATTCGTTCATTAGTGTATAAGACGGGCTTGATACGTTGCAGTCTATTCCAAGACCGAGAGCAAAGCCTCTGGCAAATACTGTTTTACCAGCACCAAGCTCACCCTTCAGCAGGATAAGCTCATGCGGATACTTCTTTGCCAGCTGAGCGGCAGTTGACATGGTTTCTTCTTCTGATGAAGCTATTATGCTATTATTTTCCATTAGTCTCTAAGTTCTGTTGCAAGAACAATATCTCTATTTATGCAAGAAAGACAATCTAACATTTTGTCCTTCATGCCTGGGTCTGTTGGCATAGCATCCCTGAGTTGTCTCAGCAAATCGATGACCTGTCTGAAGGCCCTGATGACGTCACCTTCCGGAACATCTGTGCGCTGCATTATTTCTTCAAATGGCGCACCTTTGCTCCATTCTAACATCATGCTGCAAAGCTTTGTTTCAAGAGGCTTGATGAATACATGCTGACGTGCAAGGCTGTTTACAAAGCCCTTGGCGCTCTTCAGTTTTTCAGGAAGCTTGCCTGCAAAGTTCTGCTGTTCACCATTGTTTGGCCCTCTGCGTCTGTGTTCGTAAACAAGAGACAAGCAGAGCGCGTTGATTTCATGAATATCCATTTCGTGGAAATAACCGTGGAAATATAATTCTGTTACGGTAATTTCTTCTGTATGGATTTTGCTGGCCAGTTCACCGCGTGGAAGCAGGCCCTTTTCATCAATGTAGCCTAAGCGGCGAAGGATTTCCAGCTTGTGTTCATAGAGAGGAAGCTGTAATTCGCCTTGTTCTTCGAGTAATTCATGCCAGTAATCAAGTTTTTTCTTAACCTTCAAGGCCTGATGGTGCTTGCTGATACATTGATGCTTTCTTTTACATCTGCCGCAAATAAACTGTTCTTCTTCCTGACGGAGAAGAGCATTGCTTTCCTGGAACTGCTTTTCGATTTCCATCTGAGCATAGCCGCTGCGTCTGCCGCGCATACCGAATCTTATCTGGTCCAGTTGGCGGTTCATAACGTCTAGTCTCTGCTGCTTTTTCTTGTGGAAAACCATGAAAGCTTCGAAATCTTCCTGCTTTTCTGTGCAGCGATGTTCAGCCAGTTCCATTTCAGCACGGTATTTTGCAACCTTTTCTGTCAGTTCTGGCAGGTTTTTATTGGCCTGGAACTGGGCAAAATTGCGCTTCAGAATCATTCTTACTTCTTCTGTTTTGTGGCCTGAATAAAGGTTCAGAACAGAGTTGAAGGAAAGGTCGAAACGGCTTTCGAGAGGTTCGATGTCACCGTAAACCAAATCCTGAAGTTGTTCAATATCAAGGTCTCTTGGAATATGTGGAACGATTACCCAACCAGTTTCGTCGATTCCACGGCGGCCTGCACGACCGGAAATCTGGGTGAATTCCAGAGACTGCATTGGTCTGAAGGTTCTGCCGTCGTATTTCTTTAATGCGTCATATGCAACGCTTCTGGCTGGCATGTTGATACCAACGGCGAAGGTTTCAGTAACGAAGAGAACCTTAACAATGCGCTTGGCAAAAAGGATTTCAACTAATTCCTTGAGTTGTGGAAGCAGACCGGCGTGATGCCTTCCGACACCTCGCATCAGTTCTTCTTTCAGATCTGCTGCTGTTTCAAGATTCTGAAGAGCATATTTTTCTATGTAACTATCACACATTTCTTCAATGTATGCTCTTTCTTCAGGTGTGGTGAAGCACATCTTCTTGGCTACATCCTTAGAAAATTTATCAGCAAGAGCTCTAGAGAAAACGAAATATAGCAACGGCAGTCTGTCGGTTGCCTTGCATGATTTAATAATATCGTAATGTCTGAATTCTTCTTCCTTGGTCTGTCTTTTGCCTTTGATGAAACGAGGAGCATCAGCACCACCGCGAACCTTCTTTTTCAGATCTTTGAAATCATAAAGCTTTTTGTTCCAGTAAAACTGGTAGCTCAAAGGAACAGCGCGGTTGTGATGGCTGATTACCTTTACGTGGTGGTCTATAACTGATTCTATCCAGCGGGCAAGTTCATCGCAGTTCGGAATAGTAGCTGACAAGCAAAGGAAACGAACGGTCTTGGGGGAGAAAATTATTGATTCTTCCCAGACGGTTCCGCGTTCTATATCGCCAAGATAGTGAATTTCGTCGAAGATTACGTAAGAAACATCAGCTATTGCTTCTGGGTCTTCAACGCACATATTGCGGTAAACTTCTGTTGTAACAATAAGTGCCTGCGCATCACGGTTGATTACTACGTCACCTGTTAAGATACCAACTTTATCGCCATAGAGCTTTGAGAAGTCTCTATATTTCTGGTTAGAGAGGGCCTTGATTGGTGAGGTGTAGATAATGCGTTTGTCTGTGTGCAAAACCTTGTCTATAAGGTATTCTGCAACCAGAGTTTTGCCAGAGCCTGTTGGGGCTGAGAGCACCAGTGAATGGCCGTTTTCCAGTTCAGTAATTGCCTGAACCTGATATGGATCAAGTGTGTAATCGCGATATTTAACGTTTAATTCCATGTCTGATGTTGCTGTCTTTCCTTGTGCAAAAGATATATAAACTATTACCAATATATAATATACTCTCTAAATCCTTTTGCTTCAAGCCCCTTACTAAACTTGTCTCGTCAGCGACATATCGAGTGCGTAGTATATATCGAATCAGCGGAACTGATTATCAATAACCCTCTTTTAAAGAGGCTGTCCCAAAACTAGAAATTTGTAAAAATCCCGATGTACAGTAGACTCCCAAAAACCTCCCTTTTTAAGGGAGGGTAGGGAGGGTTTTGATTTTAGAAGAAACTTGTTTTGAATGCATAAAATCGAGTTTTCAGACAGTCTCTTAAAAGGGGGTAGGGGGATTTTCTCAAACTTTGCCAAATAGCAGAAAGCTAAGCTAGAGGGTCAATCTCTCGGCCTGTCGCCAATAGTTAATAGCTAGAAGCCTATTGCAACCCACCTTATCTTTGCTTGGTATCGAAGCCACAGTCCTGCTTCAAGCTTCATGCTTAGAGCTTTAATACTCGATCATAGACTGTATAGCATAATTATGCTATAATTATGTTGCGAGGTGATGAAATGCCACTAATAATGCCTATAAAAGATTTAAGAAAAACAAGTGAACTGTCTGATTTGGCTCATAAGCATCAAGAACCAATTTTTATTACCAAAAATGGTTATAGTGATCTGGTTGTTATGAGTTCAGAACTCTTTGATAAATTTGCTAGAAATAACCGTATTGACCAAGCTATTTTTGAATCTGAAAAAGAATTAGAAGCTGGAGCAAAAACAGAAGATCTTGATGACGCTTTTAATAAACTGAATAAAGAATTCTATGGCTAAGTATAAGGTTAAATTATCACCCAGAGCAATAAGAGATTTAAGAGACATTTTTTCATATATAGCGATAGAAAATCTTTCTCCCGATACCGCAAAAAAGCAAACTGATAGAATATATGAATCTTTGAAGAATCTAGAGCAATTTCCAGATTCACATCAGGAAAGATTAGAAGGAAGATATGCTAATAAAGGATATAGACAACTGATAATAGGAAGTTATATTGCTATATTCAGAATTGATAAACAATCAAAGACTGTTATGGTTTTGACTATTTTATATCATAGCCAGAATATTTGAGTAGAAAGAGACTTAAAGATATGTTTAAAAACGGAATTAGACCAAACCCGGAAAATATTCACCCGATTAATGGCTATGACAAGGAAATCTATGTAAAGCCGACTATTAAGAATCCAAATATAATTGTTGGCGATTTTACTTATATTGCTGATTCTGAATTTGAAAGCCACGTTACTCACTTTTATCCATGGAGCCGAGATAGGCTGATTATCGGAAAATTCTGTCAGATTGCCACTGGCGTAGAATTTGTAATGAACGACGCTAATCACCAGATGAGCGCTGTCTCTACTTTTCCTTTTTATACCTTGGAAGGCTGGAAAATGATAAAGGTAAGGTTCCATATATCATTACTCCAAATGCTACTGCTGAAAAGATTATTGCTGAATGTATGGTTAAATGCCCCGCCGGCGATTTTATGATGGGAAGTCCTGATACCGAGCCTGGAAGAAACAAAAAGGAAAATCTGCGTAAGGTAACAATCAGTGAAGACTTTTATATTGGCAAGTATGAGGTAACGCAAGCTCAATTTAAGGCTGTCATGGACAAAAATCCTTCTCGTTTTATTGGTGATAATAATCCTGTTGAAAATGTTGGCTGGCCTGATATTATGGAATTTTTGAATAGACTCAACAATATGACTGGTTCAACAAGGCCCGCGGGCTATAGGTTTGATTTACCAACGGAAGAACAGTGGGAATACGCGTGCCGCGCCGGAACTACTACTGCCTACAATAACGGAAGAAATATTACCGATAAATTCGGTGACTGTCCCAATCTTGATGAAATAGCCTGGTATATTTCTAATTCGGGGGGAAAAACACATTCTGTAGGGCAAAAAAAGCCAAATGCCTGGGGTATCTATGATATGCTCGGCAACGTAAAGGAATGGTGTATTGGCGAAGAAATGTTAGCAAATACCTTTGCTACTCCTACGGCTGATATTCCATTCTCTCCCAATTTACGTTATGATATTACTGACAATGCTAGTGGTCCACAGATTATTTATAATTCTATGCTGTGCGGTGGATGCTATTTTGATGTTCCGCTATTCTGCCGTTCTGCAGACCATAAAAAGAATCTTCACTATTCTCCGGACAAAAGAATAGGATTCCGATATGCTTTAGTGAAGACTCCGAAACGTGAAATCAAATTATTATCATCGTATAGTAAAGATAAGGGCAAAAAGTAGATAAAGTATACCTGCAAACAATCATTTGGCACAAACTTACATTGATAAACTACAGACTCTCTAAGGCTGAGGTTCAATACAGGTCTGTTTGGCTGTTTAATCCGCGAAAATCCTGTTATCCGTTGCTAATTTATCAGGCTGACAACCAGGCTCCGATAGCCATGAATACAAGGGCTATAAAGAAATGCGGGCCAGGCATTTCCCCGAAAATAATAAGGGAGAGTATGGCACCGATGAATGGAGCTATGGCATAGTAGGCGCTGGTTTTGGCTGCCCCTAACAGACGCTGGGCGTAAACATAATAATAAATACTTAAGCCATAGGCAACGCAACCGACTGCTAATACGGCGAATATGGGCCATATTAATCCGAATTTTTCACCGAGGCAAAGACCGATAATCAAAGACCCGAGCCCTGAGAATATGCCTTTAAGAAGAACTATCTGCATAGGATCCTTTGAAGAAATCTTTCTGGTGCAGTTGTTTTCAAAACCCCAGCATACGGCTGCCAGCAACACAAATAATGAACCTACTGAAAATTGTAGGCTTGAGGTGTCCTCGAAGGATAATATAGCGCAGGAAGTTGTTACAAAGAAGATTCCAAGCCATAGGCGTTTCTTGATTTTTTCCTTGAAGGCAAAATAGGCTACGAAAGCCGTTGCAACAATTTCAAAATTGTTTAACAGGGAGACATTTGCCGCCGAGGTTCTGTTTAAGCCCATCAACAAAAATATAGGCGCCAGAATATCCAGGACTATCATTCCAATAACAAATGGTAATTCGCCTTTAGTAAGCTTTTCTTCCTTTTTATCACTTTTGGATAATTTTCGGTATAAAGCAATAAAGCCCATGCAAAGGCCAGCCCCAAGATATAATAATCCTGCCATCAGTTTTTCAGGCACATACTGCAGTAAAAGCTTTGACAGCGGTGAATTGATCGCATAAAGTCCCGCTGCAAGTATTGCTAAGAATATGCCTTTTCTGTTCATTAGTTGTTAATTTTTAAAAATTTCAATTAGATTGTTTTTATCAATTTCATGAAGAACACCTAGTTTATGTATAAATTTATCTGGCGGCAAAAATAATTTTTTTGAAGTTCTTATTGTTGATGGTTTAAGCAATCCTGCTTCTCTCCATTTGATTATCTGATATTCACCTGAATAATTGTCTCTCGGAGAATGACTTGTAATTTTTAAAGATAAAACAAGAAATGTATTATTGTTTATAACTAACACTGGACGATTCTTTATAATTTCTGGGGCGTCTTCGAATGCTATTTTAGCAAGCCATATATCCCATTTATTTAAAGGTAATGTTGTCATATATATCGTCTTCTGTATTATCCCATTCTTGGGGTAATACATATATTCCGTCAGAATTTATGTGTCCGGCTTCAGGTAATTGTTCCACTTTTGATTCTATACTATCTTTTTTTATTGATGGAACAAATGGAAGTGCTTGTTCCATAACAGCTTGATGTAAAAAAGAATTAATAGCCGCAACAGTTGTTAGCCCAAGCTTTTTAAATAGTTTATCGCATTGTTCTTTGAATTCTGGATCAGTTCGCAATGTTATGCTTGCTTGTTTCATATTATTTATATCTCCTGTTGATAATTGTAAGCAAAACATCAGCAAACGTCAATTGGCTGATTGGACAACAGGCCTTGGACTTGGGGTTAATGTAGTCATCTTTTTTTTTATCAGAAAATTTGATATATTGGGAATAGGGAATAGGGAATAAACATATTGAGGTGCAGCAATGCTTCTGTATCATGCTAGTAAAGAGATTGTAAAACAGCCTGAAATAAGAAAAACACGTTTTACGAAAGATTTTTCTTATGGCTTTTACTGCACCAACAAATTTGAACAAGCGGTAAGATGGGCTAATCGCGGTATGGGTGAGCCTGTTGTTAATTATTTTGATTATCAGCCAAATGAAAAACTAAATGTATTAGTTTTCAAGGAAATGAATGACCAGTGGCTTGATTTTATTGCAATGTGCCGTAGCGGTAAGACTCACGAATACGATATTGTCGAAGGCCCAATGGCAAATGATACTGTCTGGAACTATGTAAATGATTTTATTAACGGTAATATAACAAGAGAACAGTTTTGGGTTCTTGCAAAATTTAAGTATCCAACTCATCAGATAAGTTTTCATTCATTGGTTGCTTTGAATTGCTTAACCTTTAAGAAAAGTGAGATAATCTATGACAAATAATGATTTGTTTTATGTTTGCTCGCTTATTGAATTTATTGGCAGACAGACATGTAATCACCGTAAGACTGTAGTTGATTTACTTGGAGTCGAAGGAATCAAAAAGCAGCTTCATGATGCTCCTGTTAATCATTGTTTGACATTTGAACAGGTTGCTGATGAAATAATAGAATATTATAAGATACCAACAAATGATTTTGATACTGTATCAAATTGTAAATATAAGGTTCCCGGTTTTCAGGATATAGGTAAGCTTTATGCCATAATTATTGAAAGCTGTGCTAAAACTGATGATTTTGCCGAAGAAATAAAAAGGCTTTTTTCTTCAATTATCAGTGACGAAATTTCTCGGTTTAATACTGATTTTTATTATCAGAACCCTGATTACATAAAATGCTGCTACTTAGAAAATGAAATTCTATAATTCGAATTACGGAAAATGTTTAGATTTGCGACTGCTGCTTTAACACTGATTATAATAACATTTGTTTATTTGTCTCTGGCCGTATGCCGGCTGGAAATAATAAAGAATTATCTGCCTGCTTCCCGTTGGCGTTGTGGCTTGGTTGGGGCTGGAATTGTTCTGGCTGTTTTTGCAGTGCTTTATTTTTCAATGGACTTTTTTAATGCTTATGTCTGTATTACGCATTTGTTCATAATTTGGTTGTTGTGCGATGGGGTAGAGAAGTTAATAAAATATGTAGGAAAATTGCCTGACGGGCATTATTATGCTGGAATCTGCGCGATTATTTTTACTGTTATTTATTTCGGAATCGGCTGGTATAACGCTCACCACGTGGTTGAAACAAAATATGCTTTAACAACAGATAAAAAAATAGGTGTTGATAATTTTAAAGTAATTGCCATGGCAGATTCACATGTTGGCGCTATCTTCCATTGGCAGCAGTTTGAGGAATATGCAAAGGAAATCAGTGCAAAGAATCCTGATATTGTTGCTTTTGTAGGTGATTTCACCGATGACGATACTACCAGGGAAGACATGGAACAGTGCAGTAGAATATTAGGCCAGATACAGACTAAATACGGCGTCTATTATATTCATGGAAACCATGATGCAGGTTACCATGCAGCAAGTAAACGCAATTATAATATTGACGATATTAATAGAAGCCTTGAAAGCAACGGGGTTAAGATACTTAATGATGATATTGTGAATATTGTTGGAAATGTTTATGTCTGCGGTCGTCTTGATAAATGGCGTTATCCTGGTAGAAAAGACGCAGCCAGCCTGATGAACAACGCAAAACTTCCGAGTGATGCCTATGTTGTCACGCTAGATCATTCCCCAACAGACTATCATGCCGAAGCAGAAAGCGGAATGGACCTGGTCATCTCAGGACACACCCATGGCGGCCAGCTGTGGGGACTTGGACCAATCGGCAAATGGTTCGGTGGTAATGACAGCTATTACGGCTTAGAACGACGCAAAAACACAGATTTTATTGTTACTTCCGGCATTGGCAACTGGAGAATTAAATTCAAAACCGGCTGTGTAGCTGAATACATAGTTGTAGATATTAAAAAACCGAGGGCCTGAAGCAGAATTGATACAGACTCTCGGTGTGTTGTAAAGCTTAAGCTGACTGTGGATTTTTATTCCTGGCTGACTACATTCTTAAGCTTCGGAGTAGCAGTATCTAAGCCGTCCCAGATTGTGTTGTCCCAGTCACTGGAGAAACAAGTATTTCTGCCGCTCCACGCATAGCCGTCAGTTGATCTGAAGTTGCTGCCATAAGTGTCACCTGTGACTTCAGTGCCTATAATAGAAAGTTCACTACCGTCTTCCATTTGTGTCTTGGTTGTAAAGCAGTTCCCAATATCTATTATGCCACTGCTGTAAGTATATTTATATCCGATAAGCCCACCTGTGATATGATAACTATACTCGTCACTACTACAGTCAAATATGCAGTCAGAATATGAATTATTTATTTGTATTTTTCCATAGTTGTAATATGCATAGCAATAACCAATTAAACCGCCGTAATAGAAATCATATCCTGTGCTCATTAGTTCGCCTTTGGCATAGCAGTTATTTATTGAAACAGTAGACAGGGAAGAATAACCAGAAGAATATACCTCACCTATAAGACCGCCACAATAATAACCTGCGGATATGTGACATTCGGCAAAACATTCGCTAATTTGTGTGTTCTTTCCGGATGTATAGATACTACCAAAGAGTCCGCCAGCATAAACGCCATAATTGTAGTCGCTGATTCCAGATAAATTCAATTTTGCAGAACATCTGGTTACGGATTCTAGACAATAACAATAACCTATTAAACCTCCTACATAGATATTATCGCAATAACCAACACTACAATTTAATTCACCGGAACAGTTTTCTACTAGAATAGCATTAGAATAACCCTGGCAATAAGCTATCAATCCAGCAACATAACCATATGCCATAGAAAACTCTTCTTTTAGCGCATTAGTTTTTGCGGTACAGTTCTTAACGGTAGTATTACTGCCTGAAATGCTTCCAATGAGCCCTCCTAAATAGTTAGTACCATCCATGCCACTGTAGGTTGCTTTTATTTGTTCTGTTATTTCTGCATTGCATTTTTCAACTGTAGCACTGTATGCTTCACCGATTAAACCGCCGGCAGTCTGATATGTTGTAATCGTCTCCAGTTTTGTATTACAATTTGTTATAGTCGTTCCAGAAGTGGCTGAGTAAGCAATTAAACCACCGGCAGTTCCATTATATGAAGTGATATTACCACCATCAACACTGCAATGATCTATAGACCCGCCTTTCAGTTCACCAATAAATCCAGAAATATAACTATTGCCACTAACACTGACTTTTGTTACTTTACTGTTATTTATAGTGCCTCCTTGCACTACTCCAGCAAGACCTCCGATTTTATTTGAACCATTGAATTTTGGTGTAGATATAGTGCAGTTCTGGATAATACCGTCTTTTACCATTCCGACAAGCCCGCCACTAATATCCTTGCTAAAGATTTTAACTTTTTCAAGATTTATTTTGTCCAGAGTTCCCGTGAGAGAACAAAATAGACCGCAATAATCAGTATCTGATCTTTCGATAGTCAGATTACTGATTTTAAAGTTATTTCCGTCATAACTTCCAGAAAAAGAAACAGTATCCGTTCCGATAGGCAGCCAGCCTTCATCTGCATAGTTTGCAAAAATATAAGGCGACAGGTCGATGTCGGCCATTTGCTTGTAATGACCAGAAAGGTCATTTCTCACATCATCGAGAGCTTTGGCCGTATATACAAGATATGGGTTATCTGTAGAATTAGGTTCATTCGGGTTTGCCAGAATAAGCTTTTCCGGTTTAGCTGTTGAAAAAGTATGAACCTGTCTTACTAGACTCTGACCGGTAATATTATCTGTATATTCCATCAAAAGACCATAAGTAGCCGGATACTTTAAATCAGTGTAAGTCATTTCGATAGTAGCAGCTTTTTCTGTTGTTACACAGACTACACCGGTAGCGATTTCATTACCTTCATTGTCAACCAGTTTTATTGCGTCGGTAGCCACTGCAACAGAAAATTCAACAATAATGCTGCCGTCTATTGGTATATCAATAGCTCCGCTGGCAATATTGGAACTTACGATTTCAATATTTGACAGTGCATTGAAGTTTTCAGTGACAGGCAATATCATAGAATTGTCGTCATCAGTAAAGCTTGCCACAGAAATCGAATATACGCTGTTGGCTTCAAGAGCATCTGTTAATGTAACTTTTACAAGCTTCTTTGCTGTATCAAAATCACTGACTGAGAATCCTGAAAATTCAGTATCGTTCTTTTTTAATGTGATACTGGCTTTTGCGTTACTTTCGTTGATAACAGGCTTATTGAAATTAATTGTGAATTCCTGACCAGCTACCAGATAATATCTGTTGTTGATAGCTTTTGTTGAATCACCAGTTATTTGTGGGGCTGTTTCAAGTCTCTGGGTTGTGAAGGCGAAAGTTGTATTGCCTTCAAGCTTTTTGTATTTTTCTGTTGGACTTAGCTTTTCTGAAATAGTAAGAGTATAGAGCTTGTCGTGTAGAAGCTCTACTGCTGGCTGAATGGTAAGAACCTTGTCGGAATAGCTGTAATTGCAGTTCAGGGTGGTTTCATCCTGGGACAGAGTGACAAGTTCTTTGCAGGCATCGCCCCATGCTATTTCATCAGAGAATGTGATAGTAATCGGGGAATCAACAGGAACATTTGATTTTTGAGCAGGTGCTGTCATAAGTGCTTTTACATACTCTGTTTCAGCATTTATTGTAGTAAAATAGAACATCTTGGTTATTGTTTCGGTGAAAGGTTCTACGCCTTTTATGCCGTTAGTAAGTAATACTGTATAACCTGTGAAGCTTTCCAGTCCGCTGTGATGAATAGTCAGGGTCTTGTCTGCATAGTCAAATGTAAGCGGTAAAGTATCTGAACCATTTGTCATGGTTACAAACTTACTCCAGTCTGTATTGCTGTTAAGTTCCTGGTCAAATGTTACTGTTATTACAGATGAAGTATCTGTAGCAATGTTTTTACTACCGTTTTCTGGATTGGTTGCTACAATAGATATCGGTTTTGTGGGCAAATCCTTCTGGGCTTTTGTGGTAAATGTGAATACTGCAGGTGCTAATTCTGTATCTTCGGCAACAGCCTTTATGCCTCTGCTGATAGAAACTGTATAGGTTGCTTCAGGGGTAAAGAAAATCTGTCTTTCTATTGTGAGAAGTGAACCTATGCAGGAGAATATGTATTCTGCCTGTGTTTCGCTAGGATTTGCAGAAGTAATCTTTACGAATTTTTCGCATTCGGAAGTCCATTTTATAGGTTCTGGCATGGAAATCTGGATTGTTGTTGAATCACATGAAACTAATTCACCTGCAGCTGGCTGCTGCATTACTGCTTTAATGAATCTAGGATTTTCAACAAGCTTTATTTCTTCGGTTCTTTCGTAGGCAAGAGTATCTTCAGTATCCTTTGCCCTCAGAGTAATATTGAAGCATGGTGGAAATAATTCTTTGGAAATATTATTTAATCTGAGAACAAATGATAGCTGATCAGTTGAACAATCTGTAATATCGCTCAAGGTCATGGTATGGATATATCTGTTGCCTGCACAAGCGTCCTTTAGTGATACACCTGTTTTTGATGAAGCGCCGGCTACTGGTATAAATGTTGGCGGGTATTCTTTACTGTCATTATTGAAGAAGCTGATGCAAACAGAGAGATCTGCTGGTTTCAGCTTACTGAGATTGTCACCGGTTAAATTTATTTTTACTTTCAGGTCTTCTGAATAGTAATCGGGTTCTGTTTTTATTTTTAATGGCTTATTGTCGTTTACTGCGAAGTCTGATATTACTGCCTTGCTTATCTGGGTGTTTGGGGCAACCATAAAAAGCATGAACTGCATATCGACGTCATAGGTTTTGATATAAAATTCTGGCTGGTAATTGCTCTGTGAAAGACGGGCAGAAAAAGCCATAGGATTTTTTTTCTGAGTTTTTGCTGTTGATTATAGAATATTGCCAGTCATGGTCCTTATCAGACCTGTAGCCAATGAAATATGTGGCTTTTTGGTTTCCTGCTTTGTTTGGGATAGTAAGTAAGACTGCTTTTTCGACATTGGTGACATTTATGGTAGTTTCCATACCTAAGGCGTCTATAATTTTCTTGTTAGCTGAAATTGTATAAAGTCTGGAGGCGTTGTTGAAGTATTTGCTTTCTGCTTGTGTAAGGTCTTTTTCTTTTATTTGGATAAAGACATCAGAGTCAAAGGTATTTTCCTGGTCTGCTACAAATTTAAGACCAGAGACTGTTTCAATTGTTATTTTCCCTTCTGGGGACACTTGTCGAGCAGGAGTTATTATTTCCGGTGGTTCAATGTTTTTTATGACGTCACTGCTGCCACCGCCGCAGCCTATAAACACAAGCGCCGCTAGGACAACGCCAAATATATATAAATAATTCCTGTTCATTATACAACCTCCAAACAGATACTATTTTTATGGTACTTCAAATAACATTAATAGTCAATGCAAGAGAAAATAGCTGATGCAGCACTAAATGTGAAAAATGCTATTGTTGAAATTCATTGAGCAGTTGAAGTATAATAGCCCTATGAAAAAGAACACCTTATTTTTTACAGCTTTATTGGGAATGGGCGTAGTTAGCTTGTTTGCTGCTAATGAGCCATTGGTTCCCGAAGAATTTATTCCGCCGGCAGGTGCTTTTGCTATAAAGCAGGAAAAGCCTGATGCTGTTGTATTTGCTGATACAATGACGATGAAGGACGGGCAGGCTGTATTGGAAGGTCGTGTAAAAGCAACAAGAGGCACAGATGTTCTTACTTGCAATAAGGCTATTCTTTGGAATAAGCCTGAATCAATGCTTGCGTCTGTTAAACCAAACCTTTTCCGCAAGGAAAGCATCTTTGAAACTAAGGTTGTGCGCGAAATGAATATTTCTGCCAAGAATATTTATGTGCGCAAGGAAGACGGCTATTTAAGCGCTTCTGATACTGTGGTTGTAAGTATTGATGAAACAACCTGGGACTTGGCTACTCATACAAGAGTAATTATTACCGCTGATGACTTGATTGGTGTTCAGGATAGTGAACGTCTTATTTTTTCTGGTCATGTAAAAATCTATGAACCAGAAGGCGAAAACCCAAGTGATGGCAAGGGAAATCGTTTAGATTATTTGCAGAAGCGTTCTATAGCTGTTCTTAGCGGTAATGCCTATGTTAATACCTGGGAAATAAACCCTGAAACAAATATGAAGGAAAGACGTACTCTAACCGGTAAGCGCGTTATATATAACACACTAACCAAGGAAGGCGTTTCAGAATAAGCTTTTTACCAGAAGTGAACGAAGCCCATATAGTTGAGGGCGATAATCGGCAATACTAATCCACTTCCGAAAAGCATAGCAGATGCATATTCTGTTAATACATCATAGCAGTCCAGTTCAACTTTGTCGTTTGGCAGTATAGTAAGGCGAACGGCTGCCGGAACAAAAGCGCGCCACAGAAATCTGCCATTCATTTTATAAAACAAAAACTGGGTCAGTGTTAAACCGCCAAATATCAAGGTTACCATTAAAATAAAGCCAGCAATATACATAAGACAATTTCTCCCACTATCCTATATCGGAACCCCCGGCTTTATATTTTAGAGGTTATTTGCAAGTCTGATGGATAGATGTTTGGAGAAAATTTTTGATTCTATATGCTTATGGCTATTGGCTGTTGGCTGAGAAAGAAAGCAGCTTACGGCTGTCAGCAGTCAGCTATCAGCCGAGAAAAAATAGCTTGTAAGGAAGCCAGAACCAAGTATCTATACTAAATAGGCGATAGCCTGATTCATATTCGGCGAAGCCGAATCATTCATCGGCCGCAGGTCGTATTCATAGCAGCAGGCTCATTCATGCTAAATAAAAAAGCCTCAGACTGATAAGTCTGAGGCTTTTTTACTTAGCTGATTACTTAGCCCAAATGATGTGACCAGTGAGAAGTGGGTGGATCAAATCTTTGTGATTTGGCAATACTCTGATTGCAAGACCCATCTTACCGCTAGAAGCAAGTCCGATGCCACCTCTGTATTCTGCTACATCGCCTTCCTGTTTTACAAACTGAAGGTCTACGATGTCGCCCTGTGGCAGGTCTTCGGTGCTGACCATCTGGCCGTAGAATGCCTGAGCAATGATGTCGTTAGCCTGAAGTCCGCCAAGTTTAACCTTAACGCTGACTTCAAGGAGGTCACCAACACGCTGTTCGCTGTCGGTATTTGCACTAACGTCAAGAATCTGGACATTGCCCCATTCATTGCGAACGTTATCAAGCCAGCCAGCCAATTCACGTGCACGCTGTCTGTCGTTTTCTGAAAGTTCCTGATAATGCTTGTCGCATGGAACATAGAATCTGTCAGTATATTCAGCAACCATGCGGTTGGTGTTGAATACAGCGTTGCATTCTCTCATGCTGTTCTTCATCATTGCAATCCACTTGCGTGGCAGATTGTCGCTAGAGAGATCGTAGAAGGTCTTAGAAACTTCTTTTTCAAGGAGTTCATAGAGGCTGTTAGCTTCAACTTCATCCTGATAATCGCTGTTTTCGTATTCTTCGCGAGTACCGATTGCCCAGCCGATTTCTGGAGTGTAAGCTTCATCCCACCAACCGTCAAGGATAGAGAGGTTGAGAGTTCCGTTTACAGCAGCCTTCATACCAGAAGTACCAGAGGCTTCCTGTGGTCTGCGTGGGTTGTTCAGCCAAACGTCAACGCCCTGAACCATATAGCGTGCTACAACTACGTCGTAGTCTTCGATGAATACGATATGGCGGCGTAAGCGTTCGTCGTTGCTCTGTTTTACGATTTCCTTAATGAAGTTCTTGCCTGGTTCATCCTTTGGGTGAGCCTTACCAGCGATTACCAGCTGGATTGGGCGTTCTGGGTTGCAGAGGATGTTGATGAGGCGTTCTTTGTCTTTGAAGAGAAGGGTTGCACGTTTGTAGGTTGCGAAACGGCGGGCGAAACCAATAGTAAGATAGCTTGGATTCAAAACTTCTCTTGCACGAGCGATTTCAGATGGAGGAGCATTGCGAGCCTTAAGCTGAGCTTCCAGTCTGCTGCGTGCGAATGCTACAAGGCGTTCTCTGCGGCGTTCGTGGGTTCTCCAGAGTTCTTCCATTGGAATCATGTCAATCTTCTTCCAAACAGTCTGGTCGCCAGGATTGTTTGTCCAGCGCGGGCCAAGGTATCTGTCGAAGAGAGCAGACATTTCTGCAGAAGCATATGAACGAGTGTGAACACCGTTTGTAATAGACTTAATCGGGATTTCCTGGAATGGAACTTCTGGGAACAGGTCGCCCCACATTTTGCGGGAAACTGCACCATGAAGCTTGCTGACGCCGTTTGCTTCACCACAGAGGTTGAGAGCGCAAACTGCCATTGAGAAACCGTCTCCCTTAGGAGTATTGTTCTGCCAGCCGATGTTGAGGAATTCTTCCCAGCTGATACCAAGCTTTGAGTAATAGTTGGTGAAGTATTTTTCCATCAAATCCTTCGGGAAAATATCGATACCTGCTGGAACTGGAGTGTGAGTAGTGAATACGTTACCAGCTCTGGTGAGTTCCAAGGCTTCGCGGTAGGTCATGTGATGTCTTTCCATTGAAACGGCGATTCTTTCGAGTGCCAGGAAAGCTGAGTGACCTTCATTCATGTGGTATACGCATGGATGTACGTTGATTGAATGGAGAGCTCTGAGACCACCGATACCAAGAACGATTTCCTGCATGATACGGGTTTCTGTGTCGCCACCGTAAAGTTCGCGGGTAATCCAGCGGTCGCCGTCGCTGTTCATTGGAGTATCTGTGTCGAGGAGATACAGTGGAACGCGGCCAACCTGCAACTTCCAAAGCAAGCAGTGAACATCACGGCCTGGAAGCTGAACGTCGATTACGATCTGGTTCTTGTCTTCGCCCAATACCGGGGTAATTGGCATATTATGGAAATCGTTTTCAGGATAAAGTTCCTGCTGATATCCGCCGGCATTCAATTTCTGCTTGAAATAACCAACTCTGTAGAGAAGACCTACTGCAACCAATGGGACGCCCAAATCAGAAGCTGATTTGAGATGGTCGCCAGCCAGCATGCCGAGACCGCCTGAATAAAGTCTTACGCTTTCGTTAAGACCGAATTCTGCAGAGAAGTATGCAACAGCTGGTTTTGCTCTGTGACCGTGGTTAGTGTCATACCAGGTCTGAGAATCTTTCATATAAGCTGTGAAGCTTTCATAAACACGCTGAAGGTTAGCTAAGAAAGCTTCGTCTTTGGCTTTTGCTTCAAGGCGTTCCTGGGAAATGGAGCCAAGCATCTTTACTGGGTTGTGGTAGGTTTCATCCCACTGAACTGGGTCTAAACGACGCCACAATGCAATAGCTTCTGGATTCCAACACCACCAGAGGTTATAAGCTAACTCTTTTAGTGGGGCCAGGCTTTCTGGCAGACTTGGAACCACGATAAATGTTCTAATAGGCTTCATTAAATGTAGGCCTCCTGATAAAGTTTATAAAAAATTTTATAATTTTTTCTTTGCGAATTTTATAGCATTATTTGCTTTATATGTGCAAGGGGGTACGGTTTTTTTTTAATAAATAACCTTGATATCTATAATAGATGTTGAATGATTATGTTTGATTCTATATGGCTGTTGGCGTGGTTGGCGTGGTTGGCATTGTTGGCGTGGTTGGCATCGTGAGCATCGTGAGCGTTGTTGGCGTTGTTGGCATTGTTGGCATTGTTGGCGTGGTTGGCATCGTGAGCATCGTGAGCGTTGTTGGCGTTGTTGGCGTTGTTGGCATTGTTGGCATTGTTGGCGTGGTTGGCATCGTGAGCATCGTGAGCATCGTTGGCGTTGTTGGCATTGTTGGCATCGTGAGCGTTGTTGGCGTGGTTGCATGCATCAAACAACTGGGATTGGGGACTTGGGACAACACGCATTGTTTCTGTAGTTTATAAGGTTTGTGTAAAATTTGTAGTTAAAGGTAAAAATTTACACAAATCCTCCGTTATCTAACGGTACATGTCGAGGGAGAAAGTTATATGTTAGATGCTTGGTTACTAATTTCCCCTACTAGCAGTAGTTGTAAATGAAATTCTCCATCCATTTTCAATTCTCAATTCTCAATTCTCAATTTAAGCATTGGCACTATGTTGGTAAAAGCAGTAGCAAACCCAATCTATCAACAATCAATTATGCATTATGCATTATGAATTATGAATTAAGTTATTGGCACTAAGCTGGTCGAAGCAGTAGCAAACCCAATCTATCAACAATCAATTATGCATTATGAATTATGCATTATGAATTATGAATTAAATACAGAATCACACATAAACATGCAACTGAGACTGGGGACTGGGATTGGGGACTTGGGACAACACGCATTGTTTCTGCTGCCTATAAGCTTTGTGTTATACGGGACTGTTCTTTCGGCCAAGAGCTAATAGTAGCCTTTTCTCGGCGGACGGCTGGTGTCTGTTAGCTGTTAGCGTATTTGGTTGATTAGAATAGCGTAAAACGTTAATACATATGTTGTGAGAGATTTTTGAAATTTATTACTTTGGGGTCGTTAAAACGCTCGCTACTTCCTGAATAAACGATACAGCCATTTTTTATAAATTGAGATTTTTCGTAGAGTTTTTTTATGTTTACTGCAAAATTTGAAGAATAAGTTTGGGATGATTTTATTTCAAATGGTTGAAGTATTTGCCCTTCTGCTAATAGCAAGTCTATTTCGAAACCACGCTGGTCTCTGAAGAAATAAAGATTGTTGTCTTTTCCATGATTGTATTGATGTTTCAATGCTTCAACGATAACCATATTTTCAAAAAGATTACCAATGAGTGGGTGACTAGAAATCTGTTCTACTGATTTTATGCCAAGCAACCAAGTTGCTAGACCGACTTCGGTAAAGTATAACTTGGGAGTTTTAACCAGCCTTTTTCCAAAATTTTCAAAATAGCATGGTAGGCGAAATACTATAAAACTTGCTTCAAGTATATTAAGCCACTCGCAGAGCGTTTTTACAGAAACTCCAACATCATTGGCAATACTGTTAAGGTTTAGAAGCTGTCCTATTCTGCCGGCTAGCAATCGGATAAATATCTCGAATTCTCTGTGGTATCTAAGATTTATAAGCTGGCTGACGTCTCTTTCTACGTAAGTTCTGTAGTAGTTGCTATATTCTAATTCCGGTTGGCTTTCAATGCTATAGAGTTTGGGCAGAAAGCCTTTAAAGATTAAGTCATCACGGTTTAAAGAAATGCTTGAGGATTCTATTTCTGATATTGATAAAGGTAATAGCTGCAGAATCGCTGTTCTTCCTGCAAGCGATTGTGAAATTCCTTCTTTCAGAGCAGGTTGGTGACTACCAGTAAGAATATACTGTCCCATTTTGCCCGTTTTATCAACGGCGTCCTGTATATAGCTGAGTAGTTTTGGTACACGCTGTATTTCATCTAGTATGACTGGAGCCTTATTGTCGTTAAGGAAACCATTTGGGTCATCTTCTGCATAACTTCTATGGTCTGGATTTTCAAGATTTACGTAATTGAAATCTTTGAAATAATACTTTGCTAGAGTGGTTTTCCCGGATTGGCGCGGCCCCATTATTGTAATAACGGGGAATTGCTTTTTTAGTTTTTCAAATTGTCCTGATATTATTCTTGGTATCATTTTAGCCACCTATAATATCAGTATAACAAATTTTGTGTAAAATTTGTAGTTAAAGGTAAAAATTTA
>JAZRWI010000035.1:0-11784 GCA_045599645.1 Candidatus Avigastranaerophilus sp.
CAGCTGGTGGCTGATAGCTGTAATCGGTCTGCTTTCTCAGAATGTCGGCTTTGCCGACGTGAAAACCACCGTGCCGGTGGTGTGAATACCAGCCTATGGCTGGCGTGAAAACTGGCCGAAGGCCAGAGTGAATACTCGCTGCGCGAGCGTGAAAAACCGCTTTCGCGGCGTTTATTTTTAGCCGACTGCTTTCGAGGCTACTTGCGTGCCTTTCGGCGCGTGGATTTTGGCATAATGCTGGTTGAAGTAGTAGAAATCAAGTGTCTAATCTTGTCAGAAATTGGTTGAAGCAGTAGAAATCAAGTCTCTAATCTTGGCAGAAATTGGTTGAAGCAGTAGAAACCAAAACACTTATCACCGCGAAGCGGTTTTCACGGCTGCCATCGGCAGCCTCTTTCACTCTTGCGCAGCAAGTTTTCACTACAGGCGCAGCCTGTTTTTCACTATGTCGCAAAGCGACATTCTTCACGCCGCATCTGCGGCAAGTCTTGACATTTCTCTCTACAAAATTGTAATATACCTCCATGTTCTACTATTACATTATTCCTATAATCCTAACGGTAATCTTTGCTTTCGCTTATGGCTTAGTGCATGTGCTGCTGGCATTATTCGACCGTCTCAATTTCTTTTGGGACTGGTGGGATGAAAAGCGTAAGCAATTTCCGTTTCTTATTGCACTGGAGTTCGTATATTTTGGATTGATTCTTTACTATATTGTATATTGCGAACTCTCAGGCAACACATGATAAAAATCTAAAAAATGCCTATAGAAGCTGTTCTTTCATCAATTACATTAGCACTTATCGGTACCAGTCTCTTCGGCTACATCGCAAACAAGATTAATTTTCATCTTCCATATGAAATAAACCCAACAGAAATATACGTTGGGCCTCTTCCTTATTTGGGCGCTATAGCTGGCACTATCTGCGGTTATCTGTTAAATAAGAAGACTCTTTTACAGAGTTTACAGATTGATTGGCTGCTTATTGGAATTATCATTGTTTTTTCTTTAATAGGATTCTTACGCGATAAATATAGATTTTCTAAGAAATCTATATTCTGTTTGGCTCTACCAGCTGCAGTATTAGCTTTATACCTATATATGCCTGGTCTTGAACCAATGAAGCTTATTTCGTATTCTGCATTTGTTGTAATACTCCTGGGTTGTTTGAAAATGTCCAGTCTTGTTTACGAAATGCCATTTGTGCTGATTGCTACTTCGGCTTTGACTCATTTGCTTTATATGATTAATACATCTGGTCAGCATCTGGGCATTATGCTGATTGACTTTTCTCTGACAATCTTTGCTGTGGCAGCAATAATTTATACTTTTTCTGGAAACAGAATACTAATCAGCAATTCGGGTATTTTTGGGGCTGGCATTGCTTTGGCTATGGCTTCATTATTAGAACCAACTGGCAACCTGATGATTTTCAGTTTCTTTATTCCGGTAATGACTATTGTTTTCCCTGTTGCTTTTGTAAGCTTTATGATTGCGGCTTCATATTTCGGAAACAAACTTCACAAGAAGGACGATTCTGGTAAGCATTACTGGACCTGGTCACTGAACCGAGAAAAGGTTATTAATTTTACTGCCTTGATTTTTCTGTGCCTTAATTTTACCGCACTTCTGGTTGTTTTGAAGGCTTCGTTTTCTGCGTATGCCTTTTTGTTTGCTTTGCTTGTTCTGAGTATAGCCAGTTTTTTGAAGGCTTTTGCCAGAAAGATTACTGTTGATGAAGAAAAGACTTCAGATAAAATCAAAGTATTAAGAATAAATATTGATGCCATTCTGCCAGAAGAGGTGCTTTCAAGGATAAAGGCTCATGTAACTAATCCAGATGCCGGATTTATGCACATAATTACTGCTGATTCACTGGCTATTGTAAAAGCTAAGAAAGAGCTGGATTTTAAAGCCAAGATGGAAGCTGCTGAAATGGTTGTTCCTGATGGCGCTGGTATTGTATGGGCTGCCGATTTTCTGGGAACACCTCTTCCTGGTCGTGTGCCTGGCGTAGCTTTGGTCGGCCAGATTTGTGAAGCTTCTGTTAAGGAAAACTACAAGATTTTCTTTATCGGAAGTAAGCCTGGTATTGCTGCTCAGGCCGCTGAAATCGTTAAGGGAAACACTGGTGCAAACATCGTTGGGGTAGAGCACGGTTATTTTAAAGCAGACTCTGAAGATGAAGAAAAGATGCTTCAGAAGATTGCTGACAGTGGCGCTGACATAGTATTTGTAGCTCTTGGAGTACCTCGTCAGGAGGATTTCATTACAAAGCTTCGCAAGTATGCTAAGCACATTGTGGCTATAGGTGTAGGAGGAAGCTTTGATGTTATTTCCGGCACACTGCCACGTGCACCACAATGGATGCAAAATTGCGGAATAGAATGGCTTTTCAGATTATGGCTGGAACCAAAACGCATTACAAGAATGATTGAAATACCGATTTTTGTTTTGAAGGTAATGCGATATAAGTTTAATAAAGATTAAAGGTCGGCCTGGGGCCGACGTGAAAACCACCGTGTCCGGTGGTGTGAATACCAGCCTTTGGCTGGCGTGAATACCGGCTTTGCCGGTGTGAAAACGCTTCGCGAGTGAAATGCGCCTTTCGGCGCGTTGATTTTAGCCATCTGCTTTTGAGGCTCGGTGTGTGATCACCGCGAAGCGGTTTTCACGGCTGCCATCGGCAGCCTCTTTCACTCTTGCGTAGCAAGTTTTCACTACAGGCGCAGCCTGTATTTCACTACTGCCGCGAAGCGGCAGTTTTTCACGTCGCTTCAGCGACCTCTTTTATCTTGTAATATCCCTGTGTATTACAGACGTAGCTATTCTTGGGTCAGCGATGTTGCGGAACAGATATTCAGCGAAGGCTACTGATCTGTGATGACCGCCTGTGCAGCCTATGCCAATCTGCAATCTTGTTTTGGGTTCGCTGATGAATAACGGAATCTGATATTCTATAAAACCGCGAAGACGCTGTGCATACTGTTCGGCTATTTTTGATGAAAAAACGTAGTCATAGACTGCTTTGTCGCAGCCGGTAAGAAACTTTAATTCTGGAACATAGAATGGATTTGGCAGGAATCTGACGTCGAATATCAGGTCGCAGTCTTCTGGAACACCGTGCTTGTAGCCAAAGCTTACAAATACTACAGACATGGACTTTGGACCAACAAGCTCCTGGGAGAACTTGCGAAGCTCTTCCTGTAATTCGCGACCTTTGAGGTTGGAGGTTTCGATTATATAATCGGCCTTTGCTCTGGTCATTTCAAGGATTCTGCGTTCTTCCTTGATGTCGTCGCTGACTCTGCCACCCTTGTTCAGTGGGTGCTTTCTGCGTGTTTCTGAGAATCTGCGGATGAGAACATTGTCAGAGGCTTCTAAGAAGAGGATTCTGACCTGAACATTCATCATCTTTATTTCGTCTATGGCAGAAAAGAGTTTGTGGAAGAAGGAGCCGCCTCTGGCGTCTATTACAACAGCCAGTTTGTTCATGGTTCCGTTGGATTCTATGCAAATCTGAATGAACTTTGGAAGCAGGGCAGGGGGTACATTGTCCATACAGAAATAACCAGCATCTTCAAAAAAGTGTGATGCTGTGGTTTTTCCGGCACCTGACATGCCTGTGATAATTATAAGTTGTATTGCAGATTCGCTCATATCCTTTATTATAGTTATATTCATTTTCCGTTGTCAAGGGGATAAATTAGTGAAGTATGCTGCGCATGTGAAGTATGCTGCGCATGTGAAGTATGCTGCGCATGTGAAGTAAGCTTTGCTTGTGAAGTATGCTGCGCATGTGAAGTAAGCTTAGCTTGTGAAGTAAGCTTTGCTTGTGAAGTATGCTGCGCATGTGAAGTAAGCTTTGCTTGTGAAGTATGCTGCGCATGTGAAGTAAGCTTAGCTTGTGAAGTAAGCTTTGCTTGTGAAGTATGCAGCGCATGTAAGTAAAACAGAACCAAGCATCTAACCAAAATAGGCGACAGCTTCATTCATATTCGGCGAAGCCGAATTCACAGCCGCAGACTAATTCATTCTTCTCACTTCCTCACTTCCTCACTTCTCCACTTCACCACTTTTTCTTTTTGTGCTAATATCGAGGTATGGATTATTTGACTCTGAAAAAGCACATCTCATATCTCTCTGAACGCTTAAAATGCAGACCAGTGGTTATTCGCGCATACGATGCTCCCGGTCGTTCCATATTTTTGCGCTTAAAAACAAATGAAGGTGTTCAAGACCTGAATATTTGCTTGGACCCTCCCAATCAAGGTATAAGATTAGCTGACAAATGTGTTGATGTGGAAAAGAATTCCTTAATTGTACGTGCATTAAACAGGGCAGTCATTAATTCAAGACTCAATAGTATTGAACTGGCTGGAAATGAATCAGATGGCAGCTTTGACAGAGTGGTAAAGCTACATTTTGTTGCTATTGATGAATTTTTCGGTCATCGAACAGATTATTATGTCTTTTGCGAGTTTACTGGAAGAATAGCTGATGCTTTTTTGTGCGACTCCGATTTCAAGATTCTCGACCGAATTTCCAGAACTTCAAATAATCTTGTGGGCGGAAGCTATAAGCTGCCGGATTCTTTCCATCTTATAAATCCTGAAAACGGTGATAAAGCTAAGCTACAAGAAGCATTTTGTGCACCGAGCGAAGAATGGATGAACAAGATTGGTTTCCTTTCACCTCAGGTGGTTAAGGAAATTATTTGTAGAAGCAACGAAAGCTCAGATGCTGATGCAAGGCTTGAGACTCTACTTCAAATTATGCACGAAGCCAAAGAATCTGAAAAATCATGGCTTTATAAGAAAGACGGTAAATTGACAGCAATATCGGCTTTTAAATTGAAGCACCTTTGTACCGCTGAATGCCTGGAGTTTGCTGATGCCAATGCTGCGATGAATTATGTTGAAGACGAATTGAACGGCCCTAAGCGTCTTGAACAGGAAAAGAAAAGAGTTGTGACTCTGCTGAATCGCGACTTGAAGCAGAAAAAACTGCTTTTGCAGGAACAGGACAAGCTTCGCATAAAATATGAAGGCGCAGATAAATATCAGGAGCTGGGAAACCTTATAACAGCAAATCTTTATCGCATCAAGCCAGGTTCGGTTATGCTTGAAGCAGAAGACTGGAACACCGGTGAAACAATAAAGATTGAACTTGATCCTACCAGAACCCCAGCTGCAAATGCTAAAAAGTATTTTAACCTTTATAAAAAGTCTAAACGCGGAATCATTGAGGTAGATAAAAGAATAGAAGCCTTAACCAGTGACATCAAGTGGTTTGAGGAACAAATATGGCTGGCAGAGAATGCTGAAACAGAATCCTGGCTTCAGTTTGAAGAAAATACAAAGACTGACAGGCGTGCACGTCAGAAAGAGCAGTCAAACAAGAATAAGAGCGCCAAAAAGCCGAAGGTTCTTATAAAACCAGAGGTTGAGCAGAATAATTGCCGTTTTTATATTGGCCACAATGCTAAGCAGAATGATCAGATTACATTTCAGATTGGGAAGAAGGGCGATCTGTGGTTTCACGCCAACGATGTACCAGGGGCCCATGTTGTTTTGAAAAAAATTGAAGGTGAAATTACCGAAGAGGATATTTTGCTTGGTGCACAGCTTGCCGCTAAGAATTCTTTTGCCAAAGACAGTAGTAAGGTGCCTGTTGATTATACTGATGTTTCTAATGTAAAGCGAATACCGGGCGGTGGGCTAGGGCACGTAAACTACACCAGCCAGCACACCGTTTATGTGTCGCCTTTTTAGTCGAAAGTCGAAAGCAAGACAATCTTTTATAGCAGTAGATGATCATGAGTGATTCTATACGCTTTTGGCTCTTAGCCGAGAAAAACAGATTATTGGTTTTGTGCAAGCTGTTCGATGTGATGCTTTCGCATCGAGAATAACTATAGCCGCGTAAGCGACTCTCCAACCCCTAGTCCCTAACTCCGGTTGTTTTATTATTAGTATTGACTTAGGGGCGCAAGGTGTACTAATATTATTGATTCAGGCTTTGGAGGTTTCTTTTGGCTAACAATAATTTATTAAAAACTGAACTGGTTGAATATCTTCACGAAGTAGAACTTGACGAAGAACGTGTTCTTGCAAATCTCGTTTTTGACCCAAATGTAATTGGGCAGCAACTTTTGGAAAACCACTTTTCCGTTGAGGATTTCAGGGGTACCGAAGCAAATCGCGTTTTGCTTGGAACAATTCTGGAAATTATTGAAGATGAAGAATCTTTGACTCTTCCTAATCTTGTTTCCAGATTGGTTAACCAGAACCAGGGCAAGAAAACAAAGCTTGAAGTTGTTGGCGGCGAAGAACGTGTTCAGAATCTTTTCCTGTCTCCATTCTCTAAGGCCGGGGTAAAGATGCTTGAAGATATAGAACCGCTGATAGAACAGATTCGCGATAGAAACCTCAGGTTTGATGCGCACAAAACCTTCATCAATTTTTCCGAAAAAATCATTGATAACGAAAAGGAAGCTTTCGAAGTTCTGAGTGAAGGCATACAGTCACTTCGTTCCATTTTCCTGCGTGGTAGTGCCGGATACTTAAGAGGCATGGAAACCTACGTTGAAGAAATGGAAGAAATGATTGCCGACCGCCGCTACAGAAAGCAGAGCTATCTTGGCCTGAATACCAATTTCCCAATTCTAATGGAAAAGCTCAATGGTTTTCAGCATGAATTCTATCTGATTACCGGTGGGGTAGGGATGGGAAAATCAACCTTCGCTACTCAACTGGCCTGGGATTTGGCAACAATGAATCCGGATCTGACAGTAATTTATTTCAGTCTGGATATGAACCGTATAGACACTACTGCCAAGATTATTTCTCAAAGCGCAGAGCTGCCTATCGATTATGTAAAAAATCCATATTCTGTCCGTGATGATTTTGAAGCCAAGCGAACAGCAGCATTAAAAGCAGTTGGTGCTATGAGCAAACGCTTCGTTCTTGTAGATGAATCCAATGGCAGATTGTTTATCGAAGATGTTAAGAAGTTGGTTAAGCGCACCCGCCTCGAAAGGGGAGGGGAAGTTGCAGTTGTAATTGACCCGCTTTATAAGATTCTGGTAAGAACCCAGCACCATATTGGTTTCAACGAAAGCTGTAATATTCTGGCGTCAGAGCTGAAGAGCCTGGCAGCAAGTGAAGGCTGCACGGTTATTGCTACAGCAGGTTTACCGAAGGCAATCAGCAATCGCCGCCCAGTAAAGGAAGACTTGGAAGAAATCACAGGTTTGCTTTACGACCCGTATGCAATTTTCTTCCTGTATTGTGATTACCTCAACAACTTCGATACACCGTTCCTGGAATGGGAATGGGGCAAGGAAGACAGCTTCATGATTCCGATTACCGAAGCTTATGTTGCCAAGAACAAGATGGGTAGTTCTAACTCTTCTATTTTCTATAGATATTTTGAAGCTTTTTCTAAGTTTAAGGAATGCGCACCTCAGGAAGTTGAAAACTATTCTGCTATGATTGATAACCTGGCCCGCTTCAAGGAGGTTCAGGCAAATCAAACTTCCAGACAGCAGCATGACCCTGAAAGCCGCAGCCATCGTCAGGAGGAATTCTGATGGATATTAATGTTCAGGAAATTTATAACAAAGCGGTTAGTGCCTATGATAGCGGGGCATACGAAGTAGCTGTCAAGGAATATGAAAAAGCTTTGGCGCTAGAACCGGATAATGTTGATATTCTAATTAACCTTGGCGCTGTCTGCTTGCAGAGGCATCGTGTGGACAGAGCTATTGAATGCTTCGGAAAAGCTATTGAACTGGAACCTCAGAATACTATGGCTTTGTATGATATTGGCAAGGCATATATGTTTAAAAGTGATTTCAGATTGGCAATCATGGCTTTTCAACAGGCATCCGAACAAAGCCCTGACGATATTGAAATACATCAGCTTATTGCAAGTTGTTACCGCTCATTAGGTAAATACAAGGACGCTGTTGCTGTATTGCTTAATATTATTGACAAGCTTTCTGAAAATACCGCTGCTTTGATGGAACTTGGTGGTGACCTGAAAATGCTTGCCCGTTATGAAGAAGCCTTAGATGTTTACAGACGTGCGGCTGATTCTGCATGTAATTCTATTGAACCTTTGAAGGGGCTCTTTGATTGTCATATACATCTTGGTAATCCTGACAAGGCTCAGACAACCTTGAAACGAGCGCTTATGATTGACCCGAACAATCAGGAAGCAATTATAAAGCTTGTTGATCTTTACTTAGAAGATAATAAGATTCAGGAAGCTGTAGATTTGATCAACAAGGGATTGGAAACAATTGAAAATCCAGTTGCATTAAGAGAAAAGCATAATGAAATGGTCAGACGACTTCCTATTTTGCGCAAGAAGAGCATGACCAATAAGTATTCCCAGGTTCAAAGCTCTTGCGAAACTGAAGTGTTTGATATTCTCGATAAGCTTTATGATGGAAAAATCCGTGTTGAAGTTGCATTGAATGATTTGGGAATTTTGCATCACAAGGAACCGGAAGACGTTTTGGTTGCAGATGAATTTGCTAACCTGCTTTATCAGACCAGACAATATGACAGGGCTGCTGAAATCTATTCCGAGTTGTATATAGCAAAGCCAAATGTTGCTACCTATAGAATCGAATTGGCAAAGTCTCAGGCAATGAAGGACAATGTTGAAGATGCAAGAACTACTCTGGCTGATGGTATAAGAGATCTCGGACATTATGTGGAGCTCGACCTGGCTCTTGTAGAACTTGACCTTCTGGAAAAAGACTTTGAAAAAGCCGGCGCCAGACTTGACGCAATCATAAAGGAATATCCGGACGATGTTCATGCTTTGTTTCTGTATGCTTATACAGCATTCAGAATGGATAAACTTGATATTGCCGAAACCACTTTTGAAAAGCTTATAAATGAGTCTACTGCTGATGAAGAAGTTGTTCTTTGGTATTCAAGACTTTGTATAATGAACGGGACTCCTGAAAAGGCCCTGGCTGTTTGGGATACCTTCAATGATGGTGTGGACAGTTTTGTTGAAATAATGTGCAGAATAGAACTTCTAGTTGCTTCTGGTGATACAAGCCAGATTATGAAACTTCTGTGCAAAATTGGTGATTATAGACCAAGATTTATTGAAGACCATCTTATGTTCGGTAAGGCATTTTTCTATGCGGAAGAATATACCTCTGCGCAGAGGGAATTTGATGCTGTTCTGAAATCTGAGCCTCGCAACTCTGAAGCTATGAGTATGACTGCTGTTACTTCCTTGCTAAGGAATAAGATGGCTGTATTTAGTAATGTGTGGCAGAAAGCTATTAATCTGGATTCACTGTATGCTGTTCTGCCTATGATGGTTTTAAAAAAGTGTATGGGTTTTGTTCCCAAGGAAAAACTAAAGAACGAATGCAAAAAGATTCTTGCTATTGCCAAGATGACCGATGCCGACCGCTCTAGAATTAAAAGATTACTTGAAGCTCTGTAGGATTAATTATGACAAAATCATTCTCTGTTGAAAATGTAGATTCCCATGATAAAGTTGCTCTTCGCAAGCTCGTTGATGAATTGGAAAATGTTGCTCCAAAGGAATTAAACGACGCTGTCTGTGATGTGATTGACCTTGGCGGCCATTCCACTTCAGTTTTGATTGAGGCTTTGCCTGATTTGTCGGAAGAAACAGGTGCTGCTGTTATCCAGAAGCTGGAAGACTTTTTCTATTTTCATCCTGAAAAGGGTGGGAAGGTTATTGAAATTTTAAAGAAGGCTGTTAAGAAAACAACAGGCAGATATAAGGCTGGTTTGCTTTCTATGCTTTCTGATATTCTTGATGCTACAGACGAAACAGGAAATGAAATCAGTGTAATGAAGGATGAGGCTCTTGCTGTTCTATGTTCTGATGTTGATATACCAAGAAGAAGCAAGGCTATTGAAATTCTTTCTGGTGCGGATGAAGTAAAGTCTATACCACATATTATCGAATTGATGATAAATAATATAGATAGATTGGATAAATTTGAAAATTATCAATTTATTGAAACATCGCTTCTTGCTCTTAAGAAACTCGGTGGTGAAGCTGTTCTCAGATTATTGATAAATCCAGCGTCAGATACTGCTATTAAACAGCTGCGTGTTGAATGGAGAACCAAAGATAAATCTATATTAGATGCTACTTTAATTGCTCTTCAGAAGCTTGATACAAACTTTGCTCAGGTCATGATAAAGGTTGTGGATCTTTCCGAATTTAACCTTCCATTTGCTGCTATGCTCAATGAAGGCATCAAACACAGCGATAAGTGGGTAAGACAGGCTGCTGTAGAAGCAATGAATAAAACCAGTGAAAATATGACTCCGGAAGCTCTTGCCAGAATGCTCAGCGATGAAGCTCCAGAAGTCAGACTTATGGCTGTTACTTCTTTAGGTGCTTTTACCAAGGAAGATACAGGTGATATTCTTCACGATCTGGCAAGCAGACCTGAAGAATCTATGGATATACGTCTTAATGCATTATATGCATTGTATTCTCAGGGCAATTTACTTGCTTTACAGGAAATTGGTGCCCAGAAGCAAAATCCTCAGATTTCTTTAAATGCTACTGGTCTTGCAACCTTGCTTATGCCGCATGAACAAGGTTTACATAAGATGCTGGAAGTATATGCTGCTACTTCAGAAAGCTATTTGCCAGAAGCAGCACATTATTTGTCTGAATTGGCTGTTCCTGAAGATATCGGTGCCATGGTTGCTGCTCATACTAATGGTAACGAAGAACAGCGCGATAAGATGATCCGTTTCTTAAAGGCCTTTATTGAAAAGAACAATGGTCCAAGACTGGAAGAAGCTATGAACAAGCAGCTGGACGAAAGCCAGAAGAATGCTCTGAAGATGATGCTTCCAGAAAAGACTAAGCTGGATAATGATGATGACGATGATGATGGACATGATGATCATTGTCATTGCCACGACCACTGTCACTGCCATTAATTAGCAACGGATAACAACGGATATTAGCAGATAAACCGCCGAACAGCCGGGATTTATAACCTCGGTATTCGGCGGTTTGCTTTGTTTTAACTCATCGAATTTTCTCGATGAGGTTTCGATGGCACTTCGTGCTCGATGTCGGCTATCGCCGTCGATGGCATGCTAACGCATGCTCGATGGCAACTTTCGTTGCACAAAACCAATCTGCTTTCTCGGCTGATAGCCGGGGGCTGATGGCTGTCTGCGGCTGCTTTCTCGGCTGATAGCGTATAAAATCATACATAATCACCAAACATATATAGAATCTGTCTGACTTTTTAGCCTTTTAGGGGTAGGGTAGGGGCTATATTATTTGATATGGTTTACATAAAATATAAAATTTGTAATATAAATATTGATAATGATTGATTAAAAATTGATAATAATATGATAATAATTAATAATCTGATAAATGTTGGGTGATTTTGTATACAATAATTGATAATAAAATATTGATAATATAATATAAAACTGATAAATAAAACAAAAGTAATTATCAAAATAATAATACGTAAATATTGCAAAAATATTCTTATTATATGCTGCTTTTTTTAAGTGCTAGGGGATTACCTCTCTGACCTATTTTAGAGGGCGCGCTGACGCGACTATAGTTATTTTCGATGCGAAAGCATCACATCGAACAGCTTGCTGTCATCGAGCCTTCAGGCACATCGAACACCTTTGGTGTCATCGAATTTTCTCGATGAGGTTTCGATGGCACTTCGTGCTCGATGTCGGCTATCGCCGTCGATGGCATGCTAACGCATG
>JAZRWI010000036.1:0-23329 GCA_045599645.1 Candidatus Avigastranaerophilus sp.
TATACATCCACTGCTATAAAATCATATCATAGCCCTTCCTCCTTTAGGGGGAAGGTGGCACAGCGCAGCTGTGACGAATGCGGGCTATTAAATCACCATTATTCATCCACTTTTATAAAATCTAAATGTCCTGCTTTCCAGTTTCCTGCTTTAAAGCTTTCTAGCTTCCCGCTTTCTCGGCAACCAGCAACAGCCAAAAGCTATAAGCGGCCTGCTTTTCTCGGCCAATAGCTAACAGCCAAAAGCTATAAGCGGCCTGCTTTTCTCGGCTGATAGCTGTTGGTGGGCTTTCCGACTTACTTGTTAGCGTATTCTTTATAGCGCTGGTGCATTTCTTCGGCAGTGTAACCGAAGGTGGATGTGATGAAGTCTATGTCCTTGTCACCACGGCCACTCAGGTTAACAAGAATAGACTGATATTTCTTTTCCTGAGCAAGCTTAATTGCATAAGCTACAGCATGTGAGCTTTCAAGAGCTGGGATAATACCTTCAACGCGGCTGAGTGTATAGAAAGCGTCAAGACATTCTTCGTCGTTGATGGTTACATAGTTTACTCTGCCGATATCCTTTAAATAGCTGTGTTCCGGGCCTACGCCAGGATAATCCAGACCGCTGGCTACTGAATAAACAGGAGCCGGTTCGCCATTTTCGTCCTGAAGCAGATAGCACTTGAAACCATGAATAACACCAGGTTCACCATAGGTAAGAGTGGCTGAATGATCGCCAAGTTTTAAGGATTTCCCAGATGGTTCAATGCCCCAGAGCTCTGTTTCGTCATCTATGAAACCGTGGAAAATACCGATAGCATTGCTTCCGCCGCCAACGCAGGCTACTACGTTGTCGGGGATTTCACCTGTCATATCAAGGAACTGTTCACGTGCTTCAATGCCGACAACGCGCTGAAATTCTCTTACCAGCATTGGGAACGGGTGTGGGCCCATTACAGAACCAATGCAGTAAATGCTGTTTTCCGAATCATGGAGATATGCTTCAAAGGCTGAGTCTACGGCTTCCTTCAAGGTCTTGAGACCCTTGGTTACTGGAACAACCTTTGCACCCAGAAGCTTCATTCTGATAACGTTTGGCATCTGCTTGGCGATGTCGACTTCGCCCATGTGAACTTCACATTCAAGGCCGAAGTAGGCGGCTGCAGTAGCGATTGCAACACCATGCTGACCAGCGCCGGTTTCTGCGATGAGCTTCTTTTTCCCCATATATTTGGCGAGAAGAGCTTCACCCATGCAGTGATTGAGCTTATGAGCACCAGTATGGTTCAAATCTTCGCGTTTTAAATAAATTCTTGCACCGCCAACCATGTTGGAAAGGCGTTCTGCAAAGTATACCGGGGTAGGGCGACCCTGGAAATGCTTTCTGATGGAGCGCAATTCTGTAATGAATTTATGGGATTTTGAAATTGTATAATAGGCGTGAGTAATTTCCTGAAACTGTTTTTCAAGCTCTGGTGCCTTGTCTTTTAATTCTTCGGAAATAGGATAAACTCCGCCATATGGACCGAAATTTCCGTGAAAATCAGGAAATTCGTTTGTATAACTGTTAATCATTTTTTATTAATTAGCTCCAAATTCAAGTATGAATGCACGAATTTTAGCAGTAATGCCACTTACTGTCAATATTCTGACGTTTAAAAACTATCTCAGACAGTCCTTTTTTCCTTGATATTTCTTAAATATTGGTTATATATCCTACCGCAGAGACTAAATTGCCCTTTGAGCTCGAAACATTTGGTGGAATTATGAGCAGAACGAAGAAACTAGCATATAACACCATAACTTCACTGATATATAACATAGTTGTTGTTATATGTAGTTTTATTCTGCCAAGATACTTTCTTACTCACTACGGTTCTAGTGTTAATGGCCTTGTTCGTTCTATTTCGAATTTCATTAGCTTTGTTTCATTGTTTAATATGGGGGTAAACGCTGTAGTTAAATCCGCGTTGTATAAGCCTCTTGCTGAAAATGACAACGCTGAAGTGAGCAGAATATTAAAATCTGCTGGAAATTTTTTCAAGCTGCTAGCTAAGCTATTAGGGGTATATGTATTTATTTTAATAATAGCTTATCCTTGCATTATCTCAGAACAATTCGACTTCTTATATATAGCTTCTTTATTTGTAATATTAAGCATTGGGACTTTTGTTCAGTATTATTTCGGAGTAACCAGACAGCTTTTATTGAATTCTGATCAGAAGGCATATATTCCATTTGGATTGGATATTTTAACTGTTATAGCCAATACTGCTGTCAGTGTTCTTTTAATCAGTCATGATTATTCTATTCATCTGGTAATGCTTGTAACCACATTAATATTTCTGAGCAAACCTCTGTTTTTGGTTTTATACGTAAAAAAGCATTACAGCATAGACCCGGACATAGAATTAAGTGAAGAACCAATTAAACAGAAATGGAACGGACTTGCTCAGCATATTTCCACTGTAGTAATGCAAAGAACGGATGTAATTATTTTAACTATGTTTTCAACATTAAAAAATGTTTCTATATACTCAACATATTTTATGGTTATAGGTGGCATTAAAAAGCTGATTTTGAGTGTAACAGCCGGTATTGAACTAGTAATAGGTGATATGCTTGCAAAGCAGGAACAGAAGCTTCTTTTGAAAACCTTTGAAATATATGAATGGATAATGCATAATGTTGTTACTTTGCTTTATACCATTACAGCAGTTCTTATCACGGATTTTATTAAGGTTTATACACTTTCTGTAGATGATGCTAATTATATTCTGCCTGTATTTGCCATATTGTTAACTGCAGCAACTGCTTTACATGGTTATCGCTGTCCATACAGCGTTGTTATTCACGCTGCCGGTCACTTTAAGCAAACCCAGAAGAGCGCAGTCATAGAAACCGTAATAAATATAATACTTTCAGTATTATTGGTTATGAAATATGGTTTAATCGGTGTTGCAATAGGCACAATTGTCGCAATGATATATAGAACATTATATTTTGTGTGGTATCTCTCTGATAATATTATTAATAGGCCTGTAAAGCACTATATTCAATATGTGGTAATAGATGGTATCATAATAACAGCTATTTATTTTGCCACACAATCAATAGCAATGAACGAAATTACATATTATTGCTGGTTTATTAAAGCATTAAAAGTTACTGCAATCAGTGCTGCAATAAGCCTCTTAATTAATATAATATTAAAAAGAAAATATATTAAAAATATAAAATTTTTATTCGGCAAAAAGCCTGAAATCACTCTGTCTAACGAATAAAACGAAAATGATTTATTAATCTCAGAAAAAGCTGATTTATAATTGTTGCCGAAAATTAACGGGAAAAATTATCTCTGACTATTATTTTCACTAGTTTTTTGAGAGACACTTCCTCTGAAATACGAGTTACTGCAGAGATTATTTCTTTTGTCGATTTGGCTTTTAATACTATGCTTGCGATGCCTTCCTGAACAAGTTTGTTAGCTAGTATTGCATTAATTAGTTCTTCATCATTATTTATCTCAGGAATGTTTTTTGTTATTTCTTCAGAAGCATTCTGAAGGGCTTTCAGTTCTGAATCCTTGTCTGGGAACTTAGCAAATATGCTTCTTAAGGTTTTTCGTAGCTCCTCGGACAATAGATATTCTATTTGGGCGGAAATATTGAACAGCGCAGCTTTCTGGAGTTTCTTCGGCATTGCAAATATTGCTCCGAGTTTCAGTCTAAGGTCCTCCAGACGTTTTATTCTGCGGGTGTCTACATATGGCTTGGCTTCTGGACCAAGGTCGAAGCATCTTTGGCCGGCTGTATCACTGTCCACAAATGTGGATACCTGCGGTGTCAGCCCTTCAAGCTCCTTACTCAACTGGAATATGCTTGTTCTGTAATCTTCAATGCTTTGCTCAAATGATAGAGAGGTGCTTACCAGCATTTCCTTGCCTAAGGCTTCTTTACCGGTCAGTAGTTCATCAAGCTTGCCATTTTCTATTTCTATGGTGAGGTTTGTCTTGGTGCGGCTGTTCACTATCTTGGCAAGACTCTGCTGCTCCATGATATAGTCTATAAGGTCTTCCCAGCAGCAGTTTTCTTTAAATACTTTATTTATACTGATTTTAAAGCTTATTTTGCTTTGGGGTTCCGTCTCGTTAAAATCGAAAAGACTGGGCTGGCTGAAAAGAGTTTCTTCTGCAAACAGGCTTGGTTGGCTTATTCCCTGCTTCTCAATATTGCAGTTAAGCAGGATACTGTAGAGAGGCTCGTTCAGGTAGCTGAAGGCGTGATTATCGTAAAGAAGCTCAGTTGCATTGCTTTTGTCGTCAAGAGCGTTTGACAGGGTTTGCTGCAACTTGCCGTCGTCAAATACGTCAGGCAGAACAATGGCCGTGCCGGTAGAAAACCTCAGAGCAGCTTTGTAGCAGATATATCGGCCGCAAAGGTGATCCCTGATTTCTACAGGTTTAAGTTCTAATTCTATTTGCTGTTTTTCAGAGTTAAATCTGGCCATTTTTATTCTCAAGTTTATTATAGCCAATAATCGTATAATGGCAAACTAAATCGCTCAAAATTTCTTTTAAAATGCAAGCTTATGAGATACAATGTTGTGTACACATTTAGGAAAGGTGATTTTTTTATGAGCGAACAACCAAAGGCTGGTATTCGTGATGCTGTTAAAGAACTCGGTTGGCCAAAGACCCTGCTTCTTGGTTTCCAGCACATGTTTGCCATGTTTGGAGCTACTATATTAGTTCCGATTCTTCTGGCCGGTTTCTTCCACCTCGATGAAGTTCCTGTCCAGGTAACACTCTTTTTTGCAGGTATAAATACTCTGTTTTTCCACTTCTGCACTAAGCTCAAGGTTCCCGCATTTTTGGGATCTTCCTTTGCATATTTAAGTGGTTTCTCAACAGTGGCACTTTTGAACACTGGTATTTACGCAGGTCTTTCTGGTGAAGAAAAGATGGCTTATGCCTGTGGCGGTATCGTAGTTGCCGGTTCACTTTATCTGGTTCTCGCAGCTATCGTTAAAGCTGTCGGCATGAAGCGCGTTATCAAATTCCTTCCACCTGTAGTTACTGGTCCGATTATTATTCTTATCGGTTTGTCTCTGGCTCCAACAGCTGTTAGTAGTGCTTCTACCAACTGGTGGCTTGCAGGTCTTGCCCTTTTAATCATCATTGTCTCCAACATCTGGGGAAAGGGCATGATTAAGATTCTGCCAATTCTTCTCGGTGTTGTAGGTTCTTACACTGTTGCTCTTATTTGTCACTTCAGTGGTTTGACTAATCCTGACGGCAGTGCAATCCTTAATTTTACTTTGGCTTCAAAGTATGCATCACAGGGCTTTTCTGGATTCTTCAGTCTTCCGAAGTTCATGCTTGCTAAGTTCGATATGCAGGCAATCATGATTATGGCTCCTATTGCCATTGCTACAATCATCGAACTCATCGGTAACATTTCTTCTATTTCTGCTACCGTTGGCAAAAACCTCTTCGAAGACCCGGGCCTGGAAAGAGAACTCATGGGCGACGGTATTGCTTCATCTGTTTCCGGTCTTTTCGGTGGCCCGCCATGCACTACTTACGGTGAAAACACCAGCGTTCTTGAACTCAGTAAGGTTTATGACTCAAAGGTAGTTAGAATCGCTGCCTGCTATGCGATAATACTCAGCTTCTGCCCGGTATTTGCCCAGATAGTTGGTTCTGTTCCTTCCTGCATCATCGGTGGCGTTTCATTCATTCTCTATGGCATGATTTCCGCTATCGGTATCAGAAACCTTGTTGAAAATCACATAGATTTCACTAACAGCCGCAATCTTATTATTGCTGCCCTTATTCTTGTTACTGGTCTCGGTTTCAAATTCTGGCACATTGAAAATAATCAGTGCATCGATGGTATTACCTTCAGCGTTTTTGGAACCCAGATAACCCTCACTGCTCTTGCTCTTGCTTCTATCGTTGGTGTTGTTGCTAATGCTATTATTCCTGACAAGAAGGCTGAAGAAGTAAAGGCAGAACCGGAAGCTGCAAAAGCAGAATAAAAAGTATAAACTTTTCCGTACATTCTAAGTATAATTACTAAAGAATTAAAACTGGAGATTCCAAATGTATAAGAAAATTGCTGGAACAGGTCTTTGTGTGCTACTGACAGCTACTCTTTGCAGTGCGGACCCATTTGCAGATACAACCATCACGGTTAGCGAATCTGTCCAGACTGACACAGAAAATACAGCAACTGTTGCAACAACCGAAGACGCTGAAACAGAAACCTCTGCTACTTCCACTTCCGAAGAAACAGAAGAAGCTAAGACTGAGGAAGCCAAGACAACTACCTATACAATCGTTGCTGGTGACTATCTCATGTCTATTGCCCAGAGACTTCTCGGCGATGCTAGCCGCTGGAAGGAAATCGTTGAATTGAACAAAGATAAGTATCCGTCTTTGGTTTCTAATCCAAACCTGATTTACTGTGGCTGGGAACTGACTATTCCTGCTAAGGATGGCTCAACTACCACTACTGATGCTACTGATACTGCAGCTTCAACAACTGTTGCTGATGCTGGCTCAACTTCAACAACTACTGGCACCACAGCTTCTACTGCTACCTCTGCTACAACCTCAACTAGCACTGGCAGCACCACTACGACCTCCAGTTCTTCTAAGGGTGGCGCTATCATAACAAAAGACAGTCGTGTTCTTCACATTGGTGACTCCCACAGCTGCGGCGTTTACGGAAAGACAATCGACGGTCTTATGAGAGATACCGGCGCTTCCGTTAATACTGTTGCCGTTGCAGGCTCTAACCCTACATATTTCATGAAGGGAACCACAACTAAGTGTGGTTACTATTCAAAGGACGAAAATGGCAAGGTTACTGAACCCTACTGGACTACTCCAATGCAGACTCCACTTCTGCAGAACCTTATCGACAGCTACAAACCAACAGTTCTCTGTGTTTCACTGGGCGCTAACATGGTTGGCTATGGTGAATCAACAATCAGAAGCATGATTGAAAGCGTTTGTGATAAGGGTAAGGCCGCCGGCTGCAAGATCGTTTGGGTAGGCCCGCCTGATAGCAGAATTCAGGATAATAGCCAGGTTAACAGCCTCTACAACATTCTGAAATCTGAAATCGCCAAGTATGACGGTGTTCTTGTAGATTCCAGACAATATACTGATTACCCCGCCAGCGGTGGCGACGGTCTCCACTACAGTGGAACCGAAGGCACAGCCAAAGCCAAGACCTGGGCTAACTCCGTAATGGGAGCCATCCAGGGCAACTAACTGCAAACCCACAAAAAGCACCATCCCCTCGATGGTGCTTTTTCATTTTAGCACCGGATACCAATGATACTAACGGATTAAACAGCCAAGCAGGCCATTTTTGTGCCCTCGGTATTAATGGTCTGTGGTTTTTTATACGCTAATTTCTGCTATGCAAAAGTTATATAAAGTGCTGCTCCCTCCTAGGCCAAAGGCCGCCCTTCTAGCGTAAGCGCCCTTCAGCGAAGCGGCCCTCACTATTATCCGTTGCAAAATGGTTATTGGTGGGCTATAATGATATAAAATACACAATTGTTGGAGTCCTATCATGACAAGAATCGCAGTAACATATGACAATGGTGAAGTTTTTCAACATTTTGGCCATTCAGCTCAATTCAAGATTTATGACATTGAAAATAACAAAATCGTAAAGTCAGAAGTTATACCGACAAATTGTGGCGGCCACGGCGCTTTGTCTGGCTTCCTGGCCAATCTTGGCGTAAACAAGCTTATTTGCGGTGGCATTGGCACTGGCGCTAAGACTGCTCTAGCCGATAAGAATATCGAAATATTCGGCGGAGTCAGCGGTAATGCAGACGAAAAGGTTAATGACTTCTTAGCTGGAAAGCTTGATTGGGACCCAAATAAGGTTTGCAGTCATCATCACGAAGAAGACGGCCATGATTGCGGCGAAGATCATCACGGTTGCTCTGGCAACTGCTCAACACCCAAGCCGGCATTCTCTCCCCTCAAACCCGGCTCCCTGCTGAAAAGATAATGAATTAGCCTTCGGCTATGAACGGCCTGCGGCAGATGAATGATTTGCCTCGCAAATATGAATGAGGCTATCGCCTATTTGTTAGATATTAGGTTCTGATTTCCCTATAAACTATGAGGAGAGATATAATTCTCAATTCTCAATTTTCAATTCGCATGGCAGTAAGTCTGTTTGGCAAAGCAGAAACACCCTAAACGCATCAACTAAACAATCAATTATGCATTATGCATTATGAATTATGAATTATGAATTATGCATTATGCATTATGCATTATGAATTATGCATTATGAATTATGTATTATGAATTATGTATTATGCATTATGAATTATGAATTATGAATTATGAATTATGAATTAGATTGGCAGAGAGTAGGTCAGGGTAAGCAGAGACTAGCTAATAGCTTCAGTTAAACAATCCCCTTCTAGCAGCTGTGCTGCGCCCTCCAGCGAAGCGGCCCTCAATTATGCATTATGAATTATGAATTATGAATTATGCATTATGAATTATGAATTATGAATTATGAATTCAGTTAGCAGGTGTGCTATCTTTTCTCTATGAACTATGTAACTGCCATGGCTTTCCCCTTCTACTATCTTTAGGGTTGAGCCAGATATCTGCTCGGCTATATGCTTTGTATGCTCTGGTATTACCAGATCGCGGTCACCGGCTAGAATCAGTGTTCTGCTCTTAATCTGCTTCAGCTCTTCATCAGAAATGTTCGGCTGTTCAAGCATAAGCCTGAATCTTGAAGTGGGGTGGAAGAAATTGAGCAGCTTAAACAGATAATATGTCCAATGCTTGATTCCCTTGGGATCTGTATTAGCGCCACTCACAATCAGGTTCTTGAAAAGATCCTGATATTTGGCGGCAGTAATAAGGCCTATTATTCCACCGTCGCTGAAGCCGTAGTATGAACAGCCTTCAAGATGAAGCTCCCTGGTAAATGCGGCAACATCTTCGGCCATTATGCGATAATTAAGTTCTTGAGTTTTGGTGCTTTCCCCATGACCTCGACTGTCAAGAAGATAGCAGGTAAAATGCTCGGCCAGGATTTCTGAAGCTACATCAAAAATAGTATGGTCTTCGCTGTTGCCATGAACAAGAATTAAAGGTTCACCCTTTCCCATTACTTCATAATAAAGCTCAATACCATTGACCTTAGCAAACATTTTTATTCCCTGCCTTCACTCAAGCTTCTTTTTCTACAACATAAACATTGTAACATTATTCTACGTAAATATGTTATGATTTTGTATAAATTAATGTTAATTAGAGGAACTGCAGATGATAATTATTGCCGGCTCAGATAACAGGAAAAAGAGCATTTCTGGAAAGCAGAAGCGTAGCACTCCAACCATTTACCAGAACAAGAAAAAGGTAAAAGGCTTTGTTGATCGAATATCAAACGGTATTGTAGTCGTTGTTATACGTGACCCGGAAGACCCTCAATATGTTAAGGAAATCTATATTCCTGTGAGTAAATTCCCGAAACGCGTTCCAGAAGAGGGCGAATACGTATCTGTAACCATAAATGCATAGTATTTTCAGGAGACAAAATGAATAGAATAGCTGTAATGAGCATTATTGTTGAAAACCCAGATTCTGTAAGTCTGCTTAACGCTTTGCTTCACGATTACGCAAACCTGATTCTCGGAAGGATGGGAATTCCCTATAGAGAGAAGGGAATAAGCCTTATTAGTGTGGCTATTGATGGGCCTCAGGATAGTATATCAGCCCTCTCAGGCAAGATTGGTAAGCTTGACGGAGTGACAGTAAAAACGGCTTATTCAAACCGATAATTTGGTGAAAAAAATCACAAGATAAGTGTATTGTATTTTAAAGGGTACCGTGCATAACCGTAACCCTTGTATAGAGTGAGAAGTTTTGTAAAGATACTGCCAAGAATAGCTTAGAATGCTAATTTTGTTTTTGAATCTCCTTGAAACTCACTTTAAGACTAGCCTAAAAAATTATAAAAAAAAAGAAAAGTGCCCTTGGCTTTTTTGAAAATTTTGTTATATAATCAAATTCGTTAAGCCGATATATAAGTTGAGTGACTTATTGACCTATCTGCTAACGATTGTAAAATCGAACGAATAAATAAGGACGGGACCAAATGAGCGATTATAAAAACCTTTCAGACGACCAGAAACAGAAGAATTCAGAAGTTGAATACATTGCTTCAAGATTAACTTCAGTAATGGAAACCTACAGAAAGCTCATGAGCAGAAAGTGTGCATAATCCCTTAAATTTTACTGATTCCAAGTGTGCATAGCTCAGGTGTAGTGTGTGCTCCAAGGCGTGTGTATCGAATAAATCAAGGATTCAGTAAAGCGATTTCTCTCAAAAGCAATATAGGACTCAAATTCGAACCATTAAAAACCCTCAGACGAGGGCTTTTTTTTTACCATATTTCGGCCAATAGCCAACAACGCCAACAATGCTAAACAACGCCAACAATGCTAAACAACGCCAACTATGCTAAAAAACGCCAACTATGCTAAACAACGCCAACGATGCTAAACAACGCCAACGATGCTAAACAACGCCAACAATGCTAAACAACGCCAACAATGCCAACAACGCCAACAACGCCAACAGCCGTATTAAATCACCCTTATACATCCACTGCTATAGAATCATAAAAATTATGCATTACTTAATTATTATTCTGCCTTCAGTATTCCTATACCCAGAGAAATCTCCGTTGAGATGCTTGAAATATTCAACAAAGGCTTCCGGCAGAACACCATACTTTTCAATGACATCGTCATCGCTGATCCTGTTGCTGCCATTCTTGCTTCCGGTAGATATATAATCGGGGGCTGCAATAATATATTCTTTATTCGGGTCTAGAGGCTCAAAAATTCCATTTACCTTAACGGATATACCCTGAATACGTCCGGGGCCTTCTATGCCCTTAAAAATGCCTTTATCGTCCACTTTTATCGGTGACTCAACTGAGGTGTCTATTGTAAGTTTTATACCAGCTACTTGCATAAAGCCGCCATTTTCATTGAGAGCCGCACCGTCAGGACCTACAGCGTCTTTTGCAACAAATCTGTATGAATTTTCCAGAATATTCAAAAGCTTCTGACCGGTAACCTTGGCTTTGATTAAAGTATTGTTGAAGGTGTGAACAGCATAGAGATCGCTCAGTGTTATATCTCCGGCTTTTATATCTGCCCTGATTCCTCCACCATTGCAGAAACCTATTTCTGTTCCGGCAGTGAAGGCCATAGCATCCGCAACCCAGTTACCTATATTGGTTTCACTGTTTCTGACAATTCTTACGCCGTTTTCATTGCTGATGCTCAAAGCCTGGTTTGAAGTGCCGATTACTTTGCCCATGTTTCCACCGAGACTGTTCTTGATTTTGTCGATGAACTCAGTCATAACCTGGTCTTTGTTTCTGTAGTCGGAAATCAGTTCTGATTTAAGGCCATCAGCATTGATTGTCAGTTTTCCTATGCGTTCAAGAGCTGTTCCGGTTGAAGAGAGGAGCACTTCCTGACCGTTTTTATTCAAAACCTTTTCGCTTGGGATAACACTGTGGGAATGTGCGTCAAGAACCGCATCAATACCAGTTGTGTTGGCAATCAAAGACTTGGAGTTAAAGGGGGCATGGCTGGCATTTGTTCCCAGATGGGAAAGAACTACTACATAGCTGGCGCCACCAGAAATACAGTCGTTAACGGCAGTCTGCACGGTATTGAATAATTCCTGACCATTGTCTTTTCCTTTGAGGTCGACGACGTATTTGCCGTCTTCCTTGAAATTGGCAGGGGTGGAGGAACTGATTGATTTAGGGGTTGCTATGCCTATGAAACCGACCTTGTTGAGGCCGTAGCGTCTGATGCTATAGGAAACTGTTTTGGCAAAGGGGTCTTCGTTTTTGCCGCTGTAGGTTGCATTGCAGTTAAGATACTGGAACTTGGATTCCTTGATTCTGTCTCTAAGAACATCCAGACCGTAGTCGAATTCGTGGTTGCCTATAATTGCGTATTCGTATTTGGCTTTATTCATTATGTCTACGATATATGAGCCCTTGGAAGCCAGACCGGTTACGTTGCCCTGAAGGTGATCGCCGCAGTCTACCAAGCTGACATACGGTGTCTTGCCCATCATGTCTTTTTTGTAAGCGACAAGCCCGGCATAGCCGATACTGTTGTCTACAAAGCAATGGACATCATTGGTATAAAGAATGACTATATCGTAATTCGAGCGGTATTCAACATTCCCGGCATAAACAGCACCGCCCATCAAAACCGCCAATAAACCACCCAACACCTTATTTCGCAAACTTTTCTTCATATCAACCTTTCTGTTTCCGTGTTTATAAAATCATACTTCAACATTAATAACTGCAGAATTCTTTCGCTTTTAGCCGAGAGCTGCAGGCCATTTGCTATCGAATCTTCCTGGCTGTTCGTGCCTTTTTTTCTCGGCCAACAGCTAACCGCCAAAAGCTAATGGCTGTATTATTATTTCGCTTTTAGCTATTAGCTGCTGGCTCTTAGCCGAGAACTGCAGGCCATTTGCTATCGAATCTTCTCGACAGTTCGTGCTTTTTTTCGGCCAACCGCCAAAAGCCTATATAATCATTATTATACAAACGCTGGTATAAATTCAACATTAATAACTGCAGAATTCTTTCGCTTTTAGCTATTAGCTGCTATCTTTTAGCCGAGAACTGCAGGCCATTTGCTATCAAATATTATTGGCTGTTCATGTCTTTTTTTTCTCGGCCAACAGCCAACCGCCAAAAGCTAATAGCGTATATAATCACCATTAAACATCCACTGCTACAAAATCATAAACAAGCCACAGACAACATCATTAGCTTGCTATAGTAAGCTATTTAGGTTATTATAGGCGAACCATGGAAGAAGTCACAGAAAACAAATCAAATATCTATAAACGCGCTCTGGCTCTGGCTGTGCCCATGATGGTACAGAACGGCGTCACTAATGCTGTTATGCTGGTTGACAATCTTATGGTCGGGAGTCTCGGCACAGAAAGCATTACTGCAGTTGCCGTTGTCACCCAGATAATATTTGTTTTTAATCTTGCCATATTCGGTGCTATTTCCGGCCCAGGCATCTATTGCGCCCAGTTCTATGGCCAGAAAAACCAGGAAGGCTTCGGAAACGTCTTCAGAATGAAACTGTTGGTCTGCTTCCTCGTTTACCTCATCGCACTGGCTATTTTCATATTTGGCGGCCATCAGCTTATCGACATGTTCATGAACGGCTCAACAACCGGTATTAATAATGAACTCACTCTCGACCTGGGACTGCAGTATCTTTACGCAATGCTTTGGGGTTTCCTGCCATTCTGGATAACCCAGGTTTATGCCAGTTCGCTTAGAGAAACTGAAGAAAGCGTTATCCCAATGGTGTCAGGCCTCGCTGCAGTCGTTGCCGACATTGTTTTCAATTACCTGCTGATTTTCGGGAAATTCGGATTCCCGTGCTGGGGTGTGAAAGGCGCTGCCATTGCTACTGCCATTTCAAGATTGGTAGAAATGTCTGTTTTGCTTGTCTGGATATTCATTAGGAAGAATAGATTCAAATACGTTGCTTCCGCTTTGAACAGGCTCAGCTTCAGGTTCTCAGGAATGAAGAAGGTACTGATTAAGAGTCTTCCGATGTTTCTTAATGAATTCTTTTGGGCAGCAGGGTTTGCACTGACCTTCCAGGCTTATTCACTCAGGGGTGTTGAAGTTGTTGCTGCTTTAAACATAGCTAATGCGATTTTCAACGTAATGATCGTGCTTATTTTTGCTATGGGAAGTTCTACAGGCATTATTATCGGCCAGATGCTTGGTGCTTCAGAATTCGATGAAGCCAAGAACAATGTTTTTAAGCTTACGCGTTTTAACGGTTGTTTGGGGGCTTTTCTGATGCTTATAATGCTTTGCTTTACAAAGTATTTCCCAAGCTGCTATGAAACTTCAGAACAGGTGCGCAGCTTAGCTGGAACGTTTATAATAGTGAATGCTATTTATTTGCCAATCTGCGGTATCTTAAACAGTCTTTATTTTACTCTCAGGTCTGGCGGAAAGACCTTTATTACTTTCCTTTTCGACAGTGTCTTTTCAATTGTGGTGGCTTACCCGGTGGCTTTGCTTCTAGCCAAGTATTCTTCACTGGATATCGTCACCCTCTACGTCATCATCCAAAGCCTTGACATCGTCAAAATAGCCATCGGCTACGTAATTGTCAAAAAAGGTATCTGGATATCCAACCTTGCTACCTAGTAAGATTAATCAGCAACAGATAACAGAATATTGGCGGATGATTTGTTGGAAGTAGGACTTGCTAGCAACCGCATGGGCACAAAGTTCGCAAGGAAAATTGCAAGTCACCGAAATACCGAGGCTAAAAAATTACCAGAGTACTTTCGCTTAGCACAAACAATGCCTGTAAAGCACTGGCTTCCCAATACCCAATACCTAATACCTAATACCTAATACCTAATACCTAATACTTTTTATTCAAGGTAGTATTTTTGAAATAGCTTTATTTCCTCATCCGTAATACCAATCTGATTTCTCAGATATTTTTGAATTCCACCATATTGTTCGTTGATGATTCTAACTCCTGAATCAAATGATTCTTCTGCAACGCCAACAATGCTTTTGACTGTCCATATCTGGGTTTCAGAGAAATTTTCTTCCTTTGCCATTTTTACAAGCATATCAATGTTCTTCTTGTAAGCAATATTGGTTCTCAAAAAGTCTTCACGTATGGTTGCCATATCTACATCCAGAGCTGAAAGTATTAACAAAGCAGCAATGCCGGTTCGATCCTTCCCATAAGCACAATGCCATAAAAATGGAGCACCACCTGAGGCTAGCGCGCGTTTGAACATAATATTATAAAGCTCATGAGCATGAGAATCCTGCACAAGTCTGCTGTAGAGATTTGTCATATGCGCAATTAATAAAGGTTTGCGGCACATGCGAATGACAGGATGTTCGTCTTTTTCGTTTTCATCCTTATCCATGAAAATCTTCTTAACAGCTTCGTTGTTGATGCGCGAAAGAAGGTCCAGTTTAATGTTTTCTGCTCCTGCTACTTCTTTATCTGGCTTTGATTCTATTTCGTGGTCAGAGCGGAAATCGAAAACCAGTTTAATGCCAATATCCTTTGCCAGGTATTCCAGGTCTTTTTCTGTTGCTTTATTTAGACTGCCAGAGCGTAGCAGGACATTATTCTTTATTTTTTGACCATGCTGGTTAATATACCCACCAAGTTGTCTTGCGTTAGGAATGCCTTCTAGATTTATTAGCAGTTCTTCATAAGTTGGAGTCATTGGTTTATTTTACCTTATTTTTAATTTATGCTAAAATAGAATATCATGAAATCAATTCTAATAAAAGACACAACAAAAGATGAACGCATAGAAATTATAAAGCAGTGGGTTCCGGCCGACGAAAGCCTGGAAGACTGCGATGTGGACCTATGGGAAATCTATGACGATTACATCAAAGGCAAGCGAGAAATTTCCGAAATCAACGCCTCTCTTGTAACCAGCTTCGTCTTAAAATAAAAATGGACATTATATTAGAACAAAACGATCAGACCGCACAAAACACAGCAGAGATTCGAAGAGTAACCTTCTGCGGACTTATTCTTAATGCTGTTTTGACGCTTTTCAAAATCATTGTCGGTATTATCGGGAACAGCTCTTCTGTTATAGCCGATGGTATTCACAGTTTGTCAGACTGTTCCACAGATATAGCCGTTATCGTAGGCGTCAAATACTGGAACAAGGCTCCTGACGAAGATCACCCATACGGTCACCGCCGAATCGAAGCCATGATTTCAACCTTCATAGGTCTGGCCCTGGCCGCTGTAGGCATATTCCTGATTTACGGCGCCATCGTTAAGCTGCATAAAGGGGAATACCTGATTCCGGAATGGTGCACCTTCTGGGTTGCAATAGCTTCAATAGTTGTTAAGGAAGCCCTTTACCACTGGACGGTTAAAAAAGCTGAAAAATTAAAATCAACAGCTCTCAGGGCAAATGCATGGCACCACAGAAGCGACGCCATTTCATCTATTCCTGTCGCTCTTGCCATCGGTGTTGCCAAATACGATCAGAGCTGGGCAATGCTGGATCCGATTGCCTCTGTTGCTGTTAGTTTCTTTATTCTCCAGGCCGCTTATCTTATCGCATGGCCGTCACTTTGCGAACTGGCTGATGCCGGTGCCAGTGAAGCCAGTCTTCAACGCATAAAGGAAATAGTCACCGCTGTTGAAGGTGTTCAGTCTGTTCACTGCATCCGCTCCAGATATCACGGAAACGGGCTGCATGTTGACCTGCATATTCAGGTAGACCCCAATATCACAGTCAGAGAAGGTCACGCTATTGCCGGTCACGCCAAACGCCACCTCCTTGAAGACGGCCCTGAAATCGTTGACGTCTTGGTTCACCTTGAACCCAGCAACGAAGATTAATGCATAATTCATAATGCATAATTATTTGTTTTTACATTTGGTTTGCTACTGCAACGAAGTATCTGGAAGTGGGGATTGGGGGCTTGGGATTGGGGCAATCTGCAGCGCTTGTGCTAATATTATTTTTTAAGAACATGAATATTAAATATGTTAAAATGATTCTAACCTTTTAGGTTATCTGGTCTCCAACCCTAGTTATTAAATGTCGCCTGCTGGTTGACCTTTAGTCAGTTTAATCTCTGTTATAGTTATTATTGAGAACAGCAATATTTATTATTTTAAGATTATCCGTTTATAAACCATTTGGACTTGCTGCTAATGAAATAAGCACCTTAAATACATTTCATGACTTGCATGGAAAATGTTATGTGCTTATAATTTAAATGTAAGGAGTCCGCGTAATGGGTCAGAAAGATATAATCCAGAAGACCTTGGAATCTTACAACGATGTCTTTGCGGATATTGTAAACGTGCTTGTCTTTAATGGTAAAAACAATGTTAAAGAAAGCGATCTTGAAGATGAAAGTCCTCGTTCCTGCCTGAAACTTGACGAAAAACTTCATGAACAGGAACGTGATGTTGCAAAATTCTGGAAGAACTGCAACCTAAGAATAGCTTTATATGGCATTGAAAATCAGATTAACTCTGATGACGATATGCCATTGAGAGTAATTTCTTATGACGGAGCATCTTACAAAAAACAGCTTGTTGCCAAAATAAAAAACAATAATAGAAAAGAGCGCTATCCTGTAATAACTCTTGTTTTATATTTTGGTAAAGGTCATTGGAGTAAAGCTAAAACTCTGAAGGAAAGAATAGCTGTTCCGAAAGAGTTGGACGCTTTGGTGAACGATTATAAAGCAAATATTTTTGAAATTTCTTATTTGTCAGAAGAGCAGGTGAAGCTTTTTAAAAGTGATTTCAGAATAGTTGCAGATTATTTTGTTCAGACGCGAACCAAAAAGGATTATATACCTTCAACAGAGACAATAAGGCATGTCTCTGAAGTATTGCAGTTGATGCGAGTTCTCACAGGTGATGACAGATTCACACCTGATGTCAGTTCATTAAAATCGAAAGGAAAATCTGTAACCATGTGTGAAGTATTAGATAAAGTTGAAAACAGAGGCATTCAGAAAGGCATTCAGAAAGGCATCAAGAAAGGCATCAAGGAAGGCGAAAAGAAAGGCCGAATAAAAACCTTGTATGAATTAGCTAAAGATGGCATTCTGACTTTGAAGCAAGCCGCAGAAAGAATGGAAATGACCGAATCAAAATTTAAAGCCGCTGTAAAAGAACTGTAATAAAATTCTCCTTTTTCAATTTATAGTTTTGCTTTAATTCTCTTTTGAGGAGGCACTGTGTGGTTTTGACGAATTCCGTCCGCCCACGGCAGTGCCTTCCTCCGTGTGGGGGCTGCCGCCAAGGATGGCGGCGTGCAAGCGGTAACCAGGATGGTGAAACCGTCGCTAAGGTGGCACGCGCAGCGTGACGGATGAGGGAGTAGCATTAAGCCAGAAATCAAAACAATCAATTGTGCATTATGAATTGTGCATTAAAAATTTAATTAGAACTATAAAGATTTTGAATTTTTTGGACATAAATTTCATTGTACACTTAGTAAAAGCATAGATTGAATTTTACTAAAGGGGACTTTGAAATGACTAGCAGAATCGTATTTTTTGACACGGAAGTAAGCCTTGATGGTAAGGTTATTCTGGATATTGGCGCTGTTGACGAAAACAATATCGTTTATAGCGGCAAAAGCATTGGTGAATTTGGTAAATGTGTTGAAAATACAGAATATCTTTGCGGTCACAATATTGTGCAGCATGATATGAAGTATGTTGAAAATATGCTTGGCAGAACACTTAACTGTCAGTGTGTTGATACTTTGTATCTATCTCCGTTGCTTTTTCCAAAAAGACCATATCATAAGCTTTTAAAAGACGATAAATTAGATACAGATCAGTTAAATAATCCTGTTAATGATTCCAAAAAAGCCAAGGAATTATTCTTTGATGAAATAAATGCTTTTAATGCTTTACCAGATGCTTTGAAGAGTATTTATTACTATTTGCTGCATAAAATTAAGGGCTTTTCAGGTTTCTTTAATTATTTGAATTATCATGCTGAAATAAGCGATTTTAATTCATTTGTAAAAAATACATTAAAGCAGGAAATATGTAATAATTCCAACTTTGAAAGCTTTTCAAAAAGCTATCCAATGGAATTAGCTTATGCTATTTCTTTGATTAATACTGGCGATTATCATTCTATTATTCCACCATGGGTTGTAAAAAATAATCCTCAGATTGAAAACATCATTAAAGCTCTTAGAAGCACTCCCTGCCACGATGAAAATTGTGCTTACTGCAAGAAAAAACTCGATACTGTTGCTGGCTTGAAAAAATATTTCGGTTTTGAATCTTTCAGAACCTACAATGGTCAGCCATTGCAGAAGAATTCTGCTGATGCCGCTATCGAAGGCAAATCTTTATTGGCTATTTTCCCAACAGGTGGTGGTAAATCTATTACATTTCAGGTTCCTGCATTAATGGATGGAGAAAATTCTCATGGATTAACAGTTGTTATTTCTCCTTTGCAGTCCCTTATGAAGGATCAGGTTGATAATCTTAAGACAAAAGGTATTGATGACGCTGTTTTTATTAACGGTCTCCTTAGTCCGATAGAAAGAAAAGAAGCCATAGACAACGTCGAAAAAGGCTTAGCCACAATGCTTTATATTTCCCCCGAACAGCTGCGTTCTAGAACTATTGAAAAATTGTTAATTGCTAGAAATGTGGTCCGCTTTGTTATTGATGAAGCTCACTGTTTCTCTTCCTGGGGACATGATTTCAGAGTTGATTACCTTTATATTGGAAAATTCATTAGAGAATTGCAGCAGAAAAAACAGGGTAATAAAATAGCAATATCTTGTTTCACTGCAACTGCTAAGCAGAAGGTAATAACCGATATATGTGAATATTTCAAAAAAGAATTAAATCTTGATTTGCAGCTTTTTGCTTCAACAGCAGAAAGAAAGAATTTACATTACAAGGTAATTAATGTTGAAACAGATGAAAACAAATATAGCTATTTAAGAAATCTTATACAGACAAAAGATTGCCCGACTATTGTATATGTTTCAAGAACAAAGAGAACCATCGAACTGGCTGAAAAGCTTACAAAGGATGGTTTCCCGGCACTTGCTTTTAATGGCAGAATGGAAACAAACGAAAAGCTTGCAAGTCAGGACGCTTTCATGCGTGGTGATGTAAAGATTATGGTTGCTACCTCTGCTTTTGGCATGGGTGTTGATAAAAGCGACGTTGGTCTTGTTATTCATTACGATATTTCTGATTCCTTGGAAAATTATGTTCAGGAAGCCGGCCGTGCAGGTAGAGACCAGTCTCTTGAAGCTGAATGTTATGTTCTTTATAATGATAACGATCTGGATAAGCATTTTATTCTTTTAAATCAGACTAAGCTTAGTATTGCCGAAATTCAGCAGGTTTGGAAAGCTATTAAGGACCTTACTAAGGAACGACCAAACGTATGCTGTTCTGCATTGGAAATAGCTCGTAAGGCTGGTTGGAATGAAGCTGGCATTGATATTGAAACAAGAGTTAGAACTGCTATCGCAACTTTGGAAGAATCTGGTTTTGTAGAACGTGGTAAAAATATACCTAGAGTTTATGCAACAAGTATTAATGCTAATAGTGTAATTGAAGCTTCTCAGATAATAGATTCCTCTGATGTATTCAAGGATGTTCAAAGCCGTGAATGGTCTAAGAGAATTATCAGTGCTTTGATTTCCAGCAGAAGCCGTGCAGGTGATGATAAAGAAGCTGCTGAATCAAGAGTTGATTATCTCGCTGATCGTATCGGTCTTGATAAAAAAGATGTTATCGACTGCATTAATACTATGAGAGAAGCTAATCTCTTAAAAAATGAATCTGATATGGAAGCTTATATATTCAAAGATGCTAGTATTAATAAGTCTAAACATATACTAAATGAATTTGCAAAGCTTGAAAATTATTTACTTTCTCTTTCTGATATTAGCGAAGATGACTATACTCTGAAGAGTCTCAATGAAGGTGCTATTAATAAGGGTGTTGCTTCTAATATTAAAAATATCAGAACACTGCTGTATTTCCTTAGTATTAAAGGATATCTTGGAAAAATAGAAGACAAATACAATAACGTTGTAAGAATAGGCTTTGCATTACAGAAATCTGTATTGATTAAAAAATCACAGACAAGAATAAATATCTGTAATTTTATTATTGAAAGATTATTTGCTATGGCTGGACAAAGCAAGATCAACAAGGATTGGTCACAGTCTGTTGTCTTTTCAATGGTAAAATTATTTAATGAATTTAAAGCTGCACCAGATCTTCTTGGAAATAATAAAAATATAACCTTGAAGGATTTTGAAGAAGCTTTGCTATATTTATCTAAAATCGGTTCAGTAAAGCTGGAAGGCGGATTCCTTGTCATTTATAATAGTCTCGAAATTAAACGCTTAGAAAAAGATAATAAGGTAAGATTCAGACAGGAACATTATAAAAAATTGAATGAATATTATCAGCAAAAAATACGACAAATCCATATTGTTGGCGAATTTGCCAATTTAATGGTTCATGATTATGATGCTGCTCTTAAATTTGTGCAGGATTATTTTCTTATGGATTTTAAAAAATTCATAAATAAATATTTTAAAGGCGAAAGAGCAGGGGAACTGGAAAGAAATATTACTGCTGCAAAATTTAATAAATTATTTGGTGAATTATCTGAAAAACAAAGAGATATTATAAACGATTCAGATTCAAAGTATATTGTTGTTGCTGCTGGCCCTGGCAGTGGAAAGACAATGCTCCTTGTTCATAAACTAGCTTCTTTGCTTCAGCTTGAAAATGTTAAACATGAGCAGTTGCTAATGCTTACTTTTTCAAGAGCAGCTGCTACAGAATTTAAATTCAGATTGATGGATTTAATAGGCAATGCAGCTAATTTTGTTGAAATTAAGACATTCCATTCTTATTGCTTTGATCTTCTTGGAAGAGTTGGAAATATTGATGATTCAAAGGATATCGTCAAAACTGCTACACAGATGATTAAAGAAGGTAAAGTTGAAGCAAATAAAATAGCTAAAAGTGTTCTTGTTATTGATGAAGCTCAGGATATGGATGTAAACGAATATAATCTGGTAAAAACATTGATGGATTTCAATGAAGACATGCGTGTTATCGCTGTTGGTGATGATGACCAGAATATTTACGAATTCAGAGGTTCAAGCTCTGAATATATGAAAAAGTTCATCGAGCTTGGCGCAATTAAATATGAAATGACTGTGAACTATAGAAGCAAGGCAAATATTGTAGCTTTTAACAATAATTTTGTTCACTGGATTGTTAACCGTTTAAAAACAAATGAGATTCAATCTTATACTGACGAAAACGGTATTGTAGAAATAACCCATTATACTAGCCAGTCCATGTTTGAAGGCTTGGTTGAAAATGTTAAGAAAACTCATAGGTCAGGAAAAGATTGTGTGTTAACTCAGACAAATGATGAAGCATTACAGGTTTGTAATCTACTGAATAAAAACGGTTTGCAGGCAAGGTTAATAAATAGTGCAGATAGAATAAAACTGAATAATGTGATAGAAATAAAGGATTTCATTACAAAACTTTATAATAATCTGAATGCTTCTGTTATAAGCGAAAAAGATTGGGAAGATGGTAGAAAATATCTGCAGGAAAGATATGCGGGTAGCACGACTTTGGAAATATGTAATAATCTTTTGGGAAAATTTGAAAAATTGTATCCTAAGGTTAAGTATATTTCTGACTTTGAAGAATATGTTTCTGAATCAAATTACGAAGACTTCTATGACAATCAGAGTCGTGTTATTACAGTTTCAACTATACATAAATCTAAGGGAAAGCAGTTTGATAAAGTTTATATGCTTCTTGACGACTGCAGGGAAGTCTCTGAAGAAAAGAAGCGCCTGATTTATGTAGGTATGACTAGAGCAAAGGAAGCCTTATATATTCACTGTAATACTGGATTGTTTTCTAAGTGTAATTATTCAGATGTGACTATGCAGGAAAACACAAAAAATTACGATGAAGCTAACGAAATAGCATTGCAAATGGAATATAAAGATTTTTATCTTGATTATTCTTTCAGGGTTCAGGATATTCTTGCTGGAATGAAGGCTGGTGAAAAACTTGAACTTGCTGAAGATGGTCTTAAAACAACAGTAAACGGTAAGGACTGTGTCGTTGCCAAATTCTCAAAGAATTTCAAGGTAAAGCTTGCTACCTACAAAGCAAAGGGGTATGAACCCGTTGGCGCAGAAATAAGATTCGTTGTTTTCTGGGCAAAAAAGCCAGAAAATGATTTGAATAAGGTTCGTGAAACACCTGCAAAACCTCGCACAGCCCCAATTCTCCTCGCCAACCTCTATCTCCAGAAATATCCCAAATCAAACATTGCCTTCTAATTCATATATCCCAATCAATTATGCATTATACATTTGGTTGGGGCAATGAGTCAGTCGAGCATCAGCGAAGTCCGCATATCGCCATCCAGTATCAATCCCGACTTTTTGCTATATATTAGAGATTATTCGCTATTAACCGAATATTTGTTTTTTATAACGAATATTCGCTGAAAAGCCCCGAGTATTGTTTTCTGGGTTGCGGTGATTGCATGATCAAGCTTATAATTGCCGCCAGGCTGTCGAATAAGTTCAATTTTCTCCAATTCTCTTAAAGCGGCGGGCACAGTCATAAAATTCGGTTTACTGGTCATT
>JAZRWI010000037.1:0-22696 GCA_045599645.1 Candidatus Avigastranaerophilus sp.
CATATTCCTCCTTTAGATTAGGTGGTTGGTCAAACTCTAATTTAAAAGAAGAAATAAAAATAGCAAATGGCTTTTTTTTACTGTCAAAAAATGGTTTTTTTAACCTGACCCAAAATGGCTAATTTAGCCGGGCTCTAACAACTATTGGATACATCGAATACAATGAAACCAACTATACAGAAATAATAATTAAGGTTAATCAAGCTATTTATAATTTATTAGGAAATATAAAACTGTAATAGTTAGTGATGATAGATTCAAAACAGACTATTGAGTTAAAGTCCCCCCCACAAAAATCCAACCTAATGCTAGCCACAGATGTTTGCAGACCTAATGCAACCTATTTCAATTAAACATTAAAAATTATCTGCTGCACTGTTCGTAAAAATGAAGAAGATAATCGGGGCCTTCGGTCCAGAGGCGGTTATCGTAGTCAAAAAGAGCTTCATACATTGGTGAATTAGCGAATCTATCCATGGCCTCTGCAAAAGAAACATCATATTTGTCAGCATATTCTTCCAGCATGGTGCGCATAACCATAATGGCACAAGTTTCCTTTTGCTGTTCTGTAACAATTATTTCTTTTTCATTGTTTTCACAAATTGCCATATACGTCACCCTTCACGAATTCCAAACAAGATATTGCTTTTGTATTTTTAAAACAAAACTGGTCTTTAAGTCTATCTGGCAATAGAAGTTCAATAATTATTCTATCGGCAATATCTGAACCAGGTTCACCATATCCTTGATTTAAATAAGTCTGTATTGTTCTAGCAGTAATATCATTAGCGATTTTTCCACCAATAATATCATACTCGCTATACTGATTTAATAAGTGACTGAATATATTATTTTTTCTATTTGAAACAATAAAGTGCAGCCAATCAATATCAGCATTATAAAAATATTTAATATTTAAATCTGCGCTTGCGTGGTATTTATAGCAAGAAATTATTCCTTTATTCCAATCTTCGGAAACAATATTCCTAATTTTTGCTCTTTTTATCGATTGCTTCAAAAATTGTTCTGCCTGCTTATAATCACTAGTAAGATAAAAACCTTTTCCAAAATCTTTGGAAGGTTCACACTTAGTTAAGTCGATGTTTCTTATTTCTGTGTAACTTGCATGATAAAGCATCATACCGTCTTGCAGTTCAGTTAGCATAAGCGTCAACCCCTTTTGATTTAAGAATGTCTTCTAAGTCATTAACGACGCATTCGTAACCGCTAACATGAAGTATTTCATAACATTCTTCAATATAGTTAAAAAGATTGTATTTTTTAAACAGAGCAGCACATTCAGAAGGGGTTTTATGCCATCTTTTCTGGGCCATTCTGAATACCCAGCAACTCATATCATCAATATCTATTCTACAGTAAGCCATGCTAGCAATACCAACTTTCTATTTTTATAATAAGAAATTTTCTCAGAAGTTGCAACAGCTTAAACAAAATATGAAAGTAATAATAGAAACAGCTAAACGCATCAAAGCTAATGGTATTGTTACAAGAAACGTAAAAGATTATAGTAAATCACCAGTTAAGATATATCGGTCTTCAGAGTTTATAGGAAACATTCTGGGGTGAATTGTGATATAATAGTTATACAAAATTAAAGTATGAGGTGGTATATGTTAGGTTGTGTTATTGGTGATATTGTTGGCAGTATTTATGAGTTTAACAATATAAAAACAAAAGATTTTGAATTTTTCCAAAAAAGCATGCAATTCACAGATGATAGTGTTTTGGCACTGGCAACTGCAGATTGGTTGTTTAATGGTGGGGATGTCGCAGAATATTATGTAAAATACGGGAACAAATATTGGCATCCCATGGGTGGATATGGGTCTCGCTTTATTCTTTGGCGATTCTGACACTCTCGGTTGTATAACCGGTGGTATTGCCGAAGCCATTTATGGCATTCCGGAAGATATTTACAAAAAAGGCTTCGCCTACCTTGATAAAGATTTACAGGCTGTTGTTACGGCATTTGAAGGGAAGTATAAATAAACGGAGGAAGTTTATTTAATGCAGAATGCAGAATGAAGAAGAAGTGCAAGACTAGAGGGTGATGCCTGTGTCGCGTTCGGTGACAGAGAGGCACGCAGATTCTACTATTTCTGGTTCTGCTACTATTTTTACGGATTTCTTTGCTCTTGTTACACCGGTATAGAGAATCTGATTGCTCAATACAGGGTGTCCCTTCTGCTTTGGCAGGAATATCAGAACATTATTATATTCTGAGCCCTGAGAACGATGAACCGTAATAGCAAAAGCACTTTCAATAGCTTCTTCAGGAATAATAGAAAGTGGGTAAAACAAAAATTCAGTTTTTTTCAGCATAAGATATGGTCTACCTTCCGGAGAAAATACAACCACCCCGGTATCACCGTTATAAAGTTTATGCATATTCTGATTCTTTGTAATTATAAGAAGTTGACCAGCAAAATTTGCATTTAATTGTTTAACCTTATGCTTATTTAATAAAACGCTGGAAGCAATACTATTTATTTCTTTTATGCCTCTTATACCATTATTTTCAGCGGCAAGAATACGTGAATTCAAGGTCATTACCCATAATAAATTTCTAGCTTTTATTTCAGCTTCATCAGGATTTTCATTCAATGGATTAATTTTTTCAGCAAGTGAGCAAATAGAGTCTGATTCAGAATAATAATATTTATTTATCCAATCCGTAATTAATTTTCTAATAGCATTTTTCCCATTTTTTATATTTCCATCTGAATCAGAAATACTGATAAAATTATCAAAATCACTAAAATCAACCTTGTAGTCAGGCTTTTTAACATTAGCCTTGGCTTCCTGAATTTTTCTAGCCAGCTTTCCAATGATTGAATCAGCTGTAAAACGTCTTGATTCTGTTAATCTGACCGGATTAATAACCTTATCAGCATTCAACAGATCACCAAGAACAGCACCAGCATCGACAGAAGGAAGCTGGTCGACATCCCCAAGAATAAATACCCTTCCATTATTAGGAATTGCCTGCAAAAATGAAGCAAATAGAGAAATATCTATCATACTAGCCTCATCTATTACAAATATAGAATTATCTGGGAATTTTTCATCTTCGTTATAGGTAAAACCATTTGTAGATGGGCTATATTTAAGCATTCTATGAATAGTTGAGCCTTCAAGGTCTTTTAGTTTTCTATAAATAGTATTATTTTCTTCGTTATTATTATTTTCAATATTTTTCCAAACATTTTTAAGACTATCAAGTATACTTTCTGTCATACGGTCTGCTGCTTTACCACTTGGAGCAGCTAGATAAATATTTGATGACAGAAATTCCGGATTATTTTTCAATAAAAACCATAAAATATACAAAACCACCGTAGTCTTACCGGTACCAGGTCCACCAGTAATAATGAGGCTTCCATTCATTCCCCTATTTATTGCGCTTAATTGTTCATCTGCTACAACAAAGCCAGATAAAGTTTTTACTTCATCTTTTGTTATTTGTTTATTAAGGTTATTTTCTGATTTTCTAAATATTTGAGAAATATATTTTTCAATAATAAGCTTTGCTTCATAATATTTATCTGCATATAAATAATATATGTCATTCTGATCTTTAATTATTTTCAAAGGTTTATTGTTTAATCCAATAATGTTTGAATATTTAAATTCTAATAAATCATTAATTCCTTTTTCAATAATTGGTGCAAATTCACTTATTTCAGGATATTCGCTTTCTTTATTTCCATTAACAACATTCTTTACTCTAGCCTGAACAACCAAGCCATTCCATTTTGTTTCCCATTTTTTTAAAAACAAGTCTTTATTTAAAGCAATGCGAGTATTTCCATCGTCTAACAATGAAAAATAAATATATATTAATTTCTGGGCTTCTTCACTCATATCCTTTTGCATTGAAGCAAGTAACTTAAGAAGTTTCTCACGAATAGCAAAAATACCATGCATTTCATTCAGAAGAGCAAAAAATTCATCTACAGAACCGTCTATTGTTCCAATAATCTCATTATTCATATTCAATACCTCATGCTTCCATCAGTTTTAAGATGTTTTCGTAACTTTCCTGTAAAGCCTTAAAGCTTTTCCAGGTTTGAGCATATATTCCATTAGATGTATCTGCTTTACAACCCCTGACAAAGACATAATAAATACCGCCAAAGTGCTGGTTGAAAATATCTTCGTAGCTAAGGTCTTGATAAAACTGCTTCAACCATTTAATTAAACAATACGAATATAATACTCTTTGAACGGAATATTCTTTATCAACCTTTTCCCTTAAAGCTTCGCCATTTGAATAAGCAGTATCATCCAAAACGTCAGACTTCCAGTCTAAGATTGAATAATATTCATTACCCGCTTCATCTTTTCTTACAAAGAGTAAATCCATATACCCTTTGCAGAATCTATTTAGCCAATCTCTGTTCTTCACATCTATAAAAAATTCCATTTCTGCTTTTTTACATTCTTCAGAAATATCTTTAAGCTTAAAATAACCTTCTGTTGCTTCATTTCCATGAATTATAGGCAAATCAGCATTTAAAGTATTCCAAACTAGTCTGGCAGTATAAGGAACCCATTCCCAATGATTCTTTATTGGTAAAGACTGGATTTCAAAAGCCTCTGCGACGGTTCCTCTAGCAATTGTATTCTTTTCAGCAACCTTTGCAGCAGGTAAATCTCCAAATTTATAAAAATCAATCTTTTCAAAAATGCTATGAATTGCATTACCAAGTTTAGATCCCTTAGGATAGTCATCTGGTCTGTTTATCTGTGTTGCAGAATAATTTTTGCAAACTCGTAAAATCCCTTCTTCCGGGTCTATATTAATTGTTTTTACATCTGATACTTTATTGTCAGAATCAGATAAGGCTTCTTCTTTATTAAATCTACCATCAAGAAAAGAGGCTTCTTCTGATTCGTCCTGATTAATTTCTAGACTTTCAATAGACTTTTTCTTAGAGGCTATTGAAGTATAAGAATATGACCATATTCTAAGCCTATTAATGTTATTCTGAAGCTCGGATATCTGTTTTTCGACATCTTCATTCTGATTAGAAAATTCGCCACCTCTTATAGTTTCAAGAATGTTCTTAAATTCCTCTCTAATAACGTCAGGATCCCATCCTTCAGCATCAAAAGAGTCATTCTGTCTAACTAGCTTTTCTTTGTTGGCATAATCAGTCTCTGTCATTCTCTTCAAAGCATTATTAAAAAATTCGAAACCAAGAAACAGTTTTTTATCATACCTAGGCAAAATCATTAAAGATTCAGCTCTAGTATAAGCAACATATATCAATCTATGATATTCTTCCGTAACTTCTTTCTTGTAAGCAGTCCTGTCTTCTTTGGTAAAACCTATATTTTTCCCATTCTCGCTGCGGTATAAAAATGGACCCGGCATCTGATTCCAAAAGCCTTTCATACCACCAAGAACAATAGTAATCGGGAAAGCCAGCCCCTTAGATGCATGACAAGTCATAACCTTTACCGTCTTAAAATCACAACCTTTTGCAATTAAGTTGGCATCTGTTTCGTCAACAGTATCTGTAGCAATAGACAAACCTTCAAGATGTTTTATAGCCGTTTCTAATGATGTTTTATGATTATAGAGATAATCAAAAATATATGAACCAATCTGACGTATTTTTGCTAAGCTCTGCAATTTATTAGGCACGTTCAGATATTTATCAATACCGGTATCAGAATAAATACATTCCTGAAGTTCTGACCAGCGACGTTTTGAGGCAAGCATTTTCCAATTTAATATCTCCTTCATTGGAGACTTTGTCGGGTCAGAATAAATATCTTTATTTACTTCAGAAAATTTTAATCTAAAAAAATCACTGATTAATACACTATTCAAAAATTTTCTATTATAGCCTGCAAAATCAGGCGCATTTATAGCTTTAAGCATGAAAATCCAAAAGTATGCCTCAGTGCCACTGAATAAATTATCATCTTTATATCTAGTATATGGAATACCGACAGAATTCATTACAGTTTCCATATATTCCAATTCTTTTTTTGTTCTTCCTAATACAGCAAAATCAGAAAATTCAACATTTCTTAACTCTTTTGTAGTTTTATCGTAAATTTGTAAAGCAGTTTTGCCGTTGTCATCTCTTCTACAGCATTCAAGTATTTTTTGAGTAGCATATTTACAGAATTCTTCTGGTGATAATTTATCGCTTATCCATAACGGCTGAGTGATTTTTCCATTTAATTCAGCCGGTAGTTTTTTACGTTCATCAGGTGGGCAGTTGGAATCAGAAAAATCACCTTTATCATCAAAGAAATCCTTTGAAAACAAAGTGTTACAAGCAGTTATTAAAATATCACTAGAGCGATTATTAACAGATAATCTTCTTCCATTTTCATGTCCTATTTCGCTAACCGCATTCCTATATACTTGCAAATCTGCCCCCTGGAAGGCATATATTGATTGTTTAGGATCACCAACAACGATAATGTTATTTTTATCTTCACTATCAATTTTGGAATTATCTAGAAATACAGTCTTAAAAATATCCCATTGTCGTTGGTTAGTATCCTGAAATTCATCAATAATAGCATATCTATATGTTTTTCTAAGTTTCTGTAATAAAGCAGAATTTTCAGACAAGCAGACCTCATCATGAACAGTTTTAATCATATTATCGTATGATTGGAATTTATTGTCTTTTTTGTACTGTTCCCACTTATTAACAATGGTAATTAAATTTTTCAATATAAAATTTTCTAAATTTTTATCTGCTATTGCTTTCAAATAAACATCGTCACAACCCTTAAACAGCAATGCTGTCTTAACACATTTCTCTTTGAATTCTGTAAAGTCAAATTCAGGTTGTTTAATTAAATTCTGAAATTCTTCGGTATAAGCCCATTCATCACGAATAAGTTTTTCTATTACATTAATAATATAGGAATCATCAATGACTTCCATAGACATGGCAGCATTAGCATCATAAGCCAATACTTCCAAAGTATTTTTACAAAAAGAATGGATAGTAAAAATCGGAGCGTCATTTATATTCTGCAAAGCTATCGTATAGCAATCGTCAGCATCTATAGCAACGCAATCCTCTAATTTTTGTCTGATGCGGTCACGTAATTCACCGGCTGCTTTATCGGTATATGTAACAATAAGTATTTTCTCTAATGGGATGCCTTCCTTAACCATTTTTGCAGTCAACTGCTGAATAGTATAAGTTTTTCCTGTTCCTGCAGAGGCGTCTATATATAAATTCTGTCCTACTTTAAATTCATTTATATTAAATTCTTTTAATATTTCTTTCATTTTTCAGCCTCCTTTGTTGCATATATCTCAGGCCATAAATCAGTCATCAATTCACGCTGTTTTTCTACTTCTTCAGCCCATTTTTCTTTAAAATCATTTTCGCTAAAGCCACACACTTCAGATACATTAAATATTTTTGATGCAGTAAAATATTTCCATGGATAACTATAATTAAATGGGTCATCATCAAATTTTTCAATAAATTTAGAATAGCTTAGATTCTTTTCAGTAAACAATTCCAATGGAAGAACCTTGTCAAACAAGTCGCAATAAGCCTTCTCATAAATATCATTTAATGTCTTTTCTGCCTCAAAAGAAGACTTATTAACCATCTGAGATTCTTTTGTTAATTCGCCCTTATTATTTACAGAGAAAACATCAATACCAATACTCTTATCTTCGTATTCGGGTTCTATGCAAAGCAAAGCCAGGGCAGCAATATAGCCATCAAGGAAATTCTTCTTTTTTCCTTTAGACTTAGAAATACTAATAAAATGAATCTCAAAAGAATTTTCTGCTACAATCAGTATTTCTCCAAGCAATTTCCAAGATAATCCAATTCTATTATTAGGAATATCAACAGTAATTTTTTTCTTATAATAAGTATATTGTTGTTTAGGGAAACTATCTACAATAGCATTGATAAGTTGGTTTACATTTTTTTCAGCATCATTCCAAGCCTTGGTAGAAAAAATATCATCAGGAATCCAACCTCTTTGAATGGCTTTTTTCTTTAATTCTTCCTTGGTAGCAATCTTATTTTCTGGTTTAATTCCCAAACCAAGAGCTACAAGCATTTTTTCTAGTTTAATCAGATTTAAAAAATCTGCATCCACAGGTTCAAATTCTGTTTTTTCTGGGTCCTCTTCAGTATCATCGATTCCAAGAGTTCTATTAATCTGGAATTCGAAAGGATCCTGCAGAAAACCTTTTAAACTATAAAATTTAACCATGGATGGAATTTTTATAGGTTCTTCGCTGTTAGCAATCTTAAAATCTCTTGTTTCACCGTTAAAGCTTTGCTGAGTTGTTTTATTTCTTATTTCACGTTTAGTAAACAGTTCTTTCCAATCACGCGTTTCGTCAAGCATGATTTCGGTTTCATTAGCATAAGCAGAAGCGTTTGAATGCTTTAAGAAATTTCTGATATCAGAAATAACTGAAGACGGATAAAAATCCTCATCTTTTTGCAAATCCTTATTTACATAGCTTAGATACAAGCCATCAGATGTATTCAGCAACTGACTTAAAAAAGCAAACCTATTCTTGTCCGGAGTAGAAACATCGCCTCTCCAAGCAATACATGAATCACGTAAATCCAATGAATTATCACTTTTCCGACCAGGTATAGCATCAGCGGCTGTTCCTAGCATAAATAAATATTTAACAGGAATACTTCTATTTGGAGCAAATTTCATAAAAGTTATTCCTCGTGTAAAAATAGAACCAGAATTATAATCAGCATTAATAGCTGCTGACAGGAATATAAAATGAGCTATTTTCCAAGAAATAGTGGCATTGCCCGTTGCAAAATATAATTTCAAACTCTCTCTAGCATCTTTTATATGTCTAAAAATAATAGCTTCACTGGTTAATTCCTTAGGTGGTTCTTTCATGAACAGCCAACTTCCAAGAAAATCCATTATATAATCAATGGCCTTTCCTGTAATATCCCCATTTTTCCATTCTTCTAGCCATTTATCTTTATTTATCCAATTTTCCAATGATTCCACACAATCAATAAAGCTGCATAAAGAATCGTTGTCTCCGCTAGCAATGTTAGCATAAGGAATATATTCATCATTACCGTCAATTATCGGTTCTGAAGAAAATCTTGCAAGCAATAAACGCTTAGCGGCTTCAAGCCAGCCGAGCTGTTTATTTTCCGAATTAGTCCTGTCACGATATATGTTCATATCGGTTATCCAGCGTTCCCAGTCTTTTATATCCTCATTTTTAATATTTCTTACTTTCTGAACAACAGGATTTCTGACTAATGCAAAAAATTCTGGTCTTGCTAAGGCTCCTTTTTCACGAATAAGGAATAGAATATGCAACGCTTGAGAGGTTAAAGATTCTATAGCGGAAGAATCAACAAAATTAAAAGGCAAAGAAACAACGGTTTTATTTTTGCTGTCCCGTTCTTCTTCAGCTTTTGTCTGAGCTTGTGCAAAAACTTCTAATATAGCTGTTTTATAGTCTTCAATATTTGGCGCAACGACTAGAATATCACTGAATTTTGCAGGTTTGCCATTATTAGCAGAACCGTTCAACAATCTACAAATATTCGAATGAAGATTTTCCACTTCTCTTATTCTTGAAGAGGCTGTGGTTATAGAAATACTTGGATAGCTTTCTTCTATTTTTTCTGAAATATTATCAGTATTATTTACAATAGCATTTTTAATACAATTTAAAAGGCAGTTGTTTTTATTTTCACAATTATTTGCGATATTAATAATATTATCGCCTTTTTTATTTTTCCAAAGCTCGATATTTTCTATTCCTGCTTTGCCCCATTTTTTTAATAATTCATTATTGCATTTTTCGTTATTAAAATTAGAAATATTTTCAACCGGGCTCTGAATAAATAAATTAATTTCATTATTTTCGGCAAGTTTCTGTAAGACTACACGATAAAACTGACCTATACCAGAGAGGCCAAACACATAAATTGGTAATTTATTTTTATAATCAATTACTATTTTATTAGAAACTGAATCTCTGCATTTTTCATAAAGCTGAGGAAGAGTAAAAAATGATAAAAGTTCATCCTGATAACTTTTTAATCTGCCATTTACAAGTTCAACCAACGAATCGGGCTTTTGAAATATTTCGCAATATAATTTATATTGCCAGTCTTCATTTTCAGTAGCAATATTTTCACTATTTTTAAAGAAAGAATTATCCTTTTCTTTTTTCCAAGTTTCAATAAAGCCATTAAAATCAGCTTTTTCATCTTCAGAATATTTAAATTCCGATGGTCTTGTTATTTCATAATCCTTAAAAAGGTTAGAGATTTCACAAGTAAAATCAAACAATCTCAATTCGTTAAGAACACCATCGTCCTCCAAGTATCGTTTAACAGTGGCATCCAAAGCTTCATAATTATATTTATTTTCGTTATTTTTTTGAGTCAGATATGCTAAGAGAAGATTTCTTAAAATTTCGCCGCTTAGTATTTTCTTAGTTTTATCCCCGTTTGATAACACTTCTAATAAAAAGCTATCTAGCCGCTTGGTATTAAGATTAGCCAGAACCGGTTGTTTTTGGAGCCATTTCAGCTTGAACCATTGTTCTATTTTGTTTTCAGCAAAAATAACTACTGGCGCTTCAAAAGGTGATTTCCATTCTTTTTTTAAATCATTGATTAACTCATCAGCTAAAACATCTAACGAAACAGCAGTCTTCACATTTAACATATCTATACCTCTAGCTCAAATTTCAATATAATTATATTATACAATCACTTGATAAATTTCAAGCAAACATGCATTATATTGGTATAAATACAATCTTATCAGTAACAAACAGGTATCTCTATGATATACACAATCACATTGAATCCAAGTCTTGATTATTATATGTCCATTGAAGAGCTTTTGCCCGGTGAAATCAACCGCAGCAAAGAAGAACAGCTTCAGGTAGGAGGCAAAGGAATCAATGTTTCCAAGGTTCTGAAGGAGCTTGGAATAGAAAGCACCATTTGTGGTTTTTATGCTGGTCTTATAGGTGAAACAATAGTTTCAGAAACCAAAAAGCTTGGCATAGATACCCGCTGGGTTGAAGTTAAAGGCAATTCAAGAATTAATGTTAAGCTTCTATGCGAACCAGAAACAGCTATTAACGGCTGTGGCTGCCAGGCAAACATTGAAGATCTTGATAAGCTTTGCGAAGCAATCAATTCTGATGAAGATTCAATAATTGTTTTTTCAGGTTCAACCTGTAAAGGTCTGGGGAAGCACGCATATGCCTATATGATGAGCAAATTACGTGGCAAAATTATTGTAGACGCAGAAAAAGAATTACTTACAAACACATTAAGATACAAGCCTTTTATGATAAAGCCTAATAATATTGAGCTTGGCAAAATTTTCAATGCTGATATCAAAACCTTTCAGCAGGCGATTCTTTTCGGTCGCAGGCTTTGTGAAGCAGGTGCCCAGAATTGTGTTGTTTCAATGGGGAAAATGGGCTCAGTCTTTGTTAATAACGCAGAAGCCCATATAATTAACGGCAAACAGGTAGAAGCCAAAACCACTGTTGGAGCCGGAGACACAATTCTGGCAGGAATGCTTTACGGCCTTTCCAAAAGGATGCGGGCAGAAGAAGCCCTGCTCTTCGCTACAAGGCTTACAGAAGAAAGATTAAGCAAATAAAATTCAAGCTGGAGAAAGTCTGACAATCTTCAGCTTATGTAGCTTTTTACAGGAATTTTCCAGTAATACTTTTATTATTCTGTTTAATTTGTTCCACAGAACCGGTTGCAACAATTCTGCCGCCTTCGTTTCCGCCGCCTGGCCCCATATCAATTATATAATCAGCATTTTTGATTACATCAAGATCATGCTCGATAACGATTACAGTTGCGCCCTTTTCTATGAGGCTCTGAAAAACACCTAGCAATGTTTTTACATCAGAAGGATGCAAACCGATAGTCGGTTCATCAAAAACAAAAACAGTATCAGACTGACCTTTTCCCATTTCACTTGCCAGCTTCAGGCGCTGAGCTTCGCCACCTGACAAGCTTGGAGTTTCTTCACCAAGAGTAAGATAGCCCAGTCCCAAATCATGAAGAACATTCAGTCGTCTGTTTACTACTGAAATATCCTTACAAACAGCTATTGCTTCATCAACACTCATTTCCATTAATTCAGGCAAAGAATTCTGCTGGCCGTTTGTCCCTTCGCGCTTTATTTCATAAGCATCAGGAGCGTATCTTGAGCCACGGCAGTCTGGACATGGTATATCAACGTCAGGCAAGAATTGGATATCAAGGTTAATTGTGCCTGTTCCATCGCAAGTCGGACAGCGCAGGTTACCAGTATTGTAAGAGAAGTCACCAGCTTTATAGCCTTTTTTCTTAGACATAGCCAGCTTTGCATAGACCTTTCTTAATTCATCATGCACATCTGCATAGGTTGCAACTGTTGAACGCACGTTAATTCCTATTGGAGTAGCATCAATAAGCTTTATCTGATTAATTCCATCAGCATTTATTGATTTAATATGCTCTGGAAGTTTAACTTTCTTTATATGAGCTTCCATTGCCGGAATCAGGCTTTCGAGAATAAGGGTTGTCTTGCCTGACCCAGAGACACCAGTGACCACAGTCAGTCTACTCTTTGGGAAATCAACGTTCAAAGGCTTCACAGTATGTATCTGCCTGGTTGCCAAGCTGATTTTTCCCATAGCAAAAATATCTTTTACATTACACTGAGGTCTTATGAGCGCATTCACAGAACTAGCCAGGAAAGGCCCGATCTGGGAATCTTTTTTGCGTTTTATATCTTCAATGGTGCCTTCGGAAATAATTCTACCGCCACCTGCTCCGGCTTCTGGCCCCAGCTCTATGACCCAGTCTGCATGAGAAAGAATGTTTGTATCGTGATCGACTAGAATTACAGAATTTCCGTCTGATATCAGGTCGTCCATTACACCTGTGAGACCTATGATGTTTGAGGGATGCAAGCCTATAGATGGTTCATCGAGAACATATAAAACACCAGTGGTTCTATTTCTAACAGCTCTGGCAAGCTGCATTCTTTGTCTTTCACCGGTAGAAAGCGTTGAAGAAGCTCTATCAAGAGTTATGTAGCCTAGACCCAGGTCTATTAAGCGCTTTGCCACAGACAAGAATGAATCACAGATATTTTCAGCCATGGGGCGCATCTTTTCAGGTAAGCTCTGAGGAACCTCTGAAACCCAGGTTATAAGATCTGACAATGTCATTTTGCTGGCTTCATCAAGTGAAATACCTCTTAGCTTTGGTGCTCTGGCAGCCTCTGAAAGTCTTGTTCCATGACATTCGTGGCAGGGAACCATTTTCAGGAACTTCTCTACTCTTTTCATGCCTTTTTCGTCTTTTACCTTTGCCAAGGCGTTTTCAACGGTGTAAACGGCATTATAATATGTAAAATCCAGTTCACCAGCGTCATTTCCTTTTTTATTGTAATAGAAAATATGCTTCTTTTCGGCAGGACCATGGAAAACAATGTCCCTTTCCTTTTCGGTTAATTCCTTAAAAGGAACATCGGTTCTGACACCCATTTCTCTGGCAATATCCTTCATAAGAGACCACATAAGGGTCTGCCAGGGTAAAACTGCCCCTTCGTCAATGCTTAAATCTTCGTTAGGAACAAGTGTTGATTCATCAACTGTTCTGATAATACCAGTTCCGTCACAGCATCTGCAGGCACCTTCACTGTTGAAAGCCAGTGCTTCTGCGCCTGGTGCGTAAAATTCTGCGCCACATTCAGGACAAGTCAGCTGAACTTCGGCGGCTACATCCAGCGTTGGTTCATGGTAATGGCCATTAGGGCATCTATGACTCGATAGTCTTGAAAACATTAATCTCAAGCTGTTAAGAAGCTCTGTTGAGGTTCCGAAGGTGCTTCTGATACCAGGCACTGAAGGTCTCTGATGCAATGCCAAAGCCGCTGGAACATACATAACATCGTCAACTCTGGCTTTTTCTGCCTGAGTCATTCTTCGTCTTGTGTATGTGGAAAGAGCTTCCAGATAACGTCTGGAGCCTTCTGCATATAATATTCCCAAAGCCAGAGAGGATTTGCCTGAGCCGGAAACCCCGGCAATACCTACAATCTGGTTCAAAGGAATATCTACGTCTATATTTTTGAGATTATGAACCTTAGCCCCTCTGACAAGCATCTTGTCAGGCGCCTTTTTTCCACTGCCCATGTGTCACCGCCAATAAATCCTAAACTAGCGGTATTCTATCACACAAATGTCATATATTAAATAACATATACTCACATACATACCAACCAATGCCCTAAAATAAAAAAGCAACTCACTAAAAAAAGCGAGCTACTTGTAAAAAAGTGTATACAGTACAAGGCCAAGCTCAAAAAGTGCCAAGCTCAAATTCGGCGATACAAGCCTATTTCAGACAATCAATGTATGTTTCTTCAAAGTTTATTATGCCAAATTTGTGCGTTTCTTCAAGATTTTATGTTTAAATTTGTCGGTTTATTGTCGCATATTGAATATTTTGTCGGTTTATAATATATTATATATAAACGGAGAAGCAAAATGTCAGCTAAGTATATAGAAACCGATAAAATAGAACTTAAAGTAAAATATTCTGAAAGTATTTGCAAAGACGTTGTTGCCTTCCTAAATAGTGAAGGCGGTTCAATAATTATAGGCGTTTCTGACGATGGCAAAATAATCGGAATATCAAACATTGATGAAACCATGAAAAAGTTATCTGATATGATTACCAATCAGATTGAACCAAATCCTCAAGACATTGTAAGTCCAAGGCTAAAATTTGAAGACGGAAAAACTCTTATAATACTTGAAGTACCTAAGGGCAACAGCAATATATATTGCATAAAGAAATATGGTTATTCATCAGCAGGCTGTCCCATCAGAATTGGCACAACCTGCAAAGAAATGACAAGACAGCAAATAAGAACCAGATATGAACTTAATTTCACTGATTCTGAATACATGCTAAAAGCAAGGGCTAAATATGCAGATATAACCTTTAAAACATTCAAAATTTACTATTCAGAAAAAGGTTATCATCTCAGCGACAAATCTGTTGAAACAAATTTCAACCTTAGAACAGAAAAAGGCGAATACAACCTTCTTGCAGAATTACTATCTGATCAAAACAATATCCCATTAATTTTTGTTAAATTTAGAGGACAAAACAAAGCCAGCATTTCAGAACGAAGTGATTATGGCCATAGTTGTATTCTCACCTCATATGAAAAACTTAAAAACCGTTTGATTGCAGAGAATATTTGCGCATCAGATACAACAGTCAGACCCCGTAAAGATACCTACCTATTTAATTTGGATTGTGTTGACGAAGCAGTTATTAATGCAATTGTCCACAATGACTGGACTATATCAGAACCATTGATTTCTTTTTTTGAAGATCGCATAGAAATATTTTCACATGGGGGACTACCTTCTGGTTTGTCGAAGAAACAATTCTTTGAGGGAGTCAGTAAACCAAGAAATTCTACCCTTATGAGAATATTTATGAACATGGACATTACTGAACATACAGGACACGGCATACCAACCATAGTTAAAACATATGGTGAAAAAGTATTTGAAATAACTGATTCATCAATCAAATGTACCATTCCATTCAATCAAGAAGTATTGTTGCAAACCAACACAAAAAATGTCGGTTTGAATGTCGGTTTGAATGTCGGTTTAAAAGAATCGGAAAAAAGGATACTTGAATTACTAATAATGAATGCCAAAGAGAATGCAGCTAGTCTTTGCGAAAAAATAGGCGTTTCAAAACGCACTGTTGAAAGAAACCTAAAATCACTACAAGAAAAAGGATATATCATACGCTTAGGCTCAAAACGTGATGGAACTTGGCTAGTCAAGAAATAGCAACTCACTTAATAGAGGTTGTCAAAAAACTAGATTTTAGACATTCAAAACATGTTTTTTTAACCTGCCAAAACCCTCCCTACCCTCCCTTGAAAAGGGAGGTTTTTAGGAGTCTACTGTACATCGGGATTTTTACAAATTTCTAGTTTTGGGACAGCCTCTTGAAAAGGGAGGTTTTTAGAAACCGAGCGGCTTCAAAAATTTTGTAAAGCTTCTTTCTAGCCGTAGGTCAAATTTTAAAAGATGTTTTTCTTCCGAAGTGCCATTTTCATATATTTCTTTTTATTCTGGAACCTCTGACAAAGAACATGATTATTTCTGAAGGCAGTTATAAATTTATATTAAAGTATTTTAGTAATGCGTTTACTGCGTCTTGTCCATCAAGACATGTATCTGTTAGGTAGCCTTTTTCGGAATCCCAGTTTGAGAGTCCTCTGTAATAAAAGGATTTTTTATTATCTTCTATTATAAACGGCACAATACCATGTTTTAAGCATTCTTTAAATGCTATAAGACGACCTACTCTTCCATTACCATCCTGAAAAGGGTGTATTTGCTCGAATTGTGCGTGAAAAGCAATTATATCCTCATATTGGATAGTTTTCTTTTTTAGATAACCAGTAAGAAGCTTCTTCATCTTTTTATGAACCTCTGCTGGAGGTGTGGTTTCTTTACCGTTTATCATGTTGGGGCGTTTTTTATAGTTACCAACAGCAAACCAAGCTAAGGTAGAATCTTTGGTGGCATTTTTCAGAATAAAGTGCAGATGCTTGATTATTTCTTCAGACAAAGGCTGTTCGGCAATATCAATGCAGTAATCAATAGCCCTGAAGTGATGAACTGTTTCCAGGATATCATCAACAGGTATGCCATCACCAATATCAATGGTATTTGTTTCAAAAATCATACGTGTCTGAGCTTCTGTCAATATGCTTCCTTCCATATGATTCGAGTTATATGTCATACGTATTTGAAGCTCATGGTAAATACCGCCAGATATTCTGGCGTCTTTTTCCTCGCGTAGAGTTTTCAGAAGTTGGTTATTGGCACTCAAATCAAATAAATCTTCTATCTCACAATCAAAATATCTGGAAATTTTTTCTGTGATGATATGCGAAAGCTTTTCACCTCTGGCTATCTTAGCTATTGTCCTGGACGATATACCAAGTCTTCTGCCAAGTTCAGATTTTGTGATTCCACGCTTTTTTAACAATAATTCCAGCTTGCCGTAGTTAAACATAACAATCTCCAATCTTTACTTTTATTATATCCAAAAATATCAAAATGTAAAGATTTTAAGACTCATGTTTAAATAAAGTAAAGATTTACTTTATTATTTATTTAGTTATTTAATTTTATCAAGAACCAAATTACTGTAAAACAATCATTACAAGATAATTTTGAGGTCTCTAAGCTTCACAAACAATTTTTCATCCCTATTTAACAATGCCTACTAATGAATTGTTCTTTAATAATTATCAAATTTAAATATGACATATTCTATTTTGTCATATTTAAATTTGACATGTATCTAAAATTATTTATAATAATAGTAGGAGGAGGAGGAGGTTAAAATCATGTTTTTATTCAGGGAAAAAGAAACAGAAAAGCTTAAAGAATTCTTAAAAAGCAAAACAAAAAAAGCAATGGCCATTTATGGTCGCAGAAGAACAGGGAAAACGGAACTTGTATTGAATTTTCTACATAACGCAGGGAAAAACCAATGCGTTTATTTTCAATGCACCAGCTACGATTACAACAACTGTCTTAGCGATTTCATCTCCACTTTACAAGCTTATTATCCTGCAGAATCCCTGATTACAGCATTTACTTCTTTCCGAGATATATTCATATATATATCAAAGCTACCCCAACCTATTCCAATAATTATTATTGACGAATTCCCTTTCCTGGCTAAGAAAAATGAGAATACTGTTGTTGAATTTCAATGGATTATTGACCACGCTTTAGGGAAAACAAAGCTAATATTGTTAGGTTCTAATCGCTCTTTTATGCGAAACCAATTATCAAATCAAGTTGCTCCGTTGTATGGCAGGTTTGATGAAATACTTGAAGTGCTACCTTTTACGTTTGATGAAGTTCACACAATCTACAAAAATTTTGAAGAAGCAATGAATGTTTACGCCGTAACTGGCGGAGTTGCTCAATACGTTATGTTTTTTCAAGATTACAATAACAGCGAAGATGCAATAAACAATTTATTTTTCGACAAAAATGGCAGACTATTTCAAGAAGCCAACAACATGCTTCTTCAAGAATTAAAGGATTCAACCACATATGTTTCTATTCTCAGATCTATTGGCGCAAACAGCAAAACTTCGTGTCAGATAGCCCATAAATGCAATATAGATCAAAGAGCCGTTTTTACATATTTAAACAAACTAATAGAGCTTGGAATCATCGAAACAGAAGTAAATTTTCTTGCAACCAAAAAGCAGGAAAAAAGATTCAAAATTAGCGATTTGTTATTTAGATACAATTACACCTTCATTGAACCCAACTCTTCTATTATCACAGCCTTAGGAAAAGATTCCAAGGAATTTGTGCTTGGAAATAGATATTCAGAATATATGGGCTTCGTATATGAAGACCTAATTAAAGCAAACTGTTATAAGTATGCATTAAAAGGTATTCTCCCGTTTATGCCAACAAAAGTCGGCAAATGGTGGGGCAATATCCAAATGGAAGGCGAATGGCAAGAAAGCGAAGTCGACCTTATTGCATTCAATTCAGAACAAATAATAATTGGTGAATGTAAATTCAAGAATAAAACTATGGGTCTGAAAGAATTAGAAAATCTCAAAGCAAAAGCCACTTCTATAGCTACAAGAGGAAGAAAAATCACTTATCTTCTAGCTAGTAAATCAGGTTTTACTAATGACCTAAGAAAATCACCAAATGATACCATTCTTATTAAAGGCATATAACCTTTAATAAAAACAAGCCGAATTTCATCTCCGCAATATAGACCTATTGCGTCTAACTATTGTGGAGTATTTTTTATCTAAAGCCAAATTGATATATACAACATTTTTATAATTTGCATTTGCAAAGTGTAAAATAGATTCTGTTTTTCCTATTTGTCGTGCACCTTTTACTATTAATGGCTTATGTGCTGGATTGTTTTTCCATGCTATTAAAGCATTGTCTATTTTTCTTTTGAGATACATTATTTTTGGTCCTGAATGTAGGTTATCACAAAAACATAGCCTTATCAGCCAGGAATATCACAATTCATGAGCGAATAAACCCACAACATTCACATTATATGAAACCACTGCAATTACCGTCTTTTATTCTGCAAAATTGCTCCTTGGCAAATTCTACAGCATACTTTCACTTCAGTTTTCTTTTTTGGTATTCTTCAACAACCAGTCAATTATATTTATTACTTTTATTCCTTCATAGTCGCCAACGGTCATGTGGTCTAATGTAAGGATAATCTTTTCGTAATTATCATTAATAGACCGCAATGGCCTGATTTCACGGTCAAAGGTATCCTCTTTTGTAATATCGGTGGTCACTTGATAGTAATGAAGCACCCCTTCTTTCTGGGCAACAAAATCGACTTCTCTATCACCATTTTTCCCGACATTTACCTTATAACCTCTTCGAAGAAGTTCAAAAAACACAATATTTTCCAAAGAGAATCCTAAGTCATAGTGTTTCTTAGGCAATATGTGATTGCGAAGTCCAAGATCAACTACATACCATTTGTTATTCATTTTTAAAAGTTGTTTTCCGTTAATATCAAAGCGTTCTACCGGGTAGAATATGAAAGCTTCCTGAAGAGCCTCCATATAATCGTTAACGGTATTTGGAGAAATCTTTCGGCCAGTAGAAACAAGATAGTCTGAAACACTTTTTACGGAAATCGGACTTCCTATCACGCTAGCGAGATATCTTGAAATTGTTTTTAACAAGGTAATATCTGTAATCTTGCGTTTATTCGGGTCATTATTCTTCTTGGCATGGCGGTCCTCAATGTCTTTTACAATAACAGTATTATAGATACCCTCCAAATAGGTATCTACCTTTTCTGCAGTGTTTTTCATCTGAGATAAATATGGGAATCCACCAAAACGCATGTATTTTGCCAATGCCTGCTCCTCTGGGTCATTGGTATATTCCAAATATTCCGCAAAAGATAACGGCAGCATAGAAATCTCGACATATCTTCCGGTGAGCAAGGTTGCCAACTCTCCTGAAAGCAAATAAGCATTCGAGCCTGTGATATAAATATCAGTATTATTCTTTATAAAAAGACTATCTACAGTTTTTTGAAAGAAATCTACCTTTTGAATTTCATCAAAAAAAATATACGTCATTTTATCTGGACAAAGACGTTTTTTGATATATTCATACAAAGCTTTATAATCCAATAAATCCTCATAATCCAAATCTTCAAAATTGATGAAAATAATCTGCTCCTTAGATACCCCATCCTGCAACAGACAATCTTGATACTGCTTCAATAAAGTAGACTTTCCACAACGACGAATACCTGTAACGACCTTTACAACCTTCTCATTTTTCCAAGCTAAAAGTTGATTCAAATACTCATTACGAATGATCATGGCGACACCACCTTTTATTTCCGATATTAGAATAGTTTGTCGTAAAAATCAAGAAATATTCCGAAATCGGAATATTTGTCTCAATAAAATTTTAAATGCAATTCAAATTGCATTTACTTCTGTAAAAACAGATATTGAATTTACTTTTTCAAGCGAGCCAAATTTTTAACCTTATGATATCGATGTTTCCAATAATGGCTTAAGCTATTCTAATAATCTGTTCATAAAGCATTATTTTTTTTTCGGAAATATTCCTGTTATTGTGGTAATGACCAAAAAACCATTTTTTATATTGAGCTTTCTGCTTTATAACTTCCAGATAATCAGTTAAATAATCAGGCTGATACTCTCATTAATTTATTGAAACCTTTTACTCTATCTATAAAGCAACAAGAAAAGTTAGTAAAATTTATAGCAAAGAAATGTCTACGCACATTATTTCTGCTACAACTTCCTTAGCAGTGCCTGCTTTCACCAAGGCCTTTGCCTTTCTTAAATTTTCTATTTCGTTCTTTCTTCTTTCACCTTCAGCACCTTTCTGTATGCCTCTGTTCTCAACCTTGTCTAATACTTCACACATGATTATAAACTTCCAGTTCTTTTAGAGCAGTTTTAAATTTTGATTCCGTCATTCCCATTTTTTCTGCCGCTTGCTGCAATGAAAGAATACCATCTTTTATCAAATCTGATAATAACTTTAATTTACCTCTGTTTTCAACCTTGTCTAATACTTCACACATGGTTACAGATTTTCCTTTCGATTTTATTGAATTTGTATCAGGTGTGAATCTGTCATCACCTGTGAGAACTCGTAATAACTGCAATACTTCTGAAACATGACTTATAGTTTCTTCAGAAGGAACAATAAGTCTTTATTTATTTTTCGTTAATTCTGTTTAGCAGTTGCCTATATAGCATTTCACTTATATATCGTCTACTATTTTTCAGTAATGAAATACAACTGATTAAGTCTTGTTTGGATAAATAGCCATAATCATAAGCAGCACTTAAAATACCAATTGTTCCCATTATTGGTATATTCATCTGATTAGCAATGCTTCTACCTTTTATTTCATCCATCAACAATAAATCTGCTTTCTTCTCATTAAAAAGAACAATAGCTTCGCTTTCACCCAAATCTAAGCCTGTTGTTCGCTGAAGCATAGTAACAGATTCTTTACTATTTACTTCAACAGAATGAATAAAGCCACATTCCTTTATTTTCTTTGATTCTTCAGCAAAATCTAAGTTAACAATCAGTTCGTCATGAACCCCAAGAGGAATATATACCTCTCCAAACAGTTTTTTCAAAAGATTTAATTGAGTTATTTTCAATAATGAAATAATAGGCGTTGTATCAGAAACTACAATCATTTTCTTTGTTTCAAAAGTCTTGTATAAGTAGCAACCTCTTCTTCTACTTCTGATATAGGCATATCAAAATATGGCAGACCTTGTTTATTATAGAGTTCTATCAAATCCCACTTACGAATACCAAGCATTTCTGCAGCCTTACCATGCGAAATAGTACCATTTTTCACGTAAGGATAAAGAAACAAGGCGTTTCTAGTTAATTCGTTCTTAGTTTCACCTAATTTCAAGAAATACACCAAAGCCTCTGGAACCGTTATTTTACAAGTGGTTTCTTTCATACTTTACCTCTACATTTATTATAATCAATAACCATAAATGCTGCAACAGTTGTAGCACAAAAAGCCTATTTTTGCCTATCCTTGTTGTGAAATCGGCGAAATTTGTGAAAATTACGCTAAGTGACATTTTTTTGTCATTTATGATGTCACTTAGCACAAGAATGAGACGTAGTGGCAAGAGATTTCCCATTTTATTTTACAGTGAATTATTGCAAACAAATCATTGAAATCACTGCTTTTGAACAGATTTTACTGTATTTTTCATTTTTCATAAAAAGTTCAGAGACAACTTTTTCGTCATCTCTGATTTGTAATAAGATATTTAAGTGTTATTAGCTAATTGCTACTGGTTTTTGAGACTGGCCTTTTTATTACCAGTAAAAAACTATATAAGTTAGAGCAAAGCAATGTCTACGCACATTATTTCTGCTACAACTTCCTTAGCAGTGCCTGCTTTAACCAAGGCCTTTGCCTTTCTTAAATTTTCTATTTCGTTCTTTCTTCTTTCACCTTCAGCACCTTTCTGTATGCCTCTTTCT
>JAZRWI010000038.1:0-51331 GCA_045599645.1 Candidatus Avigastranaerophilus sp.
GTTGGCGGTGTTGCTTCTGCTGACGTAAAAAAAGAGTGGGTTGACGGAAAGCTTAAAATCAGCTTTAACAGTGACCTCAGCTTTGGCCAGTATTGTGAAATCTCCATGGGAGCAATAAAAGACAAATATGATACTGCAATAGCACCTTTTGAAACTAAGCAGTTTAATGTAATTCCTTTCCCTGGCAAGGGCACTGACATTGAACCATTCCTTCCCGGAACTGCTGAAGCTACTTGTTTGACCAATAATGGGAAGCTTGCACTGATTTCTGGTTTGAACACCGAAGTAGGGTGCTTTAAGGATATGGTATTCAGCAATGCAACAATCAATGCTGATGGCTCTGCACTATGGAATAATCTGGAAGCTACGAATGTAAGCGATAATCCGGTTGTTGAAATTCCTGAAACAGCTTTGTGGCAGGCAAGTAAAACCAATATGGCTGTTAATATGACATTCAATGGCACTATTGAAGGCAAGACCTATAAATTTGCTACCACAAACAAGACTTACAATACTGAATCCGGTGCTGTTATCAGCGTTGGTGACGGTTCCGAAGCCAAACCATTCCTGGTTTATACCCCAAATCAGTTAATTGATGACGTAAGAAATTACACAGATGGAATGTTCTTGAAGCAAATGAGAAATATTGATTTGGCAGGATTTTCCTCTAGTCCAAATTATACTGAGGCTAATGGTCTTGAAAGAAATCTTACTTATAATCATTATCTAACAAGCGTATATGATGGGAATAACAAAACTGTTTCTAATTTGAAAATAGTATCTACAAATACTTATATGGGCTTATTTGGTAAGGTCGGTGATTCTTATAGTGAACCTATAGGGGTAATTAAGAATCTTGGTTTATTGAATGTTAACATTTCTGCTGGCGCTGATAGCGGTGCTTTGGTTGGTAATTGCAATAAAGGAACTATAACAAACTGTTACGTTACCGGGAACGTAGAGTCTACAGGCACAGCAGGGGGAGTCGTAGGTTATATTTACTACACCTATGCTGAAATTAAGGACTGCCATTTCATTGGTAATGTAACTAGTAAAAACTATGCAGGTGGTATTGTTGGTTATTGCTATGGCACCTATTCTAAGGATATTATTGTTGATAACTGTTATGTTACTGATTCCACTATAAAAAGTGAAGGTGGTGAGTGCGTTGGTGGTATTCTTGGGCAGGCTCAATATGTAAAAGTTACAAACTGTTTTGCTGAAAATTGCGAATTAACAAGCACTAGCTGTCACGTTGGTGGTTTGATAGGTTATATGTATTATGTTTCTGCTTTCGGTTGCCATGTTAAAGATGCTTATGTTGAAGGTTCTGCTAATGTAGGTGGAGTTATTGGCTTCGTATCTGGAGCTAGACAATCTGATAAAATTAATGATTGCTATGGGACTGGTCTTACTGTTAAATCAACAGGAAATTATGCTGGTGGTTTCTTAGGCTTTGGTCCAACGCAAATTGATAATTGTCATGCAGAAGTTGTCTCCGTCGAAGGAGCTACCTATGTTGGTGGTTTTATTGGCTATAAAAACGGTGGAAATATCTCCAATAGTTATGTCAAAGTTAATACGGTAACCGGCGAATCGTATACAGGTGGTTTTATCGGTTATGTTACTACTGATTATTTCTATGATAACATTGCAAATATAGAGAACTGTAATGCAACTGTTACTAGTGTAACTGGCAACTATACAACCGGTGGCTTCTTCGGTCATCTTTATGCCACAAATTGTATTGATTGCAATGTTAATATAGAACGTGTAAATGGTGAAGATATCACTGGAGGGTTCTGTGGTTATCTTGAATGTAAAAATATTGATAATTGCAATTCTACTCTTTCTAGGGTTGAAGGGAAAAATACTGTCGGTGGGTTCAGCGGTTTCTTTTCTTGTGAAAACTGTAACGGTTGTTGGTGCAAAGTATCTGAAGTTCTTAATCATAGTAAATATACTGGCGGATTTGCTGGTTATATTCCTCGCGGGAATTACACAAATTGCTATGCTGAAGCTGAATCAGTAGTCGGTGAAGATATTTTCGCTGGTATTTTTGCCGGGCATTCTTTCGGTAATGTTCAACGCTGTTTTGTTACAGGTAATGTTTCTGGCACTGATTATGTAGGAGGATTTGTTGGTGTTAATAGCAACAATGACAGTGATATGATAAAAGATTGCTATTGTAACGGAACTGTAACAGGCACTGGTAAAGGTATTGGTGGTTTTGTCGGATGGCTTGGATACTACGAATCAATGTATTCAAGGTCAACTCCAGGTGTTGTAAAGAATTGTTATACAAATTGTTCTGTTGCGGGAACAGGTTCGGCTACAAAGGTCGGATTGTATGTAGGTATGTTTGAATCTGGTAGTTCTTCCGAAATTTCAAACAGCTTTACTACCCAGAGCACTTCTGGAGGTATTTCTGTAATCGGTTCTGAAGTCGGTTCATCTGTTGTAAACAACTGTATTTCTCTACCAGACGGTTATGATTCAAGCTTAGGCTGGGATCCGGACGTCTGGGACCTCACCAAGCCTCTGCCAACCCTGTTGTGATTAGCAACGGATAACAGGATTATAGCGGATAGGCCAAACAGCCGATAGAGCAGACCATTTTAAGCCTCAGACTTAGATGGTCTGTTTTATTTCTCGCCACCAGCTGCTAGTCGAGAGTAAACAGCCGCTAACCGCCCTCATCCGTCACAGCTACGCTGTGCCACCTTCCCCCCGCAAAGCTGGAGGAAGGCCTCGCAGGGGCGGCCCCAACAACGCCAACGACGCCAACCACGCCAACAGCCTGTATAGAATCACACTTCAACTCCAAAAATGTATAAAACATAAAATTATGCCCTATGCATTAAAGATACAAAGGGTATTGACTTGTGTGCACCAAATTATTATAATGTGTGCACTTATTTTTTGACCTATATAGCATGGAGTTTTGTAAATGAAGAGTAAAAATGGTGCTAAAATTATTGTGGTACTGGTCGTATTACTACTTTCAGTAATATATACCTTGCCATCAACCCCAGTCTGGGAAAAAGCTTTTGGTAGCTTGACTCCAGATGAACAGAACGGATTGCCAATCAAGTTGTTCGAATACAAAGAAGACCCGTCTAATCAGGCAGTTCTCCTCAAAGTATCCGTAGACCAGATGGCTCAGATCTTCAATCGTTCTAAGAACCCAGTAAGATCTGATGAATTCCTAGATAACGTATCCGACACTATCCGCAGAAAATTAGTTGATATGGGATACGAAACCAGAGTTATCAATTCTGATTACGAAAGCAACGTTAAGAACGCTACACTTCGCATTAAGATTGAAAACACTGAAAGACTTAAGACAGTAATAGCCGAATCAAAACTCTATGCAAAACTTCCTCTTCTTTTGGCTTCTTTCTTCCCACAGAAAAAGATTACACTTGGTCTTGACCTTAAGGGTGGTATCGACCTTGTTTATCAGGTTGACACTGACTCAATCGCTGAAAACGACAGCATTACTGACGCAGTAAATCGTTCTGTTGAAATCATTAGAAACAGAATCGACATGTATGGTATTGCCGAACCAAGCATTAAAGCTCAGGAAGGTAACCGTATCCGCATTCAGTTGCCAGGCGTTAAGGACCCAGAACGTGTAAAACAGTTGATTCAGAACACTGCAATGCTTCAGTTCCATATCGTTCTTGATCAGGCTGCTACTGCAGCTCAGCTTGAACCAATCAACCCGGCTACTGAACTCGTTCTTATGCAGCCTGGTAAGGGCACAATGCCAGCAACATGGTATAAGCTTGTTAAGACCCCAGATGTAACTGGTCGCGATCTTAAGTTTGCTAAGGTAGCATTCGACGAAATGAGTTCTCCAATGGTTCATCTTGAATTCAACGCTGAAGGCGCTCACAAGTTCGCAACCTGCACTGGTAACCATGTTGGTGATCAGCTTGCTATCGTTCTTGATAACAAGGTATACAGCGCACCATCAATTCAGGCTAGAATTAATGGCGGTATGGCTCAGATTACTGGTAAGTTCAGCTTCGAAGAAGCTTCTAACCTCGCAATCGTTTTGAGAGCTGGTGCACTTCCTGCTAACCTTATCGCTCTTGAAAGCCGCGTTGTTGGTCCAACACTTGGTCAGCAGTCTATTGAAGCTGGCTACAGAGCTGGTCTCATCGGTTTCATCCTTGTTATGTTGTTCATGGCTGTATATTACAAGGCTTGTGGTGTAGTTGCTGACATCGCTGTTATGTTCAACGCAATCATCGTATTTGCTTGTCTTGTATTCTTTGGCGGCACTATGACAATGCCTGGTATTGCAGGTTTCATTCTTTCCGTTGGTATCGCTGTTGACGCTAACGTAATTATCTTTGAAAGAATCCGTGAAGAATTCCATTCTGGTAAGACTGTTAGAGCTTCAATAGCCTCTGGCTTCGATAGAGCTCTTTCTTGTATTATTGACTCAAACGTTACTACTCTGTTAGTTGTTGCAATTCTTTATAACTTCGCTTCAGGTCCTATCAGAGGTTTCGCAACTACACTTGGTATTGGTCTGGTTGCAAACGTTTATACTGCTGTTGTATTCACCAAGCTTTGTCTTGAAGGCTGGTTCAATGGCAGTTCTAAGAGAACTCTGAGTATCTGATTGTAGGAGGAACTAATTACCATGAATATTCGTTTTATGGCTAACAGATATGTATTCTATTTCATTTCCGGCGCTCTTATAATAGCCGCTATTATCGGTCTTTGTGTAAAAGGCTTCAACTATGGTATCGACTTCAAGGGTGGTAACATTATTCATGTTACTTTCAATGAAGTAGCCAATGAAGCTAAGATCAAAGATGCTTTCAAGGCAATGAGCGAAACCTACAAGACCACAAACATCGAAGGTAAGCCTCTTTATTTCTCTGCTGACAGTATTGTTGTTCAGGCAGTTGCCGGTGGCCAGGATAGAGAATTCATCATTCAGTATCCTGCTGCTTCTATCGATACTCAAGATACAGCTAAGGCTCATGACTTCGTTCTTTCTGAATTAAAGAAGACTATGCCATACGCTAATGAAACCCTTGAAGTTTCTAACGTAGGTCCAACACTCGGTGAAGAAATGAAGAAGCAGGGTATTCTTGCTGCTATCCTTTCTTGTATTGGTATTCTACTTTATTTGGGTTACAGATTTGACTTCCCGTCTGCTACTGGTGTTGTAATGGCAGTTGTTCATGACCTTCTTATCACACTTGGCTTTATTTGCTTCTCTGGTATGGAATTTGATACAACTGTTCTTGCAGCTGTTCTTACTCTCCTTGGTTATTCTGTTAACGACTCAATCGTTATTTTCGACAGAATCCGTGAAAATAAGAGAATCAGCAAAGATGGTACTACTTACGAAGTAATCGTTGACAACTCTGTTAACCAGTCTCTCAGCAGAACCTTGAACACCACAATTACTACATTGTTAGCTCTTGTAGCTCTTGTTCTCTACGGTGGCGATTCTATCCACAGCTTCTCTGTAGCTTTGTTGTTCGGTTCTGTTATTGGTACTTATTCTTCTAACTGCTTGGCCGCTCCAATGGTACATGACCTGTTCCTCAGCCAGAAGAATCAGCCAGCTACTTACGGTAAGTAATAGCAATTAAGAAAAAGCCGCTTTTTATAAGCGGCTTTTTTTGTATAAGCTTGTTAAGGTGATATTTATGAAAGCTGTTGTTCAAAGAGTTGAAAATGCTACACTATCTGTTGATAATAAACTAATAAGCGAAATATCCAAGGGACTTGTATGTTTTCTAGGAGTAGGCAAGGGTGATAGCGAAGCTGATATGAAATGGCTGGCCAAGAAAGTTGCTGGTTTGAGGATTTTCGAGGATGAAAATGGAAAAATGAATCTTTCAGCCAAGGATCAAGGCTTTGATATTCTTGTTGTTTCTCAGTTTACTTTATATGGCGATATTAGAAATGGTTACAGGCCAAGCTTTATCAATGCAGAATTACCTGAGATAGCTAATAAAATGTATGAAAATTTCTGTCTCGAATTAGCTAATCAAGGTATAAAGAAGGTAGCAAAGGGTGTCTTCGGGGCTGATATGCATATAATTCAGCATAATTCTGGTCCGGTTACAATAATACTTGATTCAAAGGAATAACAAAAAAGCTCATCTATATGATGAGCTTTTTTGTTATTTAAAATAATTTGCTTTTAATTTTTATAAGGTTCTGAACATTTGAATTTGTTTCTGGTGAGCCGCCGTCTTTTCTAGCCCTATCTTCCAGAACCTTTTGAAGTCTTTCAAATGTATTCTGGTCTAACAGGACAGTAACGGGTTTAACATAAATGCTTAATGCCTGCATAATCAAGAAATCTCTGTCAAAAGAGCTTAAGCCTCTTTGAGCTGCTATTTGCTTGATTGTATCCATGTCCTTTTCTGGTATTTCTGAGAAGGGGTCTTTATCTGAGCCATCCGGTTTACTATAAAGGAAAAGCCACAGCATAAAAATAAATGCAGGCAATAGCAAAGCTAAGACTGTATCTGTCTGTGTCCATGGCGGATTATTAAAATAATCGCTCATTGCATTTAAGAAGTCTCTGGCTGTTGTTATTTTCATAAATTATAAAATCTTGTGGCTCAAGTCCTTTACTAAGTCTCGGATTTTCTGTGAAGAATCTTTTCTTAGAACCGTCATGTAAGGTGAAAGAAGCTGAGGATTAATTCTGGAAATTGACTTTATTGAATTGTATCTCAGCAGGTCATTTTTGTCTTGCATGAATGGGTAGGTCAGTGGCAGGTAGACCGGTTCGCCTATTTCCCCAATAGCCCATAAAGCGCTGGCACGCATATTCACTTCAGAGTCTGCAAGCATGCTTTGAAGCATAGGGGCAACATTGAATTTACCAAACTTGCATATACCGACAATTGCATTGGCTCTGATTCTATTATTGGAGTCTTCAAGGTATGGGAGAAGAACACGAACAACATTACTATCGCCAAGGCCTGCGATTGCTTCTACTGTATTGGCTCTGACACGTGGATCAGGGTCATTGAAAAAGCTGATTAAATGCTTTACAACTTCAGAACTGCCAACGATGCCAAGTGTTTTTACAATAGCAGCTCTTACCTTTTTGGAAGGGTCTTTCATTGCTGCAATAAGAGCATTCTGGCCTTTGGTATCAACCTGTATATTTTCAAGCAATAAAGCTGCTTTTAAACGTGTTTGCGGGTCGAATGAATTCAGGTCACTGATTACTTCATCCGTAAAGTTTGTATCAATCTTCTGAATTGCCTGAGCAGCCAATTTGCGCATATCAGGAGTCATGTTATTGAAGTTTACTTTATAGCGTTCCTTTGTGATGGTAGCTATTTCCTGAATGGCATAATTTCTAAGTCCTTGATGATTGCTATTCACAAATCTTACCAGGAATGGAGAAAGTCTCTGAGCTCCAAGTCTTGGTTTTAGTTTTTTTAGAACAAACAGAACAACATTACCGTCTGGATCATCAAGTGCTTCCATAACAGCTTTATCCGATTTTAATACGTCATCATCAAGTATTGATTGTAATGCTGCAATTCTGACCTCTGGATCTGCATCTTTAACATAACTTTTGATGAGGTCCATATGTCCCTGGTTTTTGCTTTTTGCGCATATTTTTACTGCAGCAGCCCTGACACCGGGATCTTCATCCTTTAGGAATTTTTCAAAGGAAATGTTGCTATGGCGCATTATAAGATTCTTTCGATATATGTCAGAATCTTCTTCATCTTCGAAAGAATTGGAAAGCTTTATGGCCAGTCTCCAAAGGGTTTCATCTGCTCTTGCTGTTAGGGAACTGAGAATAATAGACCCTATTGCTGGTTCTGTTTTTAGCATCCAGGAGTAAACACCAAATTTGTCTTCAAAACTCCAATCCTTTAACAGGTAGTATGTTTCAAAGAAATCTTTGTTGACCAATTCTAGAACTATTGGTTGCAACATTTCATGGTCAAAGTTGCAGAATTCAAAGAATATTTTTCTGACTGATTTGTAAAAATCTTCAGATATTTCATCTCTGGACTGCATCAATGATTTAACAGATTTTTTCCATCTGTCGATAAAGCCGTCTAAGGTAGTCTTATTGGGTTCCCTATAATCATTTATACGCTTATAGGTTTTTCTGATTAATTCTATTAAACTATTTGAGGCTAACTCACGCAGTTCGTATGAGCCTTCTTTAAGCAATTCAAAAACTGTATCATAAGCAAATGGGTCGATATGCTTGAGAAGGTTCGGAAGAACCTTAATCCTATATTTTGAATCTTTAATTGATATAACAAACTTCAATATATCCAGGCTAGCTTCACTGTAACGGTTCAGTATCGTTTTATCAATCAGCGCCATTATTCCGTCAGCGCTTTTTCTTGATACATAATTATTGAAATGAAGTAATAGAATATTGATTTCAGTATTACTTAGTATGTTAAGGATAGTATCCTTATGGCTAGGGGTAGCTGAAGGATAATAATCAAGATATAGCGGAATAAACTCAGGTCTGTCGAACTTTACGATTGTATCAAAATAAAACTTCTTAACCATAGGGTCTGGCTGGTTAAAATTGGTTTTAAGTGATTCAAACAGATCTAATTCTTCCATTAAAGATACTATTTCAAAATATAATGTAGAAAGCTTATCTTCTGGAACGCAGCGAAGTAATGCACCCATTGCATCGTTTTCAGGAAGTCTTGAAATAAGATTTATGATCTTTTGTCTTGATGCGTCATCGTCTACAGCGAGATCTTTGATTAAAATATCAATACTTTCCGGAAGACCAATATCAAAAAGAGCTTCTATAACAGTATTTTTTAATTCTTTATCATCAGTTGAAGTTGATAAATATTTTTCAAATAATGGTATGGCTTGTTCAGTAGATCTATGGCCAAGAATGCTAATGAGAGCACGTTTTTTTATTGATGATATATCTTCTGATTGAACAGCAACTAGCATCAGTTCATCTGCTTCTTCGTCAGGATGGTCTAAGAGAGCATGATAAGCTGCCTTATTGATTGTATCTTTAGGACACAATTCATTAATAAGAAGGCTAGGTTCTTTTTTTGAATTAAAAATAGACCAAATCATTTTGGAGTATTAGCAGTAACAGGTTTGGGTGATAATACTGCCATAACCTCCTTGCGTACATTTTCATCCGGGTCGAATCTCAGCTGTCTGATATATGGGGCTATCATATATGGCGGAGCTATCTTGGCTAATGCAAGTATGACATTTCTTCTTACATCTGCGTCAGGGTCTCGTAATACAGACATAAGCATTGTGAAAAATCTTGCATCCTTCAATTCGCCAAGGGCAAAAACTGCTGAAGCTCTCATCCACTTGTCAGGATTTCTCAGCATTTGCATTACGGGTTCGTAAATCTGGTAATAACCTAGTCTCCATAAGGTCGTGATTGCGTTACCACGAACTCTGTTATTTTCATCGTAAAGACAAGGCAATATTTCATTAACTAGTCCAGGATTACCTACATTAGCCATAGCTTCAACAGTATTGGCTCTAACTCTATCATCCTGGTCTTTCAGATAGGAAACAAGCATAGTGTCAACGCCAGGACCGCCGATTTTCCCCAGTGCCATTACAACTACAGCTCTGATTGATGGGTCAGGGTCATTAATTGCACAAATTAGGTGAGTCTTAAGGTCAGGAGTAATGAAATCAACAAGAACTTCAAGTATCTTGGCTGACAAGACTCTTGTTCTCTGGTCTGAAGCAGAAAGGTCACTGGTAGTATCTTCCATGAAGCTTGGGTCCATTTTTACCAGTGAAGAACCGATATTAAGCCTCATTTCCGGATTCATTTTATCAAAGCCAGAGAGATACTTTCTTCTTGTTACATAAGCAATAGCTTTATGTGCTGCATTTTTTATTTCTGCATTTGTGGAAGTCATTGCTTTTGAAAGATTTGCAATGACTGCAGGATGGTCTCTATCCTTCAATTTTTCAATTGTCTGAAGAACAATACTTTGATCTGTATCCTTTAGGAAAGTCATTAGCATTTCAGTTCCTGCATTATTTCTGAAATGGGGTAAATCCAAAATTTTAAGGATGTTTTCTCTAACTACGAAGTCAGGATCTCTAAGCTTGGTTTCGAGAATCTGAAGAGCATTCTGGGAACCGGATTCACCAAGAATCCACAGAATTCTTGAACGGAGTTCCGGGTCCTGATGATAGAGAACTTCTGTTACAAAGCTTTGCAGTTTTGGATTCATCATAAGATTGATGACTTCTGTCTGCAATGCATGTGGAACGTTCATGAAGTGTTCCAAAAGCAGTGTATTGAGGGTTTCTACGATATAGTTTTCTGTCGGGTCAGACAGAATCTTTAAAGCTGTTCTACCAGTTTCTTCATCTTTATAACAGCAGGCGCTTATGAGAAATTGCTTGCGTTCTGCTGTTTCCAAGCCTTTAATGAAGCTTTTAACGTAGTTTTCGTTATATTTATATAGCTTTGCAAAATTCCTGAGAATAACGTCTGGCAAATACTTGCCTAAGCGCAATAGACATTCAGTGAGGGTCTTTATACACTGGAAATGTCTTTCTGTCAGGTTGTTTTCTAATGGGTCTGTATAATATTTAACTTTATTTAAAGTTTCTTCACTCTTTAATTCGGTTTCAGTCTTCGTTTCAAGTTCTTCACAGAAGGTTTTTACAAGTTTGCTTATATTATCAGAAATAATCTGAGGTATGGCTTTAAATGGATCTAATAGAAATGGGAATAAATAAGGATATGAAATAGGGTCATTTAGCTGTTCTATAAGCTTTAAAACATTTTGACGATAATTTTCTGATTTCTTACCCAGGCCATCGAAGATCTTCTTAAAGAAAGCATCGCCGTGTCTCTGTAAACATTTGAAGACTGAATATCTCATTGTAGGAGATATTGCAGGCATTGATTTTATACATGCATCAAGAAATTCAGGGCTTTTCAGCTTTTCAACATGCTTTGAAAATTCAACCTGAAGAATTTTCTTTTCTTCCTTCTTGGCTTCTACTGTTTCATCTTTCATGATATCGATGAAAATTGGATAGGTTCTTGGATTCTGCAAAAGCACCAGCGATTCCAGATAAAGAATCTGTTCTTTAATTGAAAACTGATTCCAGGACTGCAGGAACATGCTTAGCAGACCTGATTTTTCAATGCCGAATTGTATGGTCTTGTGGATATTTATGTCAGATGTCTGTGAAAGACATTCTGTCAAAGCTTTCATGTTGTCTGGAGTAACTGCTGACAGAATTTCCTTGAAGGTTTCTCTATAAATTGGTTCTGGATATGTTATGAGAGTTAAAATCTGGCGTAAATTTTCTTCGCTAAGGGATTCTCTCTTTTTAGCGAAAATTTCAAGGATAGAAAGTCGAACTTCCTGGTCATCTACTTCTTTAAACTTTTTTACTAAGTAAACTATATGCTCTGAATTCAGACATGATATAAACTCAGATTTGGCTTTTTCTGATACCTTTTTATCTCTTTGTGAAAGCCTTTGAAAGACCTCATCCTGATTCTTTATTTTTCTAGAAAAGAAACCCATTGTTCAAGACCCTTATTTGGTATATTTATGTATCGGCATTTTTTAACGCTTACAATTATACATTATATTGTATATTATAAATACAACTTTTTAAAGCATATTTACAATATTTATAAACTTTGTTATAGTAAATAAAGAAAATTTTAAAGCGAGGGAACTAATCGTGTGGTTTATTAAAAAAATATTTTGGATGCTTGCACTTCCATTTGTTGCTCTTACTGGTGTTTTGATGTTTGCTTTCCCGGAAGAAATGAAGGAATTCAAAAAAGATCTGGTAGACATGATTGACGAATCATGGCTTCGCTGGATTGGTTTTGGTTTCTTTATCGTAGCTATGACCCATCTTGTTAAGATTTTTGATGGCAAGCATACTTTTGTTAGATTATCAGACCCAAATAAGTAAGCTTATTCCCAAGAGGAAACTTCAACTCTATAGGTTTTCACATTAACAGGTGGATTCTTAAAAGAGATTTCAAAAAGGGAGCTTTCGTTAGGATATAGAATCTTGTCGATACTGCGCAGGGTTCCGTATTCTGAACGGAGCTCTCTTTTGTTTGCGTCTAAAAGTCTGGCTTTAAGGTTAATCTTCTGTTTCTGCTTGTTTGAAGTGTTTTTAACAGTACCTACAATGTATAGGGTTCCAAGTTCGACATAGCTATCCACTTTTGTGATGGCAAAAGTAGGCTGCAAATCACCGGTAACAACGGATTTTAAAATTTCGTCGCGCTTATTTGTAGTGTATTCACCGATTACCGCATCGTCGTATAACTGCCAGAGGCCCATGTTCATTGGCTCAAGTCTCAATGCCGTTCTGAAAGCTTCCTGTGCATCCGTAAATTTTCCTTCATTCATTTTGTCTAAGCCGTTTTGGGCTAAGGGTAGGGCGGGACTTGAAGTGGCAAGATTTGCAATAGTCTGTTCCATTGGATCGCTAGTCGCAAATAATGATTTGGGTTCTTCATCAAAGTTCGGAGACGGGAATACTTTTCTCCCGTTGTTCATTATGTAATTCTGTGCAAAACTAGTGCTGCATAATAAACTGAAAATGATTGCTGTTTTTGTGAACTTTGATGACTGCATTTGTAAATCCTTTATTGTAATGAAGAAAGCTTCTTGGTGAATGATTCCAGTATGATACTGTAAAAGTATTCGAAGCCTGTAAGTATGACTCCATCATGGAGCATACTATAGGCGGCTAGACCAGCGTCAGCTTCTTCTATGCTTAACATCCCTAGTAATGCTTCGGTGTCGACTACCATGCTAGTAATAGAAATGTTCTGGTCCTTTGGAAGTATAGACGCTATTTCGTTTTCTATGATACTTTCGTCAAATTTTTCGCTTGATTTAATGAAAAAGAAGTCGATTGTTTTTTGAAATTCTTCCATTTCAGGTAGGTTGTTTTCAAGCTCTTTTTCTGTTTCAGTAGGTTCTTGCGGTTTTTTGCAGGCTTCAAATAATGCTGAAGGTGATAATAGTATTGAAGTTAATACTTTGTCTTTGGCTTTTGTTTTGATTTTATTGACAATTTCATTGAAAATCCTGCCGTTATCTTCAAGGCTGGCTAGATAATTTGATGTTATCTGGGCTCCACCTAGAGCAAGTAAATTCGCTGTCATTGGATTTTCTGAATTTAATGCGCAGAGTTTGGCTTTACCTTGAGGTAATATTTGAAGAATATTCTGCTTGTTCAGAAGATGTACCCTGTTATAGGCTGTGCCATATGGCAGTTTTAACTTGCTTGCTAATTGATGGATGGTAAGGATACCATCGGGTGCGTCTAGAAAAGCTTGTGTTATATCTATGTTCGTTTGCATAATGAAATATTATAATCTAATAATCTAAGATTATCAATTTATTGTTAATGAAATCGGCTAAAGCCCCAGCTAAAATTATGTACACAAAAATTTTAAAAACATATGTTGACATTTTGAAAAATAATGGGTATAATTGCGCGACCCTATTCGCGATAGGGATACATATGTTTGGTTTTCGGAGAACAGCCGGCTTGTTAGTTCTAATTAATAAAATTGAATCTTCCAGAAACCTTTATACAACTAAATTCTACAACGTACAAATTGCGGGTGTTTGTGCCATATAGGCACGAACACCCGTTTGTTATTTATTCGTTAGTTTCATTGTAACGATTATCGTATATCAAAGTTAAGGAGCAAGGCAGAAAAATGATTACAAAGCAGCAGCCTGTAACCGAAAAGGTTTTGATGGCCAGAGATCGATTATTCGATAAAATCCCGAATCTAATCGATATTCAGCTCAAATCTTTTGAATGGTTCCTTCAGGCAGGAAAAGAACCTGATAAGAGAGAAAAACAAGGTCTTGAAGAAGTTTTTAGAGATGTATTCCCAATAAAGGACTATGTAGGGAATCTTTGCCTTGAGTATCTTGATTACAATTTGGGTCTGCCGATGTGTAAAAATTGTCCGCAGGCTAAGTTGTCTGGTAAAAAATGCAAATGTCTATTCGATGATTGTAGCTTCCCAGAAAAGGAATGCGAAATCGCTTTCATCGGTGATACTCCATTCAGAGTAAAAAGCAGCGCTGATCAGTGCCGCAAGAGAGACATGTCTTTTGAAATTCCTCTGAACCTCCATGTTCAGTTGGTTATGAAGCAGACTGGCGAAATCAAGGAACAGGAAATATTCCTCGTTGATTTACCATGTATGACCGAACGCGGCACCTTCATTATTAACGGTGCTGAACGTGTTATCGTTAGCCAGTTGCACAGAAGCCCAGGCGTTTACTACAGCTTCAACCGTGCAAAGAAATTGTATTCTGCTAAGATAGTTCCTTATCGTGGTGCTTGGATGGAATTCGAACTCGACCTTATGAAGGACGCAATCTTCGTAAGACTTGATAGAAAGCGCAAAATCCCGATAACTACTTTCTTGAGAACTTTGGGTTATGTTGATAACGAAAGTATCCTTGAACTCTTTGATAACAATGAAACAATAGCAAATTCTCTTAATTACGATAAACAGTCAGTAAGCAGAGAAGAAGGCGAAGACAAGGTAGCAAAGGCTGTAACTGATTCTCTTAGAACTATATTCAGCAAATTGCGCCAGGGCGACCTCTTCGTAGAAGAAAACGCTAGAAACCTCATCAGAGGTCTTTTCTTCGATGCTAGAAAATATGACTTGGGCGATGTTGGTCGTTACAAAGTTGATAAGAAGCTCAGACTGGTTGACAGACTTGCTGACCAGGTAGCTTTCAAAGACATCGTTAACCCGGCTAATAATGAAGTTATCGTTAAGGCTGACGAAAAGATTTCTAAAGAAGCAGCTGAACAGATTGAACTCCTCCAGATTCCTGCATACATTAAGATTGGTGAAGAACTTCGCGGTTATCGTGTAATGTACAATGCTTCCTGTGCTGACATCAGCATGATGGACGTAGAACAGGGCATCATCAATCTCGTTGGCAAGAAAGCTTACGAATCTATCATCGATAAAGAAAGCGGCGAAATCATTGTTGAAAAAGACGCTGAAGTTCTTGAAGGCGATGTTGAAAGAATCAAAGCTCTTGGCAATGAAACTATTAAGTTCGTAAAAGATAGAGTTCTCTGCACTGAAGATATTATCGGTGTTATCAGATATCTCGTAGACCTTTCTAACGGTATTGGCCGCGTAGACGATATCGACCACCTTTCTAACAGACGTATCAGACGCTGCGGCGAATTGCTCCAGAATCAGTTCCGCATTTCTCTCACCAGAATGGAACGCGTTATCAAGGAAAGAATGACAATTCATGACCTCGATAGCTATACTCCACAGCTGCTCATCAATACTAGACCAGTATCTGCAGTTGTAGATGAATTCTTCGGTAGTTCTCAGTTGTCACAGTTCATGGACCAGAACAACCCATTGGCTGAACTTACTCATAAGAGAAGACTCTCTGCCCTTGGTCCTGGTGGTATCAAACGTGATAGAGCTGGTTTTGAAGTTCGTGACGTTCACCCAACACATGATGGTCGTATCTGTCCTATTGAAACTCCTGAAGGTCCAAACGCAGGTCTTATCGCTAGCTTGGCAGTTTTCGCCAAGGTTGACGATTATGGCTTCCTTACTACTCCTCTCTGCAAAGTAGACAAGAAGACAGGCCTTATCCATTATGAAAATATGGAATATAAGGATGCTTATGACGAAGACCGCTATAAAGTTGGTCAGCCAGACTGCTATATCAGCAACGACGGTCGCATCCTTGATGATAGAATTCCTGCTAAGTATTATAGCGATGACTACGAATTCGATTATTTGCCAAAGTCTGAAATCGAATACATGAAGTATTCTCCACTTCAGATGATTTCTGTTGCATCTGCTTTGATTCCATTCCTTGAACACGATGACGCCAACCGCGCATTGATGGGCACAAACATGCAACGTCAGGCAGTTCCATTGATTCAGACTGAACCAGCTTATGTTGGCACTGGTCTCGAACCAAAGGCCGCTCACGACTCAGGCGCAGTTGTTCTCAGCAGAAGCAAAGGTACTGTTTGCTATGTTGACGCAGAATGCGTAAAGATTCAGCGCCCAAGCCGCCGCAAAGATGATGAAAAGATTCCTGTAACAGAAGCAGCTTTCCGTAAGATTCAGGGTCGCAAGATCATGGATACTATCGTTGATGAACTTACAGGCGAAATCATTATCGAAGCTGGTCAGCCACTCGATATTACTTATCTCTCTAAGATTAAAGCTGTAACTGATGAAGTTAGACTTCAGCAGGAATCAGTAGATACATACAAACTCCAGAAGTTCGTTCGTTCAAATCAGGGTACTTGTATCAACCAGATCCCAACCGTAAAGATTGGTGATAAGGTTGCTCCTGGCACTGTATTAGCCGACGGTCCATCTACTTCAAACGGTGAACTTGCTCTTGGTAGAAACTGCTTGATCGCTTTCATGCCATGGGAAGGCTATAACTACGAAGACGCCATCACAGTATCTGAAAGAATGGTAACTGACGACGTTCTGACTTCAATTCATATTGAAGACTACGAAACAGATGCTCGTGACACCAAACTTGGTCCGGAAGAAATCACTCGCGACATTCCAAACGTTGGCGAAGATGCTCTTAAGAACCTCGATGAAAATGGTATCATCAGAATCGGTTCTGAAGTTGAAGCAGGTGACATCCTTGTTGGTAAGGTAACTCCAAAGGGTGAAACTGAACTCACTGCAGAAGATAAACTCCTCAGAGCTATTTTCGGTGAAAAGGCTCGTGAAGTTAGAAATACTTCTCTCACTGTTCCACACGGCGAACGCGGTAAGATTGTTGACATCATGATTTTCGAAAGAGATAAGGGTGACGAATTACCTTACGGTGTAAATAAACTCGTTCGTGTTTATATCGCTCAGAAGCGTAAGATTACAGTCGGCGATAAGATTGCAGGTAGACACGGTAACAAGGGTGTTATCTCCAGAATCGTTCCTGTTCAGGATATGCCATACCTTGCAGATGGTAGACCAGTTGATATTATCTTGAATCCTCTCGGCGTTCCTTCTCGTATGAACGTTGGTCAGGTTCTTGAAACTCACCTTGGCTGGGCTGCTATGCACCAGAACAGACGTTATGCTACATCTTGCTTCAACAAGGGTAGAAACGTATTCACAGTAATCGATACTTCTAAGGGTAAAGAAAAGATTAGCCATATCGAATACGATCACGTTGTTAAGAACGAAGACTTCGTATTTGAACAGCTCAAAGAAGTTAATGAAAAAGATCCATTGCATCTTGTTGACGAATACGGTAAGGCCACTCTCTATGATGGTAGAACCGGTGAACCATTCGACAAGAAGATCATGGTCGGCGTAATGTATATTATCAAGTTGCACCACTTGGTTGACGATAAGATGCACGCCCGCTCAACCGGTCCATACAGCCTTGTTACTCAGCAGCCTCTCGGTGGTAAAGCCCAGTTCGGTGGCCAGAGATTCGGGGAAATGGAAGTTTGGGCTCTCGAAGCTTACGGTGCTGCTCACGTTCTTCAGGAAGTTCTTACTGTTAAGTCAGACGACGTTGAAGGTCGTGTTCAGGTTTACGAAACCATCATTAAGGGTAAGACAATTATGAAGCCTGGTATCCCAGAATCCTTCAAGGTTGTTGTATCTGAATTGCAGTCTCTCGGTCTCCAGATGGATCTCAAGAAGAATGCAGAAGATGTTACCATTGATGAAGGCGGAGAACGTGTAATGCTCGCTGATTCCGACGAAGACGATTGGGCAGAAGATACTTCTGATATGGATGAAGAAGATATTTTCGGTGAAGGCAGCGACGAAGATGAAGAAGATGAAGATCTTGATTCATCTGATGAAGAATAATCACTATCCGGTGTTAGCATAAGGAAGGAGACATAATAATATGTTAGATATGGACAAGTTCGATGCTCTACAAGTCAGCATCGCTTCTCCTGAAAAGATAAGATCTTGGTCTTATGGTGAAGTAAAGAAACCAGAAACTATTAACTACCGTACGCATAAACCGGAACGTGACGGTCTGTTCTGCGAAAAGATATTCGGGCCTCAGAAAGACTTCGAATGCTTCTGCGGTAAATATAAGAGCGTCCGCTATAAAGGTATCGTTTGCGAAAGATGTAGTGTAGAAATTACTAACTCTTCTGTTAGAAGAGAAAGAATGGGTCATATTCAGCTGGTAACTCCAGTTGGCCACATTTGGTATTCAAAGGGCAGCCCAAACTACATCGCACTTCTTCTCGACATCTCTGCTAGAGACCTTGAAAAGGTTCTCTATTTCCAGAGCTATATCGTAATCGATCCAGGTAACCTGCCACTTTCTAAGAAGCAGCTTCTCCCAGAAGAAGGAACTGCTGGTGAAATGGGTTATCGTGAACTTCGCGAAAAATACGGCGATATGTTCACCGCTAAGATGGGTGCTGAAGCAATCAAGGAATTGCTTGCTGAAATCGACCTCCAGAAGCTCGAAAAAGAACTTACCGATCAGCTTAAGTCCTCTACCGGTACTAAGAGAACTCACCTTCTCAAACGTATGGAACTGGTTAAGATGTTCTCTAAGTCTATCAGCCGCCCAGAATGGATGATTCTTGATGTAATTCCAGTTATTCCACCAGATCTGCGCCCAATGGTTCAGTTGGATGGTGGTAGATTTGCTACATCAGACCTCAATGACCTTTACAGACGTGTTATCAACAGAAATAACCGTTTGAAGAGATTGATCAAGCTGCAGGCTCCAGACATCATTATTAAGAATGAAAAGCGTATGCTTCAGGAAGCTGTTAACGCTCTTATCGATAACGGCCGCCGTGGTAAGCTTGTAACTGGCCCAAGCAACAGACCTCTCAAGTCTTTGACCGACATGCTCAAAGGTAAACAGGGTCGTTTCAGACAGAACCTCCTTGGTAAACGTGTTGACTACTCTGGCCGTTCTGTTATCGTTGTTGGTCCAAGCCTTAAGATTCATCAGGCCGGTCTTCCAAAGAAGATGGCTCTTGAACTCTTCAAGCCTTTTGTAATGCAGAAACTCCAGGCTAAGGGTATTGCTGCTAATATCAAGAGCGCTAAGAAGATGATTGAACGTGAAAGAGATGAAGTTTGGGATGTTCTCGAAGAAGTTATCAAACACCATCCAATTCTCTTGAACCGTGCACCAACTCTCCACAGACTTGGTATCCAGGCCTTCGAACCTGTTCTTATCGAAGGTAAGGCAATCAGAATTCACCCACTGGTTTGTACAGCATTCAACGCAGACTTCGACGGTGACCAGATGGCTGTTCACGTTCCACTGATGCTTGATGCTCAGGTTGAAGCCCGTATGCTTATGATGGCTTGCAACAACATCCTCAAGCCAGCAAACGGTGAACCAATTTCTGTTCCAACTCAGGATATGACCATTGGTCTCTTCTATCTCTCTGTAGAAAAGACTGCTTATCCGGATTATCCAAAGATGACTCTCAAGCTCGAAAAGGGCATGAAGTGGAAACAGCTCCTTCTTTGTGAAGGCCGCCCATGTGATTTCAAGCTTGCAGAAGAAATCAATGACGAACTTAAGGTTGGCTACGAATTTAACAATACTGAAGATGTTGAAAAACTCACTGCTTCAGGTGCTAAGTCTATCGTAGTTTACAGACCTCAGGTATTCTCAAGCCTCGAAGAAGCTCGCACTGCTTACGACACTAAGTCTTTCAATCTTCAGTATCCAATTTACTTGAAGAAGAAACTTGTTTGCGGCTTCAAGGAAGAAGAAGACGAAGAATATTTCAAGACCACTATCGGTCGTGTTGTATTGAACGATGCATTGCCAGAAGACTTCCCATTCCAGAATATGCAGATTAAGAAGGGTAACCTTCCTGTTCTCATTAAGATGGTATACAACAAATACGATTTGTTTGTTGTTGACCATACTCTGGATGCTCTTAAGGCACTCGGCTTCAAGTATGCTACAACCTGTGGTATCACAATCTCTATTAAGGATCTTATTGAACCACCGAAGAAGGCTGACATTATTGCTAAGTCTGATGACAAGGTTGCTAAGATCCGTGATAGATGGATTAAGGGTGAAATCAGCCGTGATGAAAAGAAACAGGCTGAAGTTGAAGTTTGGACTAAGACAACAGCTGACGTAACAGACGACCTTATCCATACACTTGAAGATGATGCTAAATATGGCGATTACAACTCAGTTTACATGATGGCTTACTCAGGCGCCCGTGGTAACTGGGATCAGATGCGTCAGTTGGCTGCTATGCGTGGTTTGATGTCAAATCCACGTGGTGATATTCTTGCATTCCCAATTAAGTCTAACTTCTGTGAAGGCTTGAACCAGTCAGAATACTTCATTTCTACATACGGCGCAAGAAAGGGTCTCGTTGACACCGCTCTCAGAACCGCTGACTCTGGTTACCTTACTAGAAGACTTGTTGACGTTGCTCACGACGTTGTTATTACCTGTGCAGACTGTGGCACTGAAAACGGTGTTGAAGTTTCTGCTATCAGACAGAATAGAACTGGTAACAACATCATGATCGATGACATCATGGTTCCGATTAGCAAACGTATCACAGGCAGAGTTCTTGCTAAGCCGATTATCAACTACGAAACCGGCAAGGTTCTTACCTTCAAGCATGGTGATAAAGAAATCGTTTGTGAAGCTGGTCTATACTGCACCGATGATATCGCTAAGGACATTGAAGACCATTGCGAAGTAATTATTCCTATCGATAAGATTACTAATGAAATGGTTTGTGCTGAACAGATTATCGATCCAAAGACCAACTATCTTGTTCTCAGACCAGATAGACAGTTCAATGACTATGTTCTTGGTAGAATGCGCGAATCTGGCTATACTGAATGTAAGGTCAGAAGCAAAATCGTTATGCGTTCACCACTTACCTGTCATTCTAAGACTGGTATCTGTCAGATGTGCTACGGCGCCGACCTTGCTACAGGCAAGCTCGTAGACGTAGGCGAAGCAGTAGGCGTAATCGCAGCTCAGTCCATCGGTGAACCAGGCACCCAGTTGACAATGAGAACATTCCACACCGGTGGTGTTGCAATGGCTCAGCGTTCTTACATCAAGTCTCGTTCAGCAGGTACTGTTAGCTTGACTACCTTGAAGATTGCCAGAGTATCAGACCGCTCTAAGTTTGAAATTACTTCTGGTCAGGAAACCTTCGATAAGTCTGACAGCGATAAGGGCACAAGAAACGTTGTTGTTGGTGGTTACCTTACTATTATCAACAAGAACAAACGTAAAGAAAAACTTGCTATCCCGGTTGGCGCTGAAATGCAGATTAAGGAAGGCGCTAAGGTTACACCAGGCACTCCAGTAGCAGAATACAACCCAAATAGCATCGTCAGTGGTGTTCAGGGTGAAATCCTCTTTGAAAACGTCGAAATTAAAGACGGTATGGTTGTATCTGAAGATGCAGTAGTTAAGGTTGTTATGGGCTTCGATCCAAAGACCGGTGACTTCCCAGTTGAAGATTATAAGATTCCTCAGGGTGCTGTTCTCCGTGTTGAAGACAACGACTACATCTTCGCTGGTAACCTCATTGCTGAATCTTCTGGTCAGGCTCACGCCGCTATCTCTAGAAGCTCTGGTATCGCTAAGTTCGAAAATATCCGCATTAAGAATAATCAGGTTATTAGCGAAAACGGTATCGTATTCATCTTCCCAGAAGATGGTAAGGGTGGCGATAGAGTAGAATATGCATTGCCAAAGAGCGTTAAGGAAGCCAAGGATGCAACTCTTAAGAGCTGTGGCTTAATCCTCAATGTTAAGAACGGTGATGAAGTTGTTCCAGATCAGAAACTCCTCTCTGTAATTTCTGAATGCGACGGCACCGTAGCCCTTTCTTCCGGTGGCACTAAGATTGCTATCACTAAGGAAGCTCTTGAAGACTACGAATTCAAGGGTGAAATGGCTGCTAAGATTGACGAACAGAACAAGACATTGTCTCTCATCGCTCCAATCTCCGGCGTTGTTAAGGTAATTACTGAAAAGGCTAATGTTAACAAGACCTTAGACCGCAAGCGCGTTATCGTTAAACAGGAAATTGAATACAATGTTCCACGTGGTGTTATCCTCAGACCAAAGGAAAACTGCCGCATTGCTAACGGTGGCGATGTTGAAGAAGACGGCGAACTTACATCTAAGCTCTTTATCCAGGCTGAAATCGATGGTACTGTAGAACTTGCCAAGATTAAGTCTGAATGCCGTGTAAACCTCGTAACTGATAATTACGAAGAAATCATCAAAGACGCAACTCTTGCTAGAAATGCTGTTAACCGCGAAACTGATGAAGTTATCGCTGAAGCCGGCAGCCTTATTGATGAAGCCCTCTATGCAACAATCGATGAAAATCGTGCTGCTTTGAGAGATATCTACATCGTTAAGGGTGAACAGCTTGCTGTTAACGTAATTGGCGAAGACGGTCTCAAGGTTCAGTATCCAGTTCCAACTGGAGCAGAAATCAATGTTGAAAACGGTCAGGTAGTTAAGGCTGGCGATAAGCTTGTTAGCGAAGTTGGTCCAATGGTATCTGAAATCGCTGGTAAGGTTAACTACATTTATGGCTACAACAAGATTATTTGCGAAGAAATCATCGAAAAGATCCTTGTATATAGCGGCGTAGAATTCAGCTATCCATCTAACCTGACTCTCAAGTTCCCACCAACAGTAATGAAGGATGGCGAATTGACTCTTACACCAATTCCATTCGAAACCTACTGTCAGACTGAAGATACTGAAGGTATCAAGATTACTCAGAGAGTTCTTCACGAAAAGAAGTACAGCATCACAAAGGAAATGGTTGCTCATGGTGCTCTCGTTGTTGAAGACGGTCAGGAAGTTAAGGAAGGCCAGTTGTTGGCAGTTCTTAAAGCTGACAACCATGGTGTTGTTCTTCTTGATCATGAATACTCTAAGGAAGGTAAGCTCAAGGCTACAATCAAGAGCATTATCGTTCAGCCTGGTGAATCTCATCAGATCGTTGACGGTGCCGAACTCAGAATCGAAGACGGTGACAAGGTTAAGTCCGGTGAAATTCTTGCTAAGTGGGGCGCTTCTGCTAGAAAGACTACAGATATCGTTCAAGGTTTGCCACGCGTTGCAGAATTGTTCGAAGTTCGCAAACCAAAGAAGGAAGCTGTTATTGCTGAAGATACCGGCGTAATCAAGATGACTGGTAACTCTATCATCATCAAGGATCCAAAGACCGGTGTTGAAAAGCCAGTTCGCATGCAGTTAGGTTCTGCTGATATTCTCGTTCATGACGGCGAATACGTTGAAGCAGGTGACCAGATTTCTGACGGTAAGGTATTCTCTAAGAAGCTTGTTAAGGTTGTAGGTCTCCCAGTTGTTCGTAAATACATGATTGAAGAAATCTTGAGAGTTTACAAAGATCAAGGCGTTACAATCAACGATAAGCACATTGAAATCATCGTTAGACAGATGCTCCGCAAGGTTGTTATCACTGAAACTGGTGATTCTAACTTCTTACAGAACGAATCTGTTAACGTCAGAAGATTTGAAGAAAAGGTCAGCAGCCTTGTAGAAAAGGGCAAGAGACCGCCGGAAGGTGTTCCAATGATTCAGGGTATCACTAAGGCTTCTCTTACTACTGACAGCTTCATTTCAGCTGCATCCTTCCAGGAAACCACTAGAGTTCTCACTAAGGCTGCAATCAAGTCTAAGGTTGACTACCTCAAGGGTCTCAAGGAAAACCTCATTATTGGTAAGCTGATACCTGCTGGTACTGGTTTGTCTGTATTGAAGAACATCGATTACAAGAACCTTCCAGTTGAAGTTGAAGAAGTTGAAGATACTTCTAAGGAAGAAATGTATGATGCAATCGCTGAACAGGAAAGCAAAGACCTTAGCGATCTTGAAAGCGAACTCTTCATCACTCAGGCAGACAATGCTAATCTGCATGACGAAGAAGATGAATGATTAACTTTACGTTAATTAATAATTAAATAAAAAAGGTGCTACGCAAGTAGCACCTTTTTTGTTATTATATATAAGTATATTTTTGGAGGTTATGTATTATGACTAAAAGCAAAGTTTATTTTACCGATATGCGTGTTAACAGTGCTGCTGATAGTTTGCCGGCAAAGCTTGGCCGTCTTGTTAAAGCAGCTGGTATCGAAAATATTGATTTTAAAGATAAATTCGTAGCTATAAAAATCCATTTTGGTGAACCAGGTAATTTGGCATTCCTTAGACATCAATATGCTGCTGTTCTTGTTGATATTATCAAAAAATTAGGTGGTAAGCCATTTTTAACAGATTGCAATACTCTTTATGTTGGCGGAAGAAAAAATGGGTTAGACCATCTTGATGCTGCTTATAAAAACGGCTTTACTCCATTCGCAACAGGTTGTCATGTTGTAATTGCTGACGGTATCAAAGGCACCGATGAAGCTCATATTCCAGTAGAGGGTGGGGAATATGTAAAGGACGCCAAGATAGGCCGTGCATTAGCAGATGCTGATATTATTATTTCCCTTAACCACTTTAAGGGTCACGAAATGGCTGGCTTCGGCGGTTGCTTGAAGAACATCGGTATGGGCGGTGGTTCCAGAGCCGGTAAATGTGAAATGCATAGCAACGGTAAGCCAAAGGTAAATCAAGACAAGTGTGTTGGTTGCGGAATTTGTAAAAGAAACTGTGCTAACAATGCAATAACTATCACTAATAAGAAGGCTACTATCAATCATGACAATTGTCTAGGTTGTGGAAGCTGCGTAGGCGCTTGTATTAGAGACGCTATTTCTCCTAGCTTTGATGAAGCCTTGGATATCATGAACAAGAAGATTGCTGAATACACAAAGGCAATTATTGATGGTAAACCAAATTTCCATGTTAATATTGCTGTTGATGTATCACCATATTGTGACTGCTATGGCGGAAACGATTTAGCTGTTGTTCCGAATGTTGGTATGTTTGCTTCCTTTGACCCGATTGCAATAGATGTTGCTAGTGTTGATATGGTAAACAAAATGCCTGCTATACCCGGCAGTATTCTTGATGAAAAACTTCAGAAGCATGAAGACCATCATGATCATTTCTGCACTATCAGTCCAAACACTAATTGGAAGGCTGGCATTGAACACGGTATCAAATTAGGTCTTGGCACCAGTGAATATGAACTGGTTAATGTAAAATAATAAAGCCATAAATCGAAAGTAGATTGCCAGAAGCTATAGTTGGAAGCTGAAAGCTAGAAGCTGAAAGCTGAAAGCTAGAAGCTAGAAAGCAGCACATATTATTTATATTTGGCGAAAATATAATTATTTTGGTTTAAAGCCTTTGATGATTAGCTTTTGGATTCGAAAGCAGATTGTTTATTAATTAAAATTTATAGAAAAATTCTAACAATTTCTTATAAAAAAAAGACAATAAAAAAAATTATTGTCTTTTTTTTATGTTGGAATAAATTGTGTGTACACAATTTATAACTTAAAAAAACTTTTTTTTATTTATGAAATAAGGATGAAAAGTCATTGACACATATTTAAAAAAGTGTTAATATCCTTGAACCAATCTATACAAAAGGTATAAATTGGCCACATGACAGTAAGTCATGTGAATCTTAATAGGAGAAGGTATTAGTCGTGCCAACAATTAATCAACTTATCCGTAAGTCTAGACAGATTGTAAAGTACAAATCTAATTCACCCGCTTTGGACAAGTGCCCACAGCGCCGTGGTGTTTGCACTGTAGTAAAGACTACTACACCGAAGAAACCAAACTCTGCTCTTCGTAAGATTGCAAGAATCAGACTTACCAACAAAATCGAAGTTACTGCTTATATCCCCGGTATCGGCCATAACTTGCAGGAACACTCTGTAGTTATGATTCGTGGCGGTCGTGTTAAGGACTTGCCAGGTGTTCGTTACCACATCATTCGCGGAGCTCTTGACTGTGCAGGCGTTGCAAATCGTCAGCAGTCTCGCTCTAAATACGGTGCTAAGCGCCCTAAGAAATAAGGAGAAATAACTCATGCCACGCCGTGGTCACATTTCTAAAAGAGAATTAACTCCTGATTCAGTCTACAATTCTAAGCTTGTTACTAGATTCATCAACAATCTTATGTATGCTGGTAAGAAATCTATCGGCTTCAAGATTTTCTATGATGCAATCGAAATGACTTGCAAGAAGAGAAAAGAAGACAATGCTCTTGAACTCTTCAAGAAGGTTGTTGACACTGCAAAGCCAATCGTTGAAGTTAGAAGTAAACGTATCGGCGGTGCTAACTATCAGGTTCCGATCGAAGTTAAACAAGACCGTGCTATCGCACTTGCTTTCCGCTGGATTCTTAAGAATTCTAGAGCTCGCAAGGAAAAATCTATGGCTGAACGCCTTTGCGGAGAATTTGATGATATTCTCAACAATACCGGCGCAACCATGAAGAAACGCGACGAAGTTCATAGAATGGCTGATGCTAACAAGGCATTCGCTCACTTCCGTGTTTGATTAAATCCTATAGTCACAGCAATAGCTAAGGTATCCTGAAATGACTGCAACACAAGACATGAACAAATTACGCAATATCGGTATCTGCGCTCATATCGACGCAGGCAAAACTACTACTACCGAACGAATTTTGTTCTACACTGGAAAAGCCTACAAAATCGGCGAAGTACACGAAGGTACTGCTGTCATGGACTGGATGATACAGGAACAGGAACGTGGTATCACTATCACAAGCGCAGCGACAAAATGTCACTGGTTAGATTGCGATATCAATATAATCGACACCCCAGGTCACGTTGATTTTACAGCAGAAGTAGAACGCTCACTCAGAGTATTAGACGGAGCAGTTGTAGTGTTCTGTGCAGTTGCCGGTGTTCAGCCACAGTCTGAAACTGTATGGCACCAGGCAAACAAATACAGAGTTCCACGCATCGCCTTCGTTAATAAAATGGATAGAATAGGGGCCAGCTTCGAAAAAGTGGTTGGTCAGGTTGAGGAAAAACTAAACGCAAAACCATTACCATTAGTTCTTCCATTGGGTGCAGAAGATTCTTTTATCGGCCATATCGACCTTCTTACAATGAAGGCTCATGTTTGGGATGATGAATCTGTTAAATCACACGGTGCTGAATTCAAAACTATAGATATCCCAAGTGAATATCTGGAAAAAGCAAAAGAAGCCAGAGAAAGCTTAATTGATACTATTAGTGCTTTTGATGATGAAATTCTAGAATTGGCTCTCGAAGAAAAAGAAGTCCCATTGGAATTAATCAGAAAAGCAATTCGTAAAGCTACTATAGATAACAAAATAGTTCCAATGCTTTGCGGTTCAGCCTTCAAGAACAAAGGTGTTCAGGATTTACTTGATTCAGTAGCTTACTATCTGCCTTCTCCACTTGATATTCCAGCAGCAGTTGGTTTCAAGAAGGGAACAGAAGAACAGGTAGAAATACCAAGTGACTCTGAAGCTCCATTCTCTGCTCTCGTATTTAAGATTGCTACAGATCCACATGTAGGTAAACTGTGCTACATGAGAATCTATTCAGGTAGTATCGAATCAGGAAAAGTCGTATACAATGTTACTAGAGAAGGCCGTAAAGAAAGAATCGGTCGACTCCTGCAAATGCATGCAAACCAGCGCCAGGATATTCCCCGTGCTTCCGCTGGTGACATCGTTGCTGTCGTCGGTTTGAAGCAGGTTGCTACCGGAGATACACTCGCAATCGCTCCAGATATGCCAACTCTCGAAAAGATTACTTTCCCTGACACAGTTATATCAGTTGCAATTGAGCCAAAGACTCAGGGTGACATTGCTCACCTCACTGAAGTTCTTGAAGCTCTTATGAATGAAGATCCGACTTTTAAAGCTAAGATAGATACAGATACTGGTGAAACTCTTATTTCTGGTATGGGTGAACTTCACCTTGAAGTAATAGTAGACAGAATTCTGCGTGAGTTTAACGTAAAAGCAACCGTTGGTAAACCACAGGTAGCTTATAAAGAAGGAATCAAGGACAAAGGTATCGGTGAATGCGTTTACGAACGTCAGATTGGTGGTAAAAATCAATTTGCAAGTGTTAATGTTGAAGTTGAACCACTTGAAAGAGGAAAAGGTTTCGTCTTCGAAAACTGCATTAACAGTGAAGTTCTGAAGGATTTGCCAAATATTTTTGTTTCTTCTATAGAAAAAGGTTGCCAAGATGCTATGAATAATGGTATTCTTGTAGGCTTTCCGGTAGTTGATGTAAAGATACGTTGCACAGGGGCAACCCAGCGCGAAGGTGAAAGTAATGAAGTTGCTTTTAAAATCGCCGCTTTGGAAGCCACTAAGAACGCTTTACGAAATGCCAAAGCAGTTCTTCTTGAACCGTTCATGAAGGTATCAATCGAAACCCCTGAACAATACATGGGTGATATAATTGGTAACATGAACTCAAGACGCGGTAAAGTAATCAACATGGAAATGCGTGATGATATCAGAGTTATCGATTGTCATGCACCGCTATCAGACATGTTTGGTTATTCGACTCAGTTGAGGTCGCTCTCACAGGGTCGTGCAACCTTCACCATGGAGCTTCTGCACTATGATGAAGCGCCAAAGTCAGTAATAGAACGAATACTTGGTGTTAATTCATATTGTCAGCCAGCTGCTTTTACAGCTACTGAAAATATTTGAAAAAAAACACTTGTCATAAATCACAGGAGATAGTAAAATGGCCAAACAAAAAATGCGCTTGACTCTTAGAGCATTCGATCATCGTCTACTTGATGAGTCAGTCACTAAGATTTGCGCTACCGTTAAGAATAGCGGTACTAAGTATTCCGGTCCCATCCCAATGCCGACCGAAATCCGCAAATACACTGTTCTTCGTTCACCTTTCGTAAATAAAGATGCTCGCGAACAGTTCGAAATGAGAATTCATAAACGTAATTTGGATTTGTTGAGTCCTTCAGGTCAGACTGTTGACTCACTTATGAACATGGACCTTCCTTCTGGCGTTAACATCGAAATTAAGATGTTGTAATACAGGAAGGCAACTAGGAGGAATATTATGGGCGTTAAGGCAATATTGGGCACCAAAGTTGGTATGACCCAGATTTTTACAGATGATGGAAATGTAGTTCCAGTAACTGTTATTAGCGTTGGTCCTTGCACTATTATTCGCAAGGGTGAAAATAGCGTTCAGGTTGGTTACCGTGAAGTAGCTCCTGAAAGAGTAAAGAAATTACTCAATCAGCCAATGCGCATGTCTTTTGAAAAAGCTGGTACTAAGCCATTCCGTTTCGTAAGAAGCTTGCCCGCTGACGGACTTGAAGCAATTGAACCACTCAGTGAAATCAATGTTTCAATGTTTAAGGAAGGTGACTCAGTTATAGTCACTGGAACCAGCAAGGGTAAAGGCTTCTCAGGCGCTATGAAGCGTCACAATTTCGGCGGCGCTATGACTACTCATGGTCAGTCTGACCGTCAGAGAGCTACTGGTTCAATGGGTACCGCTACTGATATGGCTCGCACCATTAAGGGCAAAAAGTTACCTGGTCAGTTCGGTAATGTTCGCCGCACAATCAAGGGCCTCAAGGTCGTAAAGATTGACGAACAGAAGAACCTTCTTTTGGTAAGAGGTTCCATCCCCGGAGCTGCTAATGGTCTGGTAATCGTCAGACAGCAGGCATAATGAACGGAGTTAAACATGGAAACCAAAATTTTTAATATGAATGGAACCGAAAATGGTTCAATTACTTTGAATGATGAGATCTTTGCTGTTGTTGCTCATCCACAGAACATCAACGATATCGTAAAGTCTCAGCTTAATAACGAACGTCTCGGCACAGTTAACACTCTTACTAGAAGCGAAGTTAACGGCAACGTTAAAAAGATGTTCAAGCAGAAAGGCACTGGTCGTGCTAGACAGGGCGACATTAAGTCTCCACTTCATGTTGGCGGCGGTATCGCTTTTGGTCCAAAGTCAAAGACTTATGATCAGCGTCCTCCAAAGAAGGCCGTAGACAAGGCTATTAAAGGCGTTCTCTCTCTCCTTGCTAAGGAAGGCGATGTTCGCGTTATCGAAGGCCTTGATTTTGCTAGCGGCAAAACTAAAGATGTTTCAAAATTCATGGAAGCCCTCAAGCTTGATAAGGCTCTCCTTGTAGTTCCCGCAATTTCAGAAAGCACTAAGCGCGCTGTAGCCAATTACAAGGGCGTTAAGGTTGTTACTCCTCTGAATGTTAATGTTGTAGACCTGCTCAAATATGGCAAAGTTGCTATTAATGTTGAAGCAGTTAAACCTCTCCAGGAGGCTCTTGTAAAATGAAAACTCCTCAAGATATAATTATACAGCCAATCGTATCAGAAAAAAGCTATGACCATATGGCTGATGGCGTTTATCAGTTCAGAGTTGCCAACAATGCAAACAAGAACGAAATTAAAGACGCTTTGAAGGCTATTTTCAATGTTACAGCTATTAAAGTTAACACTACTACCGTTGTCAGCAAACCAAAAAGACGCGGTGTTTTCCAGGGCTACACTACTTCTTGGAAGAAAGCTGTAGTTACCCTCAAGGAAGGCGACAAGATCGACTTCTTCGAAGGTATTGCCTGATTGCATAGGAGATTGTCATGAGTTTAAAAGTTTATAAACCAATTACTCCTTCACGCCGTTTTATGACTGGTTTCGATTTTAGTGATATCACTACTAACGAACCATATAAACCACTGTGTGAATGGCTCAAAACTACTGGTGGCCGTAACCATCATGGTCACGTTTCTTTCCGTCACCGTGGCGGTGGTAGCCGCTGCCTCTATCGTATCATCGACTTCAAGCGCAACAAAGACGGTATCCCCGGTGTTGTAGCTACTATCGAATACGATCCTAATAGAACTTGTCGCATCGCTCTTGTTAACTACAAGGACGGTGAAAAGAGATACATTATTGCTCATGAAGGCATTAAGGTTGGCGATGTTATCGAATCTGGTAGCAATGCAGACATCCTCCCAGGCAACTGTCTCCCACTCAGAAATATCCCTCTGGGTTCAATCATTCACCATGTAGAACTCAAGCCTGGTAAAGGTGCTCAGATTGCTAGATCTGCCGGCGTTTCTGCTCAGCTCGTTGGCAAAGAAGGCAAATATGCTCAGATTAACATGCCCTCTGGCGAAATGAGAATGGTTCTCATCGACTGCCGCGCTGTTATTGGCCGCGTTGGCAATATCGACCACATGAATGTTACTATCGGTAAAGCCGGTAGAACTAGATGGAAAGGTATCCGCCCATTCGTTCGTGGTTCTGCTATGAACCCATGCGATCACCCACATGGTGGTGGTGAAGCAAAGACTAGCCGTGGTAGAACTCCTGTTTCTCTTTGGGGTAAACCTGCTCAGGGTTACAAGACCAGAAAGAGAAAGAATCAGACTGATAGACTTATCATCTCTAGAAGAAAGAAGTAAGGGAGAAACACAATGGCTAAGAAAGCTCCATTTGTATGCGCTAGACTCGTAAAGAGAATCCAGGAAATGAACGCAGCTGGTGAAAAGCGTCAGATCAAGACTTGGTCTAGAAGCTCAACTGTATATCCTGAATTCGTAGGTCATACTATCGCCGTTCATAACGGTCGCAAGCATGTTCCAGTTTTCATTACAGAAAACATGGTTGGCCACAAGTTGGGTGAATTCGCTCCGACTAGAACCTTCAAAGGTCATGCCAACGAAAAAGCTGTAAAGCTTAAATAAGTGAAGGAGAAATAGAATGTTACGACTTGTTGGTGTAACAATTCCTGATGATGTTGATGTATTCAATGGCCTTAAGATGATTAAGGGTCTTGATACCAAGAACAGCCATGCTAAGATTGAAACAATCCTTACTAAGGCTGGTCTCTATACCTATAAAATGAAAGACACCAGAGTAGATGGTAAAGTTACTACTACTAAGCGTGCTTTCGAAAAAGTATATCCAAAAGTTGCTGATCTCTCTTGGAAAGAAAAAGCTAGACTTATCGATGTTCTTGAAATGCCACGTGCTATTCTCAGAAACATCCATACTAGCCCAAAGAAGCTCAGACTCGTTGCTGACGCTATCCGCGGTAAAAAGGTTGACGAAGCTCTTGCTATGCTCCAGTTCATGGAAAAAGGCGGAGCCCCAACTCTTCTCAAGCTTTTGAAATCAGCTATTGCTAACGCTGGTGCTAACCATGACCTCCGTGCTGATGACCTTTACATTGCTAAGGTTACAATCGACGGCGCTGCTACCATGAAGAGATTCATGGCTCGTGCTCGTGGTAGAGCTGCTAGAATTAGATGCAGAACTTCTCATGCTAAGATCGTTCTTCGCGAAACCTTCTCTATGGCTAAATTCGCTCCTGTAGCTAAGCCAGCTACTGAAGCCGCTCCAGCTAAGAAGGCAGTAAAGAAGACTACTGCTGCTAAGTCTACCGCTAAGACTACTACTAAGAAAGCCACCAAAGCTCAGGGAGGTAATAAATAATGGGTCAGAAGATTAATCCAGTAGGCATTCGCCTTGGTATTACCAGAACCTGGGATTCTAGATGGTTTGCTAAGCGTGCTGACTATGCTAAGTATGTTCATGAAGATGTTAAGATTCGCGAATTCATCGACAAGAAGACTTTCCGCCGTGAAGGTATTGCTAAGATTGAAATCGAACGCAAATCTAACAGCAAAATTAGAGTTACTATTCACACCGCTAAGCCTGGTGTTATCATCGGTAAGGGTGGCGAAAAGGTAGAAGTTCTGAAGAAAGAACTTGAAACTCTAACCGGTAAGACTGTATTCCTGAATATTCAGGAAATCAAGCAGCCAGATATCGATGCTAAGCTTATCGCTGAAAGCATCGCTATGCAACTCGAACGCCGCGTTTCTCATCGCCGCGCTATCAAGCAGGTTATCAGCAGAGCTCTCAGAGCTGGTGCTAAGGGTATCAAGATTCTTTGCTCTGGCCGTCTGAATGGCGCTGAAATCGCTCGCAGTGAATGGGTTCGTGAAGGCCGTGTTCCATTGCACACTCTTCGTGCTGATATCGACTACGCTACTGATACTGCTATTACCACCTTCGGTTGTGTTGGTGTAAAAGTATGGATTTTCAAGGGCGAAAAGATCGGTAAGGCTCATTTTTTCAATACTGAAGCTACCGCTCCAGTTGCTAACAAGAAGTAAGGAGATAGCCGACCATGTTATGTCCAGCTAGAACTAAATTCAGAAAACAACACCGTGGTAGAATGACTGGTATGGCCAAGGGTGGCAAATACCTTGCATTCGGTTCATTCGGTCTGCAGGCTCTTGATTGCCATTGGTTGACCAGCAATCAGATTGAAGCAGCTCGTAAGGTTATTACTCGTATCGTTAAACGTACTGGTAAGATGTGGATTCGTATCTTCCCCGATAAGCCAGTTTCTAAGAAACCTCTTGAAACTCGTATGGGTAAAGGTAAAGGCGCTCCAGAATATTGGGTAGCAGTTATCAAGCCTGGCAAGATCTTATTCGAACTTGAAGGCGTTCCAGAAAATGAAGCAATCGAATCTCTGACTCAGGCAGCTAATAAACTTCCTATCCGCTGCCAGGTAGTCTCTAACAAGAATTGATAAGTTGTAGGTGCTTAAATGAAAAATCGTGAAGACTTTTCTGAACTTAACGAAAAAGAACTCGTAGAAAAGTTCAAACACTTTAAAGAAGAACTATTCAATCTTAGATTCCAGGCTGTAACAGGCCAGCTTTCCAATCCTTCAAGAATTAGCCTTGTTCGCCGCAATATCGCTCGCGTAAAGACTTATCTTGCTAAGATTGAAAACAATAGAATCCAGGATATGCTCAAAGCTGAATACAATGCACTTCTTAAGGAAGAAAGCATTGATTCTATGAAGACTCCACTTAACGAAAAGATTTCTAAGCTCAAAGCTAGACTTTCTGCTAAGGCTCGTCAGGTTAATGCTGACATTAAAGCTAACTGCGATAAGAAAGTTGCCGAACTGCTTAAGAATATTCGTGGTGAAGTTTCCAAAAAGCTCCAGGCTGCAAAGGGCAAAGATGATGCAGAACTCAAGTCAGCTTCTAAGCGCTTGAGAGACCCAAAGTGCTCAGTTCGCACTAAGTTCCTTGACAAATTGGAAAAAATGGGTTTAAATGAAGCTTCTCAGATTGCCAAATTGAAAGAAAGCAAGCGTGCCAAATTGCGCGAACTCGAAAACATCAGAGCTCTTCAGCGCGAACTGAACACTGGCAAGCTTCCTTTTTAAGCAGGAGTAATATACAATGGAAAACGAAAAAACATTACGCCGCAGTCGCGTTGGTAAAGTAATTGCTGCTTCTACCGAAAAGACCATTAAGGTTGAAATCGAAGGTATCGTGCAGCATCCTCGCTACAAAAAATACGTTAAGAGACAGACCTCTTTCTTGGTTCATGATCCAAGTGAAAAGTGTCATATCGGTGACGTAGTCCGCATTGAAGAATGCAGACCAGTTAGCAAGAATAAGACTTGGGTTGTTCGTGAAATCGTTCAGGCAGCTCACAATATCGAAGAATAAGGAGATACAGCGATGATTACTCAAGAAACCGTATTAAAAGTTGCTGATAACTCCGGTGCTAAGAAACTTCTCTGCATCCGCGTTTGCGGTTGCGCTGGCCGTTCAACTGGTCATGTTGGCGATGTTATCGTAGCTTCTGTAAAAGACGCTATTCCTGATGGCACCGTTAAGAAGAAAGAAGTTGTTAAGGCTGTTATCGTTCGCACTGCTAAGGAAACTCGCCGTGCTGATGGTAGCTTCATTAAATTCGACGATAACGCTGCTGTTATTATCGGTAACGATAATAACCCACGCGGAACCCGTATTTTTGGCCCGGTAGCTAGAGAACTTCGTGAAAAACAGTTCATGAAAATCGTTTCTCTTGCTCCAGAAGTTCTGTAAGGGAGCCACAACATGAATAAGAAGATCAAAGCACGCCGTGCTGTTGAACATGCTCACGTTAAGAAGGATGACCAGGTAGTCATCATTTCTGGCGACAATAAGGGCAAAAAAGGCAGAGTACTTTCTGTTAATGCAGAAAAAGGCACTGCAGTTGTCGAAGGCGTAAACTTCATTAAGAGACACACCAAACCAAACAAGAATGTTGGTAAGGGTGGTATCGTTGAAAAAGAAGGTCCAGTTGCTCTCAGCAATATCGGTCTTCTCGCAGCCGATGGCAAATCTTTGACTCATGCTAAGATCGTTAAACAGGGTGAAGAATTGAACCGTGTTGACGCTAGAACTAATGATCCATTAGGTCGCAAGTAAGAGTTAATTAAAAAAGCTCATTCGTAAGAATGAGCTTTTTTTTATGCTTGAAATAGGAAGATTATTTCTTATATGAAATAACTTTTAGTTTTGTTAGTTTATACTGTTTAAAAATAAAAAAAGAGAAGGGTAATAAGTATAAAAAAGACCCCGGGACAGAGATTCCCGGGGTTAACTATAGGCGTTACTTATAATTAGATATTACAAATTTTCGGACAAATTCAAGAGCTTACTGGTTACTAGTTCATTGTCGCTCTGTGAATTAAGTCCTCTCCTGATAGCTTCCTTTGCCTGGTCTTTATTGCCTTGATCAAGGAAATAAAGTGCTAAGTAAAGATTAGCCTTAGGATTATTAGGATCATTGCTGAGGCAATTCATTATGCATGATTTGCCAAAGGCTTCTGCAATTTTTGCTTCAGCATAATCACCGATTTCATCAAGTGATTTTGAGATTGCAAAGTAGGTTCTACCTGCTTCTACTTCATCGTTATCCTGTTCGAAGTATTCAAGAGCACCCATATAAGAGCCCTTATTCAACAAAGCTTCACCAGAAATCTTACTTAAGTTGTCTGCTGAAATCTGGATTATACTTTGAGTATCAGCGTCCTGAGGTTGAACTCTTGACGCAAGGTCATGAGCTACTCTGAAGTGGCCGGAATCTAATGCTACCTTAGCAGCAAACTTAGCTCTTGATCTTTCATCTGGTAGATTTATACCGATTTTATACATTTCATTCAATGAATTGTATACTTCGTCAGAAATTCCTTTGCGGAGACCCATAATGTGTTTTCCATATTTTTCAAAGTTACATTGATAAATATAGATTACAGCTCTGCTTAGCTGAACATCATAAATCTTCTTTGTATCTTTACTTGCTACTGCAAGAATAGCTGCTTTATTAAGGAAGCTATCTGCTTCTGCAAGTTCATTTCTTTCTACCTTACATAAAGCTTCATCGAGATTAACCGAGAAGGATTGAGTGGTTGCTTTTAAAAAGTTTTTAACAGCAGTATTACTTAATTGCTTCCCGGTTTCTATTGCTACTGGTTTTGGAAGTGCAACTGATTCTGCTACTGTGGTCTTATCTGGAACCTCTTTCTTTGTCTGACCGGCAATATATGGTGTGAATACCATTTTTTCTTCAGTGCTTACTGAATTTATTGCTGGTGAAGGACTAGCTTCAGGTGTTACAGAATTATTTACCGAATTTTTTTTTTCTTCGCCGGAATATAATGAACCATCACCGGCAATAACCGGTGCTTCTTCGAGTGTAATTGGTTCGATTAAATCGACTATTTCCGGTTTTGTAGCTGTCTTAGCTTCTTCTGCTGCAGTTAGTTCAGAGGCTGCCTGTTCTACAGGAATTCCTTCTTTTTCAGCCTTTGCTTCAGCAAACTTTTGAATTGCTTTTTCTTTTGCTCTTCTAAGAATTTCATCCTTTGAAGGCAAAGTTAAAGCAGAAGTTGGTGCTGGAGTTGATACTGGAGCTGGAGCTTCTATGGCTGCTATGGCCGGAGATTCGTCAATTACTGGTGCTTCAGGCGGAACTTCCGGAGCTTGTGGCAGTTGTTCAACAACAGTATTAGCAATAGGTTCTGTTACAGCAGGAACTTCTGTTGCTTCAGTTAAATCTGTTGATGGAGATACTGGAACTTCAACATACTGAGGTTGTTCTTGTTCTACATATTGGTTATCAACAGGTGCTTCCGAAGCCTGTGGAAATTCTGGCATATTGCCATTATTCAATTCCTTGAGAATCTTATTAGCACTTTTATTTAGCGGATCCATTTCCAGAACCTGTAATAAAAGTTCTTCAGCTTCTCTTCTGTGACCGTTTTTGAGTAATACCTTTGCGCAGGTGATTTTAGCAATCTTAGAATTTGGATTATTGGCCAGAGTATTTTTCATAATAGTCATAGCCATACCATTTTCATCAAGACCGCTTTCTTCTGCGGGCATACTCTGTGAATATAGTGGGTTACACAGCAATAGACTAGCTATTGCTGCATGGTACATAAGTTTCTTTATAGTTTTATTTGAGCGCATAATTTTTATTAGAATTTATTATACAATTCAGCCCAGAACAAACGTTCGTCCTTGATTTTTTCATTTGCAGCATTTCTGCAATCACCCAAATCAGCATTTGTAAAACCAACGGAAATTCTGCTGCTTGGATCAAACTGGTATTTATATTCAAGAGTTGCAATCTTGGCATCAAGTTTATTCATGCCTTCATCTTTACCGCCACCCTGATTAGTCATATTCCAGTTGTCTTGGCCCTGAACTCCTGTGAAACCGGTTTTTACCTGAGACTTGTTTTCTTTTACGATATCATAAGCAAATCTGAGTGACTGCTTATTAGCAAAAGCATATTCCAACTGGAACTTGAAGTCGGAGGTATTGTAGAACTTATCGCCCATCATACCGCCAAGGAGATTCTGGAATCTTGCGATATCATCAAATGGAGTCTGCTGACCATCAACAGAACCCTGGGTTTTATCAAGTGAAATAATACCGTCGAATTTTTCGTCAGCAGTAGTATATGATGTTTTTACTGTGAGGTTTGGATTAGCATCCCAAGCAACGCCAACATGTTCCATGAAGCCTGTAGCTTTATCCTTGCGACCACCATTTTCCATGTTCTTTCTTTCATTGGTGCTTGCAACCATTGCTACATCATAACGAACTTTGCCATCACTGCTCAGGTTACCGCTGGAACCGAGTTCTGTGATTACTCTTGAAGAATCTTCATACATATAAGGAGTCTGCTTCCCATTTGGTAAATCTATTGGAACGACTTCGCCTGTTTCTTCATCTACTTTGAAAAAATCTTTATTTTCGTCAACATAAACACCGGCGTAAATATTATGGCCTTTTACATTTACATCAGCATTAGCATTCCAAATCTGCTTACCTTTTTTGTGTGGATTCAGATTATTGTCATAATCTTCAAATATAGCGTTGCCTGTAATTGTTACATCACCGGCTTTTGTGCTGTATTGAACCGCATCTGCGTAATCATTGATTACTAATGCATGACCATGGGTCATGAAATCGCGACCAACCTGAATGTGGTCGCCGTCTTTGAATACGTCTTTTACTTTAACCTTGGCTATTTCAACTTCGTTTTTGCCTTCAGCTCTGCCAAAGTTGCTTCTTGCCATACCATTATAATTATGGCGACCATATTTATCAGTAACAGCATCAGCTCTTCTATCTGTTCCTGAATTCATATCTTTGTCATATGCCACATAACGGAAATCTGCTTCAACCTTATCTGTTGGCTGGGCATTGAAACCAATTCTTACCTGGACGTTCTGGAAGTCATCCATATTCTTATTGGTTTTATCATAAGATATATTCTGAGCGAGAACATCGCCGGAAACCTTTACATTACCAATACGATTAACTTTCTTTTCGAGAGCTGTAGTCTTAGTGTTGAGTTCTGATACATTATCCTTAACATCAGATACATCTGCTTTTACAGACTTAACATCTGATTTAAGTTCTTTGACTTCTTCAGAGAGAGATTCAATTTCATTTACGAATTCCGTAACAAGATCTTCAAGAGCTTTTACATCTTTATTACTTATATCGTTATTGTTCTTTAAAAGTTCGTTGTAACGATCGAGCATTCTGCTGACTACTACTGCAAATGAGTATCTGGTCATGGGTTTATTACCCTTGAAGGTACCGTTTGGCATGCCTACCAAAAGACCTTTTTCAGTTAAGTCGGCTACAGCTGCGTATGCCCAGTGATTCAACGGGACATCATCATACAGCTTAGCTTCAGCTGCGTAAGCATGGCCACTTATTGCTGATGCAATAAGAGCTACCATCAACATCTTGTTTAGTTTTCTCATAATTACCGCCTATAAATGAAATGACTATTTTGGACTTTAATACTGAAATGTATTTAAAGTAGTCTCTCTGTCAAGAGAAACATTTTATCATTTTTTCGTATCGTAAACAATATAGAATTGTTTAACTATTATGTACATATTTTTTTAAAAAAATAAATTTTATGCTTGCATTTTATAAAACAGGTGTGTATAATAACCGCACTTCGCGTCGGTACATTTACGCGAAAAATTTATACCTGACTTGAGTTCAGGAAAGAAATATATTTTAAAGGAGTTTCGGCATGGCAAAGACAGAAAAGGCAGCCCCCGTAAACAATGGGCCAAAGTCTCTCCCAAGGCTGAAGGAAAAGTATCTGAAGGAAGTTGCTCCAAAGCTTCTCCCAAAGTATGGTAACCCAATGAGAGTACCAAAGATTACAAAGGTTGTAATCAATATGGGCGTTGGCGAAGCCACTCAGAATGCTAAGCTTCTCGAAGCCGCTACAAAAGATTTAACTACTATCGCAGGTCAGAAACCTGTAACTACTAAGGCAAAGAAGTCAATCTCTAACTTCAAACTTAGAGCTGGCGTTCCGATAGGATGCCGCGTAACCCTTCGTGGTGACAGATGCTTCTATTTCCTCGACAAGCTCTTTACAATCGTAGTTCCTCGTATCAGAGACTTCCGTGGTCTCTCTCAGAAGGCATTTGATGGCCGTGGTAACTACTCTCTCGGTTTGCAGGAACAGTTAGTATTCCCCGAAATCGTATTTGACCAGGTTCAGAAGGTTCAGGGTATGAATATTACTATCGTTACTACCGCTCAGAATGACGGCGAAGCTTATGAACTTCTCGAAAATCTGGGTATGCCTTTCCGCAAATCTTCAAAGAAGGCTCAGAACTAAGGAGTTATTATGGCTAAGAAAGCACTAATCGAAAAGTGGATGAAAGCTCCAAAGTTTTCTACCCGCGCTTATAATCGTTGCCATATCTGTGGTCGTCCTCGTGGTTATATGAGAGATTTCCAGATGTGTCGTATCTGCTTCAGAGAACTTGCTTCTATGGGCAAGATTCCTGGCGTAACTAAATCAAGTTGGTAAGGAGACAAATGCTATGAGTATGACAGACCCAATTGGCGATATGCTAACTCGTATCCGCAACGCCAACATCGTAAAGCATGAAAGCGTTGAAATGCCTTCTTCCAAAATGAAAATCGAAATCGCTAAGATTTTGAAAAAAGAAGGTTACATTAGAGATTTCCGTTATTACAAATTTCAGAATAAGTTCAATCTGAAGATTTTCCTGAAGTATGGTGAAAAGAACTGCGCTATCCTTAAGGGTATTGAAAGAGTTTCTAAGCCTGGTAGAAGAATCTACTCTGGTAAAGAAAACATCGATAAGGTTCTTGGTGGTTTAGGTATTTCTATCCTCACCACTTCCAAAGGTGTTATGACAGATAAAGAAGCTCGCACCGCTAATGTTGGTGGCGAAGTTATCTGCCGCGTTTGGTAATCGGAGGTTAAGAAATGTCTAGAGTAGGTAAAAAACCTGTTGTAATTCCACAGGGCGTTGAATGCAAAATCGACGGTAATACTATTTCTTTGAAGGGCCCAAAGGGTTCTATTTCAAAGGTTATGCCAGCAGAAATCGCTATGGCTCAGAACGAAGGCAAGGTAACTTGCTCTATCGCTGATGCTAAGTGCAGTGACGTAGAAGCTAAGTTTGGTCTCGTAAGAGCCCTCATCAATAATATGGTTATCGGTGTTCACACTGGTTTCCAGAAAAGCCTCGAAATCATCGGTGTTGGTTACAAAGCTCAGAATCAGTCTCCAAGCAAGGTTCTCTTCAATATCGGTTATTCTCATCCAGTAGAATATCAGGCTCCAGAAGGAATCACTCTGAAGGTTGACGGCAACAAAGTTCATGTTAGCGGCGTTGATAAAGAAGTTGTTGGTCAGACAGCAGCTGAAATTAGAAAGATCCGCGCTCCAAGACATTACAAAGACGGCGCTGGTATTCGCTATCTTGGTGAAAATGTCCGCATTAAAGTCGGCAAGAAGCTTGCTGCTTAAGGCATATTAGGAGGATAATTACATGAAAATCGCTAAAAAAGAAATGCGCCAGAAGCGTCATGCACGCAGCAGATTCTATCTGTCTGGCAATGCTCAGCGTCCTCGTCTTGCTGTATTCCGCAGCCTTAAGCATATTTATGCTCAAGTAATTGATGACGAAGAAGGCAAAACTTTAGTAACTGCAAGCTCACTCGAAAAAGAAGTTCGCAGTGATGTAAATGGCGGCAACAAGCTTGGCGCTAAGTCTATCGGTCAGAGAATCGCTAAGAAAGCTCTCGATAAAGGCATCACTACTGTAGTATTCGATAAGGGTGGCTATAAGTATCACGGCCGCATCAAAGAACTGGCTGAAGGTGCCAGAGAAGCCGGCTTAAAATTCTAATGGAGAAAACAGATGACTGAACAAGAAAAGACTCAGAATCCTCGTTCTCGCCGTGAAAATCGCCGCCGCGAAATGCCCGTCGAAAACGAATACACTGAAAAGATTATATCTGTAAACCGTGTCAGCAAAACCGTTAAAGGTGGTAGACACTTTGGCTTCTCAGTTCTGGTTTGCGTAGGCGATCAGAAGGGTAAAGTCGGTATTGCTATTGGTAAAGCTAAGGCTGTTCCAGATGCAGTAAGAAAAGGCTTCGAAAGAGCTAAGAAGGTTATGGTTCAGGTTCCTCTGAACAAGGATACCGTTGCTCATCCATACATTGGTAAGTTCGGTTCTTCTCAGGTTATTATTAAACCTGCAGCACCTGGGACTGGCGTTATCGCTGGTGGTGCAGTTCGTGCTATTTTTGAAGCTCTTGGTGTTAAGGATGTTCTCTCTAAGAGAATCGGTTCTAAGAACCCGGTAAATCTGGCCAAGGCTACTATGAATGCTCTTCATGATATGCGCGGTGTTGATTCAGTTGCTAAGCAGCGCGGAATCACTCCAAGCCAGGTAATCAAAGGCTAAGGAGAAACTGCAATGGCTGAAAAGAAAATCACTATTAAGTTAGTTAAAAGCATGATCGGCGCTAATGAACGCCAGGTTAAGACTCTCCACGCTCTTGGACTCAAGAAGATGCTCCAGGAAGTTGAACACGAAGCAACTCCTCAGATTCTTGGTATGGTTAGCAAGATGCAGCGCTGGATCGAAGTTAAGTAAGGAGATCTAAAATGTTGAATCTTGGTAATCTCAAAAAAGCTACAGGCTCAACTACTGATAAGAGAAGAGTAGGTCGCGGTAAAGGTTCTGGTATGGGTAACCAGGCAACAAGAGGCCATGATGGTCAGCTTGGTCGTGGTTCTAAGAGACACCCATATGCTGGTTTCGAAGGCGGCCAGATGCGTCTCGTTCGTATTCTTCCAAAACGTGGTTTCTTCAATCCTCACCGCATTGAATTCGCAGTTGTTAATCTGACTGCTCTCGAAAAAGCTTTCAATGCTAATGATGAAGTAACCTACGAAAAAATGGTTGAAGCTGGCGTTGTAAAGAATTTCAAGCTTCCTGTAAAGGTTCTTGCTCGTGGCGAAATAACTAAACCCCTCACTGTCCATGCTCATCATTTCTCAGCAGCTGCTAAGGAAATGATTGAAAAGGCTGGCGGAAAAGCTATTGAGGTGATTTAATTGTTTCAGAGCCTATCGAACTCAATGAAAGTTCCTGAACTCAGGAACAGAATTCTCTTCACCCTCGGCATGATCCTTGTTTTCAGAATTGGGACTCATATTCCAACTCCTGGTATCAATGGTGCATTGCTACTTTCCAAGCTTCCTGAAAATTCTGAATTGTTGTCTTTACTGAATATGTTTTCAGGTGGTGCTCTTAGACGTTTCTCAATATTCGCTCTAGGTATTGCTCCATACATCAACTCTTCAATTATTATGCAGTTGCTCGTTTATGTAATTCCTTACTTCGAACATCTTGCTAAGGAAGAAGGGGAAGAAGGGCGTAAGACTATTAACCAGTATACTAGATACGGGACAGTTCTGATAGGCGCTCTGCAAGCATTGGGTATCAGCTTTATGCTTGAAAGAATGGGTGTAGTATTACACGAAGGTTTTGCTTTCAAGTGTATGGCTGTAATCACACTAACCGCTGGAACAGCATTTATTATGTGGCTCGGTGAACAGATGACTTCACGCGGTATTGGTAATGGTATTTCAATACTCATTACAGCTGGTATCTTAGCTGGCTTACCAGAAGCAATTGTTCACCAGTGGGCTGTTTTCAATGGTGAAGCAAGTGATGTTATTAAGACTATCTTCTTACTTGCTTTCGTCGTTGCAACTATAATGCTGATCGTATATGTTCAGGATGGTGTTCGCAAAATTCCTGTTCAGTATGCAAAGCGTGTTGTTGGCAGACGCGTATATGGTGGTCAGAACACCTATATCCCGCTGCGTGTCAACCAGGCAGGCGTTATTCCAGTTATCTTTGCAAGTTCAATTCTCATGTTCCCAGCTATGATCTGTAACTGGCTACAGGGTCTTGATTGTATGCAGGATTACTTATCAAATGGTTTTGTCCAGTTTGTATTGAATATGTTCAACTACAACAGTGCACCCTATTTGATTATCTATGTTGCTCTTATTATATTCTTCACTTACTTCTATACAGCAATTACCTTCAATATTCAGGAACTTGCTGACAATATGAAGAAATATGGTGGATTTATACCTGGTATCCGTGCTGGTCAGAAGACCGTGGATTTCCTTGAAAAGACAACATCAAGAGTTACGCTTGCAGGTGGTATATTCCTCTCAATCGTCTCTGTAATTCCAAATCTTCTTATTAAGTTCATGAATGTTAACTTCTATTTTGGTGGCACTGCACTCCTCATTGTTGTTGGTGTTGCAATGGATACCATGAGACAGTTAGAATCACATCTTGTAACTAGAAATTATGAAGGTTTTATGAAGAAAAACAAAGGTTTAAGATGAGATGACACAAAAACGAATACTTAATCTTATATTCCTAGGACCTCCGGGTGCTGGTAAAGGAACTCAGGCCAGGATGATAATGGATAAGTATTCTATCCCTCAGATATCAACCGGTGACCTGATGAGAAATGAAATCTCATCAGGTTCTTCTTTGGGGGAAAGAGTAAAATCCTTTATCGAATCAGGCGGATTGGTTCCTGATGAGTTGACTCTTAGTATTGTTCTTAACCGTCTTAAAAAAGATGATTGTAAAAATGGTTATCTCTTAGATGGTTTCCCAAGAACTGTAGGTCAGGCAACTGCATTGGATGCTGCTCTTGCAGAAATGAATAATGAACTTTCAGGTGTTATAGCCTTGGAAGTCGAAGATTCAGAGCTTACAAGCAGATTAGCAGACAGACGCATTTGCAAAGGCTGTGGTGATTCTTATCATCTGCAGTATAAAAAACCTGCTGTTGAAGGAAAATGTGATCATTGCGGTGGCGAATTATATCAAAGACGTGATGATTCAGAAGAAGTTATTAAGAATCGTTTAAAAACTTATCACGAACAAACCGCTCCACTAGTCGATTTCTATGGCAGTAAGAAAAAATTACATAAAATTAATGGAAAAAATAAAATTGACGTGATTTTTTCAGAAATATGTGCTATAATCGACGAACTTAAATCTTAAGTGATTTAACTAACGTGTTGATTAACGGCATCTGAGTTAAATCAGGTGTCGTTTTCAATAAAATTTGTTGTAAAGACTGATATTATTCGTTGAAGTTTAACTTTAAATGCATAGTTTTAAGTCGGTACACAATACTCACACAACCTGCCAGGCGGGTTAAAAGAAAGGGTTCTAATTTAACATGAGCAAAGGCGATACACTTCAGATGAATGGTACTGTTTCTGAAGCACTTCCTAATGCCAGTTTTAAGGTAGAACTTGAAAATGGTATTATGGTACTCGCCCACATCTCTGGAAAGATGAGAATGCATTACATTCGTATCCTCCCAGGCGATAAGGTCACTGTAGAATTAACACCCTATGACTTGACCCGTGGGCGAATCGTCTATCGTTTTAAGTAAGTCCTGACGAAACGATAGAAAACTGACGCAGGAGGTAATACAATGCGAGTTAGGGCATCTGTGAAGAAAATTTGTGAAAAGTGTAAAATTATTAAACGTCGCGGAATCGTTCGTGTCATTTGTGAAAATCCAAGACACAAACAGCGACAGGGCTAATTACCAGGAGGAAGAATTATGGCTCGTATAGCTGGTGTTGATCTGCCACGCAATAAGCGCGTTGAAGCAGCTCTTCCCTACATTTATGGTATTGGTTGGACTACTGCAGGTGATATCCTCAGAAAGACCAACATCAATCCAGACACCCGTGTAAAAGACCTTACTGAAGACGAAATTACTCTCATCAAGAAAGTTCTTGAAGCAGAATATCGTGTAGAAGGCGATCTTAGACGTGAAGTATCAATGAACATCAAGAGATTGATGGAAATCGGTTGCTACCGTGGTCTCAGACATCGCAAGGGTCTCCCAGTTCGTGGTCAAAGAACCAAAACTAATGCTCGCACCAGAAAAGGTCCGAGAAAAGCAATCAAGAAGAATGCTTAATTCTTTTTGAGGATGTAAACTGATTTAGGAGTAAAAAATGGCAAAATCAGGAGCTAAGTCCAAAGTGCATACCAAAAAGCGCGAAAAGAAAATCGTTGCTAAGGGTCAGGCACATATTCAATCAACTTTTAATAACGTTATCGTTACCATCACTGATATGATGGGTAACGTTCTCAGCTGGTCTTCCTCTGGATCAAATAGTTTTAGAGGTTCCAGAAAATCTACCCCATACGCCGCTCAGGTTTCTGCAGAAATCGCTGCAAAACGTGCCCTTGAATATGGCATGAAGGAAATCGAAGTTTTCGTAGCCGGACCTGGTATGAGCCGCGAATCAGCAATTCGTGCTCTGCAGACTACTGGTATTCAGGTAACTGCAATTAAAGACGTTTCCGGTATTCCACACAATGGTTGTCGCGCTCCAAAGCGCCGCCGCGTCTGAGGAGGCTTTTTATTATGGCTAGATATACTGGTTCAGTTTGTAGATTATGTCGCCGTGAAGGTGACCAACTTTTCCTTAAAGGTGCTCGTTGTTTCACAGAAAAATGTGCTTTTAAGCGCCGCTCAATGGTTCCAGGCCAGCACGGTGCTGAAGCTGCTAGAAAGAAACCAACAGGATACGAAGTTCAGCTTCGTGCAAAACAGAAAGTTCGCAGAACCTATGGTATTCTCGAATCTCAGTTCCGTGGTTACTATGAAGCAGCAACTCGTCAGGCAGGTAACACTGGTGTTAACTTACTTCGCCAGCTTGAAACCCGTCTCGACAATGTAGCTTTCCGCATGGGTTTTGGTCTTTCTAGATCACAGGTTCGCATGTGGGTTACTCAGGGTCATTTCGAAGTAAATGGCAAGAAGTGCAACATTCCAAGCTATCAGCTCAGAGCTGGTGATGTTGTAGCAATTCGCGAAAATAGCAAAGTAAAAGGCCAGATCAAAGACGCTCTGGAAATCAACTCAAGCCGCGAAGCCAGCCCATGGTTGGAAGTAGATAAAGAAAATCTCAAGGGTAAATTTGTAACTCTGCCAGAACGTTCTCAGCTTGATCCAAAGATCCAGGAACATCTGATTGTAGAATACTACTCTCGCTAATCTTTAGGAGGCTAGTAAGCGTGATTGAAATTAATCAACCTAAATTAAGGTATAGACAGGGCGAAAACGAAAATCATGGTATCATTGAAGTAGAACCACTCGAAAGAGGTTATGGTCAGACTTTAGGTACAGCATTTAGACGTGTTCTCCTTTCTTCTCTCCCCGGCACAGCTGTTTCTTCAGTTAAGATTGACGGCGTTTTACACGAATTCTCCAGCATTCCTGGTATTGTTGAAGATGTAACTGCTATAATTTTAAATCTTAAGAAGCTTGTTGTTCATGTAGATTCAGAACTTGAATCAGAACCAGTAACCCTTCGTCTTGAAGTAAAGGGTCCTGCTAAAGTAACTGCAGCTGACCTTCCTGCTAATCCAGACATCATGGTAATTGATGAAGATGCTCCAATCTGCGAAATTACCGGCGATGTAACTCTTGGCATGGATATTACTTTCAAACGTGGTCGTGGTTATGTTCTTGCTGATGATAATGAATCTGCCAATGATTCTATTGGAACCATTCTTGTAGACTCTCAGTTCTCTCCAGTAACCAGAGTTATGTATGAAGTTTCTGAAGCCCGCGTTGGTCAGAACATCAATTACGATAAATTAACTCTTCAGGTTTGGACTAACGGCAGTATGCAACCTGCTGAAGCTGTTGAAATGGCAGCTAAGTTCCTGAGATCACAGATCGATTTGTTCGAATCTCTCAAAGATGAAATTATCGAAGACAATGAAGGTCTGCCAGTTCATGGTGAAGAAATCGTTATGGTTTCTACCCAGAAGCAGGAACCAACTCAGAAGGGTAATACCGAAATCCTTATTAAGGATCTTGAATTTTCAGTCCGTTCTAGAAACTGCCTCAAGAGAGCTGGCATCCAGACTCTTGGTGAACTTGTTAACAAAAAAGTTTCTGAACTTCTCGAAATCAAGAATTTCGGTAAGAAGTCTCTCAAAGAAGTCAGAGAAAAGCTTGCTCAGTTCAACATGCAGCTTCCTGACGATGATGGTTCAATAGACGGAGGAAATGACGAATGAGACATCAGATTAAACTTCGCAAGTTCGGTCGCGAATCTCACCAGAGAACAGCTTTGTTGAGATCTCTTTGCACCTCACTTGTTAAATATGAAAAAATCGAAACTACATTGGCTAAGGCAAAAGATCTTCGCCGTGTAATTGAAAAAGCAATAACTCTTGCTAAGAACTACAATGTTCTTACTGCCGACAACGAAGAAAAGCTCGCTGGTATGAAGGCTATTAAGCGCACAGAACTCAGCAGCTATTTCCACGCTGCAGCTGATCACGAAATTCAGGGCCGTGATGAAATAAAGAAATATATTTCTAATCTCAGCAAAGAAAATCGTGAAGCCGCTGAAAAGTATATTAAAGATCAGACTGCTGAAAAGCCAGCCTTCATCCTTGACTATATCCCAGCTAAGGCTAAGAGAACCGTTAATGTAGTAGAAAACGGCAAAAAATCAACCAAAGAAATCGAACGCGGTGCTAAGAACGGCGCTGTAAGAATTCTTAGAGTTGAAGGCACTTTGACTAAGCTTATTAATCGTATTGCTCCTCGTTTCAAGGATGTAAACGGTGGTTACACTAGAATTTACAAACTTGGTAACAGACGTGGCGATAATGCTGAAATGGCTATTATCGAATTCACAAAGTAATTCGAGCTTCGGATGATTCTCTTCAACAGAGTTTCTTTCCGTTATAGTGCTAAATTAGAAACCTCTTTCTCTCTGAAAGAGGTTTCTTTTTCGTTAAACAAGGGCACTATTAATGGTTTAATCGGTTCAAACGGATGTGGAAAATCTACAATAGCAAGATTAATTGTAGGGCTTCTAAGTCCAACAGAAGGTGAAATAACATTTCAGGACGAAAATCCAGAAGGCTCTCCTTACTATTTTCCTGGAATGATATTTCAAAACCCGGATAATCAGATTGTTGGAACAACTATTGGTGATGATATTGCCTTTGGATTAGAAAATCTGAATCTTCCAACAGATAATATTCAGCAGATAGTAACTAAGTCAGCTTCCATATTTGGGTTTCAGGATATGCTAGATATGCCTGTTTCCATGCTTTCAGGCGGTCAGAAGCAGATGCTTTGTATTGCATCTGTACTTGCATTAGAACCTAGCTGGATAATATTTGACGAACCAACTTCGCATTTAGATCCATGGGCACGACAAGAATTCTGGAATATTATTAGATATATATGTAAAGAAAGTAATGTTGGAATAATAATCATTTCACAACTACCCGATGATATTGAAAAATTTCAGAACATTGTTGTCCTTGAAGACGGGAAAATTGCATTTTCTGATACTTCCATTAAATTCAGAAATCTTGAAACATATCCAAAACATATTGCTTTACCTGAAAGCTGGAAATTAAGTAAGCTAAAAAAAGCAAAACAAATTCAGGGATAAATCTATATGAACCTGCTTCTTGGTAATCTTATTATTAATTTTGGTGAACATAGACTATTAGGGCCGATAGCAGCAAATTTCGGAATTGGTCATTTAAACATGATAGTTGGTCGTTCTGGTTGTGGTAAAACGACCTTATTAAAACTAATAGCAGGTTTTCATAAGGATTTCACAGGGGCTATTTCAATTGATGAAGAATATTTTGATCCCCAAGGAAAAGTTGCTTTTGCTTTTCAGAACCCTGAATCACTTTTTTTTAATGATACGGTATTTGATGAAATTGCCTATGCAATCAGATCAACTGCTGATAAAAAAATTAATATTGAATCAAATGTTAATGAATGGATGAAAAAATGGGGATTAGACCCAGAAGTTTATTCAAAAAAATACCCATTTCATTTATCTGGCGGTGAAAAACGTCGAGTAGCACTAGCTGCTTGCACTATTCTAAAGCCAAGTATAATTCTTCTGGATGAACCATTAGCGGGTCTTGATAGAGAAGGACAGGAGGACCTTTCTGAAGTCATAAATTCTTTGGTAAAAAATCATGTGGTAATTGTTGTAACTCATGAGCCTGAGTTGTTATTAAAAGAAGATAGCCAGATTTTATATATTGGAAATGAACAGGCTGCTCAGCTGAGCGCAAATGAATTTTTAACTAATGCAGTAATGAAATCTGATTTTTATCCATTGCCAGATTGGTATAGAAATTCTGTAGCTCCTTATGCAGAACAGTTTTATTTACCAATGGTAAATGCTCATGAAGTATTTGATTTTTTAGAACAGGCAAAAAATGAATCAGGTAATAAATAATTCAAGCTTACATAAACTGAATCCTATTGTAAAAGGAATACTATGCATTGCTTATATTTTGTTATTTTCATTTTTCTGTAAAACCTGGCTTGTAGCTTTCAATTTAAATGTCTTTATTATCTTACTATGCTTTTATTTAAAGGAAGATGCTGTAGGATTAATTGCATCGGTTCGAAAAATATGGTTGTTGTTACTTGCTGTAGGTTTGTTCCAAGGCTTCATAGGTAAATCATTTGATATTTGGGGTAGTCTTAGTGCAATTTTCAGATTGATGGGTGTATTTCTTACCGCTAATCTTTATACAAGAATTTCACCACAGAATGAGTTATTGTATTTTTGGGAAATATGTTTTAAGCCCTTTAATTTATTCGGGTTTTCATCAAATGAAATGGCTCTGATGATGGTTATTGCTATTCGATTTTTGCCTGTTTTTATGGGTGAAATAGAAAGAATAAAAATGGCTCAGATTGCAAGGGGTGCTAAGCTTAAATCGAATGCTATTATTTCAGCCATAAATTTTATGCCACTTTTAATTCCTGTTTTGAATCAGGCTATAATGCGTTCTAATGAGTTAGCTGATGCCATGGAGGTTAGGGGATATGTTCCAGGCAGACCAAGAGGAAAATATAAAGCATACAAATTTACTGGTTATGATTTTGTATCTATAATAGTTCTCGCTGCAACAATATTCTTGCTTACCTTCAAGTGAGCATCGCGTAAAAATAAAAATGAATGAGCCTTCTGCTATGAATTCGGCCTTCGACCGATGAATGATTCGTCTTCACCGAATATGAATTATTTGTTCAGCAAATAATTCTCAATCCTCAATTTTCAATTCTCAATTCAGGCATTGGCACAAGGTTGGTCGAAGCAGCAGCAAATCCAATCAACAAACAAATAATTCTCCATTCTCAATTCTCAATTCAGGCATTGACACAAGGTTGGTCGAAGCAGCAACAAACCCAATCAATCAAACAAACAATTATGAATTATGCATTATGAATTATGAATTCTATAGAATCATGCAGCATATAGCATTGCACCAAACTGCTAAAAAATATGCTAAAAATATTTAAAAAAGTTGTTGACATTTATTTTTTATAGAGGTATGATACTTCTCGCCTTCAAGCGAAGGCAAAAAAATAATCCACTCCGGTGGAGGGGCCGCGAAAGCGACCAAGCTATTTGAGAATAAGATCAAAATGACTTTGAATATGACGCCAAGCGGGTCATTAGAACTCGAAAGAGCGAAGATGATCCC
>JAZRWI010000039.1:0-16867 GCA_045599645.1 Candidatus Avigastranaerophilus sp.
CATTTCAAAGTCAACAAAAAAACTCAAAAAAATCTTTTATTTATGAGACTTTTTGAGTTTTTTTATTGATTATAAAATTGAATTATTTCGTTACGTGTAGACCGATTCAGAAAGTGTCAAGTTTACCTGTGAACAGTAACATTCTGAGTTTGGCCGTTGGCATTTAATCAAAATAAGGGGATTTGCATGAGTTTGCGGTTATGAATGATAAGAAATGTATTCTGAGTTTGGCCGTTGGCATTGTTGGCATTGTTGGCGTTGTTGGCGTTGTTGGCATTGTTGGCTTGGTTGGCGTCGTTTGGCTTGGTTGGCGTCGTTTGGCTTGGTTGGCGTCATTTGGCTTGGTTGGCGTCATTTGGCTTGGTTGGCTTGGTTGGCGTTGTTGGTGTCGTTGGCGTTGTTGGCATTGTTGGCTTGGTTGGCGTCGTTTGGTGTCGTTGGCATTGTTAATTAGATTGAGAGTATTGTTAATGTCTTGAATTATTCCTTTTTGTTGTTATCAGTTGCTAAATGGGTAAAACTAGCATATACTAGAAAAACCAAAATTATTGAGGAGATTGAAGAATGAAAGTTACCTGTTTGAAATGTATGAAGTGCGGTAAAGAATATCCGGATGCACCAGATCGCTATGTATGCGATGATTGTGGAACTGAAGGTATTCTTGATGTAGTTTATGATTATAGTTCTGTAAAGATTACAAAAGAAGAAATCGCAGCTTCAAAGGATTATTCTCTGTGGCGCTATGCAAAGCTTCTGCCAGTAAAAGATGCTTCAATGAGAGCTTCTCTCCAGGTTGGCTGGACTCCACTTTATAAAGCTGAAAAAGTAGAAAAAGAATTTAATCTTGATAACGTTTATATTAAAGACGACGGCCGCAATCCAACTGCTTCTCTTAAAGACAGAGCCAGTGCAATTGCTGTTGTAAAGGCTAAAGAAGCCGGTGCAAAGACCATATGTGCTGCTTCAACTGGTAATGCTGCAAGTTCACTTTCTGGTTTTGCTGCTGCTGCAGGTATCAAGACTGTAATTTTCGTTCCCAAAAGAGCTCCAAAGGCTAAGGTTGCACAGCTTGCAGTTTACGGTTCAAAGGTTGTTCTCGTAGATGACAGCTATGATAGAGCTTTCGACCTTTCAATCGAAATCACCAAGAAGTTCGGTTTCTATAACAGAAACTGCGCTTACAATCCATTCTGCGTAGAAGGTAAGAAAACTGTTTCTTACGAAATCTGGGAACAGATGGGCTTCCAGGTTCCAGACAGAGTTTATGTTTCTATAGGTGATGGTTGTATCACTTCTTCTATCTATAAGGGCTTCTATGATCTTAAGGAATTAGGTCTCATCGACAGAATCCCAAGAATTATCGGTGTTCAGGCTGCTGGCTGCAATCCAGTTGAAGTAGCAATGAAGACTGGAAAATTTGTTGCTCAGGATGGTAATACAATAGCTGACTCTATCGCTGTTGGTATTCCAAGAAACAGACTCAAAGCCATGAGAGCTCTTAAGAATTCAAATGGCGATTGTATTTCTGTAACTGATGACGAAATCAGAACTGCACTTGTTGAACTTCCACGTTCAACTGGCGTTTTCGGTGAACCTGCTGGTGTTACTGCTTTCGCAGGATTCAAGAAGCACGCTAAGGCTGGTGATATAAAGAAATCTGAAAAGGTTGTAGTTGTTATCACTGGTAATGGTCTTAAGGATATTGATTCTGCTATTTCTGTAGTTAATATGCCACAGCCGGTAGCTCCAGACTCAAAGACCATTGAAGAACATGTAAAGAATCTTATCAAGTAAGAAATATTAGCATAAAAAACCCTTGTAGCTATTTGTTACAAGGGTTTTGCTTTATATAATGGTCTTTAATGCCGAATATTGTAATTGTAAACGTTTATAACACATTCTGGAGATAGAGTATGCAGACACTCATTAAAAAGTTATTAGAATTCAAGACTGAAAGCCCTTTTGAAGATGCAGAAAAATTATCCTTTGCAAATTTCCTGCAGAGAAATGAAGACGCTCTAGAAAGAACGAATTCTATAGCCCATGTAACAGCTTCGTCATGGATTGTTAATGAAAGCATGACTAAGGTTCTCATGTGTTATCACAATATTTATAAATCCTGGAGTTGGACAGGCGGACACGCTGACGGTGATATTGACCTCGAACATGTTGCTGTCAAGGAAGCTATGGAAGAAACAGGTATCAGAAATTTAAGAGTTCTTACTCCTGACTTTTATGATGTTGAAATTATACCTGTTCCACCACATTATAAACGTGGTTTTGCTATTGGTAATCATTTACACCTGAATGTTACATTTCTTTTAATGGCCGATGAAAATGAAATTCTAAAAGTAAAGGAAGACGAAAATTCAAAGGTTGCCTGGATTGATGTTGATAAACTTGATGAATTTGTTTCAGAAAAAGATATGCTTCCGATATATCATAGATTGCAGGATAAGGCATTGACATTAAAAAAAGAATTTAGGTTATAAGTTCTAAATAAAGAAACTTTGTTTCTGAATTATGTTTTAGTTATTTTTATAGTCTTAGTATCTTCATTCTAATAATCAATTGACAGAAAAGAAGCTTTAAATATAATTATTAGTAACTCACTTCGTAGGTGGTAATTATGAAGAAAACTAGTACTTGGATAATTATATTATTGTTTATTACTGTTGTATGCCAGATTGCTTTTTGCGGTCAAGACTTGTTTAATCTGAGTCCTGATGCTTTAAGGCTTAATAAGGAACAAAAAAGTTGTTACACAATTTTCGAATGTTTCTTTGGTGGCTATGTATTCAGAGATCTTGAACCTTTGATGGCTTCCACATTAAAAAAAGACATGAATATCGATAACTTCAATAATTTGAAGTCATCATTGCAGAAGGCTTTTGGAAACCTGAAAAATCCCAGATTTTCAACTCTTCAGAAGGTAAATCAGTTTGATCGAATTGTTTACTTGGCAGAAGGTCCTAATAATACTGTATTTGAAGTTATTTACGTATTCACAACTGAAAACCAGGCCACACTACTTACTGAATTTGCTGTAAGACCTATTCAGGCTCCTCAGGTTACCCCACAGGTTGTTCAACCACAGCCTGCTCAGCAGAAGAAAAGATAGTAAGTAAAGCTTTCAGGCTTTAGTTATTATAAGTAGATTAGGATAAATCCCCATAGCCCCCTTTCCCAGAGACTATCTGAATACTCGATTTTATGCATTCAAAACAAGTTTCTTCTAAAATCGAAACCCTCCCTACCCTCCCTTAAAAAGGGAGGTTTTTAGGAATCTACTGTACATCGGGATTTTTACAAATTTCTAGTTTTCAGACAGCCTCTCCCAAAGGGGGTTATTTTTTTAGGGATAAATTAGGCTATAGTTGCAGGTATAGTTGCAAGTATTTATAAAGTTATTGCAAGGTATTTTAAAAGAGTTTATAATTGCAGAAAATTTCTTTGGAGATATTATTTTGGCAACTTTAATTGACGGTAAACACTTATCAGAGGAAATCAAATCTGAAGTAGCAGCCGATGTGGCTAGACTTAAAAACGAAGGGAAACGCGTTCCAGGGCTGGCCGTAATTATAGTTGGTAATGACCCGGCTTCTCATGTTTACGTTTCTTCTAAGAAGAAGGCTTGTGAAGCTACGGGTATTTATTCCGTTGAAGTTGCTTTAGATGAAAATATTTCTCAAGAACTGCTTATTAGCGAAATTCAAAAACTGAATGATGACAGCAATATTGATGGCATTCTCTTACAGCTTCCTCTTCCAAAGCATTTGGATGAGAATGCTGCACTTGAATCGATAAAACCAGAAAAAGATGTTGATGGTTTCCACCCGGTAAGTGTTGGTAAGCTTTATATTGGCTTAGAAACTTTTGTTCCGTGCACTCCGAAGGGTGTGATTGAAATGCTTAAACGTTATAACATTTCAATCAGTGGAAAAAGAGCAGTTGTTATAGGTCGCTCTAATATAGTAGGAAAACCAATGGGCGCACTTCTCATGAAGGAAAATGCGACGGTTACGATTGCCCATTCCAAAACACAGAATCTGCCAGAATTAGTAAAGAGTGCAGATATAGTTGTTGCTGCTATTGGTAAAGCTAAGTATGTTCAAGGTGATTGGATAAAAGACGGTGCCGTCGTAATAGATGTTGGCACAAATTCAGTAGATGATCCAACCGCTAAAAAGGGATATCGTCTTGTAGGTGATGTTGATTTTGCTGAAGCAGAAAAGCATGCTTCATTTATTACACCAGTCCCAGGTGGTGTTGGTCCGATGACCATTGCCATGCTGTTAAAGAATACTGTAGATGCTCGTTTAAAACATAAGAATCAGGAGTAACTGAAATGAAATTTACAGAAACCTTATTAATGACCCCAGGTCCAGTTCAGATAGACCATGAAACTATGATAGCCGGTGCAAGTCCACTGCTTCATCATAGAACTACTGATTTTTCTCCTATTTTTACTGAATGTATAGATTTGTTGAAGAAGTTCATGGGTGTTAAAGGTAACTTGTTCATGACTACTTCGTCTGGAACTGGTGCAATGGAAACCGCTATTGCTAACCTTTTCAACGAAGGTGAAACTATTCTTAATATCGTTACTGGTGTTTTCGGCGTAAGATTTACACAGATTTGCCAGGCTTTCAGACTTAATACCGTAGTATTGAAAGCTGAAGACGGTAAGCGCATCGAAATAAAACAGATTGCTCAGGCTCTTAAGGAACATCCGGAAATTACAGGTGTTACAGTAACCTTTAACGAAACCTCTACTGGCGTAGTTAATGATATTAAAGCAATCGGTGAATTTCTTGCTGATAAGAATGTCATGCTGGTAGTTGATGGTGTCAGCGCTATCGGGGCACTGCCATATAATCACGAAGAATTTAAGGTTGACTGTATTTGTACTGCTTCTCAGAAAGGCTTCCTCTGCCCTCCAGGCGTTGGTATAGTCGGCCTTTCAGATAGAGCTTGGGAAAAGGCCCAGACTGTTAAGGTCCATGGTGTATATTTTGACCTTAAGTTCTATAAGAAGAATCAGGACGGTGCTGTACCAGCTTATCCTTGGACACCTGCTATTAATGTTCAGTATTCTTTGCTCGTAGCTCTTAGAAGAATCGACAAGATAGGCTTTGATGCATATCTGAAACATTATGCCAGAATGGCTGGTGCTCTTAGATCTGCTCTCAAGGCTTTGAATCTTAAGATTTTCACAGAAGAAAAAGCACTTTCAAATGTTTTAACCGTCTTCTATGTTCCAGAAGGAATCAATCCAAAAGAAGTTATTAAAGAAATGGTTGAAAAATATGGCATTAGAATTGCCGGTGGTCAGGAACAGTATGCAAATTGTTTGCTTCGCGTAGCTACAATCGGTAATATAGCAGAACGTGATATAATATCTACTATTGCTACATTTGAAATGGTTCTAAAGGAAAAGGGCGCAATTAAAGAAACCGGAGCTGGCGTAAAAGCCGCTATGGACTATTTCCTTAATAACTAATAAAAAGAAAGTCCTTATATCTAAGGAGAGATTGATGAAAGAAACGCCTTTACGTGCAACTCATGAAGCACTCGATGCTATGATGGTAGACTTTGATGATTGGTATCTACCAGGTCAGTATACATCAATTACAGATGAACATAACCTGGTTCGTAACAATGTTGGTGTCTTTGATTTATGTTATATGGGGGAATTGTGGCTGACAGGTCATGATGCACTGGCTAATATTCAGAATCTTGTAACTCAGGATATTGAAATGCTGTCTGACAGACAGATAGCATACACTCCAATGTGCAGACCAGACGGCACAATTGTTGACCTCATTCTCGTTTTCAGGTGGGATCCTAAGACTTTCATGCTTCTTGTAAACGGAAAGAACATTGAAAAGGATATTAACTGGATTAGAGAAAACATCAACGGTGATGTAAACCTGTCTGATCAGTCTGAACATACCGGAATGCTTTCAATTCAGGGCCCAAATGCCGAAGCTGCCTTGCAGAAGCTTACAAGACAAAGACTTGATTCGATTCAATACTATTGGTTTACTACAGGAAACATAAATGGAATTGAATGTGTAATGAGCCGTACAAGCTTTACTGGTGAGGACGGCTTTGATGTATTCTGCGATGGTAAAGATATTGAAAAAATCTGGAATGCTTTATTGGAAGCCGGTAAAGAAGTTGACGTAAAACCTATTGGTATGTATGCCTTAGATAGCCTAAGACTTGAAGGTAGACTTGTAACCTATGGTCTTGATGTAGATGACAATACAAATCCAATAGAAGCTAACCTTAATTGGACTGTAAACCTGAAAAAGAGCGGTTTTATCGGCTATGAAACTTTGAAGCATTTAAAAGAACATGGCGTTAAAAGGACCTTGATTGGTTTTGAAATGCCAAAGGGTCCAGTTCCTAGACATGGCAATCCTGTCGTATTTGAAGGCAAAAGAGTTGGAATTGTAACCTCAGCATGTATATCACCGACCTTGAAGAAAAATATTGGCCTTGCTATGGTTCCACTATCGTTTAAGGAAATAGGTGCAAAGTTTGATATCGAAATACGTGGGAAATACTTCTCAGCAACAGTAATTGAAACTCCATTCTATAAAAGATAAAAAGTATTATGTATACCTTAGAAAAAATAGATCCAGAAATTAAAAGTATAATTAACGAAGAAAAGCACAGACAGATGAATCAGATAGAACTGATTGCATCTGAAAACTTCGTGTCAGAAGCAGTATTAGAAGCCTTAGGCTCAGTAATGACAAATAAATATGCCGAAGGTTATCCAGGCAAGCGTTATTATGGCGGATGCGAAGTAGTTGATAAAGCCGAAGAATTGGCCAGGGAAAGAGCTAAGCAGCTTTTTGGCTGCGAACATGTAAATGTTCAGCCCCACTCTGGCAGTCAGGCCAATATGGCTGTTTATCAAACAGTAATGAAGCCAGGCGACACATATCTTGGAATGAATTTATCAAATGGCGGCCACTTAAGTCATGGTTCACCAGTAAATTTCAGTGGTCTGCTCTATAATGTTATTCCTTACGGTTTGAAGGAAGATACAGAACTTATTGATTACGATGAAATTCGCAGACTTGCTATTGAAAATAAACCTAAAATGATTATTTCCGGCGCTTCAGCTTATCCAAGAGTAATTGATTTCAAGCGCATCAGGGAAATCTGTGATGAAGTCGGTGCTGTGATGATGGTTGACATTGCGCACATTGCAGGTCTTGTAGCCACTGGTTTACACCCTTCCCCAGTTCCATTTGCTGACTTTGTAACAACAACTACACATAAAACATTGCGTGGTCCACGTGGTGGTATGATTATGTGTAAGGAAAAGTGGGCTAAGGCTCTTGATAAAGCTATTTTCCCAGGACTACAAGGTGGTCCTTTAATGCATGTTATAGCCGCTAAGGCAGTTGCTTTTAAGGAAGCATTAGACCCATCATTCAAAGATTATCAGCAAAATATACTTAATAATGCTCAGGCATTGGCCAAGGGTTTGATGAACCGCGGTTTCAGGCTGATAACAGGTGGTACTGACAATCATCTTATGCTAGTTGATGTTAGAAATAAAAAGGTTACTGGTAAAATTGCAGAAAAAGCTTTGGATAAAGCTGGTATTACTGCAAATAAGAACTCTATACCCAATGACCCGGAAAAACCATTTGTGACTTCTGGTTTAAGGCTAGGTACTCCTGCTGTAACAACCAGAGGCATGGGAACAACTGAAATGGATATGATTGCTGAATTTATAGACAGAGCTCTTACTGAACCAGAAAATGAAGATAAGCTTGCTCAGATAAAGTCTGAAGTTGTCCAGCTTTGCAATAAATTCCCATTCTATAGATAATTATAAGAATTCCCCCTATATGGTTAATTACTGTTTAGGGGGTTACTTTTGTGAGATGATATTAAATTTACCAAAATTAGAAGCTAAGTTACTCAGAGACATTATATATTTTCTTAAACCTGATTCTGAAAGACATCAGGTGTGGCTTGTTGGTGGCTCCATAAGAGACCTTTTAAGAGGCAAAGATACCTGCTATGATTTAGATTTAACTTTGAGCTTCAACCCATTTAAAGCAGCCAGAGAATATGCTCGTGCAACTGGTTCCGGTTTTGTTGTATTGGATGATGAACGCCATATTGTTAGAGTTGTTCAGACTGTAGATAACGGTAAAGTCTATACCTTTGATTTATCTGAGTTTCGAGCAAGCAACATAGATGGTGATTTAAAAGCTAGGGATTTTACAATAAATGCTATTGCAGCTCCATTATTTGGAACTGGTCTTGAATTTCTCGATGATGATAAGATTGAATTGTATGACCCTCTAAATGGTGCTGCTGCTCTTGATGAAAATAGAATTGAAGCTTGTTCCGAAACGCTTTTTGATGATGACCCTTTGAGAATAATGCGGGCATTTAGATTTGCAGCTTTGTTTAATTCTATGCCATCTGATGCATTGCTTTTTAAGATAAAAAAACAGGGGCCATTGCTTGCTTCAGTTTCTGGTGAAAGAATACGGGATGAATTATTCAAAATATTCACTGTATCCGATTCTTGTAAATGGATGCGCCTATTAGATGATTGTAGAATTTTCGAAATAATACTTCCAGAATTAGCTGCTTGTCATGGTGTTTCACAGAATGAATGGCATCATCTTGATGTATTTGATCATAGTATGCTTTCATTGGAAAAGCTTGAAATATTATTAGACCTACAGGTGCCATATCCATGGTGGTCAGATTTTACATCATATTTATCAGAATATATAAGCAGCTCCCGTGGATATTTGCAGCTAATGAAATTTGGCTGTTTGCTTCATGATATCGGTAAAATTCCTTGTCGAGAAGTGGATCCCTTAACAGGAAAAATCTCTTTCCACCGTCATGAGGTTGAAGGAACAAAAATGATGAAAGATATTTGCGAACGATTCAGACTTTCATCTAAGGAACTGAATTATCTCCAAAATCTTGTTAAAAATCATATGCGGCCTGGTATTATGCTGCAACAGGGGTTAAATGACAAAAGATTGTTCAGATATTATTCAGAATGTGGCCGTGATGGCTTAGGAATCAGCCTGCTCTGCCTTGCCGACCGTTTTTCTGCATTAGGTGGCGATACTACTGAACAAGATTTGGCGATTTTCTCTGCAGGAATTTATCAAATAATGGACGAATTTTATCAGCAGATGCAGAAGCCAAAGATTAAGCCACTTCTTAACGGTAAGGAATTAATGGAACTTTTCAATTTAAAACCTGGACCCGCAATAAAACAGATTCTTGATTTCCTTGAAGAAGCGCAATTTGCTGGTGAAGTCAATTCTAAGGAAGAAGCTATAACTCTAATAAAACAAGAACTTTCAAATTTCTCTTTTTCTAATAACAACTAAATTTATTGTAAACTTTCGTAAAAGAATGTAAAATAAATTGTTATGCAACAGAAAATTCAACAATTTGTTTTCCTTAGTGAGAGAATCCTTTCCGAGGCTGGCGAACTCAGGGCTCGCAAAACCTGGAATGAATTACATGCTGTTTCTGTTCAATTAGCTCCATACATGAAGCAATTGTCTCAGAATTTTGACCCAAAGTATGCCCTACTCTTTTTACTTTCTTGTGATAATGACAGCACTCAAAAAAACGGCTGTTTCTCAATGCTGTTCAGAAAGATTTTACGAAACATTCCTAATAAGGCAATGTTAAATGTGCTTTCTGCTGTAAGCCGTGTTGAACTGAACAACTATCTTTTGCCATTCCTTTATGAACAAGGTGATATAGGTTCTATAGCTGCTTATACTGCTGCTACTCTTGGTTTGAAGGTTAAATATGACGCTTTTGAATTTTTCCTTACTTCTAGAGAATGGTCACAGGAAGATTTAATTAACCTGAGTTTTCTAGCTTTAGCTGATGAAATGGATTCTCTGGTTTTAAATCTTGATGAAGCTTATAATACCAATAGAAAAGATATTTATAAAGAATTTCTGAACGTTCTTAATTCTTCTAATGTTAAGGAACCAGTAATACCTGATATAAAGTCTTCAGAGCCTATTGTTACAGAAAAACCTGTTGCAAAAGTAACAAAGCCTGTTAATAAACAGCAAGCTCAACCAAATAATACAGAAAATCGTGTTTTCAAGCTGACCGGTGTAAAACCCAGAAGTGATTTACAAAAGCAATCTGATATTTTTAAACAGAATTCATCCGAAAAGCCGGTTGACCAAACAACTCAGTCGAATCAGCCTTCTCAGCCAAAGCAAGGTTCGAAGATAGTCAGCATACTTTCCAGAACCAATAAGCAGTTTGAAAAGCCACAAAGTCAACCGAATCGTCAGGAACAGCAGCTTGCACAGGTTGAAAAACAGGTTCAGGAGCAACCGGCATCACAAAATAATGTAGTAAATAGTAGTGCAACTGAAGTACCGGCAAGTGAACCTGCAAAAGTGGATTCTAAGGGAAATAAGCTTAAGGATGTTGTCGATAAGAGCAAGCAAATGTTTAATAGCCTTGTGGAAAAGGCTGGCGATGCCAGAATAACTTTCGATCCTGATGATTTGAAGGATGGTTCATTTTTTAAAAACTTATTCAATAATCTTAAGGAAAAGTTTTCTGGTAATGATTCTGATAAAGACAATGCTGATTCCATCCTCAGAAAGCCATGGGTTGCTATTGTTGCAATAGTTATTGTTTTAATAATATTAATCTGTGTAATGGCTTCTGGTGACATAACTCCTACAGATACAATCGTAAAAGCGCCGCCAAAGGAAGGCAAGATTCCTGACTTCTGGGTTGATGCGATAACAAATACAAAATTAACTCCACAATATATTGCTGCAGATGTTGATTATCGTATGGGTGAGCTTTATTTAGCCAGAAATGTTTTTAGTGAAGCTATTAAGTTTTTCTCTGATGCTTGTGCGAAAGAACCAAAGCATTATATTGCCAAGATGCGTTGGGGATATGCAGAGTTAGTTCAAGGTAACTATTTTGCTTCCAAGAAATTATTTAAAGAAGTTTATACTGCTGATCCAAAAATTCAGAATCTTAACTTATACCTGGCTAGAAACTATGCTTTGGAAAATGATTCGAAAAGTGCAATCAAGCATTATAAAGAAGAATATAAAAATCATAATGAGTTGAGTTCCGCTATGGAACTAGCTAATTACCTCGCATACATAGGAAAGCAAAATGATGCTATGGATATGATAGCAACATTGCAGGAAAAATATCCCGGTAAGATGCTTATACTTAAATCATTTGGTGAAAATGAAAATAAGTAATCAAAGATTTGCAAAAACTAATAGGAAATAAACTGGTATCTATTTAACAATGAGTAAAAAAGGCGTTTCGTTAACAGAAATATTAATAGCATTAGCTGTTGGCATTGCTATTCTTATTCCTACGACTGCTATGTTTTCAACTTCATCAAAGATGTTGGAAAAAAGCAGTAACCTGACATTCGCCTCCGGCCTTGCTCGTTATATTATTCAGGGAATGATGTCGGCTCCCATGATAAGTATTGTTGACATTCCTATTCCTGGTATCTCTTGCTGTGACACTTCTAACGATAACGTTTATTTCAAGAATCTCTTTAACTTGAAACAAGATATTGGGCATTTGAAAGAAGGTCGTGTAGAAAACACATTGGAGGGTAATCCGAAGTTCTTTGCACGCTGCGCTAAGTATGATTTCAGATATAGTGTTTCTGTTGGCGAAGCATCTCCTAATGATGTTCCAGGAGATATTGTAAAGAGCGTAAGTGTTTTGATAACTTGGAAAGAATTCGGTGTTGATAAGGTCTATAAAGCGCATGTTTACATTGTACCACGCTAAGAAAAAAATAGGCTTAACATTAGTTGAAGTCATGATCGCAGTTGCAATTTTTGGAACAGTTGCAGCTATGGTTGCTCATTGGTTTACAACTAATTCTCAATATCATAAGCGTCTAACTGAACAGAATGACGCTGATGATCATATGCGAAGAGCCCTGTGGAAAATGCATCAGGATTTAAAAACTGGTAGAACTATCATATATCCAAGAGTTGAAACAATTGAATCTGATTATAACAAGAATCTTATAAGCGATAATAAAGTCATTTTCAGAAATTTCGATGGCGATATCATTACTTACTATCATGATAAAGACAAACGTGAAATTATTCGTGAAATTGTCTATATACCAACAGAAGATGCACCTGCCAATGAAAGAAAAGTTCTTGGCGATTGTATTGATCTGGTTGTGTTTACTAACAGAAATGAATTGAATAATACCTTGGGTATTTATTTAGAATCCGGCCCCTCTTGCGTAATTGATTCAGTATTTATGATGAATGAATAAAGGAATAGAATATGAGAAAACTTAACAGAAAAGGCGTTGCTTTGTTAGTGGTTGCCATAATGGTTGTTCTTGCTGTTCCTATGACACTTGTTTACTTGAATTTTGGAACTTCACAAAAAGAGCAGTCTATGAAGTTTGATTCTGTCCTTAAGGTTGAACAAGTAACTTTATCCGGAATAAATGCTGGTTTTGCAAAACTAAAGGGCGGTGACAGTTTAGGCTATACAAATCTATCTGGTGAAATTTCAGGTGATGATAGATACGACCTGAATCTGACTCCTTCCGGTAAAGGCTTCTTCCAGCAGGATATATATTTATTACTTAGTAAATCAAAGGATAATAGAGGAAAATATAATTCCATTATTATGACTGATGCTGAACAGTTCCCTAGGGATGACAACGGTGAAGTAAACGTTATTACTCACGACTATTGGGCTACCGAAGAACCTTATGAAATCGGTGTTGTTGCTGATGTAATAAGCATGAGAAATTCTAGAGGTAAAGACCAGCTTCGTTACCTTGATGTAAAAAAATATGAAATGGAAACACCACCAGATAAGTTTGCTGAAGATATGAAGCGTCTTGGCTCTAAATTGCCTGCTGATATTAGTAAAAACTGGAATGAAGTAGTTACTTCATTGTCTAATGATAAAATAGGTGTTGGCACTGGTGACAATGCTGATGTAGCTTTTATAGGTGTTACAGAACCAGTTAACGATAATAATAAAATTACCAAAGGTGGTAATGTTACTGTTACTGTTGTTGATGATAATACCCTTAACATTATTAATTCTGATATTGGGAATAAAGATGTTGGTGCTGGTCTTGGCGCAATAAAAGAAGGAATCGTCGGAAGCACCAATTCAAAGGCTGAAGATAAAAAGAATACTGATATTTATAAAGATACTCCTTTTGAAGGTTATACCTATTCCACACCAAAGAAAAGTGACTCTGGAAATGCCAAGGGTGGCGCCAAAGATACTTTCAAGGAAGAAGGTCACCTTGATAATAAAGAAGGAGTAATAGGAGACTTAGGTGGAACAACACCTTTGACTAATTGACTACCTTTATACTTTAATTTGCATTTCTATCTTGTAGAATTTTTGATTTATCGTTAGAATGAAAAAAAGGAGAATTAATATGAGAAAGGTATTTTGCAGAGTTTCTATTCCATTAGCAGTTCTTGCTATGTTTGCAGGTGCACCGGCTATTTATGCTCAAAATGCAACTCCACATGAACTCGAATCTTCTTTGATGAAATATGTTCTTTGTTATGAAGCTTATAAAGAAGCTAAGCAGTCTGAAAATCCTGAAGTCCGTGCTGACCTTGCCAAGTATGTAAAAGAATACAGAGAAGCTTATGCAGAATATCTGCAGATTCTCCATGAAGCTGATATTTACCAGCCTGATAAAAAAGAAATGGATCCGGCTAACGACTATAACAAAATTCGTGTTAGCCATGGTGGCAAAAAAATTATATGGAAGAATGTTTCCAATGATAAAGAAAGAGAAAAAATTAAGAATGGTATCAAAGCTGGTAAGTCTTACAATGAAATTCTTAAAGAAGTAAAAAGCAGTTTGCCAAAAGAACCTATTTCTGAAGAAGAAAAGCCGATAGAGCTTGATGACAATGATGGTATCATTTATGGTAATGAAGGCGTAAACACTGGTGGTAATAATCTTAGCGACTTTTCAAACGGCGAAGGCTACACTGAAAAAAATAAACCAGATGAAGTAATATATAATAATCCGACTGGTAACACGGGCTATACTGAAGGCAATGGCGGAAATGGTGGTAACGGTGCCCACGGTAAACCTGGTCCCAATAATAACGGTCGTGGCTACCACGGTGGTCCGAGAGGTCCTATGAATGCAGGTGGCCAAGGTCCTAATATGAGTAATTTGCCATGGTGTTATTAAAAATTTAATTAGTTCTTTGAGAAATTTGAATGAATAGATATTTTATTGCCAATAAAAAGCATGGTAAGGCTGATATACTTACTCTCATGGTTTTTATTGGCTTATTTTTTGTTCTTTTAGTTTATAGTAATGTTTGGTCAACTATTGATTGCTGGATTCATGACTTTTGGCAGAATACCAGAATCACAATGAACAAGCTTGAAAACAAACCTGAGCTTGTCAAAAAGTTATTTCCAATAAATAGCTTCAATAAGGATATAGTTCTAATAATTATTGATGACAGATCCGTATTGGGTGTTCCTGGTTTGTTTGAAAACGACAGAAGTGTTTATGCAACTGCGCTAAATAATCTTGCTGAAAAGAATCCTAAGGCAGTTGGTTTAGATGTGTTTTTTGCTACTTCTGATGAAAAAACTAAGGAACAGGATTTAAAGCTTGTACAAGCTGTAGGGAAGTTAAAGGATAAAATAGTATTAAAATCCTTTAGACGTGATGACAAGCGTATGACCCCACCCTTCCCGGAACTTATAAGATATGCTGTTCCGGCACCAAGCTATTTTAAGAATTATAAGGACAAAGCCGTAAGAAGTGTATCGTTAGTTTTTAAAACTGAAGGCGGTAAGATATATCCTTCATTCCAGACTTTGCTTTGGACAAAGTTCTGCGATTATAAGCTAAATGATATTTCTTTTGAAGAAGGTTATTTGAATCTTGATAAGCAGAAGCTTGTTAAGCTTATTGGTTCTGAATATATGCTTATGAACTATGATAAATCCCTTGAAAGATTTAGAAAGTTCAGTTTCTATGACTTATATTATAATCAGATTCCAAAACAGGAACTTGAAAATAAGCTTGTTATAATTGGTTTTGGTAATTCAATGACTGAAGAAAAGCTTTATACTCCTGTTAGTGGTGATCAATATTCTCCGGTTGTAAATGCATTAGCTTTAAGTAACCTTCTGGAAAAATCATATTTAACACCTAATTCATCAACAAATACTATAATATTGAATCTGATTATAATTATAGGCCTATATTTCGCTTTCTCTTATGTTTCGCCTATAATTGCGCTGGTTATAACTGTTGTATTGAATTTAGCATTGTTGGCATATTCTCTTTTCGCTTTAATGCAATACAATTCACAGATTGAAGTATTCTCTTCTATTATGGCCGTTACCTGTGCTTTTGTATTTATGATTGGTAAGAGATATTATATTGAATATGCTGAAAAGAGACATATTAAATCAGCATTCCAGCATTATGTAACAGCTTCAGTTGTTAACGAAATTATCAAAAATCCAGATAAGCTTAATCTTCATGGAGAAGAAAGAGATCTTACAATTTTCTTCTCAGATATCGAAGGCTTTACTACTCTTGCAGAAGGAATGTCGCCACTGGATGTTGTTAGTCTTTTAAATGAATACCTGACAGCTATGACTGATATTATATTCGAATTCAATGGTCTTCTTGATAAGTATGAAGGCGATGCAATCATGGCTGTTTTCGGTGCTCCTGTAGACCAGGTTGACCATGCTACCAGAGCTTGCCGTTGCGCTTTAAAGAATCAGAAGGTTCTTAATCAGTTACGTGGAAAATGGCATCAGGAAGGTAAACCTGAAATGCGAGTCCGAATTGGTATTAATACCGGTAATGTAGTTGTTGGGAATATGGGTTCGACTATGCGCTTTGACTACACAGTTATCGGCGATAATGTTAACCTTGCCGCCCGTCTGGAAACTGCTAACAAGATTTTTAATAGTGGTATTCTTGTTAGTGAAGCAACAGCTAAGTTAGCTGAAAAGTCTGTTGTTTCTAGAAAGATAGCAAAACTAAAAGCTATTGGTAAAAGTGTTTATACTAATGTTTATGAACTTCTTGCTGATAAGGTTACTGATTCAGCTGCTGAAATTGAACAGGCTTATAAAGCAAAAGAAGCTTATGAAGAAGCTGATAAATGCTTAATGGATCGTGACTTTGCTGCTGCTGAAAGAATTCTCGGGGTTTATTTAAGAGATAATCCCGATGATAGGCCTGCCAAGTTCCTTTATAACAAAGTAAAAGGCTTCTTACTTGTAACTCCACCGGCCGACTGGGAAAATGTTGTAACCCAGGATAACAAATAGCTTTAAGTCAGAAGCAGGCCGCTTATAGCTTTTGGCTATTGGCTGTTGGCCGAGAAAAGCAGACCGCTTATAGCCTTTTGGCTGTTGCTGGTTGCCGAGAAAGCGGGAAGCTAGAAAGCTTTAAAGCAGGAAGCTGGAAAGCAGGAAGCTGGAAAGCAGGAAGCTAGAAAGCTTTAAAGCAGGAAGCTGGAAAGCAGGAAGCTGGAAAGCTGGAAAGCTGGAAGCTGGAAAGCTGGAAAGCAGGAAGCTGGAAGCTGGAAAGCAGGAAGCTGGAAAGCAGGAAGCTAGAAAGCTTTAAAGCAGGAAGCTGGAAAGCAGGACATTTAGATTTTAAAGAAGTGGATGGATAGGTGTAATTCTATAACCCTCATCCGTCACGCATTCGCGTGCCACCTTCCCCCATTGAGGAGATTGTCCCAAAACTAGAAATTTGTAAAAATCCCGATGTATAGTAGACTACTAAAAACCTCCCTTTTTA
>JAZRWI010000040.1:0-18351 GCA_045599645.1 Candidatus Avigastranaerophilus sp.
TGCCACGTTCTGTGGGTCAGAAAAGAATTCTTTATAAGCTATGTCGTTGATACCCATTTAGACGGCCCCTTACGATTAAATTATAAACATATTCATAGCTCTGTGCAAGATACTAAATAGGAGTTCTCTCAATCTAACTTATCAAGTAACTGCTATTCAAACGAAAAAATGTTTGCTGAATACATTTTGTCCGACGAAAAAGTGTTGATAACATACAAAAATTCCTTTATAAGGAATTTATAAGAGGTTGAACATGAAACACTTATTAATGGATAAACTTCGTGATTGGGCTAAAAAGAAAAATAGAAAGCCTTTGATTCTTTGGGGAGCTCGGCAGGTTGGAAAAACTTGGCTTATGAAGAATTTTGGAAAAGAGTATTTTCAAAATTCTGCTTTTTCGGCTGACAATTGTTAGCGGCTGTCTTCGCTCGGCCAAAAGCTAACAGCTACCAGCCACAAGCGTATAAAATCACATTAATTGTTCTAACAAATGATGTCTGTGGTGGTTATTTTATATTGGGTTTCGGCATCCTCAAACTCATCGTAATACATGTCATACACGTGATCATAAGGACGGATTTTTTTTGCGTCTTCACGGATGTCGTCTAATGACAGTATGACTCTGCCGTTTTGATTTGCAGATAAGCCTTTTCTTGAATTTTTCCAGGAAATTTCCTGATGAGTAATGGAACTCAGTTTCCAAGAGGCTAGGGCGCCATATTCTTCTATGACATTATTAACGATGTATTTGACTTCATCTGAAATATCATCAGTTGCGTCAAGTATACCATCAGGGCAAAATGAATTTCTTATTTCCCGACAGACGGGACCGTATTTCCAGCCTTCAAAAACAGCTTCAAATACAGGTTCATTGGTAATTGCTAAAGATTCGCGCTGGGTGAAATAAAGAAGCTTGTGAAGCTTCATTTCATCTAGAACTTCACCTGATATTTTCTGGTAACGTTCAAAAATATATTGTGCAACATTGCAAACCTTTTCCATAAATTACCTCTTCATAAATCTTACCTTAAAAATCAAAAACGTGCAATAGAATGTGCTGTCTCTCGGCCAAAACATCAGTAAATTCAAGGAGTTTAGGCAGCTAGTGACACATTTTTATCGTCACGTTTCTGAGAATCTAGGTTATAAGGTTTTACGAATAAAAAATTATTATTGTGTAGCTTTTTTTTGCTTTAATCTGTTATTATGATTTTTACTGTATTAAAACTTTAACAGTTTGATAAATGCGTTTTTATATCGCTAAGTATAAGCTCCACCTTTTTTATATTAAGTTTAGCGGAAGCACTTAGAGGCAATATTATAATCCTTTTTCTTGATTTGTTTTGTTATTGTATTATATACTTTCATCTAGGTTAGCGAAATACACTTTTGAAATGTTTTAATTTAAAGTATTTCATGACCATACTGTCGCGCCTCTTGCAGGCGCGTGGATTGAAATACTGAAAAAACCAGTCTTGAGCAGGTCTTCAAGGTCGCGCCTCTTGCAGGCGCGTGGATTGAAATAGGTAGTCTGTGTCTACTGAAATATAAGATTCTGTCGCGCCTCTTGCAGGCGCGTGGATTGAAATTTAATCTTACTGAGCAGTATGCTTACCGCAGATGTCGCGCCTCTTGCAGGCGCGTGGATTGAAATTTCTGGAAAATTTGGTTGAACCACCGTATTTGGTCGCGCCTCTTGCAGGCGCGTGGATTGAAATCCTTAAAACTATCTGATGACGAGTGGGCGATAGTCGCGCCTCTTGCAGGCGCGTGGATTGAAATCTTAATCAGCCTGACCACTTCCCTCGTCTGCTCGTCGCGCCTCTTGCAGGCGCGTGGATTGAAATTTTGGGATGTGACGGACATACAGTGTCAGGACGTCGCGCCTCTTGCAGGCGCGTGGATTGAAATCCTAATTTCTCCATATCAACTATATCTGCGATGGTCGCGCCTCTTGCAGGCGCGTGGATTGAAATTACTCCCTATTCTGTCTAAGATTGGCATCTGGCGTCGCGCCTCTTGCAGGCGCGTGGATTGAAATAGCACGAAAGGCACGTTGATATTCAGATGTGCGTCGCGCCTCTTGCAGGCGCGTGGATTGAAATAACAAAGTCAATGAAGATGATGTTGTGAAGATGTCGCGCCTCTTGCAGGCGCGTGGATTGAAATAAAATTACACGAACAGTGTGCTTTTACTTCCTGTCGCGCCTCTTGCAGGCGCGTGGATTGAAATAGTATTGCGCTGATAACATTCAGAATGAAATCGTCGCGCCTCTTGCAGGCGCGTGGATTGAAATTCGAATTGAAGATAATCCCGCTCTTTTAAACGGTCGCGCCTCTTGCAGGCGCGTGGATTGAAATTCACATTTCAGGCACATCAGGCGCGTTCCGTTTGTCGCGCCTCTTGCAGGCGCGTGGATTGAAATTTGTTTTTACTCATTTACAGACTCTTCAGAATGTCGCGCCTCTTGCAGGCGCGTGGATTGAAATTTTGCCATTGACGTCTGTGTTTAGTCTTTTTAGTCGCGCCTCTTGCAGGCGCGTGGATTGAAATAGCCTTGTGCCCGTTCCAGCCGACAGCAATGCCGTCGCGCCTCTTGCAGGCGCGTGGATTGAAATTTATCGTCAGCACTACATCAGCGTTGCTTGCTTGTCGCGCCTCTTGCAGGCGCGTGGATTGAAATTTAAATTCTTCGAGATTCGGCAAAGCACCCTTAGGTCGCGCCTCTTGCAGGCGCGTGGATTGAAATAGCCCAAGACACTGCGCAAGGAAGATAATAGCGTCGCGCCTCTTGCAGGCGCGGGGATTGAAATTCCAATATTCTTGGTGGCGGTATTAGGAAATCGTCGCGCCTCTTGCAGGCGCGTGGATTGAAATGTTATAGAGGAAAATTATCTAAACGTTTTTCTGTCGCGCCTCTTGCAGGCGCGTGGATTGAAATACTAGCAGATTGCATAGCTACTAATGTAGACGGTCGCGCCTCTTGCAGGCGCGTGGATTGAAATATAATAACGATTCTGCATTGGGCATTTACTCTGGTCGCGCCTCTTGCAGGCGCGTGGATTGAAATAATTATGGGTAAAGTTGTGGGGCGAAACCAATAGTCGCGCCTCTTGCAGGCGCGTGGATTGAAATTATAGACCCGGTTGATGTATTTTCGTGGCGGCAGTCGCGCCTCTTGCAGGCGCGTGGATTGAAATAAATTTCATAATATAAAACTCTCCTTTAAAGATGTCGCGCCTCTTGCAGGCGCGTGGATTGAAATAAGTCTTGTGATGATTAAATCAAGTTCCTTTAGTCGCGCCTCTTGCAGGCGCGTGGATTGAAATTGTAGAAAGTGAGACAACAAGCGATGGAAAATGTCGCGCCTCTTGCAGGCGCGTGGATTGAAATTGTAGAAAGTGAGACAACAAGCGATGGAAAATGTCGCGCCTCTTGCAGGCGCGTGGATTGAAATGTCAACAACCTTTGTTAATGTCTCTGTCTGATGGTCGCGCCTCTTGCAGGCGCGTGGATTGAAATCAATGCGAATTGCAAAATCATTGAAGATGTTCGTCGCGCCTCTTGCAGGCGCGTGGATTGAAATGGTTAAATCCCTGAACTCACCGTCACATTTTCCGTCGCGCCTCTTGCAGGCGCGTGGATTGAAATACCTTGAAATATCGCATTAAAGCTGTGTGGTGGTCGCGCCTCTTGCAGGCGCGTGGATTGTTTTTAACAAATGAGATTATCGAAATAATGAATATGTCAGGGCTTTGGAAAAACTGTAACTGTTTCTTATTTCATTTGAGGAGCAATAAAAATATTATTTTAATACTGGACAAATATGAACTTTTTGTTGCATACTTAAACTGTTGCGAGGCAGAGAGTATAGTTATGAAATCACAAAACAATAGTGCAAAGTTCTTGTTTGGTGCAGAATCTTTGAATGTAGAATTCAAAGAAAAAATTCCACAAAGCGATAAATATGTTAAAACTGTTATTGCATTTGCAAATGGTAATGGTGGTAAACTTGTTTTTGGAGTTGAAGACGAGTCTTTAAATATTATCGGTATAGATGAAAAAGATATTTTCAAACAGTTAGATGCTATCACAAATGCCATTTACGATAGTTGTGAACCTAAGATAATGCCCAATGTTACTATTCAGGAAGCAAACGGCAAATTGCTTATTGTCGTAGATGTTTTCCCGGGAATGCAAAAACCTTATTTCTATAAATCACTTGGGTTAGCTGAAGGAACCTTTATTCGGGTTTCCGGAACAACTAGAAAAGCACCCCAATATGTCGTTCAAGAACTTCTTTTAAAAGGAACCAATAGAAGTTTTGATCAAATTGATTTACCTGTAACAGTTACAAGCAGGCAAGTTAGTAGGCTTTGTAATGATATTTATAGATTTATTGTAGAAAAAGACAATGATAAGGCTGGCAGTAAACGCAAACTTACTAAAAATCAGTTGTTGTCATGGAAAATAATTAAGGAAATAGACGGTAAGATATATCCAACTAATGCTTATATGCTATTGGCTGGTAATGAAGAATATTTCCCAGAAGCTTCGATTCAGTGTGCAGTTTTTAAGGGAAATAGCAGAGCTGATTTGATGCTGACCCAAAAAGAATTTAAAGGTCCAATTTATCAACAGATTGATAATGCTTATAATTTTGTCATACAGCATATTGATGTTAAATCTCCAATAGAAGGTTTATATAGACGAGAAATCTATGAATTACCTCCAATAGCTATCAGAGAAATTATTACAAATGCTGTTTGTCACAGAAGTTATCTTACTCCTGGTAAAATTCAGATTGCTTTATACGATAATAGACTTGAAATTACGTCTCCAGGTAGTCTAGACGAAACTTTGACTATAGAAAAACTTAAGGCTGGTTTGTCAAAGATAAGAAATAAAGCTATTGCTACTGTATTCGAATATATGGAAATAGTAGAAACCTGGGGCAGCGGAATTCCTAAAATATTAGTCGAAACAAAGAAATTTGGATTAAAAGAGCCAAAATATATTGACTTAGAAAGTGATTTGAGAGTTCTTCTTTATAAGAGCACTAGTGAACAAACTAGTGAACAAACTAGTGAACAAACTAGTGAACAAACTAGTGAACAAACTAGTGAACAAACTAGTGAACAAACTAGTGAACAAACTAGTGAACAAACTAGTGAACAAACTAATGAATCCAATCAGTGTCATGCCAACACTTTGGATGATGAGTTGCTGATACAGTTAATAATAAGCAATAATAGGATTACATTGAGGGCTATCGGGGATAAATTAAACTGGCCTTTGTCGAAAGTTCGCTATTATATTACAAAGATGAAGAAACATAAAAAACTGGAGAGGATAGGGACTATTCACAACGGTTATTGGAAAATTAATTGATGAAATTTGTTAAGTTAAGTAGGCCGAGGTAATGTATTATGATTGTTGAATAGATTAACTTTGATTAATACTATTAAAATTGAATTTTTGTAATTGAATAAAATTAGTTTGTTGGGTTTACTGATGTATGGATATCAAATCTTTTTCTGATAATTATAATGATGTTTTTCCTGCTCACATTCGTAAAGAGAATGATGTTTTGGCAATACAAACGGTTTCAGAACACTGTAAGGGTACTGCTGCAATAGCATCAGATTGTCTAAGAAATGTTAATCTGAATAAAACCGCTTATGTTGCTGGTTTGTTGCACGATTTTGGAAAATATACAGAGAATTTTAAAAAATATATTTGGTCAGCAGCAAAAGGTGAATCAGTAGTTAGAGGTTCTGTAAATCATACTTTTGCTGGTGTAAAATATTTACTTGATAAATATCATTTAACCGAAAATACAGACAATGGCTTGGCTACTGTTTCTGAATTTATTGCTTTTGCAATAGGTTCACATCATGGGCTTTTTGATTGTGTTGATGAAAAACATAGAAATGGTTTTGTATATAGACAGAAGAAAACCGATTTTTTTTATGAAGAAGCTGTAAGTAATTACTTTATGTATTGTTTCTCTGAAGAATACATAAACAAGTGTATGATTGCGGCTTGTGAAGAAATAAATTCAATATTAAACAAATTGTATGATATTTCGTCTTTTGATGAAAATGGTTATGAGAACGATAAAACTTGGCCTGAATGTTATTTTTATTCTTCCTTATTGGCTAGATTGATTTTATCTGCTGTTATTGAGGGTGATAGAAAAGATACAACTTCTTTTATGGGGAATGATTCAAAAAATACAACCAAGAGGGCAAATTGGGAATCTGTTTTAATTAAAATGGAATCAAAATTAATTAAACTGCCAAACAAAACAAAAATACAACAATCTAGAAAAAAAATATCAGATTTATGTTGTGAATTTGCAGTCAAACCTTCTGGCGTTTATAGACTAAATGTTCCGACTGGTGCTGGTAAGACGTTAAGTTCTTTACGCTATGCACTAGCTCATGCGAAAAAGTGGAATAAATCAAGAATAATATTTGTTTCACCGCTATTAAGTATTTTGGAACAAAATGCAAAGATTATCAGAGACTATGTTCAAAACGATAATTTGATCTTAGAACATCATTCGAATGTTATTGTTGAGGCTGATGATACAGAAGAATTAGATAAATACGAACTTTTGTCTGAATCTTGGGATTCACCAATTATTATTACTACCTTGGTTCAATTATTGAATACTTTATTTTCAGGAAAAAGTTCTTCTATTAGACGTTTTCATTCTCTTGCTAACAGTATTATTGTTATTGATGAAGTTCAGACTGTACCAAATAATATGCTTTCTTTATTTAATTTGGCTGTTAATTTCTTTTCAAAGATTTGTAATTCAACAATTGTTCTTTGTTCTGCAACTCAACCCTGTTTTGAAAAAACTGAGCATTGTTTATTGTTAGGGTGTCTTGATATGATACCGTTTGACAAAAATATATGGGCAACTTTTTCTAGAACCAAAATAATAGATGCAGGGCAAAAACTAATTAGTGATATTCCTGCTTTTATAAAGGAAAAAATAATTGAAGTTGATAGTTTATTGATTGTATGCAACAAGAAAAATGAAGCTCAGCATATTTTTAATGTTTTATCGAAAGATTTTGAAGATTGTTATCATTTATCTGCGGCAATGTGTATTCAACACAGAAGGGACGTTTTGGAATCTATATTTAAGTCATTGAAATTAGGTAAAAAAACTATATGCGTTTCTACTCAGGTAATAGAAGCTGGTGTAGATATTTCTTTTGGTTGCGTTATAAGGTTGACTGCTGGTATGGACAGTATTATTCAAGCTGCTGGAAGATGTAATAGAAACGGTGAATCTTTCGATAAGTTGCCTGTTTATGTCGTTCAATGCTTGGATGAAAAATTATATGGTTTATTAGACATACAAAGGGCTAAAAATGCAACTATTGCTTTATTAGAAGAGTATAGACAAAATCCTGATTATTTTCAGAATGATTATTCTTCAAATGAATCAATTGATTTTTATTATAAAAAGCTTTATCAAGAAATGCCAATGGAATATCAGAACTATTTCTTGAAAAATAAGAGCACTTCTGTTTTTGAATTGTTATCAATTAATTCCTGTTATGTTGACGGTGTCTTAGAGCATGAAAATAATTATTTTTTAAGGCAGGCTTTTAAAATAGCTGGAAGTGAATTTAAGGTTTTTGAAGAAAATACTACAGATGTCATTGTTCCGTATGGTAGAGGACTAGAATTAATCAATAAATTAGCTTCTGATTCAGATAATTTTAATTTATTAAATCTAAGGAAATTATTAATATCAGCAAAGCCGTATGCAGTAGCAATTTACAATTATCAAAAAGAAAAATTATTGGCTTCAGGGGCTTTGCAATCGATTTGTAATGGTCATGTATATTATTTGGACGCTAATTATTATGACTTAGATATTGGCTTAGTTGATGAACCTAGCCAAAATACTGATGAAATGGAGTTTGTCGTATGAGTAATACAGAATTTCCAAATATTGTGGAATTTATGGTGTCTGGTGATTATGCATTGTTCTCTGATCCTATAACTAGGATTGGTGGTGAAAAATGTACCTATCAAATTCCTACTTACGAGGCACTTAAAGGTATACTTGCTTCTATTTATTGGAAACCAACAATTATATGGTATGTTGATGCTGTTAGGGTAATGAACCATATTCAAACTGAAGTAAAAGGTATTAGACCGATAAAATATAATGGTGGTAATGACCTATCGTATTATACTTATTTAAAAAAAGTTTGCTATCAGGTAAAAGCTCATTTTGAATGGAATGAAAATCGACCTGAACTAATACAGGATAGAAACGAAAACAAACACCATAATATGGCTAAGAGAATGATAAAAAAAGGTGGTAGACGCGACATTTTCTTAGGAACTAGAGAGTGCCAAGCATATGTTGAACCATGTATATTTGGTGAAGGTTGTGGAGCTTACGATAATATAGAAGAATTGGCTTTTGGCTTAATGTATCATGGTTTAACTTATGCGGATGAAGCTTATAATGATGTTACAAAAGATAATATGACAGCTAATTTTTGGAGGCCTGTTATGAAAAATGGCATAATTGCGTTCTTGAGACCTGAAGAATGCAATCTTCATAAAACTATTCGAAAAATGGGCATGAAATCATTTGAAGTAAATAAGAATATTACTGTTATGGAAGAAAATAGCGAGGTAAAATAATGGGGCTATTACAGCAAGCTTGTGAAACTTACGATAATCATCGAAGATATATTGGCGTAGAACGTGAAGGTCACGAAATGCTCCCATATTTATATCATATGGTTGCTAAGGCTGATATTGAGATAACTATTGACAAGGACGGTCGTTTTATTACTGCTAGAGATGTTTCAAAAGAAGGTAAGATAATTATTCCAGTAACAGAAGAATCTGGGGGTAGAACATCAAGTCCATGTGCACATCCGCTTTGTGATCAATTAAGTTATGTGGCTAGTTTTGATTTGAAACGTCACGATTTATATATAAATCAATTGAAGTTATGGATGGATTCACGTTTTACTCATCCTATTGTTGTTGCTGTTTATACGTATGTAAATAAACAAAGCATCTTAGATGATTTAATAATGGCAAAGGTTATTAGTAAAGAAGAAAAAGAATTATTGTATAGTGAATCAAAGCTGAGTGGTAAAGATAAAAAGAAATATGAGAATATTTCAAAACAATTGATACGTTGGCGAGTTGAAGGCATAGGTGAAGAATCTGGACCATGTTGGAATAATAAACACTTGTTTCAGCTTTTTTGTGATTGGTATCTGAATTCAAGAAATGTTACAAATAAACAGTTTTGTATGGTAAGTGGTGATGAGACAATATGCTCTATAAACCACCCCAAGGGTATCGTAAGTAAATTTGGTAATGCAAAACTGATATCCTACAAAGATGATAGTGGTTTAAGGTATAAAGGACGTTTTCTTTGTGAAGAAGAAGCTTTGACTATAGGTTTTGAAACTTCGCAAAAAGCTCATTTAGCCTTGCATTGGTTAATTTCAGAGCAAAGTCCTATTATTAATTGTGATAGAGTTTTTTTATGCTGGAATCCAGAAGGTATTAGTCTCCCTCTGGTAACTGGGCCAATTATTCGAAAGAGTAATATTTCTTTGGTTTATCCAACTGATTATAAAAAGCAATTAGCATTAGCTTTGAATAGCTATAATAGTTGTTTGCCAGATAAAGCCAATATAATAATGGCCGCTTTTGATGCTTCCACAAAAGGTCGTTTGTCTTTGACTTATTACAATGAATTAATTGGTTCTGATTTTTTAAAACGACTTGAATTATGGGATTTAAATTGTTGCTGGTTTAGGGATAATCAAATAAACAAATTATATTATTCTCATAATATTGAGTCACCTTCATTGATTACTATTGTTAATGCTGCTTTTGGAAATCAAGAAGAAATAGAAGGGAAGCTTGTGCTAAAATCTAATGAAAAATTGGTTGGTCAGCAAATGCAACGATTATTTGCTTGTAGAGTGGATACATACAGATTCCCTTTTGATATAAAGAATGTTATTGTTCAAAAGGCTTCTAATTTAAGAAACTACCCGATAAAGCACAACAATAAAGAAACATTTTTAAGAGACAATATACTATTTACAGTTTGTGCAGTAATTAAGAAATATTATTATGACCATTACAAGGAGGAATTAAGTATGGCATTAGAACCAGATAAAAAAAATCGTAGTTATCAATTTGGAAGATTATTGGCTGTATTAGAAAAAGCAGAACGAGACACATTTGATAAAGATGAGGATCGTGAACCCAATGCTATGCGTTTACAGTCTGCATTCTGTAAGAGACCGTTACATATGTTTAGAATTATTCAAGAACAGGTAAAAAAAGGCTATTACCCAAAACTGTCTGCTGGTTCAAGAATATTTTACGACAAATTGATTGGTGAGATTATGAATGTTATTTCTTCTGAAACAGAAGATTCGTTAAATAGACCATTAGAAGATTTATATTTAATTGGTTACTATTTACAAAGAAAAGAATTATACACTTCAAATAAAGACCTACAGGAGGAAAAGTAATAATGGGTAATCTTCAAAACAAAATTGATTTCGTGGCTTTGATAACAGTTAATCGAGCCAATGCTAACGGCGATCCTTTGAATGGCAATAGACCAAGAACCGATTATGATGGTTTTGGTGAAATGTCTGATGTTTGTTTAAAAAGAAAAATAAGAAACAGAATGCAAGACTTAGGTCACAAAGTGTTTGTTCAGTCAGATGATCGTTGCAATGATGGTTATGATTCATTGAAAACTAGAGCTGATGCAGAAATTGGAATATTATCTAATAATAAGAAAGATAAAAAATCAAAGAAAACAGATGAAAATTCTGAAAAAAATGAATTTACCAAAGACGACTATGCAAAAGAAGCTTGCAAAAAATTCATTGATGTAAGATGTTTTGGACAAGTTTTTGCTTTTAAAGATAAAAGCAATGAGGATTCTTCCGGAGTTTCTATAGGTATTAGAGGTCCTGTTTCAATTCATCAGGCTGTAAGTTTATCTCCCATTGATGTTTGTTCTATGCAAATAACTAAAAGTGTAAATGGTAGTCCTGCTGAAGGTGGACGTTCTAGTGACACTATGGGCACTAAGCATTTTGTGAAATTTGGTATGTATGAAATAAAAGGTTCTATCAATGTTCAGTTGGCTGAAAAGACAGGTTTTACAGATGAAGATGCAGATGTAATTAAAGAATGTCTTAGAACACTTTTTGTAAATGATGCTTCTTCTGCTCGTCCAGAAGGTTCTATGGAAGTTAAAAAAGTTTTTTGGTGGAAGCATAAATGCAAAGATGGTCAATATTCAACGGCTAATGTTCATAGAAGTGTGAAAATAACCTCTAAGGTATCGCTTCCAACTTGTTATGAAGACTATGATATTAGTGTTGAAAAATTAGAAAACTTAGAACTAGAAATTATAGAAGGTCTCTAATTTTATGTATTCAGACGAAGACTGCATAATGATATCGGGGTTACAGCACATTGTCTTTTGTCCGAGGCAGTGGGGGTTGATTCACATTGAGCAACAATGGGTAGAGAATTTCCTAACTGCTGATGGTATGCAAATGCATGAGCGTGTTGATTCTGGTTATCGCGAATTCCGAAAAGGAATTCGGCAGTATTCGTCGCTTTACGTAAAAAGCTTGAAGTATGGTATTAATGGCCAGGCAGATTTAATTGAAGCAATAAAGGTTGAAGATAATACTGGTAATGATATTCCTTTACTTGGTTTAAAAGGCAATTGGACTTTATATCCTGTTGAATTTAAGCATGGTAAGCCTAAAACAAATGACTCAGATAAAGTGCAATTGTGTGCCCAGGCTCTTTGTTTAGAAGAAATGACAAACTCAAAGATTCCAATGGGGGCAATATTCTATGGTGAAATTAAAAGACGAGACGAAATTGTGTTTGATGAAGTTTTAAGAAAAATCACAATAGATTATATTGAGTTGGCTCATAAACTGATTGATAGTGGAATTTTGCCGCCTGCAAAATTTGGGAAATCTTGTAAATCTTGCTCGTTATTGGAATTATGCATGCCAAATAAACTAAGCAATTCAAAACTTGTTAATTACCGCAAGGAGCTTCTTGTATGAAACATATTAAAAATACGTTATATGTGACAACTGAAGATGTTTGGCTGCATAAAGATGGTGAAACAATAACGATTCATAAAGACAAACATAAGATAGGGCAGTTTCCGATACATATGATTTCCGAAATTGTATGTTATGGCTTTGGTATTAGTGTTTCACCACAATTGGTAGAACATTGTGCTCTAAATGAAATTACTGTAACTTACATAAACGGTAACGGAAAGTTTCTTGCAAGATTGATGGGGCCTACACATGGTAATGTTTTGTTACGAAGGGCTCAATATCGCTATGCTGATGATAAAGAAAAACGATTGCAGATGGCTAAGTGTTGTATTTCTGCAAAAATACAGAATCATCGTAATATTTTGCTCAGGCAGCTTCGTAACCATGCTGACTGTGATGGCAGTGATAATATTAAACAGGCTTTAAATGAATTGGAATTAAGTCTAGGCTCTTTAAAGGCTTGCTCAGATATAGATATACTCAGGGGTATAGAGGGCTCTGCTGCAGAATCTTATTTCGGGGTTTTTAATTACCTGATTCTTAATAAGGATAAAGCTTTTGAATTTACTTGCAGAAGTCGTAGACCGCCCATGGATCCTACAAATGCTTTGTTGTCCTATGCTTATTCTTTGCTTGCCTTAGATATTCGTTCGGCTTTAGAGTCTGTTGGATTAGACCCTTACGTTGGTTATCTGCATACAGAAAGACCAGGTAGACCTAGCTTAGCTCTGGATATGATGGAAGAATTCCGTGGTCCGGTTGCAGATAGAACAATATTAAGCTTGATTAATTTAAAACAGGTAAATTCAAAAGGTTTTAAAATCCAGCCAAATGGTCAGACAGATATGGATGATGATACTAGAAAGACTTTTCTTGCTGCCTGGCAAAAGCGAAAGAAAGAACCCATATATCATCCGTTTTTTGAAGAAGAAATGGAAACTGGCTTGGTATATATTGCTCAAGCTCGCTTGTTGGCTAGATTCATTCGTGGTGATATTGATTATTATCCTGCTTTTTTGTGGAGATAAAGCTCATGATGGTATTGGTAACTTATGATGTTTCGACTGAAACTGCAGCGGGGAAAAAAAGATTAAATAAAATAGCCAAAGCTTGCAAAGATTATGGTCTTCGTGCTCAAAAATCTATTTTTGAGTGCGAGGTAGATCCTGCCCAATGGACTAAATTGAAATCTAGGCTATTGGATATAATGAATGAAGAGGAAGATAGTTTAAGGTTTTATTATCTTGGTTCAAATTGGGAAAGAAAAGTTGAGCATTTTGGCACAAATGCTCCACCAGATATGCATAGTTTATTAATGATTTAGTATTTGGATTGGATAGGAAATTAAAAAAATTGGATAGGGAAAACTATCCAATAGAGGGAAACTGTCCAATATATAGCATCTCTGCGTTTGAGAATGGTGTTATTACAAACAGGTCTCTGCTCCCTCATCCGTCACGCTACGCGTGCCACCTTAGCGACGGTTTCACCATCCTGGTGACCGCTTGCACGCCGCCATCCGTGGCGGCAGCCCCCTCAAGGAGGAAGGCCTCGCAGGGGTGGCAAGCAGGCCTGTGCTCTCTCGGCTGATAGCTGTGTTAATGGATATTGCTAATTATCCTCCATTTCGTTTTGAACATTTAAAAGGTGACAGAAAAGATGAATGGAGCATTCGATTAGGTAATACAGGATATAGAGTTTCAATAATTCCATGTAATAACGATGGAAATGAGATCACAGAAGGTGACATTTTGGCTCAGTGTAAAATGATTAAAATTGTGAAGGTAACGGAGGTGTCGAACCATTATGAGTAATGTAAATGAATACAAAGATATAGTGGCGTTTCACCCAGGATATTATATTGCGGATATTATTGAAGATATGCAAATTAGTCAGGCTGAGTTTGCTACAAGAATGGGAACAACGGCAAAGACCTTGAGCCAGTTGATTAATGGACAGGCTAATATTTCAAACGACTTAGCAAAAAAGCTTTCTGTAATGCTTGGAACAAGCGTAGAGGTTTGGCAGAACTTACAGAATACTTATGATAAGAAACTGATTGAGATACAGCAGGCTAAGGATATTGATGCGCAGGCCGAACTTGCAAAAGAGATAGATTATAGATATTTTGTTGATGTAGTTGGTTTGCCAATAGCAAGAAGCATAAATGATAAAGTGTCAAATTTATGTAAGTTTTTTAAGGTTGCAGATTTAAGAATTATGTTGCAGCCGGATTTTTTGGTAAACTTCAGATCAGGTTCATCTTGCAATAGCGAGAAGAACATTATTAACTCTAGAGCATGGATTCAAACGGCTATGAACATCTCAAAAAGCATTGAGACGAAACCTTATGATGGTGAGAAGCTAAAAGGGTATTTGCCGGAGCTTAGAGACATGACCGTAAAGAATCCAGAAGTCTTTTTGCCAAGAATGCTAGAAATCTTTGCTGAATGTGGCATTGCATTTGTTCTATTACCGCACTTGAAGAATTCTGGAGTGAATGGTGCTGTCAAATGGGTGACTGAGGATAGGGTAGTGCTTGCGATGAATAATCGAGGATTGGACGCAGATAAATTCTGGTTTTCATTATTTCATGAAATTAAACATGTGCTTCAGCAGAAGATTAAAACGGTATTTATCAGTAGTTCTGTTGAAGAAATGATGGGTATTGACAATAATCTGGAAATGGAAGCAGATAAGTTTGCAACGAACTATTTGATTTCACCTGCAGATTATAAAAGATTAGCTCCATCAAGATATATTTCTGATGCTGAGATAGCTGAATTTGCTAAAACAATAGGAATTCATCCTGGAATTGTAGCTGGAAGATTGCAGCATGAGGGAATCATTGCCCAGAACAGATGCTCGAAGCTAAAAGAAAAGTATGTGATTGATATAAAGCATACTACATAAATTGTATTTCTATTCCCCAAAAGCTAAAAAATATTGAGTTTGGGGAATAGATTTTTGTTTATGAATAGGGATTCGCGTATGAATAAAAAAACGAATGGGGATTTGCGTGTAGATTCAATAAAATTGAATGGGGATTTGCGCAAAAATTAGCTTTACCTGAATGGGGATTCGCGTTATAATGACTTGAAAAGGTGGCTATATAATGGATAAGCCTGTTTATAAACGCAAAATATATAATGAAATACTTGAATGGAAGCAAAATCGTAGTGACAAATATGCTCTCTTGATAAAGGGAGCTAGGCGAGTGGGTAAATCAACTATTGTAGAAGAATTTGCTAAGAATGAGTTTAAATCATATATAATAATCGATTTTGCCCATACTAGTAAGGAAATAATAGGCTTATTTGACGATACCTATAATTTGGACTTTTTCTTCCTGCAATTGCAGCAATTGACTGGCGTTAGATTGTATGAAAAAGAGTCTGTAATAATATTTGATGAGGTCCAGCTTCTTCCGAAGGCCAGACAGGCAATAAAATATCTTGTGGCTGATGGAAGGTATAAATATATAGAAACAGGTTCCCTTTTATCTATAAGAAAAAATACGAAGGATATCCTGATACCAAGCGAAGAACATAAGCTTTCTATGTATCCTATGGATTTTGAAGAATTCTTGTGGGCTATTGGTGATGAAATTACTACAGACACCATAAAACTTTTGTTAAGAAATAAAAAAGCTGCTGGGAATGCTATGCATAGAAATCTGATGCGCATTTTCAGATTATATATGCTGATTGGTGGAATGCCACAGGCAGTTGAGACCTATGTAAAATATAATAATTTACAAGTTGTAGATGAAATTAAAAGAGAAATAATTGGTCTGTATGAGGAAGATTTTAATAAAATAGACGAAGCCGGCCTTGCCGGAGACATATATGACGCTATTCCTGCCGATTTAAGCGGGAATGCATCAAGATATGTATTGGCAAATGCGCGTTCAGGAATACGGTCTAACCAGATACGAGAATTGGTTCCGGAAATGCTTGCTTCTTATACTGTGAATATTGCCTATCACGCTAATAATCCAGGGATAGGAATGTCATTGGAGAAAGATTTTGGTAGATATAAGCTATTTACGTCAGATACCGGATTATTTGTGACGCTTGCATTTAAAGATAAAAAATATACGGAAAATGTGATATATAACAAACTTCTTTCTGATAAGCTCGAGGCAAATCTCGGTTATGTTTACGAAAATGTTGTTGCTCAGATGCTGATAGCTAAGGGTGATAATCTGTTTTATTACACAATGGAAAGTGGAACCTCAAATCATTTACATGAGATTGATTTCCTGATTTCCAGGGGTGATAAGATTTGTCCAATAGAAGTGAAGTCTGGCAATTATAGGGCGCATAAATCTCTGGATGTTTTTTGCGACAAATTCAGTAGCAGGGTAAAAGACCGATATATTGCTCATACAAAGGATTATAAATGGGAAAACGGTATTCACTATATTCCTGTTTATATGATACCGTTCTTGTAAATTGTAATGTATTGGTTCAGGCTGGGTGCTGCTCCCTCATCCGTCACGCTACGCGTGCCACCTTCCCCCTCAAGGAGGAAGGCCTCGCAGGGGCGACCCGCATCCGTTACACCATCCGTGGCGGCAGCCCCCTCAAGGAGGAAGGCACTGCCGTGGGCAGACCTGCTTTCTCGGCTGACAGGGCTGTCAGCGGCTGTTCCTCTCGGCCAGAAGCTAGCAGCTAGCAGCTACAAGCGAATAGAATCACACTTATACATCTACTTCTGATAAAATTGTATTTCTATTCCCCAAAAACTAAAAAATATTGAGTTTGGGGAATAGATTTTTGCTTATACAAGGAATGGGGATTTGCGTATGAATTTAACAAAAACGAATGGGGATTTGCGTAAAATTTGACTTTACCTGAATGGGGATTCGCGTTGTTGCCATTTATTTTCTGATTTCCAGGGGTGATAAGATATGTCCAATAGAAGTGAAGTCTGGCAATTATAGGGTGCAGCATGAGGGAATAGACTCCAGACGTCTGGCTTATTGGAAAAAAGCTTTGATTGACAGAGGTTTATTTACAGACAGAGTTTCTGTATCAAAAGCTGCAAAATTGCAAGAGTCTGCTGATAAAAATCCAGAAGAACCTAAGCTGCTGGTAAACATAATGTCAGAATCAGCACATCCAAGTATCTTACCTTCTGCTCTGGAGTCTTTTATTTATATTCAGTCGAACGACAGAAACCGTCTTGTAATTCCAGATAATTTCAATCCTCACACATTAGCAAAGTCTTAGAGGTCTTATAGTTTTAGTATTGCGAATATACTGTAATATACTTATAATGAATATATGGGACAGCAGGATATATCATATAAAGAATTCTTCTCAGATCCACAGAATGTGGCTGATTTGTTGTGCGGTTTTGTTGATAAAGATTTCATCAACGAACTTGATTATTCAACATTGGAACGTGCCAATGCTGATTTTATCCGCAAGGAATCTGGTGAACGGCATGATGACATGATATGGCGTCTCAGATGGAAAGAACGCTGGCTATATGTGTATCTTATACTTGAATTTCAGTCTAGTGTAGATTATACTATGCCGGTCAGAATTATGTCATATACTGCTGAGCTTTGGCTTAGTCTTCTCAACAACAATAATACCGAATATCATAAGACTAGGAAAATTCCGCCAGTGTTGCCAATAGTTCTGTATAATGGCATTGAAGACTGGGATGCTGCAAGAGATGTAGGCGAAATGCTCCAGGATAAAAGCATTAGCAACGTCAGTGTTGATTACTATCTGATAGACGAATTACATCCCACTCCAGGTGCTAAGGATGCTATCAGTCGAGGTATTCTGAATTGCGTTACAGCTTTGATTGAAGTTGAACGCACAAAGGACAAGGCAAATCTTGAAGAAGTTTTACATGAGCTCGCCAAGAAGCTTGATACGAAAGAAAAGCTAAAAAGCTTCGAAACTTTTTTAAGATTCATGAGAAGATTTCTGGCTACAAAATTCCACAAAACCATACCGGAAGACTTCAACAACATGCAAGAGGTGATAACTATGACAAGAGATTTTGATGCTATTTCAAGAGCCGATGAAAGAATTTTGGAACGAAAAAGAGCTATCAAGCACATGATTTCCAAAGGACTTACCATTGAACAGATTGTTGATTATGGCGGCTATGACATAAAAGAAGTTCGAGCCTGCTTTGACGAAAAGTGATAACCATGACAAGAGATTTTGATGCTATTTC
>JAZRWI010000041.1:0-8177 GCA_045599645.1 Candidatus Avigastranaerophilus sp.
GATACAAAAGAAAAGCTGAAAAGCTTCGAAACTTTTTTAAGATTTATGAGAAGATTTCTGGCTTCGAAGTTCAACAAGACTATACCAGAAGACTTCAGAAATATGGAAGAGGTGATAACCATGACCAGAGATTTTGCCGCAATTGAAAGAGCAAGTGGTGCAGAAGAAAAAGAAGTTGCAATTATTTTAAATATGAAAAAACTTGGTAAATCAGCAGAAGAGATTGCTCAATTATGCGCTGTAGATATTAAAAAGGTTCAACGCTATTTTAATTAAAGAATTAGTTCACAACTCTTTAATTATAAAGAGACGATAACCATGGTCAAGAACTTTGCTGCAATTTCAAACGAGGATGAAGCATCTAGATTTGTCTTTTTATTTATATCACTTGGCTAATTCCTAATAAACCCCTAATAATTAACTTAGCTGATTATTATTAGAATAAAAAGCCTACTATATCGCGGAATTCTTCATACATTGCCATACCGGATAGAGACTTTAGAGCTTCAACTATTCCTTTGTAATTTAGAGTCCCTATGTTTCAATCTATTATTTATTAAAATAATCGTTAAACGGTTTGAAATTGCCGGAGCCTTTGCTGTTGTGGTCGTCTAGAACAGCGAAGCAGATAAGTTTATATTTGTTTTTGAATTCCGTTTCCTCGAATACTTCGCCAAAAAGCTGGGCAACATGCTTAGGAGGATTATGGAAAGCGCCGCAGCCAAAAGCTCCAAGAATTATGCAATCATGACCGTGCTTCAATCCAATTCTAAGAATTGTCCTGATTTTTCTTCTGGTAGCATCAGCCATTTCAGCAGTTAGCATACCCGTTTCATCTAAAGTTGGTCTGTTAATTGCAGCAACAGAAACCACAGATGTTTTAAAAGGCTTTTCTAAGAATTCATAACCAGAATCTGCATTACTACGGAAAACAGTAATATTTGGGGAATAAGCCCCACCAAAGTTTCTATCCATTGGATACTGTTCCTTAGCCTGCGGAAGATTATACAGGGAAGCATATTGAGTAAATTGGTATAAAGACATAAACAGATTTGAACGCCGGAATAGGGTTTCTTCCTGTGCTCTACTCCCGCCTAGAACTCCGCCACCAGCAGTATGCCTGTTAGCCATATTTAAGACAATAGCGTTATAACCTTCTTTTCCATATTTTTCAGCAGCATCAAAGCTGTCCATGTTTTCCACAACTATCTTTGTAGGTTCTTTTTGAGCAGGAACATCATCGACACTGAATTCTTTTGAGTATAAACGGCTATTTTTTACCAGTTTGTCGACAGGCTCCAAATCAATTTTATTACCATTACCACAACAATAGCAACCATCAGCTACAGCTTTCATCGTTTCCCGATATAAATCAGCATTCATTTTTTTAAATTCGCACAAAGCTTCATAATCGCGAAACTCTTTAATTTTCTTAGAAAGCTCAGCAACCTTTTTACCAAAACCTCTAGCATCCCACTTTTCACCTATCATTAAAAAAATCTCCTTTACACTCTATGGTTAAAACAGCATTAACAAAATCAGGGAGCATAGGCTTATGTTCTTCGCGGCCAAAGGTCTAATTAAAAAGATACACATTCAATCTGCTCAAAGCCATAGCTACGCCATTCTTGATTTAATTATAAGCTATGACCACACAAATCGCAAGAAATGCCTTATAACCAGAAATTTGTGTATAAATTTAAACGCTACTTTAAACGCTACAAAAAGTAGCGTTTAAAAATCAATCGAGTTATTCTTATCGCTAAATTGGATTGGTTGATAAGAGTTACTCAATAAAATTAGGCGTTTGAATAGAGGGCATATATCTAAGTTGAGGCAAATAATAACCTTCTCTAAACTCCCAAATATTGTCGAAATCCCAATTCAATTTATCAGGATTAGCCCAGAATGTAGATTGAGTAGACGCTCCCCAAAACATATCTGTAGATACGCTTAAACCATTACGCTCTATTAAAGAATTATCTTCAACATCTCTTACACTCCAAGCATAATTATTTGCTAAGTTACCTCCTGGATAATTACCTGTAATGCGGCAATATTCAATAACCCTGTCTGGATTTTGCGGATTAACAACATAATTCACTAGCACAAAACAATTATTAATTTTCCCTAAAGTTTTACCACATATACCAGTTGTCGACTTATTAATAACCAAACAATTTGAAATCGTCATATTTCCAGCATCAGAACAAATTCCATATTTTGCGCTATTGCTACAAACTATGCAGTCTTTAATACAACCAGAACCAGTAAAATAATAACAAAGTCCATTATACACTCTATTTAAGCGACCTCTAGGAACAGCATAAAATTCAACATCAACAATGCGTTGAGCAATATTTACAAGATTACTTTTTGATGTCCCAATCAATCCAGACATAGGCGTAAAAGTACTGTTATACATAACATCTATTGCAGTATTATCTGTATATATCTCTGGCTTAGTATAGCATTTTTGAATTAGTAGGTTTTCTGCCTCATTATAACCTACTAAACCGCCAATATTTTCAATAAAAACACCTGCAATACCAGAAATTCTACCTTCAACGTAACAACCACTTATTGTAACCCCAACCCCAAAACTTTCACTCATAATTCCGCCAATATTTCTCGTAATATAGTTTGGAACTTCATTGTTTAACCAAACAGAACCACTGTCGTAACATGTTTCTGCATTACCTGCAACTCCCCCAGTTACCTTACAGTTAATAATTTTATTACTAAAACCGTAACCAACAATACCACCTATAGTATTTTGTCCGCATACTCCACTTTCTACATTACAATTAGATATTAAACCAAACTGACAAAATCCAGCTACTCCTCCAACAATAGAAGATATTTGGTCAGCACGTACTCCACCTGTAACAATACAATTATCAACAGCAATACATTCTCCAGATATTTGTTAACTTCCACTAAATTTTGCAACTCGTAGCAGAATCTTACCAGCTCGATATTTCGTAAAGTCAGAAAATTTGACTGAAAACTCGGCAAGTTGGATTTGTAGCGATGAGTTAATTATTGTGTTATAATAACAAAGCGGGGTGACGGAATGAAAAAATCAATTGCCATTGGCGCTCAGAGTTTTGAAAAAATAAGACAGAATGACTGTTTTTATATTGATAAAACCTATTTCATTAAAGAATGGTTTGAAGGTAACGATGCTGTTACTTTGATTACACGCCCCCGTCGTTTTGGCAAAACCTTGAACATGGATATGCTCAACTGCTTTTTATCAAACAGATTTGCCAACCGTAGCGATCTGTTTGAAGGCCTTTCTATCTGGGAAGACGAAAAATACAGAAATATTCAAGGAACCTACCCTGTTATTTTTCTCAGCTTTGCTGGTGTAAAAGAAACAAACTACAAGGATATCTGCTTAAGAATTTATGAAATAATACGAGATTTAATCAGAGATAACGACTATCTCTTTGACAGTCTTTTATTATCTCAAGAAGATAAAGAAATACTAAGAGACTTAAAAAAGATAGACAATGTGAGAACAGCCTCTACAGCACTATTGCAGATATCGAAATGTATGAATAAACATTTCGGCAAAAAGGTTATTATACTTCTCGATGAATACGACACTCCTCTTCAGGAGGCTTATCTCTCCGGCTACTGGAACGAGTTGTCCGGTTTTATTAAGAATCTCTTTAATAATACATTTAAAACGAATCCTTACCTTGACAGAGCTGTAATGACTGGTATTACCAGAATAAGCAAGGAATCGTTTTTCTCAGACTTGAACAATGTAGACGTGACAACTACCACATCAAATAAATACGAAACATGTTTTGGCTTTACTGAAGAGGAAGTTTTCAAATCTCTTGATGAATTTGGTAAATCTTCAGAAAAAGAGAATATTAAAGCCTGGTATGACGGGTTCATATTTGGCAACAGCAAAGACATATATAATCCATGGTCGATAATTAACTTTTTGGATAAAGAGAAGTATGACACATACTGGACCAACACCAGTTCCAACAATCTACCCAGCAGATTAATACAAAAATCCGCACCCAGGGTTAAGCATATAATGCAGGATTTGCTTGAAGGTCAGCCTTTGGTAACTCAAATAGATGAACAAATAATATTCAATCAGTTAGACAACAATGTTGACGCTATCTGGAGTCTGCTGCTGGCCAGCGGATATTTAAAACCTCAAAAAGTAACAACTGATGAGGAAACTTATGAGAGAACCTACGAACTTGTCTTAACAAGGCGTGAAGTAAAATTGATGTTCGAGAAAATGTTTGCAGGCTGGTTCAATAAAATCGAATATTACAGCGAATTTATTGACTCGCTGTTAAAGAATGATGTCCGAATGATGAATCAGTATATGAACGGCGTAGCCCTCGAAACATTCAGTTATTACGATACGGGAAAAGGACTTAGTTTTTCTGCTCCGGAGCGGTTTTACCATGGCTTCGTATTAGGATTGCTCGTTGATATGAGAAAGCAGTATCAGATACTTTCAAACCGTGAAAGCGGTTTTGGAAGATACGACGTAATGCTTATTCCCAAAAAAGAAAACTTAAATGCCTATGTCTTGGAATTTAAGGTTTATAACCAGGAAGAGGAAAAAGACCTGGAAGAAACAGTAAAATCAGGTCTGGCTCAGATAAAAGATAAAAACTATGACGCTGACCTCCTTGCCAAAGGCATCTCAAAAGACAGAATCTTCCACTACTGCTTCGCCTTCGAAGGCAAGAAAATTCTTATAGGCTAAGCCTGAAACAGAAAACTCTAGAAAAACTACAAGTTGGAGTTTTGTATCTGGTCAGTCTCATAGTTTTCCAATACCTTCAAACGGAGAACGAAGAATATCTTTTATAATTGTGTTTATCTTTCTTAAGGTTTTCTTATCTTCATGCTGCCAAGCAATATAGTCATTCCAGGCTTTTTCTTCCCACAATAAACGCATACTTATTCCTCAAGAAGATTATGTTCAACTAATTTTGCTTTTCCAGATTCTATTTCCGACACAACCTGCTTCAAATAATTCATATTGCTTTCTGAATAAAAAGGATCTACAGAAACATCAAAGGGTATTCTTTTTTCTCTGGACATTTTTTTGGCAAAAATAGTAAAAGCGGTAGTCATACTAAGCCCTAATTCTCTGCAGGTTTCTTCCATGCTTTTTTTTAATTCTGAGTCCATTCTGAAATTTACCATTGCTTGTGCCATAATAATCCCCCTATACGTATATATTCATTATACTCCAATTCAACATTTTGTAAAGCTATCATCTTGACGCCGTAAAGCAATACTTCATATTTCATCTAAGCTTTTATTTTAAAATATTCAAACTTCTTGGAACCAATACGTCGAAGATAGCCTTTATCTTTCAGTTGCTTAATAAGCTTTCTGGTATAGCTATTGCTCAGTTTGCATTCAAGACTAATTTCAGCAATAGTAGCTATATAATTTTTTTTCAAATTATCTAAGAGACTAAGTCTTGTATGGATTTTAGGAAATTGGTTTGCTTGGGAAAAGGGTCTTAGATTTTTCAGCGGTTTGCAAGTTTTTGATTTTGCTTATATAATTGCCAATCATCAAATGAAAGAAAAAGAGGCAACAATGAGCGACACAATTCAAACCTTACCCGTAGAAGAAACCCCAAGTCTGGATACACTTAAAGAACTTTATTCACATCAGCATAGAGATTGCTGGCTGTGCAAAAGCTATTCAGATAAACTGACTGCCGGTAAGGATTTAAAAGAAGAAGAATTGTGGCATTTTGCTCATTGCATTATGTCATGGGAACTTGTAAACCATGGCAATTCAGAAGAAGCATCTGAAGAAATGGAAAAAGCAGCCTGATAGCTGCTTTCTCAAATATTCATATTAGATTTCACTAAGAATTTTGTTAATCTGCTGAATGTGCTTTTCTCTAATAAGACCTTTTAGTTCAGCAAGTGCTTTTCTTCGTCTAGCCTGAGCTTGGTCATTATCAATGTCGGAATCGTAGTTACAGCCTGTGTAATTGGTTGTAAGCCAGCTTTTACCTTCGTTCATATTTTCCCCTCCCCCTTAAGCTAAAATACTCACAACCTATATATCGGCATTTCAAACTTCAGAATTTAGATAATTTTAACGGATTGGAAAATCCCCCCCTACCCCCTTTGCAGAGGCTGTCTGAATACTCGATTTTATGCATTCAAAACAAGTTCCTTCTAAAATCAAAACCCTCCCTACCCTCCCTTAAGAGACTGTCTGAATTCTCGATTTTATGCATTCAAAACAAGTTCCTTCTAAAATCAAAACCCTCCCTACCCTCCCTTGAAAAGGGAGGTTTTTAGGAGTCTACTGTACATCGGGATTTTTACAAAATTCTAGTTTTGGGACAGTCTCTACAAAGGGGGTTGAAAGAGATTGCACCTTTACCAAATGGGGTCATAGGACAATAGTTTATTAATTAATTCACTTTTTTAAAAGTAAATTATCTACGAGTTCTGATTCTGAAAGCTTCCCATTTACCACACAAACTAGCTCTACTGTTGCTTTGCAGGCTAATTTATTGTCAGATTTTCGGTAAAGCTCCTGTTCAAAAACGTATTTTATTCTTTCTTTATGAAGATTAAGCTTTGAAAGCACCTCATCCCCAGGCTTCAAAGGTGTCTTCAGAGCCATTGTTATTCTGGCAAGAACTATGTCTATTCCCTGAGCATGCAAATCAGCAAGATTGGTTCCTGTATTATTCAGGAATTCATTTCTTGTGTATTCAAGATAATGCATATAAACAGCATTATTTACTATTCCCTGAAGGTCACACTCGTAGTCGCGGACCTTCCAGCTCATTTCAAACAAACAGTCATTAGTCATTGTAAACCTTCTTTGTCATAGAAAGAACCTTTTCATAGAGTTCTTTGCCGGCTATAGCCATTACACCATGCTTATGAGTATAATTTGTCGGGTCATAGCAGAAATCTACCCCTGTAATATCGCTCATATAACCACCTGCTTCTGTGAAAAGAATTTCTGGAGCAGCTACGTCCCAAGCCTTTGTTTTATTTGAATTATTTATATAGTAATCACAGTTCTGCTTTGCAATGGCCATCAGCTTCAAGCCTACACCACCGTGAACAACAGTCCCGGTTCCATGAAGGGCTGTATGAACTTCCTGACCGATTCCGCAAGGATGAGAACGGCTGACAGCTAATTTCAGATCACTAAGATCAGGATTTTTAACCTGCAGTTTTACCCAGCCATTTTCAGGTGAATGCCACCAGCAGCCTTCACCCAAAGCTGCAACATACATATTGTCGCCTATTGGCTGATAAACAACGCCAAACTGTAGTTTTTCGTCTTCTGCCAAGCCTATCTGAGTAGCAAATTCACCATTTTTGGCAATAAATTCTTTTGTGCCATCAATAGGATCAATAAACCAGCATTTATTATTCGGTTTTTCGGGAGTATATAAACCATGTTCTTCGCTTAGAATACGGTCATTAGGGAATTCCTTCTTCAAAGAAGAAACAATGAAGGTATCTGACTGTTTATCTGCAATAGTTACAGGCTCGTCACCCGGCTTATATTCTGTAGCAAAATCAGTAGCATATATTTTTTTTATTATTTCTGCAGCATCTAAAGCTATTTTCATGACGGTTTTTGCTGCATAATGCTTTATTGGGCAGGTGTCGAGGATAGACATGGTAGGATAATCCTTTCTATTTTCATAAATGTTATATACTTTATCATCAATTCCCCTCATTCGTCACGGCTTTGCCGTGCCACCTTCCCCCTGAAGGAGGAAGGCTCTGCGAGGCGAACCTTCTCATCAATATTCATATGCGAGTTTCCCCCTGAAGGAGGAAGGCTCTGCGAGGCGAACCTTCTCATCGATATTCATATGCAAGTCTTCCCCTGAAGGAGGAAGGCTCTGCGAGGCGAACCTTCTCATCGATATTCATATGCAAGTCTTCCCCTGAAGGAGGAAGGCTCTGCGAGGCGAACCTTCTCATCGATATTCATATGCGAGTTTCCCCCTGAAGGAGGCTGTCTGAATACTCGATTTTATGCATTCAAAACAAGTTCCTTCAATAATCAAAACCCACCCTACCCTCCCTTGAAAAGGGAGGTTTTCAGGAGTCTACTCTACATCGGGATTTTTACAAATCTCTAGTTTTTAGACAGCCTGAAGGAGGAAG
>JAZRWI010000042.1:0-4220 GCA_045599645.1 Candidatus Avigastranaerophilus sp.
AAGAAATACGGCACCCAGTCTGCACTGAACAACTTCAAGGAATATACCATGATTTCGCCAGACCAGCTCACTGAATATGTCGGTTTCACAGAAGGTGAAGTAAAAGCTTTGTGCCAGCGTTTTGACATGGATTTTGAAGAATGTAAGCGCTGGTATGACGGTTATTCTTTTGAGACTCAGAAGTCTGTCTATAATCCGAATTCTGTGGTAGAGGCTATGTTGAGGCATAAATTTAACAGTTATTGGACCAAAACAGACACATACGAGGTTCTTAGAGACTACATCGGAATGAATATTGACGGCCTGCGTGATGATATTATTACTATGCTTAATGGTGATTCCTGCCTGATTAAGACGGAATCATTCCAGAATGATATGGTAACCATCAATAGCAAAAATGATGTCATGACTCTGCTTGTTCACTTAGGTTATCTTGCTTATGACAGCGTGACCCGCAGTGTTAGAATACCTAATGAAGAAATAGCAGGTGAATTTGCTATTGCTGTTGAAGAAGAGAAAGCCTGGGGCGATGTTGCAACTGGTATAGGAAATTCAGACCAGTTCCTGAAAGCAATTATAAAAGGTGATACCGGTTTTATCTGCCATCAGCTTTCATTGGTTCACGAAGAGGCTTCAAAACTGTCCTACAATAACGAAATTGTTCTGGCAAGCACAATAAATCTTGCTTTCTACACTTCCTTCCGTTTTTATACTGTCTTCAGAGAATTAGACTCGGGAAAGGGCTTCGCAGACATGGTCTATCTGCCCAAACCCGGTTGTCCTTATCCGGCTCTGCTTATAGAGTTAAAATACAATGTATCGACAGAGGCTGCCATAAAGCAGATAAAGGAAAGACGCTACACCGGCCGCTTAACTCATTATCTCGACAACCTGCTGATGGTTGGCATAAATTACGACAAAGAAACGAAAAAACATACCTGCGTGATTGAGAAAGCTTCGATATAGAATAAATCCGTGGTGGCAACGGATAACAGGATTATAGCGGATAAGGCAGACCATTTTTTAGCCTCAGACTTAGATGGTCTGTTTTTTCTATAACCCCCCAGCTATCGGCCGAGACGAATTTTCCATTATCCATTTTCGATTCTCAATTCATGCATTGGCAGCGACCCGGTCGAAGCAGCAGCAAACCCAATCAATCAACCAACAATCAATTATGCATTATGAATTATGCATTAGGTTATGGCAGCGACCTGGTCGAAGCAGCAGCAAACCAAAACAAATATACTCTCCTAGTCGCGAAGCGACGCCGTCCTAGACCATTGGTCGCCCTATAGCCGCAGGCGGCTCTTCTAGCGAAGCGCCCTTGCCTTGTGCATTATGTGTTAGAGTGTTATAATTAGGTAAACGGAGGTAAAGCAATGGCAGAAAACATTACTGATGCTGATGTAGACAGATTAGCTAAGGCTGCTGTTGAAATGGATTTAAAAAAGAAACAGATATTAGGCATTCCTGCAATCGTTTATGACTCTGCTGAACAGAAGATTTATCAGGTCAACAGTGATGGTAGTAGAGTTGTAATAGGTGAAAAGTTGTTGAAGGGTAGATATAGTGAACGAATCAGACAAGAGGCCTGAGATAGTTATATTTGCAGGACCAAATGGCTCTGGTAAATCGACTTTTACTGAATATTTAAAGCCGAATTTTGATTATATTAATGCTGATGAAATAAAGAAAAATCTTAAATGTTCTGATATCGAAGCAGCACAAATAGCTGAACATCAAAGGGAAGAGCATTTAAAGAAAAACCTCAATTTTTGTTTCGAAACTGTTTTATCTACTGATAGAAATTTAAAACTATTAAAAAGAGCTAAGGACCAGGGGTATTTTATTCGTTGCTATTATGTAATTACTTTCGATCCAATAATTAATATAAATAGAATAAAATTAAGAGCTTTAAACGGTGGACATGATGTTCCTGCTGATAAAGTAATTTCCAGATACTCCAAATCTTTAGCTTTGATAAAAGAAGTAATTCCGGTGTGTGATATATGTCATATCTATGATAATTCATCAAATAAGCCTTATCGAATATTTAAAAGAAGAAAAGATGAATTTTATTTTGATGAATCAGAAGACTGGCTATTCGAGGATATTGTTTCTTTAACGGGAATAAATACTGCAATAAATAAAAAGCTTAATTAATCATTCATTTTATTATCCCCAACCTAGGCTGTTTGGGCCAAGAGCTACCCTTCTGAGAAGCACCCTTGTCTTGCTTTTTGGGAGGTTTTGTTTTTAAATTTAAACAGAAGGTGTTTCTATGATTGCTAAAGTGGAAAATATATTAAAAGCTGTTTTTGAGCAGGGCAATAAAATTTTTCCCTGTGGAATAACTGATGCTTTTTTATATGGTTCCTATGCAAGAAATGACTTTGATGATGAGTCTGACGTTGATATTTTATTAACAGTAAACATGGACTACTTAGAAATAGCTAAGTTTAGAAGCAAAATTTCTGAAATAGCCAGTGATTTGTCATTGGAAAATGATGTTCTTGTTTCTATTGCAATCAAACCTCTTGAACAATTCAGACGCTATTCTTCTATATTGCCATATTACCAGAATGTTTTGAAAGAAGGCATTAGGTATGCTGGTAACTGATATGAAAAGTCTATCTGATGTAAGATATGAGCATGCACAGGAAGATTTGAAGGCTGCTGAATTGTTGCTGGAAAAGGAACAATATAAATCAGCTGTTAATTGTTCTTATTATTCAATATTTCATGCAATAAGGGCTGTCTTGGCATATGATGGCATTGATACTAGGCCGGTCGAAGCAGCAGCAAACCCAATCAATCAACAATCAATTATGCATTATGCATTATGAATTATGCATTAGGTTATGGCACCGACTTTGTCGAGCAGCAGAAACTGTGCATATTGTCCCCAATCCCCCGGTCCAAAATTCTGGCTGTTTCATTGCAGGTGCTTCACTTGTTGTAAAAACAATCGCAATTAAAGATTAAAGATTCTGTCATATCGCATAGGTTGATTTGCTTCACAAATATCATGTGCTTGGGTTATAATATAAAATAAGGAACTGAATATATGACAGATACAGCAATACTTAGCAGTTTTGATAAATATACTACCTTTTCTTTTGGTGGTAAGACTTTGACTTTTAGAACATGTAATAATCTTGAAAAATACACTAAGGTATTGCTATGGGATAATGGTTATTTGGAAGTATTGGCGAAATATAAACATTTATCAGAAGAAATAGAAGAATATATAGACTTGGATCCAGTGATTAATGAATTACACATGAATAAAAATTCCTTTTTAAGTCCAATAAAAAATGTAAGGATTGAATATGTCTGAAAAAGAATTACAACGCATAGCTGATGAAGCTGATTTTATTGTGAATGGTTATGCTTTTACAAAGCTTGAAAACAACATGATAGATATACTTAATCTGGAGCATCCTGATTGTGCTATGGTTATTAGCAAGGAAGGCGAATTGATAAGTACAAACATGGAAGCAATAGAGCAAACTGTAGTTTTTGATTTGTATAAGAGAAATATGCAATTTTTTGAAGAATAATATGCCAAAATACTATAGATTCAGGATTGCAGAACATTATTTATATTTCACTGCGGAGTGCATTGTTGAGGCAATGCATGTTCATGCCAGTGATAAGCATTTAACAGAAAGAAATTCTGCAAAGTTTTTTGTCCGTGCTGATGGTAGTTCTTTGATGCAAAAACGTGGTGATTTATCTGACAATCAGATAAATACTATTCAAAAATTCATAAAAGCCAATTACTTAGATATGTATAAAACTTGGAAAGATTTTGGCGGTGTTTTTTCTCAAAGAGATAATGATTTGGCGATTCAATTTTCAATTCTCAATTCAGGCATTGGCACAAGGCCGGTCGTATCAGCAGCAAACCCAATCAAACCAACAAAAAATTCTCCATTCTCAATTTTCCATTCTCAATTCAGGCATTGGCACAAGGTCGGTCGAAGCAGCAGCAAACCCAATCAAACCAACAAAAAATTCTCCATTTTCAATTCTCAATTCTCAATTCAGGCATTGGCACTAGGCCGGTCGAAGCAGCAGCAAACCCAATCAACCAACCAACCAACAATCAATTATGCATTATGCATTATGAATTATGCATTAGCTTATGGCAGCGCCCCGGTCGAAGCAGCAGCAAACCCAATCAACCAACAAAAAATTCTCAATTCTCAATT
>JAZRWI010000043.1:0-22898 GCA_045599645.1 Candidatus Avigastranaerophilus sp.
CGCTATTCTCATATTTCCTGGCTGTTGCTTTCTTTTCTACGACTCCGAATTGGAATTTTGTGTTTTCCTTAGACAACTGTCTTGGAATAGAAAGATAACAATTTCTTACTTTTGGTTTTTCATATGTGCTGGCATACTTCAGGATATCGTCCATATAGCTTGCCAGGATGTTTTCTTGTATTTTGTGGACTTCTCCAAAGTTAAGAGTGTCTATATATGTCTGAACTACAGCAGGCATTCCACCGGATAACAGGATGAAGGCGGATGAACAGCCAAACAGCCAGAATTTTTTGCCTCGGTAGGAGAGGGTTGCTGCTTTTCCCTAACCGACTTAGTGCTATGCGGGAGTTAGCAGACAATTAGTGAAGGAGAACTACGGATAGGTGGCAAACGAAAACGCAACGAAAAAATTTGCGTTGCATTTTCGTTTCAGACAATTATATAATTTTATATAGGGAGTAGTTCATTATGAAAGAGAATAAAACGCTTGAATATAAATCAGAGGTGACTAATAGCTTTTTAAAGACTGTTAGTGCATACGCAAACTTTGTAACTGGTGTTATAAAGTTTGGGGTGTCTGATAATGGAGAAATTTGTGGTATAGCTTCCCCAGAAGCAGCTTGTCTGGATATCGAAAATAAGATTAACGATAGTATTAGCCCTAAGCCCGATTATTCTCTAAGTATAAACAGACGAAATAATGTTATTACACTCACTGTTTATGAAGGTAGGCATAAGCCATATTTCTACAAAGGGAAAGCATACCGGAGAAGCGATACTGCAACAGTAGAAGTTGATAATATAGAATTAAAACGCTTGACCTTAGAAGGCTGTAACATGAATTATGAAGAACTTGCCTGCAAAGAATCAAAGCTGAATTTTGAGTATTTTGAGAACAAACTTATTGAGAAACTTGGTATCTCAGCGCTTTCAGAAGATATGCTTCGAACATTTGGTTTTTATGATGCAAAAAGAAAATTTAATGTTGCAGCGGCACTTTTTGCCGATAAAAATGAGTTTTATGGAGTCGATATTGCCAGATTTGGGAATTCAATCAATGAAATACTTGATCGTGAAACTTTTGCCGGCATGTCCATTTTAAGGCAGTATGATGGTGCTGTAACAATGTATAGGCGCTATTATCAGTTGGAAATCATCAAAGGTATTGAGCGGAAAAAGGTTGAATTGATACCTGAAGAGGCTTTTCGAGAAGCTATTGCAAATGCATTGGTTCACAGGACATGGGATATAAACTCTCATATAAGAATTTCCATGCACCCGGACTATATTGAAATAGCTTCACCTGGAGGTTTGCCAAGAGGCATAACGAAAGAAGAGTATCTAAGGGGCAATATTTCGAATCTCAGGAACCCTATCATCGGTAACATGTTCTTTCGCATGCATTACATAGAAATGTTTGGCACAGGAATCAGGCGAATTCTAGATTCATATGACGGCTCTTCATTGAAGCCTGAGTTTGATGCAACGGAAAACTCAATTATTGTTAAACTGCCTGTAAAATCACTGACCAGATTAGTAACAACAAATGGTCAAAAAGTATTGGATTTAATTAGCACTGGTAGAATTTTATCCAGTAGTGAAATTGCAGATAAGCTCGGTTGGAGCAAAGATAAAGTCATACGGGTTCTTAATTCTCTTAAGGCACAAGGATACATATTGGCAATAGGAAATGGTCGCGGCACAAAATATGTAACAAAAAAATAAAGGTTCATAGCAGACGAGGTCGCGCCTTGATTTAGGCAACGGATAACAGGATTAGGGCAGATGAACAGCCGAACAGCCGAGATTTTTTAGCCTCGGTTTTAGAAGGTTGCTGCTTTGCCTGTCTGTCTGGCATCTTTTTTGAGTTGGTAACGTGCTGGCAAGACTTATCTGCTGTAAAAATCATTTCCCTCAATTATTACATCAAGTTGCCGATACTATAGATACATATATATAGAAGTGAGGCAACAACTATGCTTAAGAACCAACTAAGATGGCTCTACATTTTGGGATTTATCAGCCTTATAAGCGTATCCTGCTTTTCACCCAAGGCGCACGCTGACACTGAATGGCTGAAATACTTCAAGAAAGATTCTCTACTGAATACCTTTAAGACCTGCTATGCTGTGCAGGAAGAAACCCTTTGGCAGGGAACAGCCGGCGAAGGCCTGATTATAAATAACGGAACCACTAAAAGAGTAATTTCAAATTCAAGCAGTCGCACAAGACCACCAGTCGATGACGGCTTGATTTCCGATTATATTACCAGTATTACTATTGACGAAACCAGAAATGTTGTATGGGTTGGCACCAATGAAGGCCTCTGCTGCTGCGACATGGAAGGCAATAACTGGAAAAGATTCACTGAAAGCACAGTTCTTCCAAACAACGTCATCAGATGTCTAGCAATGGATAACAGTGGTAACCTCTGGGTTGGCACTCCATCCGGTATTGCAATGTTTGACGGCGAAAACTGGAAAAAGTTTGATGAAAGCAATGGTCTCAGACAGAGCAGCATCCATTCCATTAAAGTTAAGGGAACCACAGTATGGGTTGGTTCTGTAGGTGGAACTATCAGCCGTTACAAAGACGGTGAATGGAAACTTTTTGTAGATTTTGACTGATGATACAGCCAGCTCACCGCGGAATATATGAATTCTTGTGGTCTGAACACAAGAACTCCATCTTAAGTGTTTCCATGAAGGCTTTTCAGGGAATCGCAGCCCGTTTGGGAAAGCGTCCCATGATTCTTGCCCTGATTAAGAAATTTGCAGAGCACGCCTATGATGACGAAACAGAACGCTACAATGCTTTGCTTAATGCTTATGATGAAGTGAAAAAGGTTCTTAACCGTTCTGAACGTCAGCTTATAATGGAAACCCTTCTGGTTGATGAAGCCGAAACCGCAAAGCTTATTTATGAATTACCATTGAAATATGGTGAAAAGGTTTTGAGTGGTTGCAGATTGTTTTTTCCGAGAGAGCAGGGGCTTTATAAGTTCTGGGACGCTCAGGATAAACCCGGCTTATGGGAATGCTTTGGGCCTTTCCAGCTTCACTTGGACCCACAGCAGGTAATAAGCAAAATATCTATAGCAACAAATGTTGCTCCTGAAAAGATTCTTGATTTACTTTCCAGACTCAGCACGGGAATTGACTGCGAAGCTTATGAAAAAGAACCAGAAGCTTTAAGGATAGCTCTTCAAAAACATGTTATGGTAGCAATGCCTGGTAAAAAATCAGCCTGGCTTAACCCAAGAATAAATGTTGCCGAGCTTACTACTGGTGTTAAGCCATTGGAACTGGATCAGCTTGAAGCTTCTGCCATAGCCTTAGAAAAGCTTCTTGATGAAGCTGAATATATGCCGGATGTTATTGGTAAATTACCTGAAGAAGCTGATTTCAAAGAAGTGTTTTCAAAGGAAGCATTACCTTATGTTGCCTGGAATGAATCCTTTGATGCAGAAAAAGCCTTTGAGGAATTGCAGGAGCGCTTTACTGAGCGCCTGGCTGCTGATAACGGCCACTATTCGGAAGCATAAAAAAATCGCCCTGAAGCTCAGGGCGATTTTTTTATGTCCATATATTAATTATTACCGTTAGTAACGTCGTTCTTCCAAAGCAACCATTCTCTGAAGAATACAAGAATGCTTAAATCAAACATCACGTTGTACCTCCTTCTAAGAAATTCGCATTAGTAATATTGAATTTAATGCAACCCACACATAGCATAGTTCGTGCCAACTTTTAAAAATATGATTGGCAGCGGTTTTATAAGATATACTGTGAAAAATATCACAAACTTGTCCTAAAAAGGTACACAAATAATACTCTGTTTTGCTCAAAAATTAAACAGTTAAGTTGCGGGTTGGTGCAAAAATAGGTATAATTGTACAAATATCCCAAGGCTCGGAGGTCTTATTATGAAAAAATTTAAATCAATGAAGCTGACAATACTTGTCATATGCGCATTATTTATCAGCAACATTATCTCCGCAGCCACTGGTTCTTTTGTAGCAACTAGCGATGGGATACGCTATGCCTACAAAACCAATAACGGCACAACCAAGTATGTAACACCATTATTTGATTCAAAATCAGGCACTTACTATGTTGTAAACAGCAATAACCAGATTATTGCACAGCAGCTTGTAAATGAAGCTGCAATGAATCAGATAAAAATCGTTACAAACGCTGGTCAGGGTAGTACACAGGATTTCATGGGCAATGACGTAGACATCCTTAAGCCTATGGCTTCTGCAGACCCACGTTATCAGCAGCTCAGAAAATACATTGAAAACAATCCAAGCCTCCAGAAATCCTTCGGAATGCAGTATCAGGCCCGCACCTACAAAATCAACCAGATTAAGCAGGATGTAGCTGACGGCGTAAAGGATGAAAGTCTGGCTGCTTGGCTTACAAATGACCTTCAGAAGCCGATTTACCTTGAAGTAAGCGATGATGGCGCTATATGTCATGACGGTTCAGGCTTTGTCCTTGCTGACACTGATTCAAACGGTCAGACCAGCTACCGCGATAATTCATACGTAAACCGCATTGTAATTTCTGATACAAGCGAAATATTCAGCGGTAACACCTCAGACCCGACTGCAGCTTCAATCATAGCTCATGAAACCGGTCACATGATTATGGACCAGCTTTATGAAACTCCTAACTACCCAAAATCAGATTATTATGGCTCTCATTCAAAGAACACTGTTTCAGATGAAGGCTTTGCTATTTCTGAAGGTTGGGCAGAAGCTATGGAAGCTCTTTCCACTAAGGAATACCGTGCTCAGAATGGCACAGGTTCTTCATGGCGCTTAAAAACCCAGCAGAACATCGAAGATAATATGTATATCTACAAGGACGCAGGTGTAACCAATGTTACTAACACCGGCGCTCTTAAGACTTCCAGCGAAATGCTTTCTACAGAAGGCGTTAATGCTTCCATGTTCTATGATATGCTTGATAGCAACGGAATCCAGAATTCCTACAGCAAAATCTGCAGCGTTTTTGAAGATAGTAAACCCCAGACCTATCGCGAATTTGTATATGATTACATGCAGAAGTATCCGGAAGATCAGAGCACTGTAACAAAGATTTTCCTGGAAGATACAAAGTATACTACCGTTGATAGCACTGCAGCTGCCCGCTACAATGATTTATACAAGGCTGAACAGGCTTATCTAAAAGCTACTGACCCGGCTACAAAGGCAAACCTCAAGGTTGCCTACGAAGCTAAGAAACAGGCTTATGAAGATTATAACGAAGGCTTATACAGACAGGCATGTGCTGAAGGTACTATAGATAAAGCTGTTACAGTTAATAGCAACACTAATTCAGCTTATCGTTCTTTGCGCCTCTCAGAAACCTGGCTGAAGACCCGCAATGCTCTTGATGCCGGTGTCCAGAATGCAGGCAATTCTTTGAAGAATTCATTCAGTGCAAAGAATGTTGCCATGACAGCCGGAACCTCTATTGCAATCAACCTTGCAAGCCAGCTTATGAACGGCGAAAAGGTAAGTCTTAAATCTGCAGTTCAGGCAGTTGCTTCAATGCAGTTTGTCGGTAACTTTGTAGGTTCTTCACTTGGCGCTGCAGGCGGCCAGCTTGTTGTTCCTCTGGTTCAGACCTTTGTTCCCGGTATTGTTGGAACATTAGCCGGTGCTTTGATTCCAACCGTAACCTCCCTGGTTGGCGGTAATATTGGTAGCAGCCTTGGCGCAGGAGCTACTTTTAAGCAGGCTCTCAAGTCTATTGATATGGTAGCAGTATCTGGTCAGGCTGTTGGCTCAGTAATCGGTTCAATGCTTGGCTCACTGATTCCTATACCTGTTGTCGGAACAATGCTTGGCAGCATAGTCGGCGGCATACTGGGTGAAAAGCTGTTCACTTCTGTAAGAAGCTTGATTCAGAAGCTGTTTGGCTCTAAGAAAGCTGCTGCTGTTGAAGTTGCTACCCCTGTTTCAGATGCTAATGTTCAAGGTAATGTAACTGTCAGCACGGTAGGCAATTCTTCTAATAATGCAGCCTCAATTAGAATATCAGACGATTTGGATTCTATCTCTTATTCAAATATGTCTGCTGATATGAGAGCTCTTAAGGATGACTACGAAATAGCTTACAAAACCTATGTAACAGCTATTACTACAGGCGATGCTAACAAGGCTCAGACTGCTCTTAAAGCCTTCAACGCAGCCAAATCAGCTTACGAACAAGCCCTCAGATCAATAAAATAACCCTAAAATTCTTTGTTTGCCAAAATGCTTCCGATAGGCTAAAATAATTTCACCCTAACCAAGGAAGCATAAACGTGGAAAACGAAAATAACGAAACCAAAGTAAACAAAGAAACTAAAGAAACTAAAGAAACCAAGAAGCATAAGAAGCAGTTTAAGCTTTATTTTAAATGGGCTGCTCTGGCTGCATTCATTGGTATAATCATATACCTTCAGGTTAAATACGGCTCTGCTGTGCGCAATGCCTTCTGTGGCTTTGCTGGCGGCATGGGCATGTTCATGTTTGGTATGAAGAAAATGAGCAACAACCTGCAGGTAATTGCCGGCGACAGCTTGAAGGGTTTTATTTCAAACCTTACTCGTAACACCTTTATGGCCATGATTACAGGCGTTGTCGTAACAGGCCTCATTCAGAGCAGTGCAGCCTGCACAGTAATGGTTGTTGGTTTTGTAAACTCAGGCCTGATGACATTGATTCAGGCTATTGGCGTTATCCTTGGTGCAAATATTGGTACTACTGTAACTGCACAGTTGATTGCTTTTAACCTATCGGAAATGGCTTGGCCGATTCTTGCTATCGGTTCTGCTGTAATGCTGGTCGGAAAGAGCAAACGTGTTAAATCATTAGGCGAAACTATTGTTGGTTTCTCTCTTATGTTCCTTGGCATGAAGTTTATGGGTGGTTCTGTTCTTGCCTATAAAGATAGTCTTGCTCCTGTTATTGAAGTGCTTTCACATAACAGATTCTACGGAATCATTGCTGGTATTGTTGCTACATTCATATTCCAGAGCAGTGCTGCCACTGTTGGTCTTGTAATGAGTCTTTCACAGACAGGCGCTTTCGGAAGTGATTCCTATACTATTCTCATGACTGCAGTTCCGATAATTCTCGGGGATAACATCGGCACTTGTATTACTGCTATTCTTGCTTCAATGGGTACATCTAGAAATGCCAGAAGAGCTGCTGCTGCTCACTTAACATTCAATGCCTGCGGCACCATTATTGTTCTTCCGATTCTTACCTATTACATCAATATGATAATGATGACATCGTCAGAACCAATGAGACAGATTGCAAACGCTCACAGTATTTTCAATATTGCAAACGTATGTATTTTCCTGCCATTGGTAAAGGTATTGGAAAAACTGGTTCTTGCTTTTATTCCTATACTGCCAGATGAATTGTCTCCTGCCAAGAGTCTCGACAAACGTATGTTAAAGACTCCGCCTATTGCTGTTAAGCAGGCTGAAGATAACCTCAGGGCTGTTATTAGTGTTCTGGATAAGGAATTTGAAACCTTCAACAATGCTTTGGCCAAGACCGAAGAAGCTACTCCTGATGAAGTAATGGATCTGGCTGGCAAGCTTGGGGAAATTGAAGCCCAGCGCGCGGAAATAGCCAAAGACCTCAACCAGTTCCTTATTTATCTTTCTCAGAAGGAATTGTCTGAAGCTATGCGCCGTGACGTTAACAGACTCATCTATGTAAGCAAGGACTGTGAAATTCTTGCTTCCCAGATTACCAAGATGATCGGCTTACTTAGTGAACAGGCTGAAAATGGTAGTGTTATCAATGGTGAAAGCAAGGGAGAAATGGCTCTTTGCTTCAGTAGAATTACTGATATTTACAGAGATTTGACTAAGAAGCCAACACTCACAAGGGAAGAAGTCGAAGAACAGACTATGATTATCAATTCTCAGTCTCATGTTAATCATGAAGCCAGAGAAGCTCAGCTTCAGCGCATCAGGGAAAGCAAATATACTCCTTTCGAAAGTATCGTTCTTCTCGATGCCTTCCGTAGCCTCGACAGTCTGCTCAGCTCACTGAAATACCTCTGCTATCACGTCGAAGCATAACTGTATTTGCAACGGATAACAGGATTATTGCGGATAAGCAGGCCAAACAGCCGATAAATAGGCTTTTTAGAACCTCGGCATTAGCTTGTTTGTGCCTGTTTTGAGCAACATACTGCTATACGTTTGGTTTTGAAACCTGAGTTTTTTCGCCTGACACTAACCTTAATTTGTAAAATACAGACTCTCTATGACCGAGGCTGAAAAATTTGCCTGCTAGGCTGTTCCATCCGCCGTCATCCTGCTATCTGTTGCTTAGTTGGGTTTTGAAAACCTGAGTATCTTCGTTTTACACTAACTCACGCCGGCAAACCACAAACCTTCTAAAACCGAGGCTGAAAAATCTGCCTTCTTGGCAGTCCCATCCGCCGTCATCCTGCTATCTGTTGCTTAGTTTGGTTTTGAAAACCTGAGTATCTTCGTTTTACACTAACTCACGCCGGCAAACCACAAACCTTCTAAAACCGAGGCTGAAAAATCTGCCTTCTTGGCTGTTCCATCCGCCGTCATCCTGTTATCCGTTGCTTAAAAATTATCCATTAAATTCTTGCGCCGGTTTTGCCGATAAACTAGATGAATAATAATATCTATACCCAGAAAAGGGGCTTGGTAAAATGGCGAACAAAGGTTTATCAACAATCATAACAATGCTGGTGGGTGCATTACTTGCAACCCAGACTGCTTTTGCTGCTTCGGATATCAGCAGAATAGCAGAAGAGCAGGGGAAGACTGCAGCCAAACTTGGCACAAGAGTCGATGCTTCCGCTCTGCTTAATTCAGAATTAAAGAATATGAAATTCCCTGCTGACGCACTGGGGAAAACCTCTTTGGGCTCTTCCAGAGCTGTTGTTGGCGGTATTAACTTTACTTCTGCAGATGTTGATAACACCATGGTTCCGTTCGCCACAAAAAATGCCCCAACACTGCAGGACCTTTTTCACGATGGTGGTGAATGGCCAGGTCAGCTGGGTGATCCAACAAACGATGACGGTAGAGGCAGTGGTGAAAGCCAGGCTAAGGAAATCTATGACTATGATGGTAACAGACACTATCCAAAGGCTTGTCTGAGATACATCGGCAGTCACTGCTATATTTTTGTTCCTGTAATGTTCTTCCCGACATTGCCAAAGACCCTTTCTTCTTCTGAACAGGAAACTCCGAAGGCTTATGCTGAATGGAACATGAGCTGGACTCACAACTCAAAGCTTAAATATTCTCCTGACGATCAGACTGCTGGTTGCACAATTCTTGAACCAAGATTCATTCTTGGCTCTGATAAAGCATCTGCAAAGCTTACTCTTTCTAAGATAGCCGATGAATTTGATAACCAGATTTATCCTAAGATTAGGGAATACCTCGGCTCTGAACCAGACATCGACGGCGATCCAAAGGTTTTCTTGTTCCTTGATGACATTAGAGATACCGATAATTCACATCTTGGTTATTTCTATGCTGCAAATCAGTTCTCTAGAAGTTCACAGCCAAAGAGTAACGAAAAGGAAATCCTCTTCCTGGATATCTACAGATATTATCAAAATAACCAGACAGTAATGGGTACAATGGCCCATGAATTTTCTCACATGGTAATGTTCAATCAGGCTTATTCACTGGTTGACGGCAAATTAAAAGGGCTTGCAACATGGCTTGAAGAAGGTATTACACAGTATATGGAATTTCTATATACTGGTAAATTCCCATCAAATCTTGATTTGTTCGTTAAGAATCCTGATACCTGCCTTGTTGAAGACCGTGACACAGTATGGAATGGAAGCAGTCCATACGCAAACTATGGTGCTTCTTTCCTTTGGACATATTATGCTGTTGAAAAATATGGCTATGCTAATGTTCCAACCTTCCTGCAGAATGTAGTCAGGGCTAAGGTTGACGGTGGTATAGGTAACTATGACGCAGCCTTCAAGTCCCGCAATACTACAATGCAGACTGTATTCAAGGATTGGGTTGTTGCCAATTACTTCGACAGATGCTACAAAAATGACGGTGTAACTCTTCTTAATGATGGTAAATGGGGCTACAAGGTTGATTCTGACAAAGACGTAACCAATGACATTGGTTTCACCCAGAAACTTCCAATAAGCGCTACCGAAAACTTCATTCTCTCTAAAGATATGAACACTCGCGCTGGCACTGTAAACTCCTGGGCTGGTGACTGCATTGCACTAACCGGTAACAATGGTAACCTTAACCTCGCTTTTGATGGCCAGGATACTGGAACCTTCGGTTGTGCGGTAGTTAAACGCGGTTCTGCTGTTGATCCAACCTGCGAATTCATGAGTCTCAATGATAAACAGGCTGGAAACATGATTGTCCAGAACTATGGAACTACTGGAACTTACGAAACTATCCTTCTTATTCCAATGTCTTGTTCTAACTTCAATTACGAAAAGCTCAGTTATGTATATTCCGGGAGCTTCGATGACCTTAAGGTTGCAATCTTCCCGAACCCAATCTTTGAAAACTTCCTGCACATTGTTGTAAGAACCGACAAAGATTTTGCTGCAGAACCAAGAGTTCAGCTTACCTTCGGCGGCAAGCAGGGTTACCTGACCATGTCACCAGTAAACAACTCTACTTACATAACTAATTATGCTATCACAACTGACGGTGAAGGCACTGTAGTATGCTCTGGCACTAATAAGAACGGTGTAATTCTTAGCAACTCCTTGAACTTCTCTGCTTCTTATTACACTTCAGGAAGCTCAGGATCACTGGTTGCCAACTATGCCGCTGTTGATATCCCTTCTGGCGCTATGTCTACAAACGGAACTGTTGTAATGTCTTCTTCAGACAACAATGTTTCCTACGAAGGTCTTACCAGAATGAGCAAGAATGTTGACCTGGCTCTTCCAGTTGAAAAGGCTTCAAAGGAACTGGAAATTACTATTCCTGTTGAAAGCTCTGTCAGTGTGGATAATAGCAAGGCTGGCCTCTATCGTGCTACTACTGCTGGTCATAAGTATGTCGGCCCGGCTGTTGTTGCCAATGGTAAGGCTAAGGGGAAGGTTGACGTATCTGCTTCCCTGTTCTTCGCAGTTGACGAAACCGCTCCAGCTATTGAAAACGAACTTGATGGCCGTGGAAATGGTAAATATGCTGTGAAGGTAGCTGATGCCGGCAGTGGTATCAATGCTGCTTCTGCAAAGGTTGTATGCAATGGAACCGAGCTTAAGACAACCGTAAATGATGACGAAATTATATTTGATACTTCTGCTTTAAGAGCTTCATCCCAGGTATTTGAAGTTGAAGTAAGCGACAATGCTGGTAATACTTCGAGGGCTTCTGTTAGAGCTCAGGCTGGAGTTACTAGTCTTAAGCAGGTAATAGCATATCCGAACCCGGCAACTAAGGGGCGCTCAGTAATCAGAGCCATCTTTGACGGTGCTAATCCAAATGCTGGTTCAGGCAATGTTAAGATTTACGATATGAGCGGTCACAAGGTAATTGATGGTGAGCTTGTTAGCAAGGGCAGTGGAATCTATGAATTCGAATGGGATACTTGCAACAAGAAAGGAAAGAGAGTTGCTAATGGCACTTATCTGGCTGAAGTTAAGATCAATATCAACGGTGATTCTCATAAGGAACGCGTTAAAATTGCGGTTCTGCGCTGATGAAATGGAGTAAATGAAATGATAAAAAAAGCAAAATACCTACTTCTTATCGTAGTGCTTCTCACTTTCCCGATGATTCAGAACTGCGGAACCAATAGCTCTAGCACAAGTTCTATCATTGTTGGTGACACCTTAATCAATGAAGGCTGGGATTTCATCAAGGTTGGCAATTACACCTCCGCTAGAAATTCCTTTGAACAGGCTTTGAATGAAAACCTCTCTGAATCCCAGAGAGTAAATGCTAACAATGGCTATGGCTGGGCTCTTTCCAGAGACGGAAAAGTAAGCGAAGCTATTCCTTACTTTGAAAAGGCTTATACCTTTGACAATGAAGCTAAGGTTGGTCTTGCCGGTTGCTTGATTTACCGCCATCTTTCCAACGCTGACTATGTTAGAGCTGCTGAAGTGCTTGGGAATATGCCACCGGAAAAATTTGCTCAGGTTCATTCCGGTCTTTCTTTGAGCACAGCTAAGGTTCATGCATTGGCAGCACTTGCTTATGCTCTTTCTGGTGATAAAGCTAATGCCACTACATACATGAACAAAGCAGCAGCCTTAGATTCTTTGCTGGTTGGTTCAACTGTCGACAAAATCGACAATGCTTTCTATCTCCTTGGCTGGAAGGATTGATAAGTAATCTTAAGGGACGCTTTGCTGACTATCTCGGCAAAGCGTTTTTTTTATGCCTATCTCTTTACTCTATCTTCAATTTTGTGTATTCTATAGCCATCTATAGATAAAAAGAGAAAGCGCGCATATATGAAATTAAGCAGACAAATCAGCCTGTTTTGTTTACTTTGTTTATTTGCATCAATTTCTTTTGCAGAAACCGTTAGCGATGCAGATGTAACAATAACAGGAGCTCCGTTAGGGGCAGATGAACCAGAAATACAGGAAACAATTGAACCTAAAGTTCAGAAGCCTATTGAACCAGAAACTCAGAAGGCTGCTAAGCCAGAAGCTCAGAAAATAACTGAGCCAGAAGCTCAGAAGACTGTTGAATCAGAGGCTCAGAAATCAGCAGAAAGCAATACACCAGTAGTGCCGGCTGTTTCCCAAAAAGAAGAAGCCACAACTCCAGCAAAAGCTATTGATGCTGTAAAATCAGAAAAGAACAAAACTGCTGTTGCTTCTGACACTGCTGTAACCAAGAAGTTTTCTAAGAATATGACAGAGGCGGAACTTAAGGAACAGGATAAGCTTCTGAAGCAGCAGGTGCTTGAGTTTGTTAAAGACAATCAGGACAGGCAGTCCGGTGAAGGCTGGATTTTCATTGCTCGTAATTATTTTGAACTTAAACAATATGACAGAGCATTGAAGGAGCTTGATACTCTTATCCGCTCAGAAGAAATCAATCCAAGAATGATTTGGGAAGCCAAACTTCTGGCTGACGAAATTTATAAGGAAACAAAGCAGTATGATATTGCTCTTAAAAATCTAGATAAACTTATCAATCAAGATAAACCAGCGCGCATTTATCTTGTCAGAGCCAAGATTGCAAGGGCTGAACTGCTTAGTAGAAACCTTACCGGTATGAAGGAACTCTTAGAAGCCTTCAGAAAGTATTATTGGTATTTCCCTGAAAAGAAGGATTTGGAAGCTATCGAATATTTGATGGGTTTCCAAAAGGGCTATGACCTCGAAATTGCAATGCAGGCCATGGAAGCCTGGGAAGAAATCGCAAAATTCCCGGAAGTTGAAGCTTCAAATCTTGCTAATATGCATTTGGCAATGCTTTTTGCCTTTGATTTAAATAACCCTGAACGTTCCTTTGAATTTTTAAATAAAATCAGGGATGACAAGAGTCTTGCCTCTGAAGTTAAGTTTATCAGGGCCGTTATTGGTCATTTCTATACAAAACAGATAGATGTGAAGGCTACTGACGATTTTTATACTGACTATTGCCTTTCTACAAATGACTTAGATGGCTACAGAACAGCATGTATCCTTCACGGACAGTTCTTGTCCGAAAAAGCTCAGAATTATGAAGGCGCTGTAAATGCTTATCAGAGCATTCTTACACTACCCTCCAGACTCATTGCTTCTGATTCTGTTTCAATAAATAAACAGCGTGAGGAAAGCGATGAACAGATTGACTGGTCTATGCTTGCATGCAGAATGGCCGCCTTTGTCTGTGAATATAAGCTTGAAAATACCGATAGGGCCAGAGCTTTTTACCTGAAGGTAAAAGAACTTAATTCTGCCAGAAGTGATGAAAAGAAAGACCCTGTTAATGAAGCTGCCTTAAAGAGAACAGAGCCTTCAAAGACTCCCGGTGAAGCTATGTTCGCTATGGCCTATGAAAAATATCGCTCTCAGAATTTTAAAGATGCGGTAAATCTTTATAACCAGTTTATTAAAAAGTATCCGGACAGCCCACTGTTCAAAGAAGCTTTGTTCCGCGTTGCTACAATTATGGATGACGATTTACGCCGCTATGATGAAGCAAGGGCTATGTATGAATACTACATTATTCAGTTTAAGCCCGTAGAATCAAACTGGAAGCTGGATAAAATTTATGACTGGGGTCGCGTTGACGAAGCCAGATATAGAATAGGCTGCCTGTTATATTTGCATTTGAACAAGCCGGTTGAAGCTCTTGATACTTTCAAGCAGCTTGCTGAAATTTATCCTGAAAGCTATTGGGCAAAGCAGGGTCTGCGCGACAGCGTTAAGATATATCAGGATGAAGTTCAGGATCCTAATAAGGCTAATGCTCTTATGAAGGATTTTATTAAAAGATATCCGGATAGCGATGAAGCTGCTGATTACAGACTCACACTTTACAAGATAGCACTTGGTAAAGGTGAAGATGTTGAAGCTCTCTACATAATCAGAGATTGGCTTGATCACAGACTCCCTTCTGAAAAGAACTACTTTGCATATAAGCAGCAGTGGCGTGATTTGGTTTTCAAAATCAGGGAAGCAAATCTTAGAGACAGATTGAAATCTGTTGGTGACCTTGACAGAGTAGGGGTTTACCAGAGTCTTATAGATGTTGTGGCTCTTGCTTCTACTAGTGCTCCTCTTCAGGGGTTAATTACAGAAATTAAAGGTCTTGAAATAAAAGACGAGTATCGTTGGGCACTTGCCTATGATGCTGGAACAAGACTTTACACCGATAATCCGGAAGCTGCCCATGATTTGTTTGTGGAATTAGCTGGAACAGCTACAGGCTCTCCAAAGATTGCTTGTATGCTTACGCTTGGTAATATTGCTTACCGTGTTAAGAAAGACGCTGATGAAGCTGTTAAATGGTATGAGGCTGTAGAAAAGCTGCTTCCTTTAACAGACCCAATGAACGAAATCCCAGCCTACAGACTTGGCAGGTTATATCTGAAAAATGGTCACGGCATAAAAGGTTTGGAAAAGCTGAGAAAGTTTATTTCCCGTTTCCCCAATAGCAGGTATGTCGGAAAAGCATATATGGCCATGGGAGATGCTTGTGTCGCTTTATATAGCCCGGAAAAGGCTGCAAGATATTATAGCCGCGTATCAAGAATCGCGCCGAATCTTGTAGAAGAAGTCAATAAGAAGATTGCTGGTCTTGAAGGAAAGCTCACCTCAGAACAATGGCTTAAACAGCGTGCTGGTAAGAATAAGGACCAGGACATCGAAAAGGCTGTTGCTGAAGAAGATGAATTGGCCCAGTATGACCAGGCCATGACTGAAGCTGCAGACAAGATTAAAAATGTTGAAGAACTTGAAGAAAATGATTTGAAGCGTATTGATTCCGAAGTTCTTTATGGCTTATTCCTCAAGGAAAATAGAAGTAAAAAGCCTGATGCTGATAGAATGACAATGTTCCTGTCGGCTATTCTTACACGTTCTACTATTCCTGCAGGTATCAGGGATCGTGCTCTTAAGCAGTTTATTTCAACCAGATATTTCAGGTATAAGGACGCAGACAGTTTTATAGAAGTTGCTAAGAAGATTTTGCTGAAGCATAACTATGCTGACTGGCTTTCGGAACTCTTATATAAACTGGCTCAGTGTCAGGATTATCAGGCTAAGGACTACGAAGGTGCTAATAAATCATATTTTGAATACACTTCCTTCTATCCAACAGGTAAGCATTTTATCGATGTAAGAAGCCGTATTCCAGAAGTTTATGAGCTTGCTGAAGATAGCAAAAATGCAATTCGTTTCTATCTTAAACTTATTGATGACGAAAATGTTCCTGATGAAAACAGAATCAGGGCTTCTATGAACTTGGCTAAGCTCTATCTTACAGATGATAATAAGACAGACGCAATAAAGACTTATGAAGTTGCATTAGGGATGAAGACTGATAGAAAGCCAGAAATATGTCTGAGACTAGAAAAGCTTACAGATGATTTCTCATACGTTCAGCGCGCTCTTGAATCTGAAGGCGATGAAGGCTACCGCTTGAAGGCATTGAAGCGCCTCATTAAGAAGAATGAAGAAGACGGCAAATTTATAGACGCAAAGTCTACTCTTGCTTCATTTGCCAATACCTTCACTGAACCTGAGTCAACTGTCTATATTGAAAAGAAGGCGGAAGATCTTGCAAAACGCGGTGCTATTGCTGACATGGAAGACCTTATAGACCAGTATCCTGAAGAACCAGAAACTCCCGGCAGAATGTTTAAACTGGCTAAGATGGTTGAAGGCACAGAAAACACAAAATACCGTGCTGAAGACCTCTTCTATGAAATCACTCTTGTTTACCCTGATTCTGAGTTCTTCAAAGAAAGCCAGATAAGAGCAGACAATTCCAGAGCTATTAAGGCTTCGTCTGAACTTTCTGAAATGCTCAAAAAAGGCAATAAACCAAGCGAAAGCGAAGAAATTGTCCTTGAAAGAGCACGCTTGCTCAAGGAAAATATGAAAGACCTGTCAGGTGCTTTGGAAAACTATGAAAGTTTTATTAAGCTTTTCCCGAATTCTAAACACTTGGATGAAGTTTATATTGTTCTTGGAGATTTGGCGCTTTCTGAAAACCATGATTCAGAAAAGGCTTTCAAATACTGGGAACTTGGTATGCAGGCCAGTGTTGATCCGTTTAATAGGGAAACACTCACAGAAAGAATCAATTCACTTAGAACATTTAATACAAGAGTTATTGATTCTGGTAACGCTGAAGACCACGAAAAGGGATTGAAATCTGTATTTGTAGTCTGGAAGATGGAAAGAAATCATCTCCTGGCTCTTGGTATGCTGAGAAATGCTTATTCTAAGGTTGAAAATAAACCTCAGGCTGCTCTTCTCCACTACTATGCCGGCAGAATACTTGAAGAAAACAAGAAATTCAAGGAAGCTCAGAGCGAATATGAGGATTCTTTGAAGTGCTTGTATCATCCTGGCTGTCGTTATGATATGGTAATTTACAGAATTGCCAGAATGCTTGCTGCAAACGATGAAAAGGATGAAGCTGCAAAATGGTATAACAAGCTGGTTGCCAAATATCCGCGCAGCTTACTTAGCCGCTCTGGTTACTATTGGCTTAGTAAGTATTACGATGAACGTAAAGAGCTTACAAAAGCCTATGAAAATCTTGAAAAACTGATTACTGGCTTTAAGTCACTTAACCCGATTCATAGAATTGAATTGGAAAAGAAGCTTAAAGACCTTGGCGGCCGCATGAATATTTCCGAAATGGAACGTCTGAAAGGCTATTCAAAGATTGGTGGCGGTGAACTTCCATACTATATCGGTAAAGTTCTGCAGAACGATTTGCAGGATCCTGACAAGGCCATCAGCCAGTATGAAGAATTCCTGAAAGGTAATCCTCCTGTAAGCCGCGGTCGTGAAGTAATGACAAAGATTGCAGAGCTGTATGAAAGTAAAGGCGATTTTGTTAAGGCTGTCGGCTATTACGACATGCTTCTTAGCACCTATGAACCAACAGCTAATAACTATGACCTTATTCTGCATGTAGGCACATTACTTGAACACAAAATCGGTAATGATACACTTACAGAATTGTTCTACAGCTCTATCGAAGGCGAATACCACAGAGTCAGAAAGGTTCGTGAATTTGCTAGTGCTAAGCTTAGAAGACTTGAGGAAAAACGCATTAAATTGGCCTCTACAAAGCCTTCAAAGAAGAAAGTCATAAAACGTGAATATTCAGAAGATGACCAGGATGTTCTTGATGAACTCAAGGAAATCATAGAAAAGTATGTTGACGACCTTCAGGATTTCAAGATGGCCGAACGCAAAATGGAAGACCTGTGGGATGAAAATTCCGAATCACTGGCAACTCTCGATATCATGAAGGCTTTGGTTAAATTGAATATCGAAACTCTTCTTGATAACGACAAAGCTGCTAAATACTATGCTAAGTGGCTTGAAGAAAACGAAAACGACCCATTATACAAGGAATATGTTCTTAAGCTCTATGACCATTACAATGATGTTATGAAGGATGGTAACAAGGCTTTAAGGCTGTTGGAAGACTATACGAGAGAACATCCGATATCTTTGGAAACATTGGATATCGAACTCAAGCTTGCTAAGACTAACGAAACTCGTTTGCGCAACTATGCTGAAGCTTTGCGTAGCTATCAGAGAATTATTGATACACGTCAGAATGAACCGACTGTTCATGAAGCTTATTTCAGAATGGGATTTGTATACAGAGACGGTTATGCAAACTATACTGAAGCTATTAATTCATGGCAGACACTTATTAATGATTTCTATAATAATGATTTCTCTGACCAGGCCCAGTATGCTATTGCATATACATACGAATGCTATGTAAAGGACTACACAAAAGCAAGAGCTGCTTACAACGACGTTCTTAACAGATACCCGAACTCATCTCTCCAGAACGACGTCCGCAACGCTATCCTCCGCATCGAAGGCAAATAAGTCTGTTAAGACTTATTTGCCCATGTCGTGCAACGACATATCGAGTGGCGGGCATATATCGACTCCAGCCACCATTCGTATAGCAGTGGCGAACGCATGTCCGCCCACGGCAGATGCCTTCCTCCTTCAGGGGCTGACGTCAATGATGGTGGCGTGCAGTTGCTATAGATGTAGCATAAAACTGTAGAACACGAATGCATGTCCGCCCACGGCAGGTGCCTTCCTCCTTTAGGGGGAAGGTGGATTCTGCGAAGCAGAAGACGAATGAGGGCTAATAAAGCACCCAACAAAAAAGGCTTAGCACCTGGTGCTAAGCCTTTTTCTATCTTCATCCCTTACAGATCGCTCTGGTATTCTTCTTCCTTATCTTCGCCATTCATTTCATTCTGCAAATCATCTTCATAATCAGTTGGTTCGAGGTTTAATACCTGTTCATCATAATAATCCTGATTATGCGGTGGTTTTGCTTCATATTCTGACTCAGATTCGAAATCCATCGGTTCGTCATTCTTACCAAAGCTTTCTTCAGCAAATCTTTCATCATCAGTCTTCTTTTCTGCTTCGAAAGGATTATCCTGACTGTAGTTAGTTCTCTGTCTCTTTTTGAGCTTTTTGGGTTTACGTCTTTCTGGGGGCATGTAACCACCCTGTGGGCTAGTACTGCTTCGATTGTCCTGGTTGTCTGACTTGGACATTTCGTTAAAATCGACTACCATGCGTTTTTCAATCTGGTTAAAAGCATCGTTAAGCTTTTCCTGAAGGGCATTGTATCTGTCCAATACAAATTTTCGCTGGTGCTTGTTTTCTTCCTTCAATTGTGCAATTTCTTCGTGAAGATCAAGCAATACTATTAATACAGGAATAATAATCAGGGCAACTACCATGTAGGTATCTATTGTCTGACGAAGTAGCATTGCTACTATAATTGCGCCCCATAGGCCCCAAAGCCAACGCGTAACGTTCATGTTTACTTTCCTTTCTCAGAAAGAATCGCTTCAACAGTATTACAAACTTGTGCTTTAGTTAAACCAACAAGCAAAAATGCTTTTTGCTTACCTGTTTGTCCTTTATCTAAGATAACAGATTTTTTAGGAATTTTGAAGATTTTTGATAGAGCTTCTACTAAAGCAGAATTGGCTTCTCCGTCAACCGGAGGAGCCTTAACTTTTATTTTACACCTATCTTGTTGAATTTCAACTATTTCGGTGCGAGATGACCTCGGGGCTGCTAATACCATTAATACTGCGCCCTGAGGCGTTTCTTTTACATAATCACCGCTCATGCCTTTAGTATACTACAATTATGCAGCTTTAGAAATATCTGTTAATTGACCTAAGGCTGGTGATTCTTCGTTAATCATTGCAAGATATGATTCAAGAACTGTGCGGAGCTCAACCTTGAGCATTCTGCGCTGGCGCTTAAGTTCTCTGATTTCCTTGCCAATAGCTTCAGATTCACTTCTTGCTTCATCAAGAATTCTTTCTGCCTGAAGTTCAGCCTGCTTAACGATAAGTTCAGCCTGTTTTTCAGCATTGTCCTTCATATCGCCAGAGGTCTTCTGGGCAGAAATAAGAGTCTGTTTAAGGGTTTTTTCAAGTTCAAGGTAGTCCTGCATCTGACCGGTTAGACGCTGGTTGTTATCCTGCAGGGCCTTGTTCTGGGCATACAAAGATTCGTAATCATGGCTGACTTTTTTCAGGAATGCGTATACTTCATTTTCATCAAGTCCGCCAATATTCTTACGAGCAAAGTCTCTAGACTGAATATCCATTGGTGTTAGCATTTTATTTCTCCTGAAAATTAAATTTTTTCCATCAAAACGATTCGGTGAGTGTTAGTACCTAATTCGTTATTTTTGACTCTGAAGCAGTTTGCAAGCTTAGTAAACTGCTGACTCTGAATGAATACTTCCTTAACTCTGAACTGATTCATGTTGTGTTCCTTTGAAAAGCAAAGGTTTACAAGAATTTCATCCAGGTTCAGGATAACGCCCTGATGCTTTACTTCGCCAACTTCCATTGCTACAAGACCGTCTTTCTTAAGAACACGATGGAGTTCCGAAAGTGTGTCTGAAATGAAGTTTGTCCAAAGGTGCAAATCAGGAGTCTGAACAATTCCTTCTTCTACAGTTGACTGTGGAATACCGCAGAACCAGTTTTCAATCCAGTTGTCGGTTACATAGTCAACCTGGTTGAGGAATGGCGGAGAGGTAACTACAAGGTCAACGCTTTCGTCTTCCCAGCCCTTAAGGTTACGGGAATCGTTAGTTGTGAACTTGTGAAGCTTACCAATCTTGCGAAGTTCTTCAACGCCACCGCTTTTCAAAGTAGTCTTAGCTTTTTTCAGGATGCGTGACTTGATGTCGCGGTATTCTGGTTCAAGGCCTCTGGTGTGGTTGATCTTAATCTGGCTTGATTTGGGAACTGAGAACTGTGGGAAGGAATAGGTTGAGAAGAAGCCATTGGAATGACCATGCAATCTGGAGATAGCGGTCATTTCAATAAATCTGTCCACGTCGTCTCTATGAGTCTTGAGGTAATTGCGAAGGTTGATTAGTTCACGGAAGGTGTCTTTGTGATAAAACATGGACATATCTTCTTCCTTAGAAAGGTCAACTTTCTTAGTAAGATCAATTTCTTCAAGACGCTGTGCAATTTCTTCAATAGTTACCGGATTAACTTTGGGGTAGGCGAGAATTTCTGAAAGAGGATTGACGTCGTTGCTGATACCAATTCTATTCATGAGGGCAGCCTGAAGTATTGTAGTTCCACGACCACCAAATGGGTCTGCTACAACATCGCCTTCCTTTGTGTATCTTGAAATAAAGTATTCTGGAAGCTCTGGTTTGTAGCACCCTCTGTATGAATTAGAATAGTGCAGAGAGTTCATCTGACGCTGCTTTGAGGTCCAGAATTCGTCCACATGACGAGGAACTGAGCCAAGAGGTGTTTCTATAGTATCTGTGTATGCTTCCTGGCTGTAATTTGGTTCGTTAACTAGGGCTAGGGCTGTCATTGGTGCCTCCGGTAATTTTTTTCTCTTTTATAGGAAGAATATCGGCTTTATGCACGGAAACTTTAACTTTTTGTAAATTGAAAATTAGATAGTAGGTATATAGATATATAGGTATTAGGTATTAGGTATTAGGTATTAGGTGTTAGGAGACAGGAGACAGGAGACAGGAGACAGGCTTCTTCGTTGCTTGTAGGTAAAGAGACCAGTCTCTACCAAATAGGCGTTTGCCTCATTCACAGTCGCTGGCTCATTCATTGATTCTAGCCGTGAAATGCGTTATACTGATAAAAACTAACTAAAAGGGAAATCAAATGGCAGTAGAATTCTACAAAGAACTCCGTGAAGCATATAACAGTGGTAAATCCTTCGTGTTGTGCACCGTTGTTGACGTAAAGGGCTCCAGCCCAGGAAAAATCGGTCAGAAGATGATTGTTTACCGCGACGGCCAGACTGTTGGAACAATCGGTGGGGGAATCAACGAAGCCAAGGTTAAGGGCAAATGCTCTGATATGTTCGCCTCTGGCGGTTCAATGATGCTTGACTTCGATATGAGTTCCAAGGATGTTGACGGTATAGACCCAATCTGCGGCGGCGAATTCAAGGTTCTTTTGGAATACCAGGCCTGTGAACCTTATATGTGCATTTTCGGCGCTGGACACATAGGTGAAAGACTTGCCAAAATGGCTGCATTATCTGGTTTCAGGGTAACTATTACCGATGAACGCCCGGAATATGCTGACCAGAATAAGTTCCCTAAAGATATTAATGTAATCTGTGACCCGTATCAGGAAGCTGTAGCTAAGGCTAAGATAACTCCCGAAACATTTGTGGTTGTGTGCACTCCTGGTCACTCAATGGATAAAGAAACTATTGAATGGGTTCTGCCGTTTAAGCCACAGTATCTTGGTTTAGTAGGTTCTGCTAAGAAACGTGGAGAATTCATGGCTGCACTCAAGGCAAAAGGCTTCGACCCGGACCAGTGTGAAGCTATTTTTACACCAATAGGCATTTCTCTTGGCAGCACAACCCCGGAAGAGATAGTAGTCGAAATCCTCGCTCAAATCATAGCCTTCCGCAACGGCCACGAAATAAGATACCAACGCCTCAAAAAATAATTAAAAAAGTTGTTGACATTAAAAATTATGTACGGTAATATACCTCTCGCCTTCAAGCGAAGGTAAAAAAATAATCCACTCCGGTGGAGGGGCCGCGAAAGCGACCAAGCTATTTGAGAATAAGATCAAAATGACTTTGAATATGACGCCAAGCGGGTCATTAGAACTCGAAAGAGCGAAGATGATCCCTGTTAATAAACCAACC
>JAZRWI010000044.1:0-6852 GCA_045599645.1 Candidatus Avigastranaerophilus sp.
CATTATTGTAATAACGGGGAATTGCTTTTTTAGTTTTTCAAATTGTCCTGATATTATTCTTGGTATCATTTTAGCCACCTATAATATCAGTATAACAAATTTTGTGTAAAATTTGTAGTTAAAGGTAAAAATTTACACAAACCTAGTTAAGCAGCAGCAAAATTTTCAATTTTCAATTTTCAATTAAGGCATTGGCAGAGAGCGGGTAAAGCAGTAGCAAACCCAATCTATCAACAATCAATTATGCATTATGAATTATGAATTTGATTGTAGCCCAAGTAGGCTTAGGTAGAAAAACAAATAATTCTCCATTTTCAATTCTCAATTCTCAATTTAAGCATTGGCACTATGTTGGTAAAAGCAGTAGCAAACCCAATCTATCAACAATCAATTATGCATTATGAATTATGAATTATGCATTATGAATTAAATTATTGACACTAAGCTGGTCGAAGCAGTAGCAAACCCAATCTATCAACAATCAATTATGCATTATGCATTGTGCATTGTGAATTAAGTTATTGGCACTAAGCTGGTCGAAGCAGTAGCAAACCCAATCTATCAACAATCAATTATGCATTATGCATTATGCATTATGAATTATGAATTAAGTTATTGGCACTAAGCTGGTCGAAGCAGTAGCAAACCCAATCTATCAACAATCAATTATGCATTATGAATTATGAATTATGAATTAAATACAGAATCACACATAAACATGCAACTGCTATAGAATATGTCTGGCTTCTAGTTTCTGACTTTCGACTAACGACTTATTTCTTCATCAGAGAGGTAGCAGGCCGGGTCGGGCATCCAGGGGTCGTCAAATACTCTGTAGGCTCTGACTCGCAATGAACCGCCACACATTTTCTGAAATTTGCAATTAGCGCATCTGCCTTTGAGCTTAGGTAATCTGTTTTTAAGGCCGGCCATCAATTCATCAGAGGTGTCCTGCCAGATTTCAGAGAATTTTCTGTCTCTTACATTGCCAAAGGTCTTATCCATCCAGAATTGATCCGGGTGAACATTGCCTTCCCAGTCTATTTCACCGATACCAACACCAGTAGAATTTGTGCCGCCGCCGTTCCATTCTAGAAGCTTGCGAACTTCTTCAGCGCGTGCAGGATCTTCCTGCAAAAGCTTCAGATAAATGTAAGCACCGTCTACGTGGTTATCTACAGTTAAAATATCAAGGTCAATACCACTGGCAATGGCTTCCTTGGTTCTTCTGCAAATAATATCAAGTGCTCTGCGGGTTTCTTCGTGAGTGAGGTCGTCCTTGCTCTTGCCGCGGCCGGAATATACAAGATGATAGAAGCAGGCTCTCGGAATCTTTTCTTCCAGTAGGAAATCAAAAATCTTTTCAAGGTCTTCAACGTTTTTACGTGTAAGAGTAAGACGAAGACCTACGCGCTGATCAACTTCCACGCAGTTTCTGAAGCCTTGCATAGCCTTTTCAAAAGCGCCTTTGACGCCTCTGAACATATCATTGGTTTCACCAATACCGTCCAATGAAATACCAGCGTAGATAAAACCAGTCTTTTTGATTTTTGCAGCAATTTCTTTGGTGATAAGGGTGCCATTGGTGGAAAGAACAGGTCTAACGCCTTTGCTGACTGCGTATTCTGCTAAGTCAAACAAATCTGGACGCATCAGTGGTTCGCCACCACTCATTAATAGAGCAGGAATCTTGAAGGCTGCTAAATCGTCGATTAGTGCTTTGCCTTCGGCATTGGTTAATTCATTTGCTGCACAGTTGCCATCTGAGTTTGCATAGCAGTGAGTGCATTTAAGATTGCAGCGCTTTGAAACGTTCCAGCAAACTACTGGTCTGCGTTCAGAGGCAGATTTGGCAGGCTGATGCCCCTTGTACTGATGGGAATGTGTAACAGTGCCAGTGTGTGCCTGTCCGTATCTGAGCGGGTCACCAGTGGTTGAGTGGTTTGCGTATATTTTACTTATGTTGATCATAGTTGTCTTGTTGCGCTAGCAACATATCGAGTTGCGTCAGCAATATATCGAGTCGCGCTAGCGATATATCGAGTAGCGAAGCTACATATCGATATTACGGTAACCTCCCATTTTTAAAATTGCTTCTATAAGCCCCGGAATCGTATATGTTTCCGCACTTACCTTCACTTCAAAACCATGCTTTTTACAAGTTTCAGCTGTTACTGGGCCAATAACTGCGGCCGGAATGTTTTCTGGTTTTATTTCAGAACCTTCAATCATTCTGGCAAAGCCTTCTACAGTAGAAGAGCTTGTAAAGGTGACATAATCGATAGAATTGTCTTTTAAAGCTTCAATCAGCTCTGGCGCTGCTTCTGTTTCAAAATCAGTATGATAAAGCGGAATTACTTCAACCTGATGACCAAGCTTCTTTAATGCTTCAGGAAGCACTTCCCTTGCTTTTTCTGCTCTAAGGATAGCTACTTTACCACGCTGCTGCTTTTCAAACCATGGAATCATAGCTTCTGCAACATAGGTTTCAGGAACATAGTCTGCAACAATGCCCCTTAGCTTGAAGGCATCTGCTGTTGCCGGGCCTATGCATACAAGCTTTTTGCCGGCCAGGACGCGTAAATCGGAATTGCTATCTATAAGCTTATTAACAAAAGTATTTACGCCATTTACTGAAGTAAAAACAACATGAGTATAGCTTTCATGATTGTTTATAAAATCAGTAAACTCTGGGTTATCTTTAATTTCGTTAATCTTTATTGTAGGACATTCGATTACGTTTGCGCCCAGTTCTCTTAATTCTGAAACCAGAGTGCTGGCTTGGGCTCTTGAGCGGGTTACTACAATTTTTTTGCCAAAAAGTGGCAGCTTTTCAAACCAGTCCAGTTTGTCATGCAAAGAAACAACTTCGCCTACAACAGTGACACAAGGGGGCTGAATGTTTTCCTTGATGACTATTTCAGGCATAGTTTCAAGTGTTCCGAAATAGCTCTGTTGCTTTGTAAGTGTGCCGTTTCTGACCATGGCAATGGGTGTATCCTTGGAACGGCCTGCTTCTATCAGGTTTCTGCATATATCGGCGATGTTTTTAACACCCATCAGGAATATGACTGTTCCAATGCCTGCAAGGGCTTTCCAATTTATTTCGCTGGCTGCCTTGACTGCTTCATGACCTGTTACAATAGCCATGGAAGTAGTATAGCCGCGCTGTGTTATTGGAATGCCGGCAAAGCAGGGAGCAGAGATAGCGGAAGTTACTCCGGGGACAACTTCAACATTGATTCCGCGTTCCCTTAAATAAAGGTATTCTTCGCCACCACGGCCGAAAATATAGGGATCACCGCCCTTTAATCGGACAACCGTTTTAAATTCTTTTGCTTTCTGGAATAAAAGCTCATTGATTCCATCCTGTGGAAGTTTGTGATTGCCGGAGTATTTGCCGACGTCGAACATCTGGCAATTTGCCGGGACTTCATTTAAAAAGGCTGAGGTTCCAAGCTGGTCATAAACAAGAACATCTGCTTTACGGACAAGTTCAAGCCCTCTGACGGTTATTAAACCTTCGTTGCCCGGACCTGCACCTATTAAATATACCTTGGAATCGTTCATAATAGCCTCTTATTGCTGAATATTGAGAAAACGTTCGCCACCTATTTCTAAAATGGCTTCAGCAGCTTCTTTACCAAGCTCCTCTGGCTTGTTTAAATTGCCTGTGTGAAGGTTTCTGATGGTGTCGGTGCCATCTGGTGAACCGATGAAGGAATGAAGAATCATCTGGTCCTTGAGAACCTCAGCAAATGCAGCCATCGGTGTTTGGCAACCACCTTGAAGCATATCAAGAAAAGCCCTTTCTGCTCTTGAACGCAGCATTGCATTTTCATCCGCAAATGACGCCAGAATGGGCTTGAGCTTATCAACATCGTCTTCCCGGCATTCAATGGCGATTAAGCCTTGGCCAGCTGCTGGTGTTAAAGAATCGATTGGGAAATATTCTGTTATTTTATCCTGCCAGCCGAAGCGACTGATGCCTGCTGCTGCAAGTATGATTGCATCAACTTCGCCATCATCAAGCTTTTTTAAACGGGTATCAAGGTTTCCGCGAAAATCAGAAAACTTTGCGCCTGGTTTTAAAACACTGAGCTGAGAACGTCTGCGAAGGCTTGATGTGCCAATAACAGCGTCGATAGGCATTTCTTCAAAGGTTTTGTATTCCTTTGAAAGGAAACAGTCTCTTGGGTCTTCCGCACAACCTATTGCTACCAGTGTTAAGCCGTCAGCAAGAGAGTGGGGAACGTCCTTTAAACTGTGAACCGCTATATCAATGCGTTTATCAAGTAAAGCCTGTTCAATTTCTTTTATAAACAGACCTTGACCGCCAACCTTGAACAAAGGAAGCCCTGTAACCTGATCGCCAAGGGTTTTGATGATTACTTCTTCAAATTCTGTATTTTTTGAAGAAGCTTTAATAATATCTATAGCATGTCTTGTCTGGTGCAGTGCCAGTTTGCTGCCACGGGTGCCGTATCTGAGCTTCATGCCACGCCCCGTTGCTGATTGTCTAAAATAATTGGTTTATGATTGATTAGCTTTGTAACGTCCAAAGGATTCAAATCAAGGCTGAGGCTGATATTCTTCAAATCCTCTGCATAAACAGGGCCCTGCTCTTTAAGAGCTGTTATCTGCTTGTGCAGCCATTTTGCAGCAATCTGTCTGCTGTATTTCTCACAGGCTTCTTTTAATTCAGGAGTCAGTTCAGGATGTTCTTCGAAGAATTTTTCCAATTCACTGATACAATGCTGCTTAGCACGTTCCCTTAATTTCTTGATGTGTGGAACTACCAACTGTTCACGCATTGCTTCCATGAATTCTTCTACAAGCTCATTAATGATTTCTGCTGCTTTTTCGGCTTCCAGTCTTCTATGACTTATGTTGCCGTTTACTACGTTCTTTAAATCGTCAACGTCATAAAGAACAACATTTTCCATATTGCGGCATTCTGCTTCGATATCTCTCGGAACAGCTATATCAATGGCAAATAATGACTTCCCATTACGACTGTCCATGACTTCAGACATCATTGCTTTGCTGATTACTGGTTCAGCTGATGAAGTCGAAGAAATTACGATATCACATCTCGTAAGCAGCTCATGCAAAGAATCTAATGAACGGGCTTCACCGTTGAACTTTTCTGCTAATTCAGCAGCTTTTCTTTCGGTGCGATTTATGAAAAACATCTTTTTTACGCCATGTTCACGCATGTGAACTGCGACCAGGTTTGCCATTTCCCCGGCACCTACGATTAGTGCTTCAGAGGAATCTAGCGGACCGAACACATTCTTTGCCAATTCTACGGCAGCGGAAGCTATTGAGACTCTGCAGCTTGAAATTTCTGTTTCGCTCCTGACTTTTTTGCCAACTTCAAGAGTTTTCTGGAAAAGACTATGAAGCTGTTTGTTTACAAGCTTCTTAGTAACGGCTTCCTGATAGGAACTCTTAATCTGGTGTAAAATCTGGTTTTCGCCAAGAATCATTGAATCAAGACCGGAAGCAACATTGAAAAGATGTTTTACGCAGTCTTTTTCTCTAAATTCGTAGAAGTATTCTTTGAGAGCTTCGTATTTAAGATTCTTGCGGGCAAGAAGTTCGATAAAGCTGGCTCTGGCGTCTTTTTCTGTGCCGGAATAATAAATTTCAACCCTGTTACAGGTGCAGAGTGGCACTACTTCAAGAGTTATGCCGTCGGCTTCAGGGATTGTCATCTCATTAAGGTGGGCCAGTTTTTCGCGTATAGCAACTGGCGCAGACTTATGATTCAATCCAAATACTATCAAAGACACGCTAGAATCTCCTGCTTAATTGCGTTTATATCTTCTTTTTTTATTCGTTCTAATGTTTCCTTGCAGACGATGCTGCTCAGATATTGCTTACCAAGCTTTGGGGAAGCAAGAATCGCTGGTCGGAGCTCATTTAGTAGCTCACTGAGCTTTTCTAACTCCGGTGTGAACAGCTTTTCGACTTCTTTGTTGATGAACCTGCTGATGGAAGGATTTCCACCGGAAACGGTTGCATTAATGATACTTCCGCTTGTAGTGATGCTTCCTGTGATGAAATCACTTTTTGAATGATCATCACATCTGTCCGCAATTATACACTTTTCTTTGCAGATTTTCGAGAGGCTTTCGTTTGTTTCTTTGTCGTTGCTGGCAATGACAACTGCGAAAAACTGATTTGATATGTCATCTTCAACAGCTTTTCTTGTTATCAGATGAACACCGGGCAATTTATTGAACTCTTGTCTGATTTCCGGAGCTATAACGGTTATATCAGCACCAGCACTGGAAAACTGACCTGCTTTACGAAGAGCCACTTCACCGCCGCCAATAATTAATATTTTGCGGCTGTGCAAGTCGACAAATAAAGGCATATACTGCATAAACGCCTCCCTTTGTCCTTTTCTGCAACTAGTTCTATGAATTTAACATAAACTAACAAAAAGTACAAGAACTTCTTTATGTGTTACCGTAATGCAACCATCAACCACGCCGCCAGCCGTCAACGATGCTAACAATGCTAACAATGCCAACGATGCCAACAACGTTCACGATGCCAACCACGCCAACGATGCTAACGATTCTAACAATGCCAACAACGTTCACAACGCCAACGTCGCTCACGCCGCCAACGATGCTCACGCCGCCAACGCCGCTCACGATGCTAACTACGCCAACCACGCCAACCACGCCAACCATGCCGTTACTGTTCACAGGTAAACTTGACACTTTCTGAATCGGTCTACACGTAACGAAATAATTCAATTTTATAATCAATAAAAAAACTCAAAAAGTCTCATAAATAAAAGATTTTTTTGAGTTTTTTTGTTGACTTTGAAAT
>JAZRWI010000045.1:0-4293 GCA_045599645.1 Candidatus Avigastranaerophilus sp.
CAATTCTGAAATATATATTGATAAAACTGGTCTGATTGGTATCACAAATAAAAAGCTTGATAGTAAGCAGAAATATATGTGCGTAAGCCGCGCAAGACGTTTTGGCAAGTCTATGGCTACAGAATTGATTATAGCTTACTATAGCAAGGGTTGTGATTCCAAGGAACTTTTCAAAGACTATCAAGCCAGTAAACTGCCTGATTTCGAGAAGCACCTCAACAAATACAATGTCATTTATCTTAACCTCCCATTTTTCAAAGACTTGGAAAGCGGATATAAAAATACTGTTTCCAATATCACTAGAACTCTTATCAAAGAATTGGACGAGGAATTCCCGGATATTATCGCTCCGGATGAGACTATGCTCTCAATGGCACTGACACAAATATATGCCAAAACATCAGAAAAGTTTATTGTAATCATAGACGAATGGGACTGCATCTTCAGAGAAAGCACCGAAGATTATCAGACCCAGAAAAACTACATTGATTTTTTGCGCACTCTATTCAAGGATCAGTCATTTATAAAATTAGCCTACCTTACCGGCATTTTCCCTATAAAAAAATATAATACCCAGTCGGCTATGAACAATTTCATCGAATATACAATGTTCAACCCACGTGAACTGGACTACCATTTCGGTTTCACCGAAGAAGAAGTAAAAGATTTATGTCAGAAATATAACAAAAGCTACAATGAAATCAGACAATGGTATGACGGCTATATCATGCCTGGTAATCTTCATATATATAACCCCTGCTCTGTTGTTCAGGCAATGACCAGTAAAATCATTGAAAGTTTCTGGACTCAGACAGGCACTTATGAATCTCTGAAGAACCCTATCAACATGAATTTTGATGGGTTGCGGGAAGATATCGTCAGGCTGATGGGTGGCGATGAAGTGTGTGTGGATTATTCAACCTTCCAGAACGATATGACCTCCATGGCATGCAAGGACGATATTCTAACGTTGCTTGTGCACATCGGCTATCTGTCTTACAACGCTGAAAATCACACTGTTTTCATTCCAAACCGCGAAATCAAGCAGGAATTTGCAACAACTCTGAAACTCAGTAACTGGCAGGAAGTCTCAAAGGCAATTTCCAATTCCGACAGACTCATAAAAGACACCATCGCCTGCAATGAAGACGCTGTTGCAGCGGCAATAGAACAGTGTCACCAAAACTCTACGTCTATTCTTAAATATAACGACGAAAACTCTCTGGCCTGTGTCATTACAATAGCTTATTATGCAGCAATAAAAGATTTTATTGTTATCAGAGAGTTGCCTACTGGAAAAGGCTTTGCTGATCTGGTGCTGATTCCAAAGCGCAACGTTAACAAACCTGCCATGGTAATTGAGCTCAAATACAACAAAACAGCCGAATCTGCCATAGACCAGATAAAGAAAAAGAATTATCCGGACAAAATCAAAGATTACACTGGTGAAATCCTTCTTGTAGCCATTACCTATGACGACCAGAAAGGCCACACCTGCCTCATAGAACAAGTCACGAAGTAACCAGACACATTATTAAATAGCCAAATTTATAGGTGTTGCATCAGAAACAATAATCATTTTTCTAACCTTTTTATGGCTGATTTGGCGTTTTGGATATCGTTTTCTAATATTGTTCTTTCTAAATCATACATCGGAACTGTATTACCATCCAAATCAACAACTTCAACTTTCCCTGCATAAACTACAACAAAAACCAACTACAATAAAAACTATTAATATTTCTTATATCTTATATCTTATATCTAAATAATATTGTAAATTCGGAGATTAAATGCTAAAATATACGAATAATCTTCGGAGATAAAAATGAAATACATATATCAAAATCGTAACTGGCCTAACTTTTATTGGAGCAATGATTCCATTTTTCCAATATTGTTGAAAATAAAACAATTACAGGGCGAAATAATAGGTAAAATGAAAATGGTCGGTTTTGACAGTCAAAATCAGGCAATGCTTACTAGCGTCACCCAGACAATCTTAACTTCGTCTGAAATAGAAGGTGAGAAACTGAATCTTGAACAAGTAAGGTCATCTATTTCAAGAAAACTTGGCTTAGAAACAGCTGGTGACATAAATATTCCTAGAGATATCGACGGAATAGTTGAAGCAACCTTAGACGCAATGAAAAACTACAAATCTAGCCTAACAAAAGAAAGATTAATTGGTTGGCAGGCTGCTATGTTTCCAACTGGTTACAGTGGAATGTATAAAATAGAAATAGGTAAATATAGAACCGATAAACTAGGTCCTATGCAGGTTGTTTCGGGAATTTACGGGTTTGAAAAAGTTCATTATGAAGCTCCACCAGCTTCTATATTAGAAAAAGAAATGAATAGATTTTTAAAATATGTAAATACATATAATGAATCCGATAATATAATAAAAGCTGCAATAAGCCATTTATGGTTTGTTATACTTCATCCTTTTGACGATGGAAACGGTAGATTGGCTAGAATAATTACAGATATGCTTTTAGCAAGAAGCGATGATTGCCCGATGAGATTTTATTCTATGTCTGCCGAAATAAAGAAAAAGCGTAAAGAATACTACAAAGTTCTTGAAGAAACCCAAAAAGGAAGCTTAGATATAACAAATTGGCTTTTGTGGTTCCTCAAAACTTTAAACGCAGCTATAGAAAATTCTAGTCTAATATTCGATAACATACTGTCAAAAACACAATTTTGGCAGAGAAATAATCATTTAAATTTGAATGAACGACAAAAGAAAATAATAAATATGCTCTTTGATGGTTTTGAAGGTAAACTAACTTCAACTAAATGGGCAAAAATATGTAAATGCTCACAAGATACATCTATAAACGATATTAACGAATTAATTCAATATGGTATATTGAAAAAACAAGGACAAGCCAGAGCCACTTGCTATATTTTATGTAACTGATTAGAAAATAATATTTTATTTATATTTGAAGTAGAGCTGTTGCTTGAGACATAAGTTGTCGCTTGTTGGTTTTTATTGTAGTTAGTAGTTATTGTTTTTGTTGTCTCAACAGTTAGACTGAGTTAATATCGGCATTGTATTTGAGGCTAATCCCTCTAGTTTATGATTGGTGTGGTTGGCACTTTCCTATTTTATTTTCACAACGTAGAAAGCAATATTTCTTATCTTGCTAATAAAATGTTTTTTGTATAGTATGAAATAAAATTTTAGCAAGAGATAATAAATGTCAGACTTAGAAAAGATGCTTGCGCTTATAGAAAAAACAGGTGGCGAGCAGAATGTAATAAATGTAACAAACTGCATGACGCGTGTTCGTATTGCTGTTAAAGACGATACGCTCATCAATGAGGACGCTCTGAAAAGCACTGACGGTGTTTTAGGGGTTGTTCACGACAAGTGCGGTTATGTTGAGATAGTTGTCGGACCTGGCAAATGCAAAAAGTATGCAGATGCCTATAATGAACACAAAGGTATCAATTCTCAGAAATCTGTAGATACTCTTTCATGTGATAACGACTGGAAGACTAATAAGTCAAAGCTTAAGTCAGGGCAGAAGAAAAGCCGTTTAAGGGATTTTCTTAAAACAATAGGTGAAATATTCGTTCCTTTGCAGTCTGGAATTATTGCTGCCGGGATTTCTGCTGGCTTCAGTTCGTTGATTTCGAGTTGTGTCACTGATTATAATAAAATATTCGGCTGGGCACTTCTTTTTAATTTTTTTAAGCTTATAAACCAAAGTCTCCTGACTTATTTAAGCGCTTGGGCTGGTTACCGCGCAGCAGAGAAATTTGGTGCCACACCTATACTTGGTGGCATGTTAGGCATGATTACCATTTCAAGCGGCGTAGATGATGTTTCTAAGCTTTTAGGCTGGTATGACAACGATGTTGCTTTCAATTCAATTCTGCAGTCAGGCCGTGGAGGCATTCTAGCTGCTTTATTAGGTGTGTGGCTGTTGGGTAAAATTGAAACTGTTGTCAGAAAACGCATTCCTGAGGATCTGGATATAATTTTTACGCCACTGCTTTCGCTACTTATTGTTGTTTTTCCGTATTTGCTTTTAATAATGCCACTTACCGGGCTTTTATCCTCTTGGATATGTGAAGGCGTAAGCATGCTTTGCATGTCTGAGCATGTTGTTGTGAGAGTAATTGCAGGCTTTATCGGCACAGCACTTTTTCTGCCAATGGTTGCCATGGGTATGCATCATGGGCTTGTGGCACTATATTCTGTGCAGCTTCAGACCTTCGGTTTTGTAACACTTTACCCGGCTTTGGCTATGGCAGGTGCCGGTCAGGTTGGTGCAG
>JAZRWI010000046.1:0-18615 GCA_045599645.1 Candidatus Avigastranaerophilus sp.
ATTATCATAGGAAGTAACTTTATCTTCTGTAATGCCTGAATTTACAGCAAGAGTCTGTTCAGGAGTAAGAGACCCACCGGCATTTTCAGCAACATATTTCTGCATCTGACCATAGTTTACAGCATCTGTAAGAGCTGTGCCCGAGGCAACATGGACGAGTCTCGCTTCAAGGTCGCTGCCATAAGGAGTTCCACTAAAATTATTATCTGTAGAGCTATGACCAAAGGAAACAGTTCCAGCTTCGCCAGCAACAGCCTGATAACCAATAGCTACGCTATTATCAGCATTTGCAGCAGTTTCATAGCCCATCGCAACACTGTTTGCACCAAAAGCCCTGTTCTGGTAACCAAAAGCCACACTGTTGTTTCCGTTAGCAATATTGCCATAACCTACTGCACTGCTTTTATCACCAACAGTTTCCATTTCTTCACCAGTTTTGTTACTGAAACCGAAAGCAATGCTGTTAGTAGCAAAAGCCAAGTTGCCATTACCTACAGCACTGCTGTTTGCACCAGTAATCTGGTTTGAATTACCAAATGCACTGCTGTATGCACCATTAACATAATTCATATAACCAAAAGCGCTGCTTTCATCAGCCTCGTCAGAAATATAGTTTGAAGAACCAAAAGCATTTGTAGTTAGACCGTTAGCCTGATTGGATGAGCCAAAAGCATTACTATGTTTACCATATACTTCGTTTGAAGAACCGAAAGCGTTGGAAGGATTATCATATTCATCTGTTGCCCCCATAATATAGTTGCTATAACCAAAAGCGCTACTATAAGAAGAATTATTAAGAATACTGTTAGAAGCCCCGACTGCATTGCTGTATTCACTAACAGCAGTATTACCGAAACCTACAGCACTGCTGTTCATGCCATTGTCGATAGGCTTGGGATCAGTTGGGTCGGATTCATCCCAGTTATTTTTATTACCAACAGCAATGCTACCTTTGCTTGTGGCAGCGTTACTATAACCGAAAGCACTACTAAATTGACCAGCAGCCTGGTTTCCCATACCAAAAGCATTGCTAAATTGCCCAGCAGCTTGGTTGTTATAACCGAAAGCACTACTGCTACCTCCAGTAGCATAGTTTCCATTACCGAAAGCATTGCTGAGATCGGCTTGAGAATGGTTATCATAACCAAAAGCACTACTCCATTTACCTTGAGAAGTGTTGCCATAGCCAAAAGCATTGCTGTTGTCACCTTTAGCATAGCTAAGAGAGCCAAATGCACTACTTCCTGAACCCCCAATACAATTGCCACGCCCTACAGCAACACCATCTCTCGATGTTTCATCATACCTACCGTTATTTTCGCCAATCATGATATTATTGTTGCTATCAACCTCTTGCTGAGGTAAAGGCATAGCAGCAAATGCGTTTGACGACATCGCGATAAGCATGGCCAGGAACAATGTGAATTTGGTAAATCTGCGCATATAAGCATCTCCCATAGTCTAAAGCTATAATTATCCGGTTCGGCTTATCGACAAGAAGCTAAAATTGTTTAATTATGAATGCAAAAATAATTGTTTAATTAGAATGCAAAAATAATTGTTTATGATGAAGTTACGGGCTTGGTGATTTGTTCGAATGTATAAGTTTAGGGCGCTGCGCTAGGAGGGCGCGCCTTGGGCGCTAGAAGGGCGGCCTTGGGCCTAGGAGGGCGCAGCATAGCTGCTAGGAGGGGATTGTTTAGTTGACGCCTTTAGGTTGTTTCTGCTTTTCCGAACCAACTCACTGCCCAATCGAATGCATAATTCATAATGCATAATTGATTGTTGATAGATTGGGTTTGCTGCGGCTTCGACCACCCTAGTGCCAATGCCTGAATTGAGAATTGAAAATGGAGAATGGAGAATTTTTTGTTTAGTTTTGATGCGGCTTTGAGCGAGTCACTGCCAATTCGAATGCACAATGCATAATTGATTGGGTTTGCTGCTGATTCGAGCGGGGCGGTGCCCAAACTCAATTCATAATTCATAATGCATAATGCATAATTGATTGATAGATTGGGTTTGCTGCTGATTCGACAAACTTAGTGCCAATGCCTGAATTGAGAATTGAAAATGGAGAATTTTTTGTCGGTTAGATTGGGTTTGCTGCTGATTCGAGCGGCCTAGTGCCAATGCTGGAATTGAGAATTGATTTTTATTATTTTTTCTGTAAATATTGTTCTACATCATGCAAAAACACTTCAGCACTCTTTAATAATTCTTCGGTTTTCTCTTTATTGATAATATAAAAATCCTCATAATCGCTCTTCTGCCTTATTTCAAATGCGTTGTTGATCAATTTTCCATATGATCGATCAAAAACTTCTGACAATATATAACTTTTATTGAAATAAGCTATAACAGCAGAATGCTTTTTAAAATCTATTTTTTCTAATGCTAATACAGCCCTAATAGCATGAAAAATTGCGTAATAAATTCTATTGTTCGTAGTAAACCAATCTTCGTTTTCTCTAGAAACTTTTGCCGCTTCAAAAGATTGTTTTGAACGTTCAAATCGATACTTGGCAAGCGATTTTATATCTTCCTGTAAATCAAAGGGCACAGAGATTAATACCTTCCTTCAAGACATTTTCATAAAAAGGAATAAAAGTTGTTCGTTTATTAAAAATAGATTTGTTATGCATGATTGCAGATACCAAAACATTCTTTTTCTGTAAAATATCCGTGGATAAATCACTTATTTTATCATCATACTTATTCAGGTCTTCTTCCGACAAATCAACAAGTATCATTATATCTATATCAGAGCCTTCTGTTGCCTCATTTCGAGCATATGAGCCATAAAGAATCACGTCATTAAGATGATTACCCAATAATGACCGCAGATTGGCTACAAATCCTTGCAGCAATTCATTTAATTCTTTTTTGTTTAATATTGGAAGTAGACTTTTCATTCTTTAATTTTACATACAAAACAAAAATATAGCAAGAGGGCGCTGCGCTAGGAGGGGATTGTTTAGCTGACGCTGTTAGGTAGTTGGTGCTGCTTCGAGTGGGGCGGTGCCCAAACTCAATTCATAATTCATAATTCATAATGCATAATTGATTGATAGATTGGGTTTGCTGCTGCTTCGACCGGCCTAGTGCCAATGCCTGAATTGAGAATTGAGAATTGAGAATTTTTCTCGGCTAAAAGCCAATAGTCAACAGCTAAGAGCGGCTGTTTTCTCGGCTGACAGCCGAATTCATAGCCGAAGGCTAATTCATTTATATTCTATTTATTGCGATTGGTAAAAATATTATTATAGTCTTGTAGGAAATGGTAGACAGCTTCAACAGAAACAACGTTGTTTACTATACGGTATAAAATTAAATATCGATGTTTCTTAAAATTTATTTTTCTAATAGTTCGTCTTCTTAGTTCAGAATCATCCATTAAAGGCAAGCTACCAGCCAATAAAGAAAGTGATTTTACAGTATCTTTGAAATCAGAAATCAAATCTTTTGCAGCCTGATTACTTTTAAAAGTTTTTAAAATATAATCAACATAGCTTTCAAATTGAGATTGAGCAAACTTAGTAATTACAACTTTATAGGTCATATTTTTTTGCTAGTTTATCTGCAAAAGCTTCTGCATCATCGTATTCATTGTTATTAAACTGATTTGCAGATTCATCTAATTGTTCAAGAATCTGTTCCTTGGTCAAAACCTTAAACGGAGTATCATCTTTCTGGCTCATTAAAAGACACTTTGCAAAATTCTGTATTCGTAACAAATCGTCTTCTGGTAACATTTCAAGCATGGATACAGTTGTTTCTAAAGTAGTCATAAGGACGATCCTTTCATATACTTAATTATAGCATAATTGAGGGCGCTGCGCTAGGAGGGCGCGCTTTGGGCGCTAGAAGGGCGGCCTGCGGCCTAGGAGGGGATTGTTTAGCTGACGCTGTTAGGTAGTTGGTGCTGATTCGAGCGGGTCGGTGCACAAACTCAATTCATAATTCATAATGCATAATTCATAATTCATAATTCATAATGCATAATGCATAATTCATAATGCATAATTCATAATGCATAATGCATAATTGATTGATAGATTGGGTTTGCTGCTGATTCGACAAACCTAGTGCCAATGCCTGAATTGAGAATTGAGAATTGAAAATTGAGTATTTTTTGTCGGTTAGATTGGGTTTGTTGCTGATTCGACTGGGGCGGTGCCCAAACTCAATTCATAATTCATAATTCATAATGCATAATTGATTGATAGATTGGGTTTGCTGCTGATTCGACAAACTTAGTGCCAATGCCTGAATTGAGAATTGAGAATTGAGAATTTTTCTCGGCTAAAAGCTAAGAGCCAACAGCTGTTAGCGGCTGCTTTCTTTGGCCATTTTGAGCATCAGGCGTTCGAGGTGTTTGATTCTGTAGACGAGGTCTGAATTCTTGCTTTCCAGGGCAATGATTCTGGAATCTTGGGCAGCAAGCTTTACTTTCAGCTCTGAGTTTTCCTGGCTAACGGCTTCAAGCTGGGCATTGTCTGCAGATGCTGCCATTGCTGTATTAACAACAGGTTGTTCTGATCTGTGACCGAAGGAGAAGCTGACACCAGCGTTGACGATATTTTCATCGCCACCAACATTTCCGCCTAAGCTGTAGTAAACATCGCGGCTCGGTCGGTAGAAAAGACCGACAGCAGCCGCAGACTGACCATTCAGATTACCAAAGCCTATGCCTGCACTCCATTTATTTTCCGGGTCGAAATCCATTGGCTTAAGAGCAGCAAGAGCGCCGGCACTGGCACCAACCTTGCTAATTCTTCCGTCCATCTTGTTCAAATCATTGCGTAATTTAAGAACTTCGCCTGAATTACCGCCGTTCGCTGCAACGTAATCCTTCATCTGGCCGTAGTTTACTGCATCGTTGTCGTCTTGGGCATCAGCAACATGAGTAAGCCTTCTGTTGAGGTCTGAATCATAGGTTCCGTCTTCCTGACCCTTCTTGTCGCCGGCAGAATGACCGAAGGAAACGACATTATCAGCAGCGGCAACAGACTGATTGCCGATAGCAACACTATTAGCACCGCTAACATTGCTATTATTACCGACTATGAAGCTTCCATTCCCGGTAATCTTATTGTCATTACCCAAGGCATATGAACCATGACCGCTGATATCACTCGGGTCACCGAAAGCGCCTGAATTATTGCCTGTAATTTTATTGCCGAAACCTACAGCTATTGAATAATCACCCTTAACTGTGTTACCGATGAAATCGTTATTCTTTCCGCTGATTGCGTAACCAATGGCGATGGAGTTTTTACCGACAACGACGTTATCCTTACCAATAGCCATTGAATCGCCAGAAGCAGCGTTTTGAATACCAATTGCAATATCCTTGCTTTTACCATCAATACCAGATTTGTTGCTGGCACCAATAGCGATGGAACCGCTACCGAAGCTGTTTCCCTTCTTTTCGTCAATATAACCAAGACCAGCCTGAAGCTTTTTGATGGTTTCTATTTCAGATTTGTTGCTCTGAATATTGGTTTTGTTAGTCGCAATATCGCTGGCATTCTTGGAAATATTCGTCTTGTTAGTAGCAATATCGCCAGCATTTTTGTCAATATTCGCCTTGTTAGTAGCAATATCGCCAGCATTTTTGTCAATATTCGTCTTATTGGTAGCAATATCGCTAGTGTTTTTGCCAATATTTGTCTTATTGGTATCAATATCTGTCTTGCTACTGGAAATATCGTCTGTGTTCTTGTCAATACTTGTCTTGTTAGCAGCAATGTCTGTGGTATTCTTTGCTACCTTTTCGCTAAGTTCAGGGTCAGAACCACCGCCAGCCTGGATTTCAAAGGTTTCGCCGTTTCCTTTTTTCAAGATATACTTTTTGTTTTCAGCGTCAAAGGAAGCATCGGTGAAAGCAGTCTTGAACTGGCCGTAGTTAACAGCATCGTTATCTGCTTCCCCATTAGCGACGTTGGAAATTTTAAAAACACCGCCGGTAACAGACGTAACATTTGCAATAAAAGCGTCGTAGGAGTTGACCTTTGCGGCAGTAATGCCAGAGGTAACTACATTATCGTAGGCAGCTACCTTTTCGGCGGTAATACCAGAAGCAGCAACATTATCGTAGGCAGCTACCTTTTCGGCGGTAATACCAGAAGCAGCAACAATATCGTAGGCAGCTACCTTTTCGGCAGTAATACCTGAATTTACTGCATTGAGCTGAGTTTCGTTTAAAGCATTCTGTTTACCGGAAACTGCTGTATTCAACTGACCAACGTTTACAGCATCTGTATCATCTTCACCGGGAGCAACGTGAACAAGTCTGCTATTTAAATCATCGGTATAAGTACCACCACTAGCTTTTGAGTCTCCGGAGCTATGGCCGAAGGAAACCACATTACTATCATTAGCAACAGCCTGGAAGCCAATAGCCGTGCTGTAAGCCGCATTAGCAATATTTTCATAGCCCAAGGTTATACTGTATTCTGAATTATGCTGGTTTTTATAACCAAAAGCATATCCGGCCTCTTCATAAATACTATTTTCAATACCGACAGCGGTACTGTTTTTACCTTCAATATGGTTTTTATAGCCAAAAGCATGATCGTTTTGCAATAGAATATTATTATCAATACCAACAGCAATGCTTTGCTGGTTTTCAACATAGTTGTTATACCCGACAGCAACACTCTTGCTGCCATATTCACGAACCATGTTATTATTACCAAAAGCGCTACTATTCTCACCTAAGGCATTATTATTATAACCAAAGGAACTGCTGTTTTCACCAAAGGCAGTATTATTATAGCCAGCAGCACTACTGTTTTTCTTTAAGGCTTTATTGCCACTACCAACTGCTGTGCTGTCCTGGCCATCAGAAAAATTCTGGTAGCCCATAGCCACGCTGTTTGTGCCGGTAGCGGTGTTCTGGTAACCGAAGGCGCTGCTGTAATCAGCTTTGGCTTGATTTGAAATACCGACAGCGGTGGTATCAGCTTTTGAGCTAATATTAGTACGACCAAAAGCATTGCTGCCAGAACCTGTGGCCTGATTCTGAACACCAAAAGCATTGCTTTGTTTACCAGAGGCAGTATTGTCATACCCAAAGGCATTGGCAAATTCATTTGTAGCCTTATTATTGCTACCAAAAGCACTAGTATTAATATCATCGGCAAGATTAGTATAACCAAATGCGTTGCCACATTCTCCATCCGCTTTATTTTCATTACCAAAGGAACTGCTGAAATCACCAGTAGCTTTGTTCGCAATACCGACAGTTGCAGCACCTTCAGAATTAGAAACAGCGTTATTTCTTCCTATAGCAATACTATTACCAGCAGATACTTCATTCATATAACCTATAACCACACTATTATGGCCAGTAGCACTATTATTATAACCAAATACACTGCTATTTGTTGCTAAGGCTTTGTTGCCATTACCTATAGCTGTGCTGTTGCTACCGTCAGAAAAATTCTGGTAGCCCATGGCCACGCTGTTTGTGCCGGTAGCAGTATTATTATAACCAACAGCTGTGCTATTAGCACCTGAAGTATATGCCAAATTAAGGTCAGGCATTAAGGTTGAATCTAAGCCAATATTGTTGGAATAACCCAAAGATGTACTATTATTTCCAAAGGCAGCGTTCCAATAACCTACAGCAGCAGCATTTTTGGCAGCCATGTTGTTGCTACCAACGGCAAGAGCATCTGAATCATAAGTAGCATTATAGTAACCAATTGCACTGCTATTATTGCCAAAAGCTTGGTTATTAGAGCCTATGGCAGTACTTGATACACCACATTCACTTAGAGGACTATTATTTTCATAATCCCAGTTATTGTAGTTTCCTATAGCTGTGCTCCAGGCATTTGCCGCGGCATTATAACTACCGAACGCACTGCCACAAACACCTGTTACAGTATTTTTACTACCAATAGCGGTACCATCAATAGCATCGGCTTTATTTTGAAAACCGAAAGCACTGCCATGCTCACCAGAAGCAGTATTTGCCACACCGGCCACAGTGCTGTTTGAGCCAGACCCACCCTCTATTGTTCGAGAATCCCCAGCGGCAGCATAGGCATCCGAGGATACAAGCATAAGCATAGCCAACATCAGAGTGAACCAGGTAAATTTTCTCATAGCAATACTTCCGTTTAAGCAATATTTTGCATAAACGATATTTAAAGTGATGAAAAAGTCAAATTATATATGTTTAGGGCGCTGCGCTAGAAGGGCGCGCCTTGGTCGCTAGAATGGCGGCCTGCGGCGTAGGTGGGCGCAGCATAGCTGCTAGGAGGGGATTGTTTAGCTGACGCTGTTAGGTTGTTTCTGCTTTTCCGAACCAACTCACTGCCCAATCGAATGCATAATTCATAATGCATAATGCATAATTCATAATTCATAATTCATAATGCATAATTGATTGTTGATAGATTGGGTTTGCTGCGGCTTCGACCAGCCTAGTGCCAATGCCTGAATTGAAAATTGAGAATGGAGAATGGAGAATTTTTTGTCGGTTAGATTGGGTTTGCTGCGGCTTCGAGCGGGGCGGTGCCTAAACTCAATTCATAATTCATAGGGTCAATGTGACTTATAACAATGTACTTGTATATAAAAGTAATTGGTGTTAAACTCTTTTAACCTTTTTTGGAGTGAAAAAAAATGGCTAAGATTAATGCACAGATGACTATATCCGAAATCCTTAAGGAAAAGCCGGAATCAGCAGATATTCTGCACGAATTCGGTATGCACTGCTTTGGCTGCGCTATTGCTGCAGGCGAATCTCTCGAAGACGCAGCAGAAGCACACGGCATTAAATTAGAAGATTTATTAGCTGCACTTAATAAATAACAATGCTTCTTGAACGGATCAACGAACCTAACGACATCAAAAAGCTCACAACAAATGAGCTTGAAGCGCTGAGCCAGGAAATACGCCAGCGTATAATTGAAGTCGTGTCAAAAAATGGTGGCCATCTGGCCAGCAACCTCGGTATCGTTGAACTCACTCTGGCAATCCACAAAGTTTTCAATTCCCCGGAAGACCAGATTGTCTGGGACGTCGGGCACCAGTGCTACACTCACAAGCTTATCACCGGTCGCTACAAAGAATTTGAAAACGTAAGAAAATTCAAAGGCATCAGCGGTTTCCCCAAAATTTCAGAAAGCCCGCATGACGCCTTCAATACAGGCCATAGCTCAACATCTATTTCCGTAGCTCAGGGCTTGTTATTAGCCAAGGAACAGCTTCAACAGGCTGGCAAAACCATCGCAGTAATCGGCGACGGCGCCCTCACCGGCGGCATGGCCTTCGAAGCCTTGAACCACATCGGCCACAAGAAAAGCAACGTAGTCGTAATATTGAACGACAACGAAATGTCTATTTCCCCGAATGTCGGCGCCATGTCTATGTATCTTCACAGAATCAGACTGGAACCGGCTTACACAACCCCGAAGGACTACCTGGCAAAGATTCTTAAAAACATTCCAGGCTTCGGAACCAGACTTTACAACGTTCTGAGCAGAATCGAAGGCAGCTTGAAATACCTTCTCACTCCTGGCAGCGTTTTTGAAGAACTGGGTTTCAAATACATAGGCCCCATCGACGGTTACGATTTTGATTTGATGGAAAGAGCCCTTGTAAGAGCCCGTGACAGACAGGGTCCGGTTCTTGTTCACGTTCTGACCCAGAAGGGCCGCGGCTACAAGCCTGCAATGGAACACTGCAACAAGTTCCACGGCATCGGGCCATTTGAAATTGAAACTGGTAATGCAAAAAAGCCTGCTAATGCAGCTCCAAGCTACACCGAAATTTTTGGTGAAACAATCTGCAAGCTGGCCGAAAAGGACAAGAAAATCATCGCCATTACTGCAGCCATGAAGGAAGGCACCGGCTTAACAAAATTTGCCAGCGAATACCCTTCCCGCTTCTACGACGTTGGCATTGCTGAGCAGCACGCAGTTACAATGGCAGGCGCCATGGCAAAATCAGGTTTGAAGCCTGTAGTTGCCGTTTATTCAACCTTCATGCAGAGAGCCTACGACCAGATTGTTCACGACGTTGCCCTCACAAAGCAGCCCGTTGTTTTCTGCCTTGACCGCGCAGGTCTTGTTGGGGAAGACGGCCCGACCCACCATGGCACATTAGACATTTCTTATCTGCGCCCGATTCCGAACATGGAAGTATTGGCTCCGAGAGATGAATTAGAGCTTTCCATGATGCTTGAATACGCTGTTAAGCAGAATTGCCCGATTGCCATCAGATACCCAAGAGGCTGCGGCACAGGCACCAAGGATACAGCAGCATCACGCAAAGCCGTTCAGACAGGCAAAGCAGAAATCATTAAAGATGGCAAAGACATCATTTTCATGCCATTGGGTTCAACCTGCTCAGAAGCCATGAAGGCCGTTGAAATACTCGAAAGAGACCACAACCTCAGCGTCAAGGTCGTCAACCCAAGATTTGTAAAACCCTTTGATGAAGAACTGTTCAAGGAAATCATAGCTTCCGGCATGCCTATTGTCACTATCGAAGACAATGTTTTAACAGGCGGCTTCGGCAGCATGTTAGCGGAAAAATTAATAGATGCCGGCGCTTCCAATAAGCTGACCAGACTTGGGCTCCCCGACTCTTTTGTTCCACACGGAAGCCTCAAGGAGCTGCGCCAAATGCTCGGGCTGGACGCTGATAGTATTGTCAATAAAGTTATAAACAACCGATAAATTCGAATTCATAATTCATAATTCGTAATGCATAATTGATTGTTGATTAATTGGGTTTGCTGCTGCTTTAACAGAGTCGGTGCCAATTCGAATGCATAATTCATAATTCATAATGCATAATTGATTGTTGATTGATTGGGTTTGCTGCTGCTTTGACAGAGTCGGTGCCAATTCGAATGCATAATGCATAATTCATAATTGATTGTTTAGCTGACGCTTTTTGCGTGTTTCTGCTTTTACCTAACCTACTCACTGCTTTACAAATTACTAATGAAAAGTTCTCAATTCAAGCATTAGCACAAAGTCGGTCGAAGCAGCAGACCAAATCTAAAAAAAACAAATAATTATGCATTATGAATTATGAATTAATATAAAGCACCAAGCCTATAACTCAGCATAACCCAATAATTATGCATTGTGAATTGTGCATTAAATGGTTGCCACTAAGTTAGTCGAAGCATCACCTAGACCCAATCTAAGAACAAATAATTATGCATTATGCATTATGAATTATGAATTAATATAAAGCACTAAGCCTATAACTCAGCATAACCCAATAATTGTGCTTTGTGATATAGGGCGGCCCTTTGCTTGTAATATGGTGCCAAATGGGGTATTATGCCTTTATAAGCATTTTAAACAAAGGTGTAACCAATGGACGAAACACAGCTTTCTAACAATACCGAAAACCAGACCCCACAGCAGCCTGCTACCAATGACCCTTATGCAACCAAAAAGGCAATCTGGGAACGCAAGCTATTAGACCTGGGCTTGAGAAATCAGCTCATAAACATGCGCCAGTCGCGCTCGCTGATTCCCTTGATCACTATCTCTTTAAATGAACTGGAAGATATTCTTGCTGACGGAAGTGAATTCACTATTACCGCAAAGCCGGAAAAGTTCGTGCTCCCGGAAGATTACACCTATGGAAACCTCATTAAGCCTGAAATTGACGAAGAACTTCTGAAGAAGGAATTCGCCGATAAGCACCTCTTCTCTATTTTCACAGAAGGCGAACTGAAAAAATCAATCAAGGAAGTTTACCGCGCGGCAAAGAATTCTATTGAAGAAAACGGCGCCAACACCCTTTACTTGGCCCTCGGCCTCTTGAGATGGTTTGAAACAAAGACCAAGACTTCAGTGGCAAGATATGCGCCAATATTGCTGCTTCCCATTGATATAACAAGAAAGTCAGCCGGTGCAAGCACCTACGCCATCAGCCTCCGCGACGATGATCCACAACTTAACATAACGATGCTTGAAAAGCTGAAGCAGGACTTCGGCATAGCTGTAGGCGGCTTAGACCCGCTTCCACTTGACGAACACGGGCTTGACACCAAGAAGATTTTCGAAACAATCAAAGAATGCGTCAAAGACCAGCCAAACTGGGATATTCTTGAAATGGCTGCCATTGGCGTTTTCTCATTCAGCTCATTCGTTATGTGGAACGACCTGGTCAACCGCTCTGACGATCTAGCCAAGAACAAGCTTGTAAAGAGCCTTCTCGAAGGCAAGTTGACCTGGAATGCAGAAAGCATGGTCACAGAAGGCAAAGTCGACGAGAACAACGTTTTCATGGCAATGCCAACCGACGCATCACAGCTTTTTGCCGTTAAGACAGCCTGCGAAAGCAAAAGTTTCGTTCTTCACGGCCCCCCAGGAACCGGTAAATCACAGACCATTACAACACTCATCGCCAACGCCCTCGGTCAGGACAAGACCGTTCTTTTCGTAGCAGAAAAGATGGCTGCGTTGTCTGTTGTTCAGAAGCGCCTTGCTTCCATCGGCCTCGACCCATTCTGTCTGGAACTTCATTCTAATAAGGCCCGCAAAAAGGCTGTGCTGGAAAAGCTTCAGCAAACCATGGAATTCCGCCGCCCGAAAGCCACCGACGACTACCAGAAAAAGGCTGACGAAATCGCCAAGTTGCGCCAGGAACTGGACGTATATTCCGCCGAACTGCACAAAAAGCAGCCCTGTGGCCTGAGCATCTATCAGCTCATCAATGATTACGAGCTTTATTCCAAGTCTCCTGAGCTTCCCCAGTTCTCTGCCGAAGTTTTGGGGAATATGACGCCCGAACTTATTACTAAGCAGCAGCATATAATTGACGCCCTAGTCTCTGCCGGCCGTTCTGTAGGACATCCAACAGATCACGCCCTTGCAAGGGTTGGCGTCAGCGAATACAACCAGAGCCTTAAGGAAGATTTGAATACCAAGACTCAGGCTTATTTAAAGGAATTGGAAGACCTTAAAAACAAGCTCACAGCTTTCATTAACGAAGCTGGTCTTTCCGAATTCAAGGACGATGCAGAATACAGCAAGCTCCTGGGAGCCGCGGAACAGGTTCAGAAGTGGGCTGTGCTTCCCAAAGACTGGGTTGAAATGAAGAGCATGAACATCACCATGGCTCAGGTTGCAGAAATGGCCCAGCATTTTGCAAAGGCAAAGACCTTGAAAGCTGCATTAGACAAGAATTGGAAGCCGGAATTCTATAACCAGGACGGTCACCTGCTTTCTTCAACCTATCAGGAAAAGAGCACCTCATGGTTCCTTCCTAAGTTCTTCGGTATGTGGAGCCTCAAGAGTAAGCTGAAAGGCTTTACTCAAAACGGTTCTATAAACGAAGCTACTCTTGGAAGCGATTTGGCCGACCTAAAAACCTACCAGTCAGAAAAAACACTTGGCGACGAACTTTTCAGAAAGCATTCTGCCGTCATAGACAGCTTATATGACGGCGACAACACTGATTGGGAAAAGGTTGCAACCTATGCAACAGATGCAAAGGAAAGCACTGCAAAGCTCAATGAATTACTTGATAATGACGAGCTTCGCATAAAATTATGTACACAAAAGCCGATTATCGAAACCGCCAAGAATCTGTACACTAGCACAGTTTCACGAGAAACTGCCCGTGAAAATTTTGCCAAGGTTGCCCAGCCGAAACCAGAAGACGGCTTCGAAAAACCTTTAGACGGCGACATCAAAATGTGTCAGGGTATTCTTAAGCATATCGACGAAATCAAAGAATGGACTCTGTGGAACCACACCGCCAACGAAGCAGAAGCTGACGGTCTGCCAACTGTTGTTGAAGCCTACCGCAAAGGCATGGACCACGACGATGTCATGGGCGCCTATAGAAAATCTATAAGCAAGGGTCTTGCCGCCAAAGCAATCGATGCCTCACAAACCCTTAACAACTTCGCCGGCAAGGTATTCACAGACAAGGTTGAACGCTTCATAGCACTCGACGCTCAGGTCAGCGCACTTGGCAACCGCGAAGTAGTCTACAGACTTGCTTCAAGACTTCCCGATTTCACAAAGGAAGCTGCACAGAGTTCAGAACTCGGCATACTGCAGCGCGCCATCAAGAGCGGTGGACGCGGTACAAGCCTCAGAAAGCTGTTTGGCCAGATTCCGAACATGCTTCCGAAGCTTTGCCCATGTATGCTGATGAGCCCGATTTCAGCAGCACAATATATAGACCCGGAACGCGCACCCTTTGATCTGGTAATCTTCGACGAAGCTTCACAGCTTACAACCAGCAAGGCAGTCGGTGCCCTCGCCCGCGGTAAGGACGCAATCGTTGTCGGTGACCCGAAGCAGATGCCACCAACCTCGTTCTTCTCTTCCAATGCGCTTGATGAAGAAAATCTTGAAATGGAAGACATGGAAAGCATTCTGGACGATTGTCTGGCACTGAACATGCCTCAGACACACCTGCTGTGGCACTACAGAAGCCGCCACGAAAGCCTCATTGCCTTCAGTAACCATAAGTTCTACGAAAGCAAGCTTTATACATTCCCGTCAGTAGATGACAGGCAGTCTAAGGTAACCTTCGTTCACGTAGACGGCACCTTCGACCACGGTTCTGGCAAGCGCTACAACCGCAAGGAAGCTGAAGCTGTAGTAGAAGAACTGAAGCGCCGCGCCAAAGACCCGATTCTTTCTAAATACAGTGTCGGCGTTGTCACTTTCAACATTTCCCAGCAGAACCTCATTGATGACCTGTTTGCTGACGCCTGTAAGGAAGACATAGAGCTTGAAGCCTGGGCATATAAAGGCGAAGATCCGCTGTTCATCAAGAATCTTGAAAATGTTCAGGGTGATGAACGTGACGTTATTCTCTTCTCTATCGCTTACGGCCCTGACAACGAAGGCAAGGTTTCTATGAACTTCGGCCCAATCAACAAGGAAGGCGGCTGGAGACGTCTGAATGTTGCTGTTTCACGTTCTAAACGCGAAATGAAGGTTTTCAGTTCACTGCTTCCGGAACACATCAGCCCTGAAAGAACCAAAGCCGAAGGCGCACTTGCTCTGAAGGCCTTCTTAGACTACGCAAGAAATCCGAAGGGACTCAAGGCACCGAATGCAACAGCCTGTGAAGCTCACAAGAGCGGTATTATCCAGAGTCTTAGTGAACTGCTTCAGAAGCAGGGCTACGACACGGATTGCAACATCGGTAATTCTGAATTCAAGGTTGATCTTGGTATCGTAGACCCGCGTGATTCTGGCAGATACATACTTGGCGTTCTTTTGGACGGCCCGGTCTATAACGACTGCAGAACTACTAGAGACCGCGAACTTTCTCAGACAAGCGTTCTCAGAGGCTTAGGCTGGAACATTGTCCGCCTGTGGAGCATGGATTGGTGGGAAAGCCGAGACCAGGAAATCGACAAGCTCCTGGATTTGCTTGATAAGCTCAAGAATGACCAGAGTATTGAACCTGAAAAGAAGGCTGACCCCAAAGAAGAGCTGAAGCCAGTTGAATACGAAGAAGCAGGAGCCGCAGCAGCTGAAGATACCAATGCATCAGCCTATACAGCAGCCCAGCTTAATGTTGTCTCAATGTCTTCAGATGACTTCATGGCCCGAAAAAATGCGGCAGAACTTAAGAAGCGCGCTCTTGAAGTAATCAAGTGTGAAGCTCCGATAACCGAAAATCTGCTGACCAAGCGCCTTCTCAACAGTTATAGCATTACAAGAGTCGGCAGCCGTGTCCAGACCTACTTAGACGAATTTTACGCCAAGCTTGGCGCTAAGACCACTAAGCAGGCTGATGGACAGACAATTTACTGGGGCAGCAAGCAGGAACCAGACGATTACACTGATTTCAGAGCCGGCAAAACCGACAATGACAAGCGTGACTCCAAGGACATCCCTATCATCGAGGCCGCCAATGCTGTTCTCAAGGTAGTTACCGACAACGTAGCATTGTCTGCTGAAGACCTTAACAAACTGGCCGCCAAGCAACTCGGCTTTGCACGCATGGGCGCCAACCTCACAAGCCTCATGGATGCAGCTGTAGACATGGCTAAGTCATCAGGCAAAATCGAAGTCATGGCCAACGGCAACATCTCCCTGAAGAAAAGCAACGGATAACAACGATTGGAGCGGATAAACAGCCTAACAGCCAGGATTTTTTAGCCTCGGTCTTCTTCTTATCCGCCATTATCCTGTTATCCGGTGCTCCCGTTATCCTGTGCTCTAAGCGGCTTTCAGGTATTGTGGGATCTGCAGCAATTCACCTGATAATCCGAACTTGGCATTGAGTATTCTGGCCACGTTCGGTGAAACAAAGGCCGGGAATGTCGGTCCAAGATGAATATTGCGGAAACCAAGGCTTATTAGTGCCAAAAGCACTATAACGGCCTTCTGTTCATACCAGGCTATATTAAATACTATTGGCAGCTTATTCACGTCGCTGAGCCCCAAGGTTTCCTTCAGTTCAAAGGCAAACATTGCCAAGGAATAAGAATCGTTGCACTGACCGGCATCCAGAACCCTTGGTATTCCTGCAACAGAGCCAAGACTCAGCTTGTTATACCTGAACTTAGCACAGCCCGCAGTGAGTATTATTGCATCTTTGGGAAGTGACGAAGCAAATTCCGTATAATAACCACGACTGGTTGCCCTACCGTCACAGCCTGCCATAACGACTATCTTTTTTATTTTTCCTTCAGAAACAGCTCTAATAAGAGCGTCTTTGCTGGCAATGAGCTGACTTAAAGCATACCCACCTGTGATTTTTCCGTATTCTATATTCTTCGGAGGCATAGCGCTCTTTGCTTGATTTATCAACGGTGAAAAATCCTTAAAGCCGTCTTCATCTTCTTCAATATGCTTGCAGCCGGGATAACCTGCCACACCAGTTGTCCACAAGCGCCACAGATAAGAGCTATCTGGCGGTATGATGCAGTTGGTTGTCATAAGAATGGGCCCGTTGAAGCTCAAAAATTCCTCTTTCTGCTTCCACCAGGCGTTACCATAATGACCACGCAGATTCCTGTATTTTTCAAAGAACGGGTAATAATGGGCTGGAAGCATTTCTGAATGTGTATATACATCTATTCCTAAGCCCAGAGTCTGTTCCAGAAGCATTTCCAAATCTCTCAGGTCGTGGCCTGAAACAAGGATACCAGGTCTGTTGCCTACTTCGAGATTTACGTCATGAGCGTAAGGTTCACCGAAATAATCGGTATTTGCCTTGTTCAGCAGCTTCAGGCTGAGAACGCCATATTTGCCTGTTTCCAGCAAAAGGTCAAAGAGATCATTGAAAGACAGCGAATCATCAAGAGTGGCTGCCAAAGCCATCTGCAAAAATGCATGCAATTCTTCGCTTTCTTCCCCCAAGACACTGGCATGCCACAAATATGCTGCCATGCCTTTGCAACCGTATGTTATAAATTCGCGCAAAGAACGGATATCATCATTTACAGTAGCAAGCACGCCAATCTTCTGTGCCTTGTCTGCATACATTATTTCTGTTCCGTTCCAATAAGCGGCGTCGGGAAGCTTTGCACTGGCCTTAAGCTTGAAAAACAGCGATTGCTTTGTGTATAACGTTTGTTTGATATTAAGAATAAATTCATCAAGCTGAAAATTAGCATTGGTTATTGTTACGAAAAGATTCTTCAATATCATGTTATTAACAGACTGTGGCACAGGGATTCTCTGATTGCGCATGGCAGTAGTCACAGCGCATAGCCCTCTTGTTACATAAATCAGCAAGTCCTGCATGGAAGCAACTTCCTGCCTCTTGCCACAAACCCCAGCCATTGTGCAGCCTTTTCCTGCTGCAGTTTCCTGACACTGAAAACAAAACATCTTATTACCCATCTCACTTCTCCTTATATTTTTATTCCAGTAAGCAACGGATAACAACGATGAGAGCGGATAAACAGCCTAACAGCCAGGATTTTTAGTCTCGGCATCAGGTGGTTACTGCTTTACCTTACAAACTTACTGCCAAAACGAAGGTTTATAGGCAAAAGCAGTGACTCTATAAAACCGAGGCTACAAATCTCGGCTGTTCGGCCTGCTTCTTCTTATCCGCCATTATCCTGTTATCCGGTGCTACTGTTACCCCTACAGCTAGTCACTTATTCCTTGTCTAAGTCGGTCTGTTTGCCTGACTGAGCTTCATCACCGCAGCAGCTGGTATCCTTACGGCAGTAGTAAATGCATCTACCGCATTTGCAGGCGTATTTACCAAGCCTTATCCCCATGCAGCAGCAACAGCCCAGTAAAGCAAAAACCAAAATACCAAGAAACCAGAAACAATAATTTGAACACATAATAAGTATCCTCCTTTATTTTTTACTTTATTTGTTGTTCACATTCTCTTTATAACCGTTATATAAACAAATAAACAGAGACTTAGTCACAATTACCTGATTTTATAGCAGTGGATGTATAGGGGTGATTTAATACAGCTGTTGGCGTTGTTGGCGTAGTTGGCCGAGAAAGCAGATTGGTTTTGTGCAACGAGAGTTGCCATCGAGCATGCTTAGCATGCCATCGACGGCGGTAGCCGACATCGAGCACGAAGTGCCATCGAAACCTCATCGAGAAAATTCGATGACACCAAAGGTGTTCGATGTGCCTGGAAGGCTCGATGACAGTAAACTGT
>JAZRWI010000047.1:0-49481 GCA_045599645.1 Candidatus Avigastranaerophilus sp.
TTTGAAGCCTCTTCGTGAACCACTGAAAGCTGATGGCAGATAAAACCGGTATCACCATTTAAGATTGCGTCAAGAAATCTGTCTGAATTGCCTATGGCTGTTGCAACATCACCCCAGGCTTTCTGTTCACTGACAGCATAAGCAAATTCCCTCGCAATTTCTTTGTTCGGAATACGGACCTTACCTGTCATAGAATCATAAGCAAGATAACCTAAATGAACAAGCAGAGTCATTACATCGCCTTTGTTATTTATGGTTACCATATCATTTTGAAAGAACTCCGGCTCAATACTACAGGCTTTTCCGTTCAGCATAGAAATGATATCATCACGCAGGCCGTCAATATTCATTCCGATGTATTCACTGAGAACCTTATAGGTATCTGTTCTGGTCCAATAGCTGCCGTATTCATGGTTAAACATGGCATCAACTACAGAATTAGGATTATAAACAGATTTGGCACCCACAAAAGAATAGCCGTCATACCAGTTCTTTGCTTCTTCAAAGTCCATATTATAGCGTTCACAGAGAGCCTTTACCTCTGCTTCTGTAAAACCGGTATATTCTGCTAACGGACCAGGTTTGAGCATCGTATATTCTTTGAAGTTATTCAATGCAGACTGGGTGCCGTATTTCTTTATTGGAAGAATCCCTGTTATATAAGCCAGTTTGACAAAGCTTTCCGCCTGCTGGCCTTTGAACATAGCTCTCAGAAAATTGATGTATTCCTCCTGAGCCTGTTTATTATTCTTTTCTTCTCTGAAGATACAGTCCCATTCGTCAATGATAATTATAAATTTTTCGCCGGTAGCTCTGGTTACTGAATATAAAGCCTCCGGAAGACTGCTTTCAGATTCATTTATTATTTCTGGATAAGCTTGACGTAATTCTGTAATAACTTCCCTTTGAATATTAGCTAAGGTTTGTGAGCCATCACCCTTTATTTTGGCAAAACTTCTGAAGTTCTGAACATCGAAGGTTATTACATTACTTTTGTTAAGTTCGCTTTCAAAAGTTGGCAATGTTTCAGCCTTCAACCCTTTGAACAGTTCTCTGGAATCACAGCCCTTGCTATAATATGCAACAAGCAGCTTTGCAGCCATAGACTTGCCAAAGCGTCTTGCTCTGCTTACAGCAGCAAATTTCTGCTCTGAGTCCAGAATTTTATTAAAAAACTCTATCATCCCAGTTTTATCAACATAAATCTGGGACCTTAAAGCTTGTTTGAAACCATCGTTTGAAGGATTAAAATACATGCCCATTGCCGTCACCTCTGTTTCAATTTTAACACAACCTCAGACAGACAGGCAACACGGGGTATTCATAATGCGTAATTTTATCTTTAATATATGCGGTGGGTAGAAGTGTGATTCTATAGATGCTGTTGGCGTCGTTGGCGTGGTTGGCATGGTTGGCGTGGTTGGCATCGTTAGTTTCGTTGGCGTTGTTGGCATCGTTAGTATCGTTGGCGTTGTTGGCGTCGTTGGCATCGTTAGTATTGTTGGCATCGTTGGCATGGTTGGCATCGTTAGCATCGTTGGCATCGTTGACATTGTTGGCATTGTTAGCGTTGTTGGCATTGTTGGCGTTGTTGGCTGTTGCCTCTCGGCTAAAAGCTGCCATCTCTCGGCCGAGCCCCCTATCTCTCTTTAAGAGGCTGTCTAAAAACTCGATTTTATGCATTTAAAACAAGTTCCTTCTAAAATCAAAACCCTCCCTACCCTCCCTTGAAAAGGGAGTTTTTTAGGAGACTGCTGTACATCGGGATTTTTACAAATTTCTAGTTTTGGGACAGTCTCTTAACAAAAGGGGTAAATATGTATCCGAATAAAGCAAAAATAAGGGCACTAGGCTCGTTCTTTTAATCTATTGAAACCCACATTGCCGGGCGGACTCCATAGCGGCCTGAGGAAACGTCAACACCGAAAGCAAAAACAGAGCCTTCTGCATCAACACCGGCAGCAAAATTTGGATTATCGCCAGGAGAACGTAACCACCACCATGAATTACCCTTAGGACTTCTATAAGCTCCTTTGGCTTTGGCATAAGGAGTTGTCTTAGCTTTTCTTTCTTCTGCAAACCTCAAATAAGTATTTACTTCGGAAAGACTCAGACAGAAAGCTTTGTCATAACAAATTTCTGATTCATTCCTGCCTGAGGTATTTGCTCTTTCAAGTATGATAGATTTATCGCTTTCGTTAAAAGCAGTTTTAACAAAGTCGTTGTTCAACCATTTTCGCAAATCTGAGTTTTCCCAATCGGTTCCTGTAGAATATTTTCCTAATACATCCAGCACGTTTATCGGAACCTTACTAAAAGGTTTACAATCTAATACATTCTCGCTTATTATCAGCATTTTACTTGTAGTTACATGTAAAACTCTCCAGACAATCAGATCCTTCAGTTCGCCAGTAGCATCATCCTGCGGATAAGAACCAAAGCATACAAGTTCGCCTTTTCTGTAGTTGTGATACCCTAGGCCAACATACGGAAAATCTAGTTTATTAACTTCTTTGACTTCGGTTTCTTTCTTGGCATCAGTATTGTCAATATTCTTAGAATCAGCATCTGAAGCCTTGGACACTGGAGTTTCTTCTTCTGGTTCACTAACAGAAGGAACAGCATTATCAGTCTTAGCTTCTTTTTCTTCGGTCTTAGCCTCAACTTCTTCGGCCTTGCTTTCGGAACTATTATCATCAGCTTCTTCAACAGGTGAATTTGTTGGAAGTGCAAAAGTGTTAACTTCTTTTATTATTGTTTCCAATGCGCCTTCCTCAGAAAAATCAAAGGACTTGAATGGAAATAGCTGGTCAGGCAATTCATAAGCTTCAATATTCATATAGCAAGGAATAATCAGCTTTTTAGCGCCACGATTCAGCACTTCAAGAAATCTCGTCCAGGCACTTTTTACCCATACATCTGTGAAAGCTTCTGGTTTTGAGCCAAGAACAATCATTACTTTTGCCATATTTGTTGCAGCAAAAACCAGTGGTTCACGCTGTCCGTGAGACATATCCTCATTTGTTACTTCAGGGGAAAATACAGTATAGCCTAGCTTAGTCAAAGCATTATAAAGCTTCACTGCCATTTTATGTTCCATTGATTCCTTACCACTGAAGCCTTTTTCACGACAGGTTATATAAACATCATAAGGCGGCTGCAATCTAGTAGAGTTCATTTCTTCACGAAAGGCGTCAACTATTCTGGCTGTTTCGTCTTCCATGATATGTCTCTGCAAAATAGATTCTGCAGCTGCTAACGCTTTGAATTGATAGGTTCCTGGAGCTTTCAAAGGACTAAACTGTAGTTTATGGACATAAAGCTTTTCCTTGCCATCTTCCATTTCATAGCCGATTCCAAACTGTGCTAGCATCAATGACCATAAAATGGCTGGATCATTTTCATTTCCGTCATTAAGTAAACCTTCAAAAATAGAAAATGCTTTATCAAAATAATGTTTACGCAAAAAGAAATCGCCACGTTCAAAGGCTCTTATAAATTTTTCTTCTCTTTTCTTTGGCAATATATATTTATGCTTACACTTAGGACATGTAGCATAATTTTCGCCTGCAAAAACGTCGTTAGTAACACCACAATACTTACAGTTAAATTTCATTTTTTATCTCCAGTTTTTTCTACTATAACACGGGAAATATGGTTAATGGTAGTGCCTATCAATGAAAGTTATTATTCAAAAACTATTCACGTATTCTGAAACCGTCTGCCAAGGATTCGCCACGCAATTCCAAACCGGGTTCAGGTTCGGGAGTTGCTAAGAGACCAGTATCCCACGTCTGATTGTTTAGATGTGGAAACTTTAAAACAAGCCCTGATTTTGTTACGAATTCCTTTACTGGCACTCCATGCAGGGGCATTATTCCGTTAATACGGAATTCGTCTGAGGAATAACCTATATCGAAGCACCAAATCAGAATTACAACGGTATAAAACATCAAGCCCTTTCTTGCCCAACCAGCCATGATAAGCTTTGGATAAGCCTCTTTAACCATCAACAGGCAAGTAATAAATTCACAGATAAATATTGCATTAGCAAATCTTGGTTCCGGAGCAACAAGTATCCAGAAAATGATGCCGGCAACAGAAACAAGGAATAAGCAGAATAATAATCGGCTTTTTTCCCAAAGACTGGATTTTTGGCGAACTAAGGCGCAAAGCCAGATTACCAATAAAACAGTCGATAGAACAAAGAGAGTCAGGCAGCCCATTCCCCAGCTATACATGGTCATTGGGAAGACTATTAGCAGGAAAATAGTAAAGAAATTCTGGACCGGGTCATCAGTAAGATGCTGCTGGTCGTTAAAGAAGAACTCTTTAAACCAGGCGTCAACCCAACCGCCATCCTGCAGCACCGGCGAGTCGAAATTTGTAATCAGACCGTCTGTGCGCGAGCCTGCATAGACGTAGGTTTCTGTATATTTTGCGAGCCTTTCAGGCACAGTCCAATCGAAATTTATACGGCCAATTGATGATGGGAAAACAGGATAACCAGTTTGTATATAGCCTCTGGCAATCCAGATAGCAATAAAAACTCCGATAAATATGAAAGCTTTACCGAGAATTTTTTTATCAGAAACACTAAAAGCTCGTCTTCTAGAAATAAAAATAGTAATAAGACCAAGACCTATAGCAAAAACTACATTACTCAGCTTTACTGTTACCAAAACAGCAGAAAGTATAGCTGCCACTGATACCAGGCTTGCCCGATCTGAAGCTTCTGCATTGCTTTCGGATATATTTCCGTTAAGCTTGTCACCAAGCAGCACATCAAGAAAAATGCGGAATGCAATCATCATGATAAAGCATGAAGCCACGTCTGTTGTTGGTGAAACAATCCAAAAATAAGGAACAGGCAGGAAAAAGAACAGAACCAGCAAAATCAGATCTATTGCTGTGCAGCTTAATAAAGAGCCTAAGCAGAAAATAAAATACAAAAATGTATTTGCTGCATGGAAACCATAGGCGTTCAAATAAGGATGGAAGCTAAGTGACGCGCAATAAAGGAAATACGGCTGATTGAAGCCAAGTCTTGTATGAAGGTTTCCGAGACCTTTTATAATATGATGCTCGTTTGCCCACCTGATAGAATTAAGGTGATAAAGACCTGTATCATAATTCATTGGAAGCTGCACAGCTACAGCAGCTATAGCAAATGTAACAAGAATAATTGCAGTCAATTTAAGTTTATCAACAGATTTAATTAACGGAATTATTTTTTTATAATATTTAATAAAGAAATAAATAATTGCCGGACCATAGAAAATAGTGCTAGCAAAGGCATTTATAGAGAAAAATAAATGGTAAACAGCAAAGAAAAATAAGCAAAAACACCAGCCAAGCCAGATATTAGCAAAGTGCTTTTTTCTGCCATTTATTAAAATACCTATTTTTTTTGATAGAAAGTTGCCCCAGGAATGGAAAGCACAGGCCAATAAAAGCCATGAAAATATAATCAATAAACAATCTCTGAGGAAATTAACAATATTTATATCGTAATTCATAATGTTACCTTCTGTTTATTCCCGTATTCTGTAGCCGTCATCAATGGATGTTCCACGCATTTCCAAGCCTTTTTCCGGTTCGGGTGTTGAGGGAAGTTCACTATCCCAGGCCTGACTGCCATTTGCAGGAACAAGAAGCTTCAAGCCTGAATCTGTTATAAACTCCTTCATGGGAAGTTTATTAAGAACAAGCATACCGTTTATTCTGAATTCGCTCATGGAAAAGCTTACCCAGAAGCCCCATATAAGCATGACTACAGGGAAAAACATCATTGCTGTTTTAATGCCTTTTTTTATGCTTATTTTATCGAAAGCTACCTTTACAAGCAATAAGCTTGTGACAAACAAAACCATGAACATGCCGTTTGCAAATCTAAAATCAGGTGCTACAAACCACCAGAAGGCTATAGAAAGCAAATCGGCCAGCAGCACACAAAACAAATATCTACTGTTTTTCCAGATATCCTTTTTAAAGCATAAGGCACCGAGCCACATGCCGATGAAAAGCATCGATAAAGCACTCATGGTCAGAGAGCCCATTCCCCAGCTAAATACAATCATCGGGAAAAGAATTAGAAGCAGCCACGAGAAAATGTCGACAGAGAAATCACCGCAGAAGAAGTTCTTTTCATCGAAGAAATTCCATTTGCACCAGAAATCGAACCATTTGTTTTCCTTTATCATTGGAAGGTTTATATCGAAGCTCTGGCCACAGGTTCTAGCAGACGCATAAATTACATCTCTGGCTACAACAGCCAATCTGTCAGGAACAGTCCAATCGAAGGCAATGCGGCCAATTGAAGATGGGAAAGCCGGATAACCAGTTTGTATATAGCCTCTAGCTAACCAGACTGCAAAAAACAGACCTATGAAAATAAAAGCGCGGCCAATAGTCTTTTTGCCATCTGAACTGAACGGATTATACTTTGCCATTATCAGAGTTGTTAGACCGAGTCCCAAAGCAAAAATAGCATTACTTAATTTTATAGACACTAATATACCAGAAAGAATGGCAGCCATAGACACCATTGTGTGTCGGTTACATTCCAATTTCTGCGGTATACAAGATGCTTTGCAATTTCCACAAGAATCGGAGGTTGGGGACTGTAGAATTGCCACAGCAGTGCCTTCCTCCGAAATCGGGGGAAGGTGGCACGCAAAGCGTGACGGATGAGGGTTACATATAGCATCTAAAAAATATCTAAACGCAACTACCTGCAACAACGTCGACGCAATATCGGGTGTAGGATTGCCTATCCAGTAATACGGCATAGGAACGAAGAAGAATATACAAAGACAAAGCAAATCAATAAATGTTCCACTTAATATTAACGAGAAGCAGAACAGAATATACAAAAAGCTATTGGCTGCATGGAAAGCATAATCATTAAGCCATGGATGGAAATTAAGAGAAGCAGCATATAAAAAATATAACTGATTAAAACCAAGTCTTGTATGAAGGTTTCCGATTCCCTTTATTATGTGATGCTCGTTTGCCCATCTGATAGAATTTAAATGGTAAAAGCCTGTGTCATAATTTAGTGGAATCTGAATAGAAACGGCAGCGGCGGCTATTGCAATCAAAAGCAAAGCAGACAGCTTAACCCACCCTATGGACTTACAATAAGCAGGTATTTTCTTGCCATATTTTATAAAGAATACAACAATTGCGGGCAAATAAAGCAAAATACTAGTAAAAGCATTTATTGGGAAAAATAAATGATAGACAGACAAGAGAAAAACACAGAATCCCCACCCTAGCCAAATATCAGAAAAATGCTTTAGAGTGGAATTGAATTTAAGCTTTAAAAGCCTGGCAAGCAGGACTCCCCAGGAATGGAACGCAAAGGCAAGGAGCAGCCAGACCAGCATCAACAGGCCAGAATCTCTCATAAAGCTTAATACATTTATATCGTAGTTCATATTATATGCCTATTCTTGTGATTTTCTCATGCAGAAACCGTCTTCAACACTATCTTTACGTAATGATAGCCAAGGCTTCGGCTCTGGGGTTGACATAACATTTATTATCCAGCACAAGCTTCCTTTAGCCGGAATTTCAATTTTTAGACCAGATTCTGTAATATAAATTTTTGTTTCGACCTTATCAAGAACAGCCATGCCATTGACTCTGAAAATTTCTGTATCGCAGCCAGAGGAAAATCCCCATAAAAGCATAATTACAGGATAAAAAATCATGCATTTTTTTAAATTTACTGCATATTTTATTTCTGGTAATAATCGCTGTATCATAAGAAAAGATGTTACAAAAAATATAATAAATATCCCATTTGCAAATCTCGGAACTGGAGCGACAAAGAACCAAAAAAGAATAGAAAATAATTCAACAATTAATAAATAAAATAAATATTTAGTATTTTTCCATAGTTCACTATTTGTGCGCATTTTATAATACCAAAACACAATAAATAAAATTGTTAAACCGCATAAAACAATAGAACCTATTCCCCAGTTAAACATTGTTATAGGGGCTAGTAACAGCATAAACATTACATAAATATTTGAAAAAATATCCTCAGTAAAATATTTTTCTGAATCGAAGAAATAGTATTTGAACCAATAATCAAGCCAACTCCAATTTTCTAATAATGGAGATTTAGAATCGAATGTTCTTTCAACACTTCTTGAACCGGCATAAACGCTTTCTGCCTGATGCTTTGCATATGCTTCAGGAATAGCCCAATCAAAATTAATTCTACCAACAGTTGAAGGGAAAAGAGGGTAACCGCTCTGGATATAGCCTCTGAGAATCCAGATACAAACGAAAATACCAATAAAAATAAAAGCTTTTTTAATTGTTTTCTTTTCTTCTATTTCGAAATGCTTATTCTGGTTAAGAATCAGGGTTATAGCACCTAAGCCAAGAGCAAAAACAATATTGCTCAGTTTTACCATAACCATAACAGCCGCCAGAACAGCAGCAAAAGCGATGAGGCCTATAGAACTCCGGGGTTGGGGATTGGACAAGTTCACCCCTTTCTCCTTTAGGGGCAGACGCCAAGGATGGCGGCGAGCAGTTGCTACAGAATGTAGCACAAAACTGCTGAAGGTGGCAGTGCAAAGCACTGACGAATGCGGGTCCCTTATAACTTTCAAGAAGTATCTGAACGTCACTATCTGCAGCAGCGTTGACGCCATATCCGGTGTCGGATTGCCTATCCAATAATAAGGCATTGGCAAAAAGAAAAACAAGCACAGTAGCAGCAGATCAATGGCTGTTCCACCCAAAATACAACCGGCTGAAAACAAGACATATAAGAAGCTGTTTGCAGCATGAAAAGCATATTCCTCGAAAAATGGATAAAAATTCAATGAAGCAGAATATAAAAAGTATAGCTGATTAAAACCAAATCTGGAATGAAGATTAGCAAGGCCTTTAATAATATGATACTCATTGAGCCACTTAATTGATGGCAGGTGATAAAAGCCTGTATCATAGTTCAGAGGCTGTTGAACGGCTATTATTGCAGCAGAAAAAGCAATAAGAATTATCGCTAGGAGCTTTGCTCTGCCTATATTTTTTGTAAAATCAGGTATTTTTTTGTAATATTTATAAAAGAAATAAATTATTGCCGGCAAATAAAAAAGGCTGCTTGCAAAAGCATTAATTGGGAAAAACAATTGATAAACAGCAAAGAAAAAGATACCAACTACCCACCCCATCCAGATATTTGCTAAAAGCTTTTTATTTCCAGAAAACTGAATGCCCAACAGCCTAGATAAAAAGCTACCCCATGTATGAAAAGCACAGGCAAGAAGAAGCCAGGCGCCCATCAGCAGGCTGGAATCAACAAGCATATTTAATATATTGGTTTCGTTTGTCATGCAATTTATTATATAACAATTATGATATTAACAGGTAGTTTTTAGGCTAGAACAAACCCACTTCTAGTGCGAAGCACGGCTGCATAGCATCAGTAATGGCAACCCATAGGCGACAGCCCATTCATATTCGGCGAAGCCGGATAATTCATATTTGCGAAGCAAATCATTCGTCGGGGAAGGTCGAATTAATCAGTTTGGTTTACATAATTAAAAATATTTATTCTTTAATCCTAAAACCGTCATCAATAGAGGCTCCGCGCATTTCCAGCCCTTTTTCAGGTTCTGGTGTCGAAGGAATTTCACTATCCCAACATTGATCACTAAGAACAGGTACAAGAAGCTTAACACCTGAATCGGTTACGAATGTATTCATTGGAACCTTTTTCAGAGCTATCATACCGTCTACTCTGAAAGCATTTACGTTGTAACCAAGCCAGAAAGCCCAAATAAACATAACTATCGGGAAGAACATCAAACCAAGCCTGAACTCTTTCTTCAAGGTCATTCCTGGGTATGCGGTCTTCACTAGAAGCAGACTTGCGATAAAGTAGACAATAAAGCTTCCATTAGCAAACCTGACTTCAGGTGCAACGAAGAACCAGAAAAGAATAGAGGCAAGTCCTACAAGCTGCAGGCAGAAAAGGTAGTTGGTCTTTCCCCATACGCCTTTGTGACGAAAAACAGCCCGCAGCCAAACAAAGAACAGACAGATAGAAAGCACAGACAAGGTTACAGAGCCCATACCCCAGTTGAAGATAACCATGGGCACAAAAATCAAAGTCAGCCATGTAACGAAATTGCTCATCCAATCGTCACACAGATATTCCTTTTCATCGAAGAAATTCCATTTTATCCAGAAGTCCAGCCACGCCCAGCTTTCTTGGAAAACCGGGGAATTAGGGTCATAAACCTGTCCATTGGTGCGTGAGCCGCAATAGACGCAATTTTCTGTGTAGTTAGCCAGTCTTTTAGGAACAGACCAGTCGAACCTGATACCGCCAATATCAGATGGAAAAGCAGGATAGCCGGTCTGCAAATAACCTCTGAAAACCCATAAAGCGAAGAACAGGGTTATAAAAACAAAAGCGCGGCCAATCATTTTTTTGTCATTAGCTTCAAATGTGTTCTTGAGACCAACCAGAATGGTAATAAGGCCTAAGCCGATTGCAAAAACGATGTTACTAAGCTTTACAGTAATCAGAATAGCCGAAAGTATAGCCGCAAAAGAGATATATGAGCCTTTCGGACTCTGGGGCTGGGGGCTGGGATCTGGGGGCTGGGGGAGTGCCTCAATAGAGCCTTCCTCCGAGATCGGGGGAAGGTGGCACGCAAAGCGTGACGGATGAGGGTTCCTCACAGCCTCTAAAAAGTATCTAAACGCCACTATCTGTAGCAGTGTAGAAGCAATATCCGGTGTCGGATTGGCAATCCAATAATATGGCATCGGCAGATAGAAAAACAGGCACAATAGAATCAGGTCTATAATAGTTCCACCCATTACACAGCCTGCAGCAAACAAAGCATACAAGAAGCTATTAGCTGCATGGAAAGCGCAGTCATTCAAAAACGGGTGAAAATTCAAAGAAGCGGCATACAGAAAATATAACTGGTTCAATCCAAGCCTTGTATGTATATTCCCAATGCCTTTAATAATGTGATGCTCATTTGCCCATCTGATAGAATTCAGGTGATAAAGCCCGGTATCGTAATTCATCGGCACCTGAATAGCTATTGTAGAAGCGGCAAACAGCACGAGAATAATTACAGAAGCCTTGAGAGCACCTATGGACTTTAAGTATGAAGGAAGCTTCCTGCCGTATTTTATAAAGAAATAAACAATCCCTGGCAAATAAAAGATACTGCTGGCAATAGAATTAATTGGCCACAAAAGATGGTAAACAGCCCAAAAGAACAAGCTGAAGCACCACCCTAGCCAAATATTAGCCAGATGCTTTTTATGGCCGGTAAAATTAATTTTAACCAGCTTTGTCAAAAAGCTTCCCCAGCTATGAAAGGCGCAGGCCAACAAAAACCAGACCGCCAATAAAAGCAGGGAATCTCTTATAAAGGCAATTACATTTATATCAAAATTCATTTACTTTTCTTCTTGCGAAGCTTCTTCAATATTAATTCTGCTGCCCTGTCTGCTTCTTCAATATGCATAATGCAGGAAATAACATACAAGGCAATCAGGCCGGCTACACCACCGACACAGAGAGCTGTTACAGCATTGGTAAAGCTTCCTGCAGCAAGGGCCGGCAAAAGATTTGCAATATAGCCAGCAGAATATACGAATGAATAATAAGTTACTATACCAGATATAGCAGTAGCAACAATAATCTTAGCTATTCCGCTGACAAGGCCGTATTTCCCGAAGCCTCCAAGCTTTTTCTGGAGCATGAAGAACAGAAAACCGGCATTTACCATGGCGGCCATACTGCTGCTGAAAGCAAGGCTTATGTAACCAAAATGGCTGATAAGTGAAAGACTCAATATAATTGAAACAACTATAGAAAGAATACTGGCCTTTACAGGAATCCTGGTGTCGTCCAAGGCATAGAATGCCGGGCCGAGAATCTTTATCAGAGCATAGAATACAATACCAATGGTATAAGCTCTAAGAACTGCTGCTGTAGCCAATGTGTCTTCTATTCCGAAACGGCCGTGCTGATAGATTATTCTGATTACCGGTTCAGCCAAAGCAACAATTGAAGCTCCTGCCCAAAGATTAATGAAGGCAGACAAGCGAATAGAACTGGCTAATGTGCCGGCCATGGCATCTTTATCGCCACTGGCGGCCTGTCTTGAGATTACAGGTAATGTAGCCTGAGCTACAGCAACCCCAAAAATACCAATAGGAAGCTGCATTATTCTGAAGGCATAGCTTATCCAGCTGACTGCCCCATCCCCCTGCGAGGTTGCAAGGATTGTATTAACGGCAACATTTATCTGGGTTGCAGCAAGGCCAACGGTTCCAGGAATCATCAGCTTACCAATCTTTTGAATACCAGGGTCTTTAAAATCAAGGCACCAGAAGAACTTCCAGCCCTTTCTAACGAGAGAGGGCAATTGTACAGTGAACTGCAGCAAGCCGCCAAGCATTGCGCCAATGGCCATACCAGTAATAGAAGGCATTCCCATCTTTACGGCAATCGGGCAAATGAGCCAGCCTGACAGAATCATTGAAAGATTTAAAGCTACAGGTGCAACAGACGGGATAAAAAATTCGCCCAGAGAGTTGAGCATTCCCATAGATATAGCTGCCCAGGAAATTACCAGCAGGAACGGGAACATTATTCTGGTCATTGTTACAGTTACGGCAAATTTTTCGGGGTCGTTAATGAATTGTGGCGCTAGAATCTGAACAATGTACGGGCTAATTACCATACCTAATGCGGTCAATGTACCAACAATAACAAGGATTGCGCAGAATGTAAGGTTAGTAAGCCTGAAAGCCTTTTCCTGGCCTTCTTTCTGCATTATGCTGTTAAAGGTCGGTATAAAGGCTGCACTCATGGCTCCTTCGGCAAAAAGATCCCTCAGAAGGTTTGGAACCTTAAAGGCAACGTTAAAAGCGTCTGTCCATTTTCCTGCTCCGAACAAATAAGCGAAGGTCTGTTCACGAACAAGGCCTGCTATTCTGCTCAGGAATGTAGCGATGCCCATAACAGCAGCAGAACGTGCTACTGATGTTTTTGGAGCTTCTTTGTTTTCAACTGTCTTAGCAGCTTCTTCTGTTTCCAAGATATAGTTTCCCCGAATACGAATTTTGCCTTAATATCGGCTAATTGCCCAAAATATTGAACGATTATAACCAACCCATCCCAAGAAACATGTTTTTTGGTTTCACGAGAAACATGGAATTAGATATTAGGTATTAGGTATTAGGTATTAGGTCTTTGGTATTAGGTCTTTGGTATTAGGTCTTAGGTATTAGGTATTAGGTATTAGGTATTAGGTATTAGGTCTTAGGTATTAAGGATGAGGAATGAGGGATGAGAGATGAGGGCACTGCGTTAGGAGGGCACTGCGTTAGGAGGGCGGCTGATGCGCTAGGAGGGGTGTCGCTGACGCGACACAAAAGACAGATATCGATATGTCTCATATGTGACAAGAACCACAACCCTATTCTTTTTTTTCTTATTATTATTCTAAGAAAGGCATATTTATTTAAATAAACTATAACTGTAGAATAATAAATTTTATGTAAACATAAGGCTATTTTTTTGTAGTTTTATTGAATTTGGTAGGTTGCTGCTCTTTCTTTTGGTGGGTAATTCTGATAGACTTAGACCAATAAAATAAAGAGGTTAAACAATGAAAGTTTCTGCTTTTGCTCCGGCTTCAATAGGAAATATCAGTGTAGGCTTTGACGTGCTTGGCGCTGCCGTATCACCCATAGACGGCACAAAACTGGGCGACACTGTTTCCGTAAGTGACTCTGATAAATTTGAGTTTGTCATGACTGGCCCTTGGAGCAGCAAGCTTTCTGATTCCTCAAAAAAGAATCTTGTTCAAGCATGTGCAGAATATTTTCTAGAACAGCTGCCAGAACCAAAACGCAAACCTATTAAGGTAGAGCTATACAAAAACATGCCTGTAGGTAGCGGTCTAGGCAGCAGCGCAAGCTCAGTAGTAGCAGCCATAGCTGCCCTGAATCAGTTTTTTGCCAAACCTTTTGATGATAAAACCTTACTCTTAATGATGGGTAAATTTGAAGGTTCAGTCAGTGGCTCCGTGCATTATGATAATGTTGCCCCAGCCTTTCTTGGTGGTATTCAAATGATGACACTTACTGACAGCCAGATTTGTGTAAAAATCCCACACTTCGAAAACTGGTACTGGGTCATGGCTTACCCCGGAATCTCGCTGGCAACCTCAGAAATGCGATCTATACTTCCCCAAAGCTATGAAAGACCAACCACTATAGAATTTGGGCGTAATCTGGCAACATTCATACACGCTTCCTATGTTAAGGACGAAAAGCTTGCCATTGAAGCCTTGAAGGATGTTCTTGCCGAACCATACAGAAAGAGCAGAATCCCTGGCTTTGAAAACGCCTGTAAGGAAATGCAGAACCTTGGCATGCTTGCCTCTGGCATTTCAGGCAGCGGTCCAACCATGTTTTCAATCACTGATGATTTAGAAAAAGCCAAAGAAGCCAAAAAGCTTCTGAAGAAATGCTATCTCCAAAACAACGAAGGCTTCGTCCACATCTGCCGCATCGCCTGAACCCACATTCCGTTCTGATAAAAGCAGACTACATCTAGAAAAAATGCTTAGCCTTACCAATATAACACTCTATTGAAATAAAAATTTACGTAGTTTATAATTAATTACGGTGCAAACATGAATCAGGAAAAATTAAATATAGCTGATATGCAATGCTGGATTTTCAGAATGGCGCAGAAAAAATGGAACATAACATCTGCTGCTTGTGCTGAACTTTTTATAAAATATGATTTATTGGGTTATGTTTCAGAATGTTATGATTTATTGCATTTAAGCAGTTATCAAGTAGCTCTAAAAGACATTGAAGACATTTTGCGTTCTCACGGTGAAACAATATGTTGAAATTATCTGATAATATTTTGTTATATCACGGTAGCTATATAGAAATACCTTTTATTGATTTGAAAAAATGTTCCAACGGCTTGGATTTTGGAAAAGGATTTTATGTAACCTCTAGTTTTAAACAGGCATTAAAATACATTCCTTCCGCAGTAAAAAAGAATATTAGACGTGGTATTTTACCAAATGACTTCGATATAAAAAATGCTAGAGTTTCTATATATAAACTTCATTTGAAAGATGATTTACTTGTGCATTATTTTGAAGAAGCAAATATTGATTGGTTGCATTATGTTGCTTCAAACAGAAACAATATGCTTTTTGAAAAATTTAAAGCCAGCTTAGAATCAATAGATATTATTGGTGGGAAAATTGCCAATGATAATACTGCCCTAGTCTTAAATGCTTATGTGAATGGGGATTATGGACTACCTGGAACAGAAAGAACAGATAAATTCACAATAGAAAGTTTGCTACCAAATAAATTGGAAAATCAATTCTGTTTTAAAACATTAAAAGCAATAAATGCACTTGAATTTGTTGAAAGTGAACCTTATGGAAAATATATCTGAAGAAAGAAAAAATTCCTGCGCAATAAAAACAATGCGAACTATGCTATTAAAACTATCAGAATCATCTAAAAGACCTTTTGAAGAACTGCTACTAGAATTTTCAAAGTCTTCTATTTATGATGCTCTTTTCGATTTTGAAACAGAAATCTGGAAAGAAGGACCAGATTATCTGCTATCGCTATACCAACAAACTAGTAAAAATTAGTTAATAAAAATGATTAGGAAACACACAATGAAAAAAATAATTACTTCTCTGTTTTTGTTTTTATCTATAAGCTCTATTTTGTTTTCTGAAACATGTCCTAAGCCTAAGAACATAATTTTTATGATTGGTGATGGCATGGGTTTAAGCCAGATTTCTCTTTGCAGAAAAAACTTTGGTAAACTCAATCTCGAACGTTTTAAGGTTTGTGGTTTCAGCATAACTAGAAGCTTAAACAACGAAGTTACTGATTCTGCTGCTGGTGGTACGGCATTGGCAACCGGTCAGAGAACCAACAACACAATGCTTTCAATGCTTCCTGGCAACAAACCTATGGAAAATCTTATTGATCATGCAAAAAAGAAAAATAAAGCTGCTGGTGTAGTAGTTACATGCATATTACCACATGCTACTCCCGGTGCTTTCACTTCTCATAATTCTTCTAGATACAAACTTGAAGACATAGCAGCAGAACAATCAGAAAACGATGCTTTGAATGTAGTTATTGCCGGTGGATTGAATTATTTCAGACCCAAAACAAATGAAAACAAAGGTCGCAAAGACGGCAAAAACCTGATCGAAAACATTTCCAAAAGAATGAATGTCTTCTATTCATACGATGATATTAAAGACTTTGATGGTGGGAATTTCATGGCTTTATTGGCCGATGAACATTTACCCAGAGCAACAGAAAGAAAATACAAACTTGGCGATTTAACCAATGTTGCAATCAACAACTTAAAGTCCTCTAAAAATGGCTTTGTTCTCATGGTCGAAGGCTCACAGATTGATACGGAATGCCATTCCAACAAAGCTCTTAATGTTTCTGTAGAAGTAAAAGACTTTGATTCTGCAGTAAAAGCAGCTTTGGACTTTGCACAAGCCGATAAGAATACATTGGTTGTTGTTACTGCCGACCACGAAACAGGCGGATTAACCTTACCAGAAGGCGTAAAGCCGTTCCCAAATAAAGCTGTTATCGAATTCAGCACCGGCCACCACACTGGCTGCATGGTTCCTGTTTTTGCTTACGGCCCAGGAAGCGAAATCTTCAGTGGCATTCAGCAAAATTACGAAATAGGCCAGAAGGTCATTGATTTCGTAAAATAAGTTATTTGCTGTGATTCTATACGCTGCTGGCTATTAGCTCTTAGCTTTTGGCCGAGAGAAAACAGCCGCTTACAGCCGTCGGCCACCAGCTCACAGCCGAGAAGAAACAGCCGCTGCCTGAGTATTCAGACAGCTTCTTGTTAAAGAGGGGCTGATTTTTTAATATTTTACCACTGATTTACAAATATATCTGCAACCTTTTGCCAGTTTTCATCAGTCTGGTTGGCTGAATAATCAGCAAGAGCAGCAGATATATTAAGCTTCCATTCCCTGCTTGGGATAGTGGTGAAATCCCAGGTTACCGGCAGCTTACCTGTAGCTGTGTAGATTATATTGCTCTGGATGAACAGATTGTCAGTATAGGCAGCGTTGTCGAATGGAATAAAGAAGCCCATCTTGTTGGCCATGGCTTCTGTACCTTCCTTAGAGGTTACGCACCAGTTAAGGAATTGCAAGGTAGCCTTGATGTCGGTGAATGAAGCATTTCTGTTTACACACCAGTAGTTGTCTGTGCCAGTGCATAGCCCCTGGAATTCTTCATTTTCAGCGCCAACATACAGAGGTATCATTGCCATCTTGAATTTATCCATACCGCTGTCAATGAGAGAATTGTAATCCCATGAACCGTTCTGGTAGAAAACAGCCTTCTGAGAAACAAATTCATTTCTTGAATCTTCAATGCCTTTAGATTTCAGTTCCTGTGAATCGCAGGTGCTGTTGTTTATATACAAATCCCAGATTGCTTTGTAATTCTTCAAATAAAGGCCTTCGATTTTGTCCAGGTTCTTTACGTTCTTTGCCTGGTATTCGTAGTAAATAGGCATATTGGAAAGGTGAGTTCTGAAGCGCCAGTCAGAAGTTTCATTCAAACCTGCAGAAGTGAATGCAGAAAAACCGAGTTCGTTCTTTCTAGCAGTTATATCTTCTGCAATCGCCTTCAGATCTTCAAAGCTTGCAATATCATCAACAGCATAACCAGCTTTTGTAAGAAGCTCTTTGTTTACAATAATGCCATAGGTTTCTACAGCATAGGCTATACCGCAGATTCTGCTGCGAGAATCTCTGAGAACATAAGACTTTTCAGAGAGTTCTTTGTAAAGCTTTGAATTTACAAGGTTGAAGCATTTCTTTTCCATTTCAGCTGATGAAGCATTGCCGTGAAACTGAAAAAGAGTTGGAGCGTCAGTATTAGCATCAAGTTTAGCTCTCAAAACATCGGTATACTGGCTGTTGGCAACAGTTTCAACTCTTACCGGAACGCCTGTCTTTTCTGTGTAAACCTTGGCTAATTCCTGCCATGCTGCGTCTGATTCGGGTTTGTAATTAAGGTAATATACAGAACCCTTTTCGGCGCCGTAGCAGCTTACTGTTGAAATACCAGCCAATAATATTGCTAATAATGAATTAATTATCTGTTTTCTCATTGTTTTATGCCTCGTTTGGTTAGAAAGCATTCAGGAAATACAATTCCTTGTTGGTTTCGTCTGAGAGGTCTGGTCTTTCTGTTGAAACACCGTTTCTCTTAACTGGCTTCTTGTCATCAAAAGCAAGGTTTGCAGTTTTGATAGCATCTTCCAGAGAAGTTCCGGATTTCATTTCATAAGCGGCGTGAATAGCACGGCTAACATTGATTACGCCACCTGATTTTACTTTTCCCTTGAGCCAGGGCTTCTTGTCTACAGTGCCCATAAGTATCTTCTTGAGCTGAATTGCGCTGAGATTTGGATTGGTTGCGAGAACCTGTGAAGCATATCTCAAAGCGACTGGAGCAGCCATTGAAGTGCCTGACATTTTGCCGACTTTTTCGTTCGGATAAGCAGATTTGATGTTTACGCCCGGACATGCGATATCTACAGTGTTTTTACCGTAGGAAGAGAAATCAGCAAGCTTTTCGTTATTGTCGGTTGCTGCTACAACGATTTTGTTTTCCATATCAACGCTGTTCGGGGAAATTATCTGATCGTCGATGTCCTTGCCTGTGTTGCCTGCAGCTATAAAGAACAGTGCATTTGGACAACTGTCGAACAGGTATTTGTCTCTTTTGCAAAGAACTTCTTTTACAAAACGATTTCTCATTTTAGCAACAGACTTATCGTCAGTATCTTTTCCCCAGTGGCCCATAACTTCTTTTACTAATGGGTCAAGCATTTCATTGCTGGTTCCGAAGGAGCAGTTAACCAATCTTGGATTCAAGGCATTCATGTATTTTGCCATTGGATACAGTTCTTTTTTTGAATCACCATACATTTGGCCGAACTGATCTTTTATCATTTCGTCAGTCATTTTTATTGTGGTTGAATGTGAACCACCTAATTCTCTTTTGAGAAGATATAAAACGGCTACTATGGTTGGAACTCTGATTCCGTTAGGACTTGCATCCTTTGGAATGTAGGCTATGGTGTTCAAAGCAACTGCCTTGTTGTCTCTGGCAATAATGCCGGCAACGTGAGTACCGTGTGCCCAGCCCGCGAAGGAACTGATGAATTTCTTGAAATTACCTTCAAAAGCTAATTTCTGGAACTGTTCCCAACGGGTTTCATCTTCGAAGAATTTTGCATCCTGCTGGAACTTGGCTAAGTCCTCCATATTCTTGATGGCTTTATCGTATCTTTCAGGAGCCTCACCAAGATGAATGAGTGTATTGTTATCTTCCATGAAATTCCAGCCGTAGACATCGTCTACATAACCGTTGCCGTCATCGTCAACGCCAGGCTTGCCGTTGAGTTCTGCCTGATTAGCTCTTGCCTGAGGCTTAATCATACTGTGTTCCATATCCACACCGGAATCAATTACCAATACATTAACAGGTTTTGCAGCTTCAACTGCATGAGAACCAAAAATTAGGCTCATAGCTGTGAGTGCTATTAATAGAGATTTTTTCATAAAAAAAAATACCCTTCTTCAAAATCTGTTGTAATAATATACCAAGTTTTAATGTCTGACAACTGCACCGTGCAAAGCAAATTATTAACAAATAGTAAATTATTGTTAATATAACTAGAAATTATCAATTGCCTGCTGGTATTTAATGCAACGAATGTTGCTATCGAGCATGCTAGCATGCCATCGACGGCGGTAGCCGACATCGAGCCTTCATCCTGTTATCCGTTGCTGCCACGGATTAGTTATTAAAAATTATTATTGCTCCAGTTGCAACCTGGTTACCAGCTATTACGTCTTTTTCTGATATACGGCCTTTTCCTGTTACAGGCTGATGCTTGCCTTCGGGAACAATGGAAATTTCGTATAATTCACCAGTAGAAACTACACCATTGTTGAACCAACAGCTATACGGCAGATTGAATCTGGCAAAGCCGTCGTTATCAACAGTCTGAGTTATTTTATAAACGCAATATTTATTAAGTATATTTATGCCCAAACTCATTTCCGCAGTAGTTCCAGGTTTGCCGCGTAAAACTACCTTAGCACCGTCAACACGCTCGAACAGCATATTTGAAAAGCCAGACAGCTTTGTTTCTTCATTAGCATAAACCACTCTGAAATGAGATGCTATGCCAAACTTACCGCGACCACGCAAGCCATAATCACTCATAAGCCAAGTATAAAACCATTCTTCGTAATCCTTGCTTCTTTCAACCTTCGATGATAGCGCAGTATAACCAGGCTTTCTAGGCTGACTCTTATATGCAGGCCAATAATCCATGCTCTTCGGGTATAAAACTCTGTCCGGTTGCATAAGTACATATTTGACATTTAATTCCTTACAAATCTGATTTGCAGTTTCTTCGTCTGTTGTGGAAAATATATCAGCCATGTTTTTTATGCCATTCTGCATATTATTTGCAATCGTCGGCCTGTGAGCATAATGAGTAATAGTATGTCCCAAATCCCAATAAGCAAGAATACCGTATTCTGGATCTTTGTCATCTGAATAACCAGAGGTTTCCGGAGTATTCTTTTTAATCCAGTCGTATGCAGCCATATCTGATTGTCTTTTATCACTAACAAAGCCAAGATACGTCCAAATTGCAGGAATTCTGACCATAAGCAGCAGCATACAGAAAGCACAGGCGGCTCTTAGCTTTGTAAGCTTTGATTCAGCAACAAGACCGGATAGCCACTTCCAGATCAAATAGAGAATAAAGGCAGCAAAAAGGTGATTGCCAATACCAAGAGTGCGTATATAACGATTCTGATAAAAAGAGGCAAGAATCAGTATAGACAACCAGATTTGAAGAATACCAGCACTATTTTTGTTAAAAAGCTTTTTGGCAGGAAGAAAAAAGAAAACAGGCATTAGAAAAGCAATTATTCCATAAGTATTAATAAGCTTTTCAATAGAATTAATATTCTTGAATAAATTATTAAAAGCGAATACTGGCGCAAGTTCGGTAATATCAAGAAAAGCAGGGTCCATACCCGAAACCCTTTCAATAAGGTCCATGAAATCTGCAGTGTCTATTATTGCAAAAAGTGCTACCACTACAATTCCAGAAACCAGAGCAGTTATTCTGTTCCTGACACTCGGTTTAACACGCGTAAGAATCCAAACGCCTATTGTAGCTACAACCATTGCAGAAATATGTATATAGCCGAAATCAAGCATTGTTATGCCGTAGGTGGACAACCCACAGAGCATAATTGCAATATTTACTGCTGTCGCAATGCCAAATGTAATATAGCAATAAGGCAGATATCCTTTACACAAATCACTATTGCAAAACCAAAGAGCAATACAAACCAGCGTCATTACAAAGAAAATGAGCAATGAACCAATCCAGCTGCCTAGTATCAACGAGGCTGCAATGCCACCGAAAACAAGTGTTTTCTTAGATGGCCTGTCAACGCAAAACATGGCGGCAAGAATCCATAACCACATATACAAAGACAAGATATGGTCATAGTCTATTTTCCCATAAATACCTACCTGCATGGCAGACGCACTTGGCAATAAAGCAAATGCGCAAAGCAGCAGAAACACTGGTGTATAGCCCAGGCGCCAAAAACCAATAAAAATGACCGAAGCTGTTAGTGTGGTTATTAAAACCGGAAAACCCCAGAATAACAAATCCGGGTCTGCAGGATTAAGCTTAGTACAAAGAACCCTTACCCAATAAAGCAGCCAGAAATAGAGTCGTGGATACCCTATTTTGAATTTATATGGGAAATTACCATAGTTATCATACAGAACGTATGATGGTGAGCCCTTTGCGTAAGCCTGGTCTATTATTCTGTAATAGAAAAGGCTATCAACATCTTCGTTGATAAAGCCAGTTTCTGTGTCAATAGTCTGCAAGCGGTTTCCAGCCAGCCATACAGGTATAACCAGAATTAATAGAACAAGACCGGTTATTAAAATACACTTGGATTGGCTCATGATAATCAGGTCTTGCGTTCCTTGCGCTTAGCAGCTGGGAAAAGAATGTTATTAAGAATCAGTCTATAACCAGGGCTGTTTTTATGCAGTTCAAGACGTGTAGGACCTTCACCAACAATGTGGCTTGCATCTGCAGGATCATGGCCGCCATAGAAGGTAAAGAAGCCCTTTCCATAGTCTGCTCTTATGTATTTTACTGAAACTCCATCATTATTTTCACCCATTACAGTTACATAAGGCTTTAACAGATTTTTTCTGAATGCAGTTGTCTGACCATAGAAGCCTTCGTGAACAGCCCTGTGATTCTGTGTGAGCATGGTAGGAATCGGGTCTACCTTAGCTGCAAATTCAAACAAACGGTAAGTGCCAGCATCACCGGTATAGTTTTCTGAAACATCTATGTCAGAGAATTCATAAATATTCGGGTCTATAATCAGGCTGAAATCCTGAAAAGCAAAAGTCTGCTCAAAATCAAGCTTACTCTGGCAGAATGGGTCAGGATCATCGCCATCCAATTCCTTGGCAACAATATCTACACCATTGGCCGCCAAAGCAACATCCAGACTGTCGGCTGCAGAGCACATGGCAAACATGAACCCGCCATCCATGACAAACTGCTTAATCTTTCTAGCTACTGCAAGTTTCAACTGAGGAACCTTCTGGAACCCGAATTTCTGAGCTTCAAGCTGAGCACGGGTTACCTGAGCACGATACCACGGAGTCATTCTGAAGGAAGCATAAAATTTACCGAATTGGCCGGTAAAATCCTCGTGATGCAGGTGAATCCAGTCGTATTTGCTAAGACCACCTTCCATGACTTCTTTGTCATAGAATTTTTCAAAAGGAATCTGAGCATATGTCAAAGCAAGAATAACTGCGTCATCCCAAGGCTCTTCATATGAAGGAGAATAAACCCCTACCTTCGGAGCCTTTTCAAGAAGAACCTTTTCCATGTTTTCTTCTTCGATTTCTGCATATATCTTTTCTATTTCAGCATCAGATACAGGTGAAACAGTTACTCCCATATCCTTGGCCTTGCTTCTGATTTCCGGAGTATCTTCGACAAGAAAAGCACCGCAGCGGTAATTAAGCAGCCATTCTGCATCTGTTCCTGTTTTATCCAGAACCCAATATGTCAGGCCGTAGCTGCGCAAATGGTCATTCTGCACATCATCCATTGGAATCAATAATCTGCCGGCAAACAACGGGCCAGCACAAACTAAGGAAATTAATAAAACACAGTAGAACAGCTTACTCTGCTTCATTATTTTTTCCCTCCATTTTCAAGACTCTGCTTATATTTGCCACTTCTTAAATCATTTGGGAACTGGCTCATAAAGCTTCGCATTGCTTCGTCTGTTTTATCCTTTGATTTGTTTCCACGCTGCATCAGTTTGATTCTCAGCTCGCAAAGGTCTGGATTCTTATAGCAATCCTTGTGCGTCAGAACAAACACTTCTATTTTCTTTATTAAGGCTTCATCATACATTTTCTTGTCAGATGCAAGAAGCTTGTCGGCTTCAAATTCATCTATCAATGCGGTAGAAGAAGCTGGTGTTTCTTTTATGGCTGCATCTAATTCGGTAATAGCTTTATCAAGTTTATTGCAGGCAATAGCTCTATCTGCAGCCAGCTTGTGTTTAAGAACGCTGAAATTTTCACCAAAGGAAAGTCGAGTTACATCATTGGCCAGTTCAAGGGAATCGTTTACCCAGCTGCCTTCCTTGTGGGTATCAATAATATCCTTCAAAGCATACAGAGCATCCTGAAACTCGCCCATATGGCATTTAAGCATTGCGTCTTCCAACAAATACTGTTCCTGAAGTTCGTCGCGTTCTATGCTGTCTCTATAATTATCATTTTCCAGCATTTTGCTGACTTGTTCCAGCGTATTGGTGGCTTCATCATACTTTTCACAGTAAGTCTGAAGCTTAGCCCTCAATAATCTGGCTTCAATCTGCTGCTTTGTTTCAGGTCTTAATTTATCAGCAGAAATTACTATTTCCAGATACTTATCAGTTTCATCAGGCTTTTTCATTGTATTAAAAGCGAATTCAGCCAATTTAATGCATAAATCATATTTTAGATGTGAATCAGCAATAACTGTTGATTCTGCAGCTGACTTAGCCATACTATATGCTTCTAGAAGCCACTTTTCGTTATATTCTGGCATTTTAAGCGCAAGAGCAGCCAGCTTAAGTTCAAGAATAGAGCCGCGTCTTTCCTTAATCATGCGCTGCAATAACGCAAAATGGAACTGATCAGGAACGAGAAGAGCTTCCTGACGCAATCTGTTATAGAACAAATCATCGAAGAAAATAGCAGACTGGTCATCAATTAAGGCAACCATCTTATCAATATCTGCTATATTAGCTTTTCTGAAGTAATACTCTATCAAAGACTGAGTAATAGCTGTTCCATAGTCCTGAGAATGTAAGGCAGTCAAACGCTTTTCAAGATCAAAGACTTTGCCGTCGTTGTCATAAAGCTTATCAAACATTTCAGTATTATATGTACCAAGTGTCAAAACCTTCAGGTATTCTTCCATAGCTTCTGCGCTTCTGTTCAAAGCCATAAGAACGGCAGCCTTTTCTTCTGCAAAAAGACTTTCCTGGTATAATTCGCGACGGGCTTCTTCAAAGGCCTCTAAGGCCTCATTCAACAACTGATGCTCAATAAGGACACTTGTATAATCAACATATGCCTGCTGACTACGCCCATAGCGTGAATTCAACGCTTTACGCCAGGTCTGGATAGCTTTATCCTTTTTGCCCTGAACAAAATAACAGTGACCAAGCTTCTTGATGCCCTGACTGTCATATTGGAACAGCTTGCACAATGCTTCCAGGGTTTCAACGGCATCATCTATTTTATTGTCAGAAATCTGAATATCAGCTAATTTTCTAAGTATATTGCTCTGAGTTTTATAATCCGGTGTTTCCTTCAAAGCTTCTATGGCTTTATCTTTACGGGCTAGAGCAAGATAACAGTCAGAAACAAAATCAACATAATCAGACTGTTTATACTTAGCTCTGCGGCTTTCTAAGCTACTTAGAAGCTTATCAACCTCACCGCTCTTAGTAGCAAGATTAAGCAAGTCTTTAAAAGCTTCCTTGTTACCCATTTCCATATAGCGTTCCAGCAGGAGCCAGGCTTCATTGGTCCCACCAGAGGATAGATAAAAAGCAGCCAACTTGCGGGCACATTCTGGATTTCCTGGCTCCTTTTTATGCCAGTCCTCAAGAATTTCAATGCCTTCACGGAATCTATGAATCTTAAAAAGAATATCAGTAAGCTCTATTCGCGCTTTATCTGCTTCATCAGGTCTATTTTCGGATTTATCAATAATTTCCTTATAAAGAGCGATTGCTTCATCATATTCATGATTGGAAACAAGAAGCTGACCAAGATTAAAACGGGCAATATTTGCATATCCATCGTCAGGATACTTTTCTATAAGTGTCCTGAATTGCTTCTTAGCCAAGGTAAAATGCCTTGTTCTGAAGGCCTGGACAGCTTCTGAATAAAGCTGCTGAGCTTCTGAAGAAAATACGGGGCGACCAGAGGCTGCAGCCATCACAGAGCAGCTAGCAGCAAATATTCCCACACCAATAAAACTAGCTATTAATGCTTGCTTAAGCTGCTTTTTCATTTTTGTTCACCACCGTAAATATTAAGTGATTTGTAATATTCATTAATCAGATTCTTATAGCTTTCCGGGTATTCTTCACGCAAATCACCGGTAAAATCCTTGCTTAAATCAACACTGGTAGAACCTATATCACCTATCGGTTTTTCAGGTTCCTGCTGATGAAGCTCTCTGGCCTTCTGAGCCTGACGTTCTTCATCTTCCTCGTCACGATTCTTTACAGCCTTCTGTGAGCGCATCATACGGTCATAGATTGATTTCTGCTTTTCCTTGACCTTTTCACGCATTGCCGGATCAAGAATCTTGGTTTCAACATCCTTCATATCATCAATTACATCATTCATGCGACCAAGACTGTTCATCTGCTGACGATGCTCCTTCATAAGCTGTTCGAGAGATTCCCTGATATGGCGCTGTTCCATTGCCATCTGCTTCAAAGCTTCACTGCCCTGTGGCATAAGCTGTTGCTGCTGCATCTGCTGATACAGACTTAATTGGCGCTGAGTCAGATTCTTGAATTGCTGCATTGCATTCATTGGGGAAGAAGATTCGCCCTGTCCCGACCCTGAACCATCCTGAGCCCTCATCAAATCACCTGCCAGCTTGTTGAAGCATCTGATGATTTCATACTGATCGCTCCAAGCCATGTTCAGTGCTCTATCTTCAAGGTTTTTAACAATATTCGAAAACTTTGTCTGAGTTCCGCTTATAGCTTCAATAACTGTTGGATCTATTCCAAAGCTGCTGGTAATGAGCTTATCCAAATCTTCCTGCAAAGAGCGGCCCTGTTGTTTTACAAGAACCTGCTGAACAGAAACAAAATCAATTATTCCTTCTATCTGCGGCTGCTGGCCACGCATAAAGCTTTCTGGCATATCAACTATTTCACGTAAAAGCTTTTCCTGGTCAACAGAAACCTGAACTGCTCTTCGGATATAAGAGCTTAAATCAAGCTGAACAGAACCAGCCATACACATCTGCTTTATCTGGTCAGCATTTTTCTTCAATGCTTCCAGGAACTGCAGCATCTTTTCCTGGTTCTGCTGAGCCATGTCCAGATTTTTGTTCTGCATATCCTTCTGGATATCCTCGCCCATTTTCTTATGGTCGTTGTTTTTCATGCGGTCAGCAATATTCTTAACGTCTTCAAGCATCGGATTATTCTTAAGGTCCTGATTCTTGGAATTCTTGACCATTTCTTCAGATTTCTTCTGAAGCTCTTCAAGGTCCTGGTTAAGCTTCTTCTGCTGGTCCTGAAGATCCTGAAGCTTTTGTTCCTCTTCCTTGGAAAGCTCACCATTCTTCTGCTTTTCAAGCAAGTCCTTTGTTTCAGAAGCTATCTGCTGCTGTCTCTTAAAGGCTTCTTCAATAGAATTAGACAAGGATTCAAATTTCTGCTGTTCGCGAACCTGCTCAAGAAGATTTATTGTGCGGTCCAAGCTTTTCATGTAATCATCAAGCTTGAAGGCTTCTTCGTATTTCTGGATATCCTTTGGATCTATTTTCATATCCTTCAAAGCTTCACGAAGCTGCTGCATCTTTTCCTTAGCATCTTTATCAAGAACCTGGTCAAGAAGTTCATTAACCTTCTGCATGCGTTCAAGAGCTTCCTGAGAAGTAAATGGGTTGTTTTCCATCATGTTCTGCATGTTTTCAAAGCTCTTCTTAAGATCTTCTGCCTCGGTCAACAGCTTTTCACCATTCTTGATGGCTTCTTCGATTGCCTGAGTGGTTTCAAAATCAAGCTTTTCTTCATGCTTTATCTGTTCGTAAGCTTTCTTCAAAGACTCACTGCGCATCTTCTGCTGCTGAACATATTCTTCCAACTGCTGTTTTACATCATTCTGCTGAGCATCCTGTCCCTTGTAAACGTCCTGCATTGAAGGCATATTTACAAAGAAAATCGGAGTTGAAGCAACATTTGGCTTCGGCTGTCTGGCATCTTCTGCTTCCATATAATATGAAATCTTTGTACCTGGCTGAACCGCGATTGTATCAAGCATCCACGGGAATTCTATTTCACATTCCGGAACAGGGGTAAAATCAGATTTAACATTCAAAGGCTTCCAATCATCTCTGTGACCGGCCTTATAATGCAAAACCATAGCCTTTACGCCAAAATCATCCTTGGCTATAGCTTTGATTTCCAGCATCTTTGTTGTTGGGAATTCAATATCGCAGCCTGGCTTTAACAAGTCTATTTCCGGTGGCAAATCAGGCTTTGCTGTAACAGAGTAAACAACCGGCTTTTCATTTGTCAGGCCTATTTCATTCTGAATCAAAACAATGAATGAAGTTGATGTAGCAACATTAAATTCATATTTAAATTTATTGTCTGAAATCTGACAGGTTTCTGTAGCCATGTTGCTGAAGCATATCTGGCCCTTTGCCAAAGGCATATCTGCTTCAACATAAATACTCATTTTGCTGTCAGCAAGAATTTCTGCTTCGTTGGTATTTTCCGGCAATATCACTGGTTTTGATGAAATATAAGAAGGCTGGTAAAGAGTCATTATTACCTTTTTAACCTGTGGTCTTGCCATTACCTTTATTGAATATTTTTCTGAAATAACTCTTTCGGCTGTAACTCTGTAATCCATGGAGTTCTGAAGAGCTGTCAGACTATACGCATATTTATTTTCTTCTCCTGAAGCATCAGGATACATTTCTACCTTTGTTATTTCATTATTTTCAGGATTAATAAGCTCTAATATTATTGTTTCATCAACCTTACGGGAAAGCTTTGCGAAAATTTCAAGACTTTCCCCTACGGCTGCTACCGTATTCTTTGGCATTACTTCAATAGTAAGATTAGACCATGGTGATATAGAAGCAAAAGGTAAAGCCAGACGCATTGCGCCAGTTTTTACTTCAACAGGAGAAATCAAATACCAGCCAAGAATAATGAGTATCAAAGCTATTGAAGCCCAGGCGCGCTTTTTACGTGAAAAAGCTTTCAATGCTTTTGTAACATCTTCTTCGCTTAATTCTTCACCAACAGAGCTAATAGTGAGCTTTTTCATCAAGCTGGAAATTGATTTTTCTTCTTCTGGAGAAGACATGAATTCTACAGCACTTGATAAACCGGAATTAAAACGTTTTGAACCGTTTTCTATTTCTACTGCTAAAGCAACATCTGACGGACCATTAAACCATTTTCCATATAAGCGATGAAGCCAGCAGATTACTCCGCCATAGAGAACACCGGCAAAAATGCGGCGTAGTGTTTCAGACTGTATAGGAGTTCTTTCAACAAGCAGAAATACTATCAATAATGCCGCAGCAGAAATTAATGCAGCAAGAATACTCTTAACAACAACCCTCAGACGACGGCCTGATTTGTATTGTTCAAAACGTTCCTTCAGCTTTTTACTGGAAGAATTATAATTATTGATTATGCTTTGTATATCATTTTTATTATCAGTCATAATCGCTTCCTCACTGCATCATAGCATAAACCAGAATGTTGAGTCCCATTTTCATGGCCATTTCCCTGATTTCTGGAGTATCAACCTTATGTATGCCCGCATCTTCAAGACCGTCACCTATATCTGATTCCAACAAATAAAGAATCTTCATGCGTCCTTTATCGAAAATAGCATAGGCAGCAGGAGCTTTTCCGTCGTGCTCATGAATTTTTGGCAAACCATCTTTAAAATCATAAACCATATGGAATATAGGATGATCTTTTGGAAGCTGTACAAATTCATTTTCAGGATAAAGTCGTTTTACTTCCCTGCGGACATACTTTTCCATTCCATAGCTGTCGTTAATCCAAAGGAAACCACCATTATCCAGATAATTCAAAATAGCGCCCATTTCATGGTCCTTGAAACGGATCTGACCATGACCACTGGCATAAAGCATAGGATAATTGAACAATTCAGGGTCATTAACAGAAACACCGATATGTTCCGCCTGAACAGGCATCTTGAAGCGCTTGTCAGCCGCTTTTAGCAGATTAGGGATGCTTGTTGGACTTACATACCAGTCACCACCGCCACTATATTTCAATCTTCCTATAGCTATTCTATCAAAATCTGCGCCATAGCATGAACCTGCACAGCAAATGGCCATCAATGTCAAAGTAGCAGCTAAGAAGGTCTTTTTCATTATTATCAAAAATCTGCAGGTATCCATTATGAGAGGCCTCCAGTTCTACGAATATACCATTCAATGCATGGCAGCAATAAAACAACCAGCAACAGCAGCCAGCAATCTCTGCAATCCAGACTTTTGCTTTCAAGCTTCTTGCCGGGTATTGAATTAATTGAAGAAATCAATTTATCGGCTTCTTCAGCATATACCATGCAACCGCCTGTTTCCTTAGCAATAGCTTCCATGACATCAGTATTTACAACCGGGTCATCAAATTCTGCAGTAGGAGTTTCTACAATAAGTTCAACCTTGCTGCTGCCGATATCCTTGCCCTGATAGCTGGCCTTTGCTTCAATAACGTGAAGTCCTCTGTTAGAAGGAATGAACGCTGCTTCATAGCAGCCTGTTTCAGAGGTTTCAACACAGGTTAAATCATAATTTTCGCCCTTTTCACCCTTTACGTTAAGAGTTACTCTGGCATTTGCCATAAGCTTGTGTTTGCTATCTGAAACCCAGACCTTAACGATAGTTGATGCTCCGACATAACCACGTGAGTTTGCAAGTTCGATACTTACATTAGCGTCTTCACGACGGTTTACAAGCCATTTCAGCATATTAATAATCATACCGGAATACAGACCAAAGCCTCTATCGCCGTTAACAAGCCTGAAGCCTACTGGCCACAACGGGCCGCCATTTATCATTATTATATTGCCTAATCCCGCTCTGTTCTTTACCATAAACGGAAGCTTATTCTTATTTCCAGTTACAGTAGAGCTAAGAAGAACTTCTGAAGTCTGCTTTACAGATTCATATTCGTAAACACCGTCAAATTTTGGCAATGTTGACATTATTTCTGTATTTTCGATAGGATCATCTGCCAGGCGCAGGAACGGATATTGAGTTTCATAATCAGGCAGAATCATATTTCCAGGAGTTCCACGCCAGATTTCATTTCCTATAGTAACAGGAAGGATATTTGCAATAGCAGTGCCCTGATAACCAAGCTGTGTCAGACTTTGCCATGAAGGCATCACAAGCAGGCCCATAGTGCCAGCTTCAATCTTTTTTATTATTTCAGCCTCATATTCCTTTAGGTATTGATACTGAATACCGCTCAGTATAAGGATATCAGCATCCTTTAAGGTTTCAGAGAAATCGGCAGTCTTTGCACCGTTAACAACCTTGAAATCCTTTGAACAAACCCATCGGTCGTCTGTAACTCTTGCCCAGTGAACCAAAGAAGCATTCGGGTCTCCAGCCAGAGCATTGGTGATAAATTTCATATCCCAGTTTGGTAAACCGCTTAAAGCCAAAACATTCAAACGTTCCTTAACAACCTTCAGCAAAAAGCTGGTTTTGTTGTTTTCTTCAGTAAGTTCACCATCAACAGAAGGTATTTCAACCTCAAATCTGAAGCTGCCTTCTTCATTACAAGGGATGTTGAACCCAAAAGGCACCTTAACGCCATTCCCCATAACTTCTACAGGAATAGTATCAAAAGGAACACCGTCCTTTGTTACCTTTACTTCAATAGTTTCTTTTTCTTCTGATTTATTGGAAACTCTTGCTGATACTTCGCCCCTTACGCGCAAGCCAGAGTTCAGATACCCGAAAGCCGGCGGTTTCGGCAGGAATAATGCATAGTCAGTAACATTTCCACCACGGCCTGGAGCCACAAAATATACTGGTGTCTTCATATTGGAAAGCATGTTCTGCGGGTTTTCACCAATGGTATTAACACCGTCTGTAACCATGATTATTCCCAGCAGATTGCTTTCACCAAGGTGGGAAACAATATTTTTAATGCCTAAGCTTATAGCAGTCTGATTTCCGTCAGCCTTCAGATTGAAATTTTCAATTTCACCAGGAGAAACTGGCTGAACATTTTCTGCAAAGCTGAATACATCAGGATAAATACCTGTTTTCTTTTCAAGCTTTGATAGGAAACCATCTTTTATTAGCTTCTGAGTTTTATCAAAACGGACAGTATTATCTTCTTTTATGCTCATACTTTTTGACGTATCAAGCATAACGGCCAGTCTGTTCTGTAGAGGAACCCACCCGGAAACAATAAGTGTCGGGCCTGTAAGAAGGAAACAAATCAATACAAGCCATATCAGTCTCAATGTTAAAAGCTTGTTTCTAAGCTTATTACCAATATTTTTGCCTTCGAATTTTCCATAAGTAAACCAGGCCAACGGCAAAACAACCAGCATTGCCAGAACAAAACCGGCCCAACCCCATGAGAAGTTAACAGCAATAGAGCTTACTGATCTGACAGAACCGCAATCAAAACCTAAGAAATTCAATATACTATGCAACATTGTTGGCCTTCTTTTCTATTGGCTTGTTAGCAAAGAAGCATTCCGCCAATGCAAGTATTATAAGCAGCCATATTGCTGCATTGCTCAAATCATAACCGTCACGCAAAAGCGCTACCTTTTCCTTAACGCTTTTACCTTTTCCTACATTCTGTTCCATTGGAATGAATCTAGGTATTTTTCTGAGATTTATTCTTGTGAGATTGCTTTCTTCTGCAGGTGGATTTACTGCAAAAGCACTTACAAGACGCTGACCGACACTGATTTCATAATAGCCAGGCTGCTCAGTATTTCTTGTAGTGAAATGCAAAGCTCCCTTTGTAGAGGTTAAGCCTGTAATGCTTTCCTTTGTTCCATCAGGATGCTTCAGAATAACGCTGTCCTTGTCACTTGCTGCAATAATAGCTGATATAGGCATTCCTGGTCTTGCTCCGTTGATTGTAACATCATTAGATGTAATCATGGAAATCAGTGCCTGATGCATAAATGGCAGCCATGTTGGCTTTATTGGCCAATCAGACCATTTATTGTCAGCAGTAAAGGTAACAAGCATTGAACGGCCTCTACCACGCTTTTCTTCTATAATACCCGGCAAGCCATGACTCATTCTGCAAAGAAGCATAGCTGTTGGATTTGGCTTTACCTGGAAGAATTCATAAATCTTAGCTCTGCTTGGGTCACCGTTTCCGTCTTTGCCAAAAATACTGAAAGCAGGATGTCCTAAGTCTATGTCGGTTAATTGATAGCCGACACTTTTGCTTACAGCATTACCAACACGCTTGAACACACGAGCAGGAAGCAGGTAATTCCCGCCAAGATCATCGTTAAGATGTTTGTTATACCATTCAGGAACAGCTCTATCGCCGAGGAATGTAATCAAATTACCACCGTTGACGACATATTCAGAAAGCTTCTTTATGAAAGCATCCGGTATCTGTCTCTGATTCAGCAGAATTACAGCCGCATAAGCAGCAGGCTCCGCCTTACCAATTTCACTGGTATAGCGAGAATCAACGGTAAAAATATTTTCTTTGCTCTTGTTTAAAGGATTCAAAGCAAATTTAATGAAAATATCATCATAATTTTCTGTATTACCTACGTTTTCTGGCTTTATTAGCAGAATCTTACAAGGTTCAAAAACCCTTACAGCCAGATGTCTCTGGTCATCCAGAGGCATGGCATCGTTCTGTATGCTTGCTTCAACATGGTTCATACCTGTTTTGGCAAAGCTGCATTCAATTTCAGAAACCTTTTCACTATTGGCTTCTATTTCTACTTCTGAGCCAAGCTTTCGTTCTCCGTTAATAGAAATACCTATCTTGCACTTCTGCTTCTTGTTTGTAAAATTAGAAACTGTTACCTTTAACGGAACCTTGCGACCTATCATTACAACAGATGCGTCTATTTCTAAGCCTGTTACGGCCATATTCTCCGGTGCTGTTCCACCTACTGGAACCATTACAAGATCTATTCCCTTGTCTATTCTTTCAAGGTCGTAACGTTCTACAAATGGCTTCCAGGCAGATTCAGTCATATCTGTAATAACATAGATAGAACGCCTGTAACCATTGAGAGGAACAAGAAGCTCTAAAGCCGGCAGCAGACCAGAAGCCATATCTGTTCCACCAGCAGTCAGTTTTGCATTGTTTATACTCTGTCTTAATGCTTCTTTATCCCAGGTAAGCTGGGTAAATACAAGGCCGCCAGGTTCGTTAATCAGACCAACAGTGGCTTTATCACCCTGCCCCATCTGATCAAGAATATCCAGAGCTCTTGCACGGGCGGTATTGAAAACCGAAACACCCTGATAGGTGCTTCCCATAGACATTGAATTATCTAAGAGAATTACAAAGGCAGTTGGAGCTGAAGAAGAAACTCCTGCTCCGGCACCTTGGCCAATAAATGGTCTTGCAAGCGCCATGACAGCAAGAATAATCAAACATATTCTTAAAGCCATCAAAAGAAGATTACGAAGCTTTCTCTGATGCTGAAGAACTTCTACTGACTTCATGATAAGCCTTAAGCTTGGGAAATCCTTGCGAACAGGCGTTTTACGATAATAAAGATGAAGCCATACAGGAACCGCTATTCCTAGAAGACCCAATAAAAACCATGGACTTGCAAAATTCATCTTCTTTACCTTTCTGAAACAGCCTGACGGCGAGTAAAGAAGCTTCTTATATTGGCTTCTATTGGCATTGAAGTATCTGCTAACAGGTAATCAATACCTGATTTTCTTAAAGCAGACCTGAAGGTGTTAATCATGTTTCTAACACGCTTCAGATATTCATTGCGCAGAGAAAAAGCATCAGTAGTGACCTCTGATTTATCCTCAAGGTCCCTGAAAATTGTCATATCATCAAATGGGAAGCTGATTTCATCACGGTCAAGAACATGATAGAGAACTATTTCGTGTCTCCTGCTCTTAAGCTGTCTCAGCTTGTTTATAATAACTTCAGCATTATCCATTAAATCAGAGAACATAACGAATATGCCTCTTTTTTTCATAGTCTGCCCTACCACGTCAAGACTTTCACCAATATTTGTCTTTTCAGTAGCTTTTATATTGTCCAGTTCGTTGCAAATAGATTTAAGATGAGCAATACCAGTGCGTGGCCTGATAACCTTTTCTATACCATCAGCAAAAGTAAGTAAACCTACAGAGTCCTGCTGCTTGAGCATTAAATAAGAAAGCGATGCAGCAAGAGTTGAAGCGTAGTCAAGCTTGCTCATGCTTCCTGCACCCTTATAAGCCATAGAGCCACTGGTATCAAGAATCATGTAGCCGGAAAGATTTGTTTCCTGCTCATGTTCCTTGATATAAAATTTATCAGTGCGGCCATAAACCTTCCAGTCGATATCCTTCAACGGGTCGCCTGGAACATACTGGCGATATTCAGAAAATTCAACATTGAAGCCCTTGAAAGGACTTTTATGCTGCCCTTCTATCATGCCCTCAACGACTGTTCGGGCTTTTATTTCCAGATTTGATAAGGATGCTAAAAGCTCTGGATCAAGAAACCTGGATATTTTTCTGGTCTTATCCATCTATTTACTCTCGATTTAGCTTTAAGCTGCTGGTTCTGTAACTGTTTTAAGAATCTTTTCTATTACTGAATCTGGAGTGATTCCTTCTGCTTCTGCGCTGAAATTAAGCATAATTCTGTGGCGTAAAACAGAGGTGGCCAATGCTCTGATATCTTCACAGGCAACATAATAACGTCCCTGAAGAACAGCCCTTGCCTTTGCACCAAGAATCAGATACTGACTCGCACGAGGACCTGCGCCCCAGGTAATATAGTTGTTTACAAATTCGCTTGAGTTACTAAGATTTGGTCTTGTAGCTTCAGCAATAGCAACAGCATACTTAATAACTCTGTCAGAAACAGGAACTCTACGAACCATTTCCTGAAGCTCTTTGATTCTTTCAGCATTTATTACTGGCTGTAAATCATCCATAGTACCGCAGGTGGTAGCCTTAACCATCATTATTTCTTCTTCCTGAGGCGGATATTCAAGACGGACATTAAACATGAAGCGGTCTAACTGAGCTTCTGGAAGAGGATAGGTTCCTTCCTGTTCAATCGGGTTCTGGGTAGCCAAAACAAAGAATGGTTCTTCAACATCGTATGTTGTAGTACCACTTGTAATTTTGCGTTCCTGCATTACCTGTAAAAGAGCAGCCTGAGTCTTTGGAGGAGTTCTGTTAATTTCGTCAGCAAGCAAAATCTGTGTAAACAGAGGACCCTTTACAAAACGGAAGTTTCTTTCACCAGTCTTTGTGTTTTCTTCAATAATTTCAGTACCGATAATATCGCTTGGCATCAAGTCAGGTGTAAACTGAACACGTTTAAAATCCAAGTCAAGAAGCTTTGCAAGACTATTTACAAGCAAAGTTTTACCAAGACCAGGAACACCAATCAAAAGAACGTGGCCCTTTGCAAAAAGAGCATAAAGCACTTCTTCAACAACCTTTGTCTGACCAATGAAAACCTTTCCTATTTCGGACATGATCTTCTTGTGAACATTCTTTATTTCTGCCAAAGCCTTAGCTTCATCTATTGGAGCCTGTGCACTGGTGTTTTTTATTTCTTCTGCCATAAATAGGGCTACCTCCAAACAAATTCACTAAAACTTATCACGATTTACCAAATTGTACAAGTGGGTATAAGTTATTAAGATTTAAAAAAAATAAACAAAGTACTTCTATTTTAGACACTTTTGGTTTATCTTGTTACCACTCAAATATGGATAATAACGAAAAAAAATACGGATATATACTTGGCTCAGTAGATTTATGCAATTCTACTCTCATTAAGTCGCGTTTCGAACATCAAGAGCCTGAATATAAAAAGAGTCTTTATGAAGCTTATCTTAAAGACTTGTATGCCAATGAAATAACTTTTTATAATAATCTTGTTAAGAGCTACAAATTATTTTCAAACACAGACGAAAATATTTTATCCAGCCTTTATGTATTGAAAAATATCGGTGATGAGTTCTGGTTCAGAATAAAAGTAGATCTCGAAGATAGCAACAAAATAGCTAATATCATGATGGCTCTTTATGGTGCATTTGAAAGTATGCGTTCAGGTTGGATTACAATTAGAAAGTCTGAAGAATCCGCTAACTGGCATAAATTTGACACCCCTGACTTTGTAGCCTTTAACTATAAAACCTATTTTGACCTTGTTGACTATTCTGTAGATAACTCTGAACTACGATACGATTTTTTCAAGAAATACATGAGTCATATTCTTGGTCGTCCAATAGAAAAATCCAGTCAGGAAGAACTCAACGATTTATTTAGAAGGCTGAATGTTGCCGATTCTTTTTCTGAAAGTAAGAGTGAATCATGTCTGCGCACAGATATGATTGGTTATCAGGTCGATAATTTCTTCAGACATGCAAAATTCGCAGTAAATCATCTGTTTGCTGTTGGAGAACGCTTATTCAATCGCTTAGGTCAGATTAATTCTAATAATCTGTTATCAATCACAGCTGGTAAAAAAGGCGTATCAAGCTTTAACTATTTTTACTGGTTATCAAAGACTTTCATGCCCAAGGGGATATCTACCAATTATAGTGTTTATTATCTCATAGAAGAACAGGCCTTTGAGGTTTTAAGATACCAGATAAAATCATATCAGCAAACCAACAAAGACAACGACTTAGATCTATACAATACCATCAATATCCTTAACGAAATAATAGTTAATTTTAACTTATTAGATAAAAATTCTAATATTATTGATGATTTTGCAATGCTTTAAATATTATCCCATATTCCTTTTGACGGATTGTGCATAATAAATAAACTTATGCTATAATTGTACATAGAGGGAAGCGTTATTAATGAAGAGCAAAAGCAAAAATCGACATGGCTTTACATTAATGGAAGTAATGGCTTGTATGATTATTATTTCCATTGTAAGCAGTATTACCCTGCCAGCCATAGATAATTTTCACTCAAGCGACCGTGTAAAAGCTGATGCTCAGCTCCTCGTTTCAGCAATAAGACATGCAAAATACACAGCATTGCAGGACAACGTTCTTATAAGAATAATATTCAATGAAGATGGTTCATGCTTCAAGGAACAATTGTTTATCGATGAAGGCGATGAAGAAAATGAAGGTGCAACCACCACAGATATGTCTACGCTTATAAGTAACGACTATGCCAACTTGCTTGCTGAAAAATCAGAAAGCGATTATGAAGATGGTTATTACTGGGCCAGTATAGGAGATACGGAAGAAACAGAATTCTCTTCCGGCACAGAAGTAGATTTAAGCGACTTTTCCAGTACTATCGTCAATCAGGTTCTGTATTTTAAACCCGATGGTTATATTTATACTTCCGGTGACCAAAAATGTTCTGAACTAAGAGTCATATTCAAACGTGGCGGTGCAGCCTTAGCCGTAGACATAAACGCTCTTGGTGTAATTGCTTCCGAAGCCTTTTCCAGAAACGACGATGACGAATATGCTGATGAGGATATAGAATGGTAATAAGAATCCAAAAGCATGGCTTTTCATTAACCGAAGTACTTGTTGCTACCATTGTCATGACTATGATTATGGGTGGTGTCTTAGGCTTCGTTCAATATGGCGGTGAAATATGGCATAAAGGTCAGGATAAAATAAACGCTCAGAATTACAACGATATGGCTTTTCAGCTTCTTAAAGACGACCTCCTGCAAGCCGAAAGCATCTCAAAACCAGCTAATATAGGTTCATCCTCAACCATGTTAGAATATAAACTAGGTGGAAATAACTACGAAATAAAAATAGATTCAAGTAATTCGCTAATAAAAACAGTGAAAACAACCGCAACCGTAAGGGCTACTGGTCCTGCCGCAAAACCCATAAGAATAGCAAGAAATGTTAAAGAATTTAATATATATAGAGTTTCTACATGGACCTTCGAGATTGGACTTCAGATACAATCAAATATAACAGAAGATGAAAACGGAGACCCAATAGAACCGGAAATTATCAGTAGCCAGTCTGTAGTATTGTTAGCCCCAGGAGTAGACTAGAATGACACAGAATCATCACACAAAAGGTTCCATTGGTATTACAGTTGTAATGCTTGTCTTCTGTTTTATGATGTCTGTCACAATGGCGTATCACAAGCAGCTCCAGACTGAAACCCTGATTCATAAACAGATAGATTATTCTGACAGAGCCATGGATGCTGCTTTTTCCGGTGTTAATTACGCAATAGCCACAATACAAGCAGAAAAAAAGGTTTTCGCCGGTACCAAAAAAGTATTTTTTGAAAGCTCAACAGGCAGAGTTGCTATAGGTGGTAGTTCTGAAAATACAACAATACAAAGCAAGTGGGTCTGCCTTGATAGAAATATGCAATTCTCTAATTACTATGACGACAAAACCAAAACCTCTTCCTCCGGTGAAATAGAAAGTGACAGAAATCCTCCATACCGCTTCAAAGTAGCTTGCACAGATAAATTTTATTTTCTAGCCACAGATACATTGTATATAAAGTCCATAGGTGAATATATTCAGTATTCAGGTACAGACAAAATGGCTTCATATACTGCTCAAATAATTGCAGAATGCCAATTAAATAAAATAACTAAGACTATACGCATTAAAAAATATAGAAGAATGTCTACCAAAGAAAAAGATCTGTTCACATTCAAAGGTTATTCAGAAGAATAAAGAATCTACCGCGATTCTCAAGGGAGAAATGATGGAAAACGAAAAAGAACATGTCGTTGTCACTGTAATGGGTTTAAACAAGCCTGGTATCCTTGCTGGTATCACCAAAGCTATTGCTGATTCAAACGTAAGCATAGAAGACGTTACTCAGAAAATTATGCAAGGCTATTTTGTTCTTATGATGATTACCGACCTTTCGACCTCCAACTGTGGCTTCGAAGAATTTCAAACTCGTATGCAGGCTGCAGCAGAAAAACTTCAAGTAAAAACCTTCATACAGCATGAAGACGTTTTCAAATTTCAGCACAGACTCTGAGGTTAAACACTATGTATTTTTCTATTGATGAAGTCATGGATACCATCAACGCCGTTGGTGTTGAAACCTTTGATATCCGCACAATAACATGTGGCATCAACTTGATGAGCTGTGCAGACCCGGATGTAAACAAATGCGCAGACAAGGTCTACGAAAAGGTTGTAACAGTTGCTAAAAATCTGGTTCCAACAGCTAGAACCCTTGAAAAACGTTATGGCATCCCGATTGTAAATAAAAGAATATCAGTTACCCCTGTTTCTTTCTTAGCAGGAGCTTTTACAGAACCAACAGCAGTTCCAATAGCAAAAGCACTTGATAAAGCTTCTAAAGAACTTGGGATTGACTATGTAGCTGGCTTTTCAGCTCTTGTTCATAAAGGCTTCACAAAGGGTGACCAGATTCTCATAAATTCTATCTCTGAAGCTCTCTGCACCACAGACCGAGTTTGCTCCAGTGTCAATGTCGGTTGTTCCAAATCAGGCATCAACATGGACGGTGTTCTTAGAATGGCAGAAATAGTCAAGGAAACCTCTGAAAAAACAGCAGACAAGAATGGCCTCGGCTGTGCTAAGCTTGTTGTATTCTGCAATGCCGTCGAAGATAACCCATTTGTTGCTGGCTCTTTCTTAGGTCCAGGGGAACCAGAAAGCGTATTGAACGTAGGTATTTCCGGTCCTGGAGTTGTCAGAGCTGCTCTTGCTGCATCTCATGGTCTTGATATGGGCGGTCTTTCTGAATTAATCAAAAAAATAAGCTTTAAAATCACAAGAACAGGCGAACTAATTGGCCGTGAAGCTTCTAAGCTTATGGGTATTCCTTTTGGTATCATTGACCTTTCACTGGCTCCAACCCCGGCCCAAGGCGATTCTATTGCTGATATTCTTGAGCTTATGGGCCTTGAAAGCACTGGTTGTCATGGAACCACTGCTGCTCTTGCAATGCTGAATGACGCAGTTAAGAAGGGCGGAATGATGGCTGCCACATACGCTGGCGGTCTTTCTGGCGCATTTATTCCGTTAACCGAAGATGCCGGTATGTGCAAAGCCGTTGAAAACAATTCACTCTGCATACAAAAGCTTGAAGCAATGACCTGTGTATGCTCTGTTGGTCTTGACATGATTGCAATACCAGGCGATACCTCTGTCGATATTATTGCAGGTATCATAGCTGATGAATCAGCAATTGGCATGATTAATAACAAAACAACTGCCTGTCGCCTGATTCCTGTTCCCGGTAAAAAAGCAGGAGAATATGTAGATTTTGGCGGACTTCTTGGCAAAGGCCCCATCATTGATGTTGAACGTCATTCACCAGGCACATTTGTTCGTCGAGGTGGACGAATTCCAGCACCAGTTCACAGCATGAAGAACTAAACTAATCAAATGATTTGCGCCAAAAGCGCAAATCATTTTTCTAAATAATACTAACGATTCTGCCGATAGCCTCTATTGGATAATTCCAACTTTAAGGAAATGATAAGAAACAAATGAGGCAAACAGAAATCAAGAATTGTTTTAGTCTGTTTAGAAGAGTTCTGGTGGCTCTTCTATGTCTAGTGCTTATGCCAACAATAGTAATGGCTCAGGGCACAACCTTCCAGGATCTTCCCAAAGATCACTGGGCTTACGCTGACGTTGATTTTCTTATCAGCCAAGGCTATATGGAAGGATATCCTGATGGCACCTTCAAAGGACGCAAAGTAACCACCAGATACGATGTGGCCCTTATTGTTGCACGCATTTTAAAGCGCATGGAAGAAAAGAAAGCTACCATCGACGCAGCCAGCGAAGAAGAACGTGCAGCACTTACCCGTTTAACAAAAGAATTCAGAGATGAATTAGGTCTCTTAGACGTTCGCGTAGACTCACTTGAACGTCGCATGGTAGACAACGAAAACAAAATGAAATCTTTGGAAAAGCTTCTTCCAAAGGTTAAGGTTTCCGGTTTCTACAGAGGCAGAGGCCAATATATTTTAAAACCCAAAACCGTTCAGCGCGACGAATGTGGCGACGAATATACATTTACTGATTCCGGTCTCGTTACCTTCTATCAGCAGTTATACTTAAGATTCCAGGGCAAGCCCCTTGGTGAAAAGGTTGAAACCTTCTATGAACTTTATGGTTATATGCAGGGTAAAACCTACAACAAGCTTATATACAACAATGCTGGTAACTCTGGCCAGAATCCATTCGACAATGTAGACGATTATGTAAGACAGATTAGAAGTGACACTTTTGTTAAATCCAATAAGATGCACTTAATCAGCCGTGCAAAATCAATGAAATTCAGAGTATGGGCCGGTGAATATGCTACAGGCCTTGACGACCCGATGAACCTCTTAACAGAAGACACTGACATCGTTAAACCTTATGAAGGTATCGAAGTATCAGGTTCTACTGATGGTGGTTTCTCTTATCAGGGTTCTGTATTGAAGAGTGATACCAACTACGGTTCCAGCGATGAAACCGATATGATTACCGGTCGTATGGTTTGGGAACTTCCAGAAAGCTTCAGTAAGGAAGATAAATTCACTGTAGGCACAACCTATGCAGAAAAAATTCCAGACTACACCAACAAGGGTAATTCAAATGCTGTTCGTGCAGTAGACATAGGTTTCTCCAGCGAAAGAGTCGGTAAAATACAAGGTACCGCTGAATTTTTAAGTTCTAAGGCTTATCTTGAAGATAAATCAGATAACGACACTCAGAAATCAATGGATGATTCAGGCCGCAGAGTAGACCTAAGCTTCCAGGAAGGTGGCTTCACAGGTACCTTCAAGCATTATAGCTATGGTAAATATTTCAGAGCTATGATGGCTCCAGTTTGGGCATATGACGTTGGTGATACCAGTGATTATCCAAACAATCTTAATATTGACGACAATAATATCAGCGGAGCTGATCAGCAGAGAAAAGGCAATTATGGGCGCGGCGACTTCGAAGGTGAACGTCTGAACAGATTCTCCCTTAACTATGATTTTGGCAACAAGCTTCTCTCAATGACCAAAAACCTTTCTGTTGAAGCAACCTACTTAACCAAAACCTGGGAAGAAGACCCGAATGACCCGAGAGATACAGACGGCTTCAGTGGTAAGAAATTCACATTCCAGCTCATTTCAGACTTCAACGACAACACTACTTTGAAATATGACTTCGTAAAGCATATGGATGCTCTTGAAAACGAAGAAGGCTCAAAGTCAAATGCAGTTGAATTGAATCTGAAGGTAGCTGATAACGTTAACACCAAGGGTAAGATTTATATCATGAACGATCCTGATTCGACCTTTACTGATGGTGCTGACACCTACGATTACAACGAAAGAGTCGGCTACTTTGAAGTTAACTCAGATATCAATCCAAGAGTTTTCCTAAAAGGTAGTATTGAACATTCTGTCTGCTGGACAGGGACTCCTAAGGAAAATACACGCATCGATTATATCGGTGAAGCAACATATAACCTCACTCCAACTACCAGCATTACTGGTGGTATCCAGCACATTGACTACGAAGACAGCTACGATGCAGGAAAATCAAGCCTGGCTAATGCAATCATTGCTGAACTGAAGAAGAACTTTACCAATAGATTCAGAGGTCGCGCTTTCTATTCCCGCGCTATCATCGACTACAAAGATGGTAATACAGATTCAATCGATAGAGAAAATCTGTATGGCGAACTGATTTACAATATCAGTAAAGATGCAACCATCAGCTTTAAGTTCGGTTATGATTATCCGGACGAATGGAAATGGGCTATATCTAGCGTAGACAACGGTAGAGATTACGTAGACGTTCATACACAGAAGATGTTTATCTTCGAGGCAAAATCCAATTTCTAAGGTTTAACCATGAAAAAGACTGTATTCGCACTATTCTTAGCTCTTGCAGCACTAACAACCACAGGCTGCAGCAGTATCCAGGAAAAGCTTGCTCAACCAGTAGCAACAGTTTCTGGAAAAGTTGTAGTTCCTTCAGGTCAGGTTCCAACAGGCGTTAAAATCACTGTTGCAGGTCAGCCTGACTATTATGCCTATGTTAACTCATACGGCTACTACAATCTTGATATTAAGGAATCAGGCAGATACCTTCTCATGGCTAGAGGCGAAAGCTTTGATCCTGCCTTTGTATGGGTTGATGCAAAGGTTGAAGAAACAGTTAAACCAGAAAATATTAATATGTCTCAGAAGATAACTGGTGAAGCCTTGTTCATGGCAAGTCTGATTGACTTCCCAGGCGCCAGAGCATTTTCTGTTAAATCTATATCACCAACCTGGACTCAGAGTACTGTAGCAATGAACGATGACGGCCTAAATGGTGACGTTCTGGCCAATGATGGTATTTATGCTCTCAGAATGACAAATATTACCAGTGGATATCAGCAATATAGCTTGGTATGGACTGATTCTAATGATAAAACCAACACAGCCAAAGACCCTCATGCAGAAAGCACCTACAACAAAAATTCAACCGTTTATATCCCAGAAGCTGCTGTTAAGCAGGCCAAGGGTAAGGTCGTAAGTGATCTTGTTGGTGTTAACTATTCTGAAGTAACCCTTGCTACCAAAAAAGGTTCTAGAACTACCACCCTCAACAGTGATGGTTCATACACCTTTGCAATGGAAGGCAGCGGAAGAGAATATATGGTATTCAGAAGCGAAAACTTCCATATCAAGATTATTCCTGTTGATCTTTCTTCTGTTAATGTTCTGGAAGTTCCTGATACTGGTCTTACTTCCAAGAAGAGTGGAGAACTCAAGGTCATGCTTGTTGCTTCAGACTTCGCAAAGTGTGAAAATCCAACTGTTGTTGGTGATTTCACTAACTGGCAGCCAATGCAGCTTTATGATGACGGCACTTATGGCGACGACACTGCTGGTGACGGAGTTTATACAAGAACCTTCACAGGTGTTTCTGCCGGTTATCATAAGTATGCTTTCAATATTACTGAAAACAATCAGGTTAAGGACCCATACCAGGAATCTGGTGACACTTCTTACTCAATCATCAAGGTTAAATAATCATGAAGAAACTGACAAAACTATTGGCAGCAGCTCTCATCCTTGGTGCTTCAAGTATTGTTCCCAATGCCTGTGATGCTGCTCAGCAAAAGCTTAATTACTACTACGAAAGCAATTCCTTTCTTGATATTAAAGATGCTATTGGTGATGATAAAGGCAATGGCTATTATCAATATCCACAGGATAGACGCTTAAAAAGAGGAACCTTCGACATCAAGAATTTCAGAGTTTTTGAAGAAGGCGACGTAATTGTCTTTGAAATTACCATGCGCAATTACATAATGAAAACCTGGGAAGACAGCGGTAAATCTGATTACCAAGGTTTTGTAGCTAATCTTTGGGATGTCTATATTGATATAGATGGTGTTCCTGATAGTGGCTACGAAGATGCTCTTCCAGGCCGTGACGTGCTCTTCGCAGACAAAATGGGCTGGGAAAAAGTCGTAATGATCTGTCCAAAGAGTCCTTCAGAAATAGAAGAAATTCTTAGAGAAAGCACTGATGAACTTGAATTTCAAGGTCGCGTCGATGATATAATCATCCCTGATTATGTAGAAATCCAAGGTAATAAAGCTATCGCAAAAATCTCCAAGAAAAAGCTTCCAAGAATCTCTGAAAAATCAGGTTTTCAGTGCTTCTCAATGGGTTATTGCAATGTAGTTTCTGCAAATCGCCTTTTTAATCGCGATGTTAAAGCATTCACAACCCATGATGATTTTGGTGGTGGAAGCAATGACTACGGTGATCCAACAGTCATTGATATGATTGTACCAGAAGGTGCTAATCAGTATGAGCTTTTGAAAAACCACTCCACTGCAGCTTTCCGTGACAATATTAGATACGCTGATGTTCCTTTTGTTTATGCAGGTGGAAATCGCGTAAGTCCTGCTGTTCAGGCTCTCAATAGAACTCCAATGACCAATCAGTGTCCCCAGGGTGTTGTTGTTCAGCCTGTTGTTGTTCAACCAGTAGCAGTTCAGCAGAATGCTCCTGTTATGCAGCCGATTAATCAGCCTGTAATGCAACCTGTTAATCAGCCTGCTATGCAGCCGGTTAGACAACCTGCTTATCAGCAGCCACAGCAGTATCAGATGCAGCCGGTTTATCAGAATCAGCAGGGCCAGCCAGTAAGAAAGGCTGCACCACAACAGACAGCACCCGCTAACAATGGATTTGTTCCATTGAAGAAAAACACTACTCAGACAAACCCATCTTACAACAACGTTCCTAACGGATTCGTTCCTGTAAAGAAAAATCAATAATCGTTAAATAATTATAGAAACTTGTCGATTAGGGTGTAAACCTAATCCAATTGTGCCGAAGGAGGCCAAGGCTAATGAATCGATCTAAATTAAACAAGGCAGCAGGCGTAGTATTTATACTGGCCTCACTACTCTCTTTTTCTTCTGATGCAGCAAATGCTCAGTCCGTACGCTCAAGAGGTATGGGTGGCGCATTCATCGGTCTATCCAACGATGAATCAGCAACTATTTACAACCCAGCAGGCTTGAGTCAGATTGAAGGTAGAGAAGCTTCGATTCAAGCTAAGGTCAATGACAGAGACGTATACGAATGGCAAAGTCTCGCTTTCACCGGCCATATTTACGAAGGTGATGAAGAAAACCGTTTCTCAATCACCGACTACCTTGAACACAATATTCTTGAAGAACCAATTCCAAGAAAGCCCAAATACAGCTATGGTTTCTCCTACACTCAGGATAAACGTGGTTATGAATTTGGTAACATCGTTGGCGGCGAATACACTGGCGTAGAACGCACAGTTAATGATTATCAGCTCGCATTTGCTACACGCTTCCCAATCGCAAGAAGAATGCTTGCCAGAGAACAGCTTTTTGGCGGTATTAAATTTCGTTACCTTGATGTAGAAAGAAAAGTAAAAAACGGCAAAAATGCTAGCCGTGATACACTTTCTCTCGGCGCAGGTCTAATGTATCACTACAACGACCAGCTCTCTCTTGGTCTTACTCTTGATAATCTTCTTGAACATGTTAGCGGTGATAATGACGCCAAAAAAGACGGTGTAAGCTTTAACATTGGTGCTGCTTACGAAGTAGCCAGAGGAACCGTTCTCGCAGTTGACGGTATCAACCTTACTGATTCCTGTGACGCTACAGAAAGACAATATCGTATCGGTGTTGAAAAGAAATTCGTTGAAAATGATCTGACCATGCGTATAGGTACTCTCAACGGCACTCTTACCCTTGGCTTCGGTATGAATGTTCTTCCTAATGTCAGAGTTGATTATTCCTTCTATGATGGCGACGCATTTGCAGAACATCATGTCGGCGCACACATGACCTTCGATTAACAGAACAGACTGGAGATTACGGGTAATGAAACTTTCCTCTAAGCTGTTGCTGTTACTAGCATGCATATTCTCTGCAAACACTTTGCTTGCAGAGACTTCCGCAACCCATAAGGTCTACCTGAACCAAAAGCTTGAAGTCTTCGGTCTAGGTGGAATCCCATGGGATGAAGGTTCCTACGAAAGTGAACGTGGAAGAGCCTGGATGGACGCAATGCACCATGCTTACGAACAAATACTTGACCTTACTGTCATGGATGGTAAGCAGGTAAGAAATGTTCTTCATACTAATAAAGCGTTAAAGGAACGCCTTGGCATGGTTCTCATGTCCGCACCTAAGACTTTTTACCAAAAGGATGTCTCAGGTCTGGTCAGATGCAAGCTGGATATCCCAATCAGTGGCAAGCTAAGTTTACGTTCAGCATTTTATCTGGCAGCCTTGAGACCGCAGCCAATGCAGCCAACCGGTTTTCTGGCTTCCTGGAGCGCTGAAATTCCAGTAAATGAAAGTCTTGAACCATCACCATACAAAAGACTAGTAATTGATGCTAGAAAGTTTGATTTTATACCTTCACTCTTTCCAAGATTCTTCGATGAACACGGTGCCTTGGTTTTTCAGGAAGCAATGATTCCGCAGGCAGAACGCTTCAGCAGACCTGTAGTAATGTTTTCTACAGACATGATAACAGCCAGAGCTAATCTTGCTCCAGAAGAAGTATTCACTGTATCAGCTGCAATGCATGAGCTTCACAAAAGCGACGTAATAGTAAAAGAAGCTGACATGAGTGAATTCAAGCAATTCTGCAATGACATAATCAGGACTCCACTCAAGCAACGTGAAATTATGATTGTCTATAATCCTGACAAAAAACTGGAAACAGGCATTATGGCACAGCAGGAATCAAAAGAAAGTTCAGACAAATAATAATGGGGAAATTCGATATGAAACATAAATATTTAATCACAGCAATTCTACTAATAACCAGTATTTGCTCATTGGTTAGAGCAGAATCTCTAGACCAGAACATCAGCAAGCGCATTAGCAGAATGGAACGCTATATTTATGGTTCAGAACAGGATGCCTCAACAAGCGACCGCTTAAGACAGATTGAAGAAGATCTTTTTGGTCGTACCACAGGCCAGAATGACTTAGATAAATCTAAGTATTTGCATGATTTCATTTTTGTAGGCACCCCACAGAATCTTTCCATGGATATGAAGCTTAGTTTTCTCGAATGGAAACTTTTTAACCAGACTATGGAAGGTTCTTTGGAAAATCGCCTTGCCAACATCGACAACCAAATAACTGGTGTTAATTCAAAAGAAGCAATGGCATTCAGATTGGAACAGCAGGTTCATGTAATCATTGAAAACGGTTTAATTTCAATGCATACAGTAACTATCCCCCAGGGAACCAAATTCAAGGTCAAGCTGAAAAAAGAAATTTCCAGCAAAACCGCCAAAAAGGGCGATACTGTTCCAATGGTTATTGTTGACGACGTCTTCATAGACAATTCAATTCTTGTAATGACTAAGGGTGGAATTGTAAGTCCAACAGTTCAAAAAGTCAGAAGAGGCGGCCGTTTCGGAAGAACTGGCTACATCCAGCTTGACTTAACAAATCTTGAAGCCATGGACTCAACCATTCTTAAAACTAGTATTGATAGCGCTGGTGAAAAATACGACAAGAAAAAGATTGGTATGACAGTTGGTGCTTCAGCTCTTGGATACGTAGTTCTTGGCCCAATCGGCCTTGCTGGTGGCGCTCTCATTAAGGGCGGCGATCTCACAGTTCCAGCAGGAACAGAATTCGACGTAATCACCACTGCTGATTGCAAAGTCACCGGCGTTTCAGTTCCAAAGAAAAAATAAATACCAAAAATATATATTTTTATAGATACACATTAAAAGGGAATTAGGGTTAAAAATAAAAATAACATTAGGTTAGTTGCACGCGCATTGAAGGAAGTTAGGGATTTGTTAAAAAAGGCCTCCCATAATTGAGAGGCCTTTTTTTATGCTTCAAATTATTCTGCTTTGCTAGCCAAATCGGCTTCAAGCTTTCCTGCTAACATTAGCATAGCAGTGAGCTGGTCAGGGGAAAGCAGTAAAACACCTAATACCGAGGCAAAAAATCCCGGCTGTTCGGCCTGCTTATCGGTGAGAATCTTTTTTTTACATTTTGGATTAGCAGTGTGATTCTATAGCCCGCATTCGTCACAGCTTCGCTGTGCCACCTTCCCCCTAAAGGAGGAAGGATTTTTAGACAATTACTAAAATAGAAAAGAGCCGAAGCTTTAGACTTCGGCTCTTTATAGACCTGGCGGCGACTGACTCTCCCACGGAGTTGCCCCCGCAGTACCATTAGCGTCTTCGTGCTTAACTGCTGAGTTCGGAATGGGATCAGGTGT
>JAZRWI010000048.1:0-25172 GCA_045599645.1 Candidatus Avigastranaerophilus sp.
ATGCTTACTTTTCATAAAAATTCTCCTTGTAAGTAAGTTGATACAGAAAAGTTATTACGCAAAGAGAATTAGACATAATGATTTTATAGATTAAATATATTTTGCAGGACTAAATGCAATTTCTGCTTTTGCAGAAGTAAATGCAATTTGAATTGCATTTAAAATTTCATTTGAGGCAAACCATAAAAAATAAAAAATATTGTTGCATAATAGCTCAATTTAGTGTACAATTCTGCCCAACAGTCGAGGACTAAGTTCTTGACATCTCAATTAGGAGATATTCGGGTTGAAATTGCAGAATAAGAAACACTTCTGTGAAGTAGTTGCCATAGACGGTCCTGCCGGCGCTGGCAAAAGCACTGTAGCAAAGAAAGCTGCTGACAAGCTTGGTTATGGTTATCTAGACACTGGTGCCATGTATCGTGCAGTTACTTTTAAAGCACTGAACGAAAAGATTGATTTTTCAGACAATCAGGCACTTAAGCGTTGCGCAGAAGAAAGCGGTCTCAGATTTGAGCACAGCAAAGATTCCAGTCAGCCACGTGTATTTCTAAAAGATGTAGAAGTCACCAAGGAAATCAGAACTCCTGAAGTTTCAAAGAACGTATCTGCAGTATCTGCAGTTAAGGAAGTTCGTGAAGTTATGACCAAGCTCCAGCGTGAAATTGGTAATAACGGCAAATGGGTTGTAGATGGCAGAGACATTGGAACTGTTGTTTTCCCCAATGCAAGAACAAAGATTTTCCTTACAGCTTCAATTGAAGAAAGAGCTCAAAGACGTTATCGCGATTTAATCGAAAAAGGCTTTGACGCAGACCTCGAACAACTCAAGCAGGATATCGCCAGACGTGACCAGCTTGATTCCAATAGAGACGTAGCACCTTTGGTTCAGGCCAAGGATGCAGTCTTGCTGGATACCACCGCAATGACTATTGAACAGGTTATTGATCGGATTATCATAATTGTAACAAACACTCGGGACGCTTTGATCCCAACGGAGGAAACTATGACTGATTTAGAAAACACAAAACAGGAACAGGAAAGTGCCAATGAAAACCAGATGACTATGGAACAGGCACTTAATGAAAGCGAACAGTTCCGACCTATCTCCAGAGGGGCCATCGTAACAGGCACTGTTATCGATAAGAACAACAGTGGCATTTACGTAGACTTAGGTTATAAGTCTGACGGTATCGTTCCATCTGAAGAATTTGATGCTGGTGAAGCTGACAAATATAATGTTGGCGACCCAATCAAGGTTTATGTTAAGAAGATCGATGACAAGCAGGGCCAGATTCTTCTTTCTTATCGCAGAGCTCAGGAACAGGGTTCTTGGGATGAACTCGACCAGGCCTTCCAGAATAAGACCCCAGTAGAAGGCGTTCTCAAAGAACGCATCAAGGGTGGTTACAATGTAACTGTTCTTGGTAACAGAGCATTCCTTCCACAGAGTCAGCTCTCTCACGGTAAGAACGCTAAAGAAAATATCGGCAAGACTTTCAAGATGATTGTTACCGAATTCGACCGCAAGCGCAAGAACATCGTTGTTTCTGAACGCGCTATCCTCGATGAAGTACGCGACAAAGCAAAAGCTGACATTTTCGCTAAATATCATGTTGATGATGTTATCAAAGGCACTGTTGCAAGAATCGTTGAATACGGCGCATTCGTAGACCTCGGCAACGGCGTTGAAGGTTTGATTCACAGAAACGACCTCAGCTGGTCAGTAATTTCTAACCCACGCGAAGTTGTAAATCCAGGCGATGAAGTAGAAGCCAAGATTTTGAAGATGGATGCAGAAAAAGGCAAAATCAGCCTTGGTCTCAAGCAGAAGAAGACAAATCCTTGGGAAACTGTAGACACCAACTACAAAGCTGGTCAGAAGTATCATGGTAAGGTAAAGAACCTTATGGACTTCGGTGCTTTCGTAGAATTGGAAGAAGGCGTTGAAGGCCTTGTTCACATTTCTGATCTTTCTTGGGCTAGAAACATTAAGCACCCAAGCGAAGTTGTAAAGACCGGTGACGAAATCGACGTAGTTGTAAAAGAAATCGATAAAGACAAGAAGAGAATTTCTCTCTCTTACAAAGAAGTTCTTCCACATCCATGGGATCAGGTAACTTCTCAGTATAAGATCGGTGATATTGTTAAGGGTAAAGTTAACAATATGACTGAATTCGGCGCTTTCATCGAAATCGCTCAGGGCGTTGAAGGTCTCCTTCACATTTCTGATATGGATTGGGTTAAGAAAGTTAACCATCCAAAGGAAATCCTTGAAAAGGGTCAGGAAGTTAGCGTAAAGATTCTTAATATCGATTCTTCTAACCACAGATTGTCTCTTGGTCTCAAGCAGACTACCGACGATCCATGGAACAAGGTTGAATACGAATACAAGATCGGCGAACAGGTAACTGGCGTTGTAAAGAATATCGTTTCTTACGGTGCTTTCGTTCAGTTGGCTAATGGTCTTGAAGGTCTCCTCCATGTATCTGAACTCTCATGGCAGGGCGATGTAGAAAAGCCAGAAGATGTTCTCAAGGTTGGCGATCAGGTAACCGTAGTTGTATACGAAATCGACAAGGGTAAACAGAAGATTGGTTTGTCACTCCGCAGAATGCAGGATGATCCTTGGAAAGAAATCGAACGCAAGTATACAAAAGAAAGCATTCATCAGGGCAAAATCACTGCTCTTCTCGACAATGGCGCAGAAGTAGAAGTAGCTGAAAACGTAACTGGTTTCGTTCACATTTCTCAGCTTTCTGCTAACAGAGTTAACAATCCAGCTGAAGCAGTTAAAGTTGGCGATGAAGTAACCTATAAGGTTCTCGAACTTGACCGCAAGAATCGCAGACTTAAACTCTCCATCAAGGAAGCTAACATGGACAGCGATGCTAAGGAACTCAGAAAATATCAGGCTGAATCAGAATCTGGTTTCTCTGATACCCTCGGCGATCTCTTCAATGCAGAATCAATCAAATCACTTCTTAAAAAGTAATTGATTGAGAAAATAATGAAATTAGCTTGACAAAAAACGGTGCTCCGAGTATATAAGGGGCACCGTTTTTAATTTAAAACAAAGTTGTATTCATACTAACAAACAAAAAAGTAAAAGAAAATAAACAAGAATCACGCCAAAAGCGTAAAAGTAATTAAATTACAGAATCGAGTTCATCTTTTTTTACACAGGAGAATTAAAACAATGTTCAGAACAATTAAAGATGTTAATGTCAGCGGCAAAAAAGTACTCGTTAGAGTAGATTTTAACGTTCCACTGGACGAAAACCTCAACATCACAGACGACACCAGAATGAGAAGTGCCGTTCCAACACTCAAGCACATCATCGACAACGGTGGCAAACTCATTATAATGAGCCATCTTGGTCGTCCAAAGGGAGAAGTTGTAGCAAAATATTCTCTGAAGTCAGTTGTAGCTCATTTGAGCGAACTTCTTGGCAAGAAAGTAGCTTTTGCTAATGACTGCATCGGTCCAGAAGCAGAAAAAGTTGTAAATTCACTCGAAAACGGCGATGTAGCACTTCTTGAAAACCTTCGCTTCCATAAAGAAGAAGAAAAGAACGTTCCAGAATTTGCTAAGGCTCTTGCTTCTCTCGGTGACATTTTCGTAAGCGACGCTTTCGGTACTGCCCACAGAGCTCATGCTTCTACTGCTGGTATTGCTGACACCCTTCCAGCCTATGCTGGTTTCCTTATGGAAAAAGAAATCACTTATCTCAGCAAAGTAACCCAGACTCCAGAACGCCCATTAGTAGGCATTATGGGTGGTGCTAAAGTTAGTGACAAGATTCTTGTAATTGAAAACCTTCTTGAAAAGGTTGATACCCTCCTCATTGGCGGCGGTATGGCTTACACCTTCCGCAAAGCTCAGGGCTACAATATCGGTAAATCACTTTGTGAAGACGACAAGCTTGACCTTGCTAAATCTCTTATCGAAAAAGCAGAAAAGCTCGGCAAAAAGCTTCTCCTCACTCAGGACGTTATCGCTACAAAAGATTTCAGCACCGTATGCGGCACTTACAGCCTGAATGACCTTCCAGCTGATGCAGAAGGCGTTGATATCGGACCTGAAACTATTAAGGCTTTCGAAGCTGAACTCAAAAAAGCAAAGACTGTTCTTTGGAATGGTCCAATGGGCGTATTCGAAAAAGACGCTTTTGCTAACGGCACTCGCAAGATTGCTGAATTCCTCGGCACTCTCAATGCAATTACCGTAGTTGGTGGTGGTGACTCTGTTGCAGCTATCGAACAGATGGGTTGTGCAAACAAGGTTTCTCACGTTTCTACTGGCGGCGGTGCTTGCTTGGAATTCCTCGAAGGCAAAACCCTTCCAGGTATCGAAGTATTCTCTAAATAATTTATATAGTCAGGAGTTTTATAATGACTAGAAGACCACTTATCGCAGCTAACTGGAAAATGCATAAAGTTTCTCAGGAAGCTAAGGATTTCATGAAAGAACTTCTTCCTTTAATCGCTGATTTAAAGGATGTTGATGTATTAGTTTGTCCTCCATTCCCACTGATTTATCCTGTTGATCAGGGTAGAGAAGGCAGCAAGGTTCTTCTTGGTGCTCAGAATATGTATTTCGAAGAAAAAGGCGCTTTCACTGGTGAAGTTGCTCCAGCTATGCTTAAAGACCTTAACTGCGAATTCGTAATCCTCGGCCACTCTGAACGCAGATGGATTTTCGGTGAAAATGACGAACTTATCAACAAAAAGGTTCTCTCAGCCTTTGAACATGACCTTATTCCTGTTCTTTGCGTAGGCGAAAAGCTTGAAGAACGTGAAGCCGGTCAGACTGAAAAGGTTATCGTTGATCAGCTTGAAAATGACCTTAAGGGTGTTTCTGAAGAACATCTTAAGAATATCGTTATTGCATACGAACCAGTTTGGGCTATTGGCACTGGTAAGAATGCTTCTGAAAAGGACGCTAAGGAAACTATCGCCCTTATCAGAGAATTCATCCACAGCCGCTTTGGCAGTGAAACAGCTGAAAAAGTTCGCATTCTCTACGGTGGTTCTGTAAAACCCGAAAACGTAAAGATGTATATGGCCCAGGAAGGCATTGACGGAGCTCTTGTTGGCGGCGCAAGCCTTAAAGCAGATTCTTTTGCTAAGCTGACTCAGTTCTAATAAGAATACTAAATAACCGCTTTCTAATAGAAAGCGGTTATTTTTTTAGTAACATATGGTTCTCAAACTCTTGTACATTAAAATCTTATGATGTAGAATGATTCTAACTATGGGAATCAGGACGAAAATAGCTTTAGGTTTTATGCTGCTAACGATAGCCGTCGTATCGTTAGTTTCCTTTTGGGGTGCGCAAAGTCTTGGATTCACTGTTGATAGTTCAGATCTAATCCATCTGGAAGGCATAAAAAAACATATAGTAACCCAACTATCAAAGCAACAGAACCAATTGGACAAGCAAGCCTCTGAAATAAGCCAGGCTATTGATTCCATCAGCTTTGATAATACGAATAAGATTCAGCAACTGCCAACTCTTATTACAAGCTTGAAAGAAAATCTATTGCTGGACTTTGCCGAAATAATTTCTCAAACCCAACCGATTACTTCTCTCCCACAATTAACCAGTCTTCCTGAAAAAACCCAAGGAAGTATTGCAAGACTTTCTTCAATTGGGCCACTTTCTTATGCCGGCTATTTAATTTCAGAAGCTGACGTAAAATCAGATTCCAATCTCCAGATAATAATAGCCAAAAAACCTGTAATAAACACTCAGAAGGATGAAATCTATTGTATTTTCGACAATAGAGGCATATTGAGCGCCAAAGGTTTCATAAGCAATTACCCTATTGAAAAATTAATCTCAATAAAAGATTCTGAAGCCACAAAACAAATAAAACAAGACACAGAATTATTCCGTCTTAGAAGCTTTGAGTTAGATTCCAATACCCATATTATTACCGGATATTCAACCCAAGTAGCGACACTGGCACGTTCCGAAATCAACAGTATGATGCTCAGATTGGCTCTTCTTGAAATATTAGGTTTTTTAATACTAGGGTATTTCTGGGGCAAACAGATATTTGCACCAATAAAAACTTTGCAAGACAGCATAGACAATGTATCCAAGGGCAAGTGGCAGGAAATACCTAAGGATATGACAGAAAACAGCTATCAAGAAATTAAAAGCGTTGCCCAAAGCTTCAATCAAATGTTAAACCAGCTTTCTATAGCCAAAGAAAATCTTATTGATGCTCAAAAACAACTGGCAACCAAAGACAAAATGGCTACTCTAGGTCGATTTTCAGCCGGTATTGCCCATGAAATAAATAATCCATTGGGTACTATACTTATGTCTGCAGGTATGATAAAAGAATCCTTAGACAATCAACTACCCGTTGAGCAGGAAGATATAACAGTAATAATCGATGAAGTAAAACGTTGCCGTGATATTATCGAAAATCTACGAACTTACACAAGAAAAACAGAACCAAATTTAATAAGCTATTCATTCAAAAAATTCTTTGAAGACTCAAAAGACGCTATATCAAAGCAGTTTGCTAATCATTTAAAGCACATTAAATTCATTTTTGATGATTCATCCGATTGCTTCGTCAAAGTGGATAAAAATGCTATGCTACAAGTTTTTAATAACCTGATAAAAAATGCTATCGAAGCTTCTAACGAAAACCTACAAATAGAAATAGCAGCTAAAACCGATAAAAATAACTGCATTATTTCTATTTCAGATAATGGTAAAGGCTTTGCATGTGACCCAGAGCATATTTTTGAGCCTCTATTCACAACTAAGGCCCAGGGGACAGGACTTGGTCTGGTTATCTGCCAAGCTATAATAGAAGGACATCACGGGATCATACGTGCAGAAAGAATAGAAGAAAAAGCTGAAACCCGTTTCACTTTTTCCTTACCGAAAAACATACAAGAAACAAAAGGTGAATAAAATTGAAAAGTAAAATTGTAGTTGTAGACGACGAAATCAAGTTATTAAAAGTTATTAAACGCGCCTTAGAAATAGACGGCTATGAAGTATTTGATTTCAGTGACCCTTTTGCAGGCTTGGATTTCATAAATACAAGAGAATGTGATTTAATTATCTCTGACATAAGAATGAGCGGTATGACAGGCTTAGATTTATTAGGACGTGTCAGATCTGCTTTCCCGCAAAAACCAGTAATATTAATGACAGCCTTTTCATCAATGGAAACTGCAGTAACTGCAGTTAAACTTGGTGCAAATGATTATTTACAAAAGCCCTTTGAGCTTTCAGAATTAAAAGCTTCCGTCAGCAAAATATTAGCTAGTCCAGAGACTCATGCTGATAATCAGCAGAATTCTGGTCCTCAGATAATAGGAAATTCAACTGAAATTTTGCAAATATTGGAAATAATAAATAATATTTCCGATACCGATAGCACTGTTCTAATAACAGGCGAAAGCGGAACAGGCAAGGAAATGGTTGCCCATTCCATACATAGCAAATCTCTTCGTTCAGCAAATTCTTTTATACCAGTAAACTGCAGTGCAATTCCAGAAAACCTTTTTGAAAGCGAAATGTTTGGTCACAAAAAAGGCAGTTTCACGGGTGCTATAGCAGACAAGAAGGGACTTTTCAAAGAAGCTGAAGGAGGAACATTATTCCTGGACGAAATTGGAGATTTGGCTTTAAGCAGCCAAGCTAAGCTTTTAAGAGTATTGCAGGATGGCTCATATCGTGCAGTAGGTTCAACTAGCCAGACTAAGGCTAATGTCAGAATTCTATGCGCTACAAATAAAAATCTTAGTGAAGAAGTAAAAAAAGGTAATTTCCGTGAAGACCTTCTTTACAGAATTAACGTAGTAGAAATAGAAATACCACCTCTACGCAAAAGAAAAAGCGATATAAAAACCCTTGCAGATTATTTCATAGCTTATTATTCAAAAAAGCATAACAGAAATATAAAAAATGCCTCATCTGATTTTTACGAAGTAATCGAGCACTATAACTGGCCAGGTAATATCAGACAATTAGAAAACATAATTGAACGTGCAGTTATAATGAGGAAGAGCGAAGAATTAAATTCTTCTGATTTAAAGCTTCCAACAGAATCTGATGATACGTCTGCATTAATGCTCCCAGACACTGGTTTGCCTTTATCAGAAGCTGTTGAAAAAGTTGAAGCTGCTTTAATAAATCAGGCACTCCAAACAACACATGGCAATTATTCAAGGGCTGCCTCTCTACTTGGCGTAACAAGACAAAATCTGAATTATAAATTAAAAAAATATAAAATTACCAAAGAAGATATTAGTGATAAATAAGCAAAAAATAATAATATTAGCCTTATTTTTTTCAATCATATTCTGCATTACAGTGTATGGTGAAAAATTATATTCAATAGAACGTAATTCAAAAAATATAAAGCTATTATTTGATGAATACTGGTGTTTTTCAGAAATAAAAATACCGGTATTTTCTCCTTCATTTTGGGGTGATAACTTATCTCACAATATCGCTGTATTAGAAATTGGTCCAGACAAGCATATTCTTTCTCGTAATGGCAATTCTGATTATTTAATTTTTTCCGAATCAGAACAAAATACGAATAAATTAACAATAACTTCTATTAATTCATACTCTGACCCTACCCCGGAACAATCACTTTTTTTCAAGGCTATTCATTCTCAAACCAAATATATAGAAGATAATCTTTTATTAATTGTAGAAAAAGAAAACAAAAAAATAAATAGCAACAATTGTTTTTCCTGTCATTCTTTGATTCCTGCTGCCATGGCGATAAAATCAGCTCAAACCAAAGGCTTCAGTATCGATAAAACTTTAATTAATAATTTATTTATTTCAATAACAAATTTACAAAATAATGACGGTTCCTTTTATTTTGATAGCCAGCCATGTTATGGTAAAATCTCCACAACATTATCTACAGCTTACATATTGGCTTTATTATCCGATAATATGCCTACAACCTTCATTACAACAGGTGAAAAAATAAACGATTTTTTAAAAACAATTAGTCCAGATAATAATAGCAAAGTAAAAGCAGATTTTATATTCGAACCATTTTTCAATCATGAAACAACGTCCTTACTACATGAAATTATTTTTCAAAAATACATGTATTTGAAAAATAATAGCCAGAATCAACATTGCAATGAAAGAGCAAACAATTTATTAAAACAATCCAACAGCCATAAAAATGACCCTTTTATAAAAAAGCTTCTTCTTTTGTCTGGAGTTCCTTATAGCTATCAGTTACCTCCAGATGAGAGAACTCTCATAATAAAAGAAATCAAGAATCACCTGGAGTCTCCCCAAAACAAAACTTCAGAAATATTAAGAATGCTATGCCTTTATGTAATCACTAAAATAGCACCTTATCAAAAATTGCCTTCACCTTTTTATAATTCTGAATACGAAGAAAACAATGTTAATAATATATGGAAATGTTTTGAAAAAATATTATACAATAGTCCTAGGTATTTAAATGGAAGTTACGATGAAAATCAAAATTAAGAAATTACTATTAGCCATATTTATAATATTAATAAGCCAAAGCTGTTTTGCAAGCAATGGTCGTAATAGTTTTGACCAGAACACTCCACCAGACATACAAAAGGATTTTAATACCCTTCGTGAACGCGTTAGAAGAAATCCAAGAGACGTAGCATCAATAAACTCTCTTGGAATAATATATGCTAATGCTGGCCAAATAGATGATGCCATAAAGCTTTGGCAATATGGAATCGGCATAAAGCCAGATTATATCCATCTTTATAACAATCTTGGTTCTGCCTTAAAACAAAAAGGGAAACGAGAAGAAGCTAGAATGATTTTCAGAGCAGGCTTGATGCATGCACGCTCTCACCTTATTTACTATAATCTCGGCATTTTGGAAAAAGAAGACCAGAATATAACCAAAGCAGCTGAGTGCTTCAAAAACTGTCTGTTAATGTGTCCGGACTTTCAACCAGCAATACAGCAGCTTGAACAGTTGGGGTTCTATCAGCAGATGGCAGCCAAAAATATGCATATTCCAACAATGACTCTTGGCAATTATAAGCCACCTGTCGATTATGGTAACATTGAACTCACTCCTATTTATCCTAGTGGCATTTCAGGACAAAATGAAGATTCAAGCCAACCGAAAAAGACAAAAAAATACAACAACACCAACAAAACTATAAAAGAATTTAAACCTTTAACCTACGATGAATGTGTTAGGATTGTCCGCTCGTTGAACGCTCCCGACAACAAAAAGTATCTGGCAGTAACCTTTGACGATGGACCACATCATACACTAACCCCTGAAATTCTTGATATTCTTAGAAAAGAAGGGGCTAAAGGTACTTTCTTTGTTGTAGGAAACCGTGCAGAAACCTACCCAGATCTTCTTTGCCAGATGATAGCAGAAGGTCATGATGTAGGAAACCACACCTGGAATCATCTTTCCCTTTCAAAGAATACAACAGAAGCTGGTTTAAAATCCCTTCGCAAAACCCAGAACACAATAACAGGAATTACAGGTAAAAATTGCCACATCGTAAGACCCCCATACGGTGCAACAAGTACCAGAGTCAAAACAATGCTGCAAGAAAACGGATGGCATCAGGTTCTTTGGGACTCAGACAGCCGCGACTGGCAAAACAAAAATCCAGACGTAATCCTATATCGAGTAATGAAATCAGTTGAACCAGGCGGAATTATCCTTTTCCACGATATACATCCAGGGGCTGCAAAAATGCTTCCGACCTTGATACGAGCTTTCAAATCAGAGGGCTACCGTTTCGTAACAATTAGTGAACTGATTGCTTTAAAGCACGCTTCTTAACGAAAAGCTAATTTAAGGAAATAATTCAAAAAAATGTGGATAGTAATACTTAATTTCTGCTTATTTATACTACTTATCGGATTTATGTTTTATGGATTCAGTAAGTGGTCTAAGCTAATCAGTGAATACAATGACGGTTCTGAAGACAGCCAGCCACAATCAGACCGCGAGCAGGAAGACCCGCAGAGTGTTACCGACATGAAATACTACCGACTACCGATCTGGATACTTCTGATTGGCATTGCTACTAGCCAATTAATTGGCTTTATTCAATATTTACTAGGTTGCTAAATCATAAATCAAGAAATAGCTTTCTTTAAAATTTCAATAACTTCTTTGTTATTCTGAGAAATAGCTAAATCTAATGGAGTCATGCCATCATCACTTTTAAGGTTAGCATCACAGCCGGCCTTCAAAAGAACCTTTACAGCTTCTGGATGATTCTGCTGAGCAGCAAGATGCAATGGAGTCCAGCCATCGTTATCTGGCAGATTCAATTCTATATCATATTTAAGCAACTGCTCTATAACGGGAACACAACCTCTGAACCCAGCCCAATGCAATGGAGTCCAGCCGTCACGTTCAACTTTCTTAGGATCAGCACCATGAGCAAGAAGCATAGCAAATGTTTCCGGTTTTTCACGGGCTGCAGTCAAGTGGAGTGGTGAAACGCCATCCATATTTAATGCATCAACAATAGCTCCCTTTTCCAACAATAGTGCTGTAGCTATTTTCATTCCCAGCTTTGAAGCCAAATGCAAAGGTGTAACACCTGTTGGGTCAGTCGCCATAATATCCTCGCCGGAATTTATTAATTCTATAGCCATATCCTCATCATTCTTATTCAGTGCCTCTAGCAGTTTATTCATAAAGACTCCTTGCGATATTTCTAAAAAACTATTATACTTCTTTTTGAGGTTTTTATTATATTTATTTTTGGAGGAAAATTATGGGTTTTTGGGCTAATCAAACCAAATCAGTTATTGAATGGAAAGACGCTTCCGAAGATTTATTGATATGGCGCTGGGACGGAACTAACGACGAGTTGAAGAATGGTTCGAAACTCATAGTAAATCCTGGTCAGGCTGCTGTTTTCGTTTATGAAGGCGAAATCAAAGCTATCCACGATTATCCTGGCAAATTCGAACTTGGTACTGGCAACGTTCCATTCTGGACCACTATCAAGAACATTATGCAGAATTTCACCTCTGAACATAAAGCCAATATCTTCTTTGTCAGAACAGCTGAATTCGTAAACCAGAAATGGGGTACTAAGGCTCCTATTACATATGATGACGAAAAATACGGCATCACAGTAAACATGAGAGCTTTCGGTAATTTCTCATTCCACATTACTGACATCAGAAATTTCATAAATAACTTCTCAAGCAACAGAGAAAGAGTAACCGCCGCCGATGTAAAAGAAAACATCATCAGCCGCATACACGGTCCGATGACTGCAGCCTTTGCTCAGGCACAGTGTGGCTATGGTCAGGTTTCCAAATATATCGTAGAACTTTCAAAGAAGGTTTCTGAAATTGTTGCTCCTGATTTTGCTTCTTTGGGCTTTGAAATGTCAGATTTCCGCATTGAAAGTGCAGATTTCGATGACGAAACTAAAGAATTAATCAAAACCTTCAACGTTCAGTCTATCGAAGGTAAAGCCGCAGCAGCAAAGATTAAAAATCTTGGCACTATTGACCAGACCAGCATGAGCAATTTCGCAGCCGTAGAACAGTTAAAAGCTCTCAACACCGCTGCGGGCAACCAGAATGGTATGGCCGGTATGGGCGTTGGCATGGGAATGGGCTTTGGTATGGGCGGCATGAACATGGGTATGGGTGCAATGCAACAAGCTGCTCAGGCTCCTCAGACTCCAATGACTACATGCAAAGGCTGTGGCACTCAGATTAAAGCTAATGCAAAATTCTGCCCAGAATGCGGTAAACCAAATGTTGCTGAACAGACTGTAGCATGCATCAAATGCGGTGCTCAGATTAAAGCCGGTGCAAAATTCTGTCCAGAATGTGGCGCTCCTCAGCAGACTTCAAAGAAGTGCCCCAAATGCGGCGCTGATGTAGAAGGAAAATTCTGCCCGGAATGTGGAACTGCAATGTAATTATTTGCCAATAAAAAAGCGATTAAGCGATTTGCCTAATCGCTTTTTTTATTGCTAAATTTCATTTTCGTGCTAAAATTATTTGCAAGGTACATAATTATGCTTCTTACAAATATAATACTTCTAATATTATTGGCTTCAGGCATATTTGCTGGTCTTGACAAGCTATTAATCATAACATTATACATTGGAATAATGGTATGCAGTGAAATATTAAACCGCATTGCCGATTCAATAAAAGCCGATTCTAAGCTAGTAAGCAAAGTTTCAAAATTTTTCAAAGATAAATATGAACATACTAAGCTTGAACAAAAGCTTAAATCTATAGTTTATTTTGTTTCCTTCTTTGTATGGACTGCCTTTATAGGAGAATTAATCTGTCTGGCCGCTGGTCATGGATTAAGCGTAGAAGACTCCTTAAATTCCAGATTATTCTGTGCTGGTGCTTATCTGATTCTTTATTTTTATTCCGTATTTGGCATCAGATCAACTCAAAAAGACGAATACACCAAGACATTAATTCCTGAAGCACAATGGTATAGAATGCTTCAGTATTTATCTGTTTACCAGTTCATATTTGCAGTCTTCTTTATCGCAATGTATTACATCGATGAAGAAACTTGCTATCTTTATAATCTTTTTATAATTCATGACTATTCAATTTTCGTAATATTAGCATATCTATTCTGCTTAGTTTGCGAAAGACTTCTCGACAATTACCGCATTTTATCGGCTCATTTAAACAATAAAGACTATAAATACGAAGTTCCATTTTTTGTCAGTATTATTGCAGCAAGCCGTTCCTTCAAGCATAGCCTTATAAAAACCTTTGAATTGATTTCCGGTGTTGATTTATCAAAGTCAGAAATGGCCGGCTATATCATAGATCATGTTGAGCCAGTTACTATTATAGCTTTACTCATATTCTGGCTCTTATCCTCTATCGTAATTATCCCACCTGACCAGGAAGCAATTTTCTACCGCATGGGGAAAATAGTAGGAAATCAATCCTACAAACCAGGTATGCATTTCAAAATGCCGTGGCCATTTGAATCAATGGTTTTATACAATCCAGGTCAGATTAAAACCTTAAATATTGGTTTCACCCCAGATCCGGAAAAGAAACACATTATCTGGTCCAAGGTCCATTCCACAGAAAACTTCTTCCTTCTCGTAGGAGACGGTGTAGAAATAGTTGCTGTTGACATGCAGCTTTTCTATAAGGTTCACGACCTTTACAAATTTGTAACCAAAGCTCAAAATCCAGAAGCTTATATTGAAGATTTAACCTATAAGCTTCTTACAGCAGCAACAGTTTCTCAGAACTTTGATGGAATTGTCAGCCAGAATCGTGACTCTCTTATTTCTGATTTGAGAAAGAAACTTCAAGTCGAATTAGACAAAGCGGATCTTGGCGTAACAGCAGTAGAAATAGTAATTCTTGCTATTCATCCACCTTTGGAAGTAGCTGCAGAATACGAAGACGTTATAAGCGCCCAGATTGATAAACAGATGTATGTTCTTAAAGCCAACACAGAAAGTATCCATAAGCTTCGTATGAAAGAAGCTTTTGGAATTAATACGGAATACAATGCTCATGCCTATGCAGCTACTACTGTTGCTAATGCAATAGGTGAAGCCAAGTCCTTCGAAAGTCGAATCATCGGTTACGAAACCGACCCAGAGCTTGAACAATTCCGATTAAAGCTTGATTCTCTACAAAAAATGGCTAAGACAAAAAATCTTTATGTTATTGATAAATCCTTTATGCGTGCCAATGACCGCATATTGTTAAATTTGCAGAATTGAAGGTGATTTAAATGCATTACTGGTTAAGAATAATGCTAGCTCTGTTGTTATTCAGTCTCATATTGTTTCAAACTGTGGTGTTGCCGTTACCTGAAGGTTATAGTGCAGTAATAACTCATTTTGGTAAACCAGAACGTGTTATAACTGAAGCTGGTCCTTACATGATTTGGCCGTGGCCAATAGACAAGGCTTATTTCTTTGACTGTCGCCGCAAGGTCTATAACACTAAATTCACCCAGACACTCACCAGAGACAAAAAATCAATAATTCTGCTTTCTTACATTATCTGGAAGGTTAACGACCCATTAAAATTCCTGCAGGCCGTTGGCACATCCAAAAACGCTGAAGAAAAGCTTGAAGGTATGGTATCAAGCTCTAAGAACAATATCCTTGGTAACTATGACCTCAACAATCTTGTTTCTACCGATTCAAGCCAGCTGAAAATTTCTGAAATAGAAGAAAAGATTCTTGCCGCAGTAAAACAGCAAGCTAGTGACAATTTCGGTATAGAAATTGAAAGCCTTGGTATAAAACGACTTGCTTATCCTGAAAACAATATTGAAGCAATATTTAAGCAGATGCGTGCTGAACGTGGTCAATATGCTGCAAAATATAGAGCTGAAGGCCGTAAGCAAGCTGCAATAATTCTTTCTGAAACAGATCTTGAAATTGCTAAAATCACAGCTGAAGCCACAAGGAAGGCTGCTGAAATAAAAGGTGAAGCTGACCGTGAAGCAGCAGAAATATATGCTAATGCTCACAAAAAAGGCAGAGATTTCTATAAATTTACAAGAAGTCTTGAAGCCATCGAAAAAATGTCTGAAAAGAATTCTGTATTTATTTTAAGAAGCGATCAGGCTCCATTTGACGCATTATATGGAACAGAAAATGAATCAAAATAACAAAACGGAAGTCCAAACTCCGTTATTAAAAACTATTAACGATTTCATGAGCCTCATAAAGGGCTTTATGGTCGTAGTATTCATTGCTTATCTTTTCTCTGGCATCACATTAGTAAAACCAGAAGAAATAGGAATAGTAATGCGCATGGGCAAAATCGTAGGTCAGGAAGGTGTAGACCAGATTCATGAACCGGGTTGGGTATTTGCTCTGCCACGTCCTTTTGATGCTGTATATAAATTGCCAGCCAAAAAAGTTCTACAGATGGAAATCAAAGAACTGGCTGCAAAAAAGAATCTCCACAAAGAAGAAGCTGGTAACATTTCTACCATAGACCCAACTCTTGAAGGTTACTGCATAACCGGTGATGAAAACATTTTCCAAACTTCTGTAATCGTAAAATATCAGATTAACGACCCGATAAAAATGATCTTCAGATTCAGGACCGATATTGGCTCCCAGGATGATTTGCTTTATAACCTGGTTGTATCTGAAATGACCAGCGTATCATGCCGTTTCACAATCGATGGTATCTTAACCAGGGATAAAAAAGAGCTTTCAGAGCAGGTTAAGAACCAAGTACAGAAGAAACTTAATGACGCAGAATGTGGTATGGAAATCGTTTCACTTGAAATTTCAGAAATGATGCCTCCTCCATTCTTGGCCTTTGACTTTGAAGATGTTCAGTCCGCCTATGTAGATCAGCATCAATTCATAAATAAAGCCAAAAGCCGCAAAGAAACAAAACTTCCAGAAGCACAAAGTGCTTACGAAGAAAAAATCAACAATGCTATGTCCTATAGCGAAAGTCTCTTAGCTAATGCAGAAGCTGAAGCTGGCAGATTCAACAAAATGTATAATGCCTACCTTCAGAATCCGGATGAAGTCAGCCATGAACTAAAAACCAATACCCTCAAAAGTTTGGTATCCAAATCAGGCAATGTCATCTTATTCCCAGACGAAAAAACAGCTAAGGGCAACGTCAGTCTGATACTTGGCATGAATGGCTCTGTTCAGACAAATATAACCACTCCAGACGGTTATTATGAAAGTGACGACTAATGAAAAAACACGAACATATTAACAACGAAGAACATTGCAAGCATGACCATCATCATGAACATGAATGCAGCTGCGGTCATAATCATGATTCAGAATGCTCTTGTCATCACGAAGAGCATGAACACGGTGAAGAATGCAGTTGTCATAATGAGGAACATCATCATGACCACGATGATTGTTGCCATCATGAAGAACATGAGCATATCATTGGCTGTAATTGCGGTCACCATCATGGTCATTCTCATGAAGATGCTCATTCTGTCGGTCTGAACAACATACTGAAATTACGTTTAAGCAACTCCATCTTTGCAATAGTATTGCTTATTTCCGGACTTATATACCAGTTTATTTACCCGGAACAGCAGCAGATGTCTCAGGTAATTCTGGCAATAGCAGCTATTTTTGTTGCTATACCAGTTTTCTGGAGCGGCCTTGTAGGTTTGTTCAGCCATGAATCAAAATTCATGACCGAACAGCTTGTCAGCCTTGCCATTCTCGCTGCAATGATGCAAAAAGACTTCGTTGTAGCCACAATAATTCCTGTAATTCTAGTATTTGGTCACTTTCTGGAAGAAAAAAGCATTATGGGTATTGAAGAAGCTATTGCCTCTCTTCAAAAGCTTAATTCCCATGACGCAACAGTTTTAAAAGACGGTAAGGAAGTTCATGTTGAATTGTCTGAACTCAAACTGGACGATATAGTTGTTTGCTATCCTGGTGAAACTATCGCAGCAGACGGTATGGTAACAGAAGGCGATTCATCAATAAATCAGGCGCCTATCACAGGTGAATCTCTTCCAGTTGATGCATTTCCTGGTTCAAAAGTATTCGCAGGCACAATTAACCTTAGCGGCAAGCTATTAATAAAGGTTACTGCATTGTCTTCAGACAGTGTATTCAACAAGATTGTAACCCTATTAAAGGATGCAGAAAAATCAAAAGCACCTATAGTAAAGATTATAGAAAAATATCTAGACCTTTACTTCCCACTGGTTATCATGGTTGCTGCGATTACACTTTTTGTAACCGGTGATATCAATCGTGCTGTGGCAATTCTTGTATTGAGCTGCCCATGTGCATTGATTCTTGCCAGCCCGACCGCAATGATTGCCGCCCTTGTTCATGCCTCTAAGTTCGGCATCATGATAAAGAATACTGCATTCCTCGAAATCCTTTCAGATATAGACACAATGGTATTCGACAAAACAGGAACTGTAACTCTCGGAAAGCTTGAACTGGAAAAAATAGTTCCACAAACAGACATACAAGAAGATGATCTTTTAAAACAAGCAGCCTTGTGCGCCAGTGGTTCACACCATCCGGTTTCAGAAGCTATCATAGCATACATGCACAAAAATGGCGTTGAAATTCCTGTTCACACTGGTCAGCAGGAAATTCACGGTAAAGGCGTTGTTACAGAAAAAGACGGAATGAAGTATTATCTTGGAAAACAAGCTTGGATATGCGAAGATACTGGACTTTCATCAGTTCCTGCAGCTTCAGAATCAGATAGTGCTATTTCTGTATGGATAGCCAGCAATAAGCAGATTATCGGTCAAATTTTCTTCTCTGACAAACCAAGACCAGAAATGAAAAATGCTATTAGCGACATCAGAGAGCTTGGTGTAAAACACTTTGTTCTTCTTACTGGTGACAAGAAACAGATTGGTGAAGCCATTGGCCAACAGCTTGGCTTTGACGAAGTTATTGCAGAATGTGTTCCTCAAGATAAGCTTGATTTTATCAACGCTAAGAAAGCTGAAGGGCGCAGAGTAATGTTCGTTGGTGATGGTATAAATGACGCTCTTGCACTTAAAGCAAGTGACTGTGGCGTTGCAATTGCACACGGTGGCTCAGATATCGCTATACAGAATGCGGATATCGCTCTTAACGGCGGGAATATGGCAAATCTGCCAACAATGTTCACGCTTTCCAGTCTTACTAGAAGAATAATAAATCAGAATATTCTTATTGGTTCGGGTTTCAGTATTTTCATGATGCTCTTGGCTGCTGCCGGCTTCATTAGCCCAATATTTGGTGCTGTAGCGCACAATCTTGGTCCTGTATTTGTTGTTCTAAACAGTGCAAGACTTCTTAAAAGTGCAACAGCCAATAATACAACAGAAATCCAAGCCACAGAAAAGCCTGCTAATCAGGCAGCTTAATCAATGAAGCAACACATAAAAATTGCATTTGCCATAGTAATTATTTATGGGTTGCTTTATTTATTTTATTTTTGGAGAACCCCATTAGGACAAACTCCTGTATTGGACGGAGCCGAAAACATTACACTAGCAACTCTTATTTCTGCTGGTACTTTACCTAAAGAACCGTTTTTCCGTTCAATGCTATATCCAGCATTGCTATCAATACCATGCTCACTCGGCTTTGACAATCCCGAAGAGTTTTTTCTTATAGCAAGCTTTTTCGGTTTAGTATTTCATTTCATCAGCACTTTATTGGTTTTTCTTTGCACAAAAAATCTTTGGAAAAATGATTATGCTGCAATAGCTTCAACTCTTATTTACGGTTTGTATCCACCAGCTGTATTTTTTGCAGCCGAGCCATTAGATACAACTATTTCCATGACTTTTATGGTTGGTGCTCTATATACGTATTTAAAAGCTATTGATTCCGAAGAAAAGAAGCACTATATATTTAGTGGCATTCTACTGGGAATAGGCGGTTTAATGCGCAGTAACCTACTGCCTTTTGGTATTATTTATATAGCCTACCCTGTTTATAATAAAAATAAATACAAGAATTCTTTATTATCTGTTTTTGCAGTAGCTTTTATTATGCTGTTAGGTGGCTTAGCATGCTATAACCATTCAGGACAATTTAAATTATTGCCTTGGCAAGGCGCATCAAACATTTATTCAGCCAATAATATACATGCTAACGGCAAATATTACCGACAGACAGTTCAACTGCCAGATCGCGCCATAGGTACAAATCCAGCCAGACTTGAAGCAGAGCTTATTTATTCGAAAGAGACAGGAAATAAACCACCATTTAATATCAATGAATTTAATAAATTCTGGTTAAATAAAACTATTTCAGAAATAGCATCAAATCCAGGAAACTGGATTAAATTAATTGCAAAAAAAATATATTATTTATTTAATAATTTTGAACAATATAATAATAAAACGTTTAGCTTTCATAAATCGATTACACCAGCTCTGCAATATAACCCTATCTGCTTTGGGATATTAATTCTTTTATTATTTATTAGTTTCGCTAATTTAAAATTAGAAAATAAAGATAGAATAAAATTTAATATAACAATAATTTCTGTTTTTTTCTTAAGTCTTGGAATTATTGCATTTTACGTCAGTTCACGGTTCAGATTGCCAATAACCCCATTGCTGGTAATTCTTGGTTCTGGTATTTTCAGATTAAAACTTACTGAAATATTTAATTTAAAAAATGTCATTATTGCATCAATTTGTTGTCTGGTTTCTTTTTCCGGATATTTCGAAGCCAATGACAAATCAACCTGGAAGGAAGATCGGTTATTAAATGCATTTGCCTGCTCCAGACTTGGTTATGATGAAGAACAGATTTTATGGGCAAATCTTGTTTTAAATGAAGAGCCCACAAATCTTCAGGCAATAAGAATAAAAATAGTTGGTTTTACCAATATTGCCCTTTCCGGAGATTTTGTAGATATAAAAGAATGGCAGACAGTAATTAAAGAATTAAAATTTCTAAGTGAAAACAATCTATATTTTAACGACACAATTTTCTTATCTGCTTGTTATGCTTGGAAATTTGAGCGCAATTTAGAAAAAGCCAGAACACTTTGGAACAAAGGTGGCGGAGAATCACCAAATCCAGAAATATATCAAGCCTGCTTAATTTATACAGGCGAAACAGATATTACAAATTCAGATGCAAAAATGGCTACAACTACAGCTATTCTTGCTGCAGCACTTGATAAACAGGGAATAAATCCTGATTTCCAAAATAAAAGCGAGCTTTTTAAATCAAAGCTCGCACTTGAATTTTTACTAGATTAATTTGAAAATCTATTACAAGTCTGTAAGCAAATCAGTAAGATCACCGATTCCCAAATCTTCATCAGTTTCAGCTTTAACCTTTTCAATGTTTTCTACAATCTGTGCTCTTGCTTCATAAAGCTGTTTCTTAGAATCATACATAGCTTTGATAGCTGTTTCATCCATGCCCTTTTTGGCACTAGACTTAATACTTTCAAAAGAATTTTTTGCAAAATCATCCAAAGATTTCAGACCGGCTATTTTTTCCTTTACCTTATTTGCAGCTTCTCTTTTTTTCTTGTTAGTATTACCGGTAAAGAATCCACCAATCTCACCCCAGACACCGTTTCTTTCATACATTGCTTCCCAATCAAGATCTTTAATATCCTTATTGATATCAGCAATATTTGTTTTAACATCTAAAAGGTTCTTTTTCAAATCTGTGATGACAGTCTTAAGTTCACCGATAGTCATGCTTTTGATATCTCCCAGAGCATCACCAAAGGTTTGAGCGAAATTTTCTATCAGCTGGCTTGCGTCTTCCTTTAAACCAGCAAGAATATTTCCTTCGGTAACAAAGAACTTGTTCAGGTCGCCAACTTCGCGCCAGAATGGGTCATTCTTTTCAGTGGCTTCTTCCATGCAGACTATTATTTTTTCCTGATGATAGGTTGGCTGTTCATCTGGTTTTAAGCCTATCATATTTGCTTTCATAGTTAAGCTGACAACGTATTTACCTGCAGAACCATCAATTGATGGTGATATATCAAATTCTTCTACATTTTTAGATACCAGCCAGCATTTATTACCTAAGAATCTATGTAGCTGCGGCTTATTGAATCGATATTTCAATTCATTATTCTGCTTTACCCCAGTAAACATCTTGCTGAACTTTTTTTCTTCTTCTTCAGCTTCAGGTCTTCTTACCTGCATGCTTACAGTATCAGCAGTAAAAGTCAAAGATGTTACACCTTTTGCTCTATCATCTTCATCTGGTTTTCTTGCTTGCGTAATGTCATTTTCAAGAACAGCAAATACTTTATTTGCTTCCTGCTTAATGTTGTCTCTTGCTACAGCAATATTGCCTTTTTTGGTAGAATCCTCCAGAAGAAAATAAATAGGAACAGAAATAATCCCTAAAATGAAAATTGTTACCATTATTTCAACAAGGGTAATACCTTTTATTTTTCTCATATTATGCTCCAATCAAGGCTTAACAATCAAAAATGCTTTTTTTCTGATTATTGGTTCGTGCCCAGGAACCGGACGCGAAAAAGAACAAGAGACTTCTGCCTGCACCATGGTTTTATCCGGTTTTCCAGAATCATCAACCACATAGCTCCAGGTTCCAATAACCTCAAAATCCTTATATTGCTGCTGAACCTTTACTACTTCAGATAAAGCAGATGGGAAATAACCATCTGAAAGCACAAATGGTCCGGCATAGTTCTTGTCTGGGTTTTCCAATTCACCACGTTCATAGAAAACGTTAAATTTGGTTGTCATAAGTTCGCTTTTAACGCTTTCCAGAATTCGTTCGGCCATTTGTATTTTTTCTGTCTCAACAGCCTTTGTAGCATCGTCGTGTGTCATTGTAATAAGAGGAATAATGGCCGTTACAAGAATAAGGGCTGCTAATGTGATTTCAACCAGGGTTACACCATGTTTATTTTTCATAATATGCCTCAATATGGCTTTACGAACTGGAAAGAAGCCAGTTTCGAGCTAAATGTTACATAATATCTTGTAGGATCATACTTTGAGATAAGCTTTACCATAGAAAGTAAAGAACTTCTACAATGGCATGATTCATAATAGACATCAAGATTACCATTAATATCAGAACGGTTAAATCTATTTACGCAAAGATTACCATGAATGGTTAAACCACCACCCATAGGAATCTGAACACCTCTATCAGCAAAAACACAAGCAGTAATGCTTCGTTTGGAAAAGCCACTGATTACTGCGCCATTTCTAGCAACAATAGAGAATATGGTGGCATTGCCGTCCTTGTCAAAATCTTCACGTGTTATATCGCCGTCAATATGAATATTGGCTGCTGATATAATCATGCCACGTCCCATTACATGCATTTTCTTCAATCTCAGGTTATCGTTAACGAATGTGATACCATCGCATATAAAAGTCTTCTGACCATTATATTCGATTGATCTGTTATCAATATCCTTATTGAATTCAGCAGATGAATTGTAGAAATAGCTGGCTTTTTTGAGATACTGAGCAGGAGAATAAATATTAGCAGGCAAATTACCAGCTTCTTTCGGGTCCCAAGCTTCTTTTGCGTCATCTTCCTTTTCATATGGAGGATAACCACAGAAACCGTATGGTTCTTCATGCGCTGTAGCCCATAACCATGGGATAGGAACGTCCATTCCTAAGAAACCAATAATAGGAATAGGAGGTATATAAATCTTAACCAGCAGCATCTTAATATGGCTGTAAATCTTGGTAAGATAACCTTCTGCGCGTAAAGAGAAAGGGAACTCCAAATGGAAATTACCAAACAATAATGTTCTACCAAATCTTGGAGTAATAGGCAGCCAATAAGAACCTACCCCACCAGGTGAACCGCCGCCAAAATAACCCCAATCAAAAGGCTTTCCCTTTGCCAGGAAATTATAAGTTACACTATCCATACCCGGAATAACCTGATGAGAATCATCACTATCACCTGATGGGTGAGAATCATGACAATCAGTCTTTCCATCCTTATGCCCCAAGAGCAAGCTGGCTATTTCCATTTTCTTCAAAAATTCAACGTCTAACGAAAGCTTCGGGAACATTGTCAGCTTAAGCGGCATCTTTTTAGTCCCATTAACTCTTACAAGACCAGGCAACTGAAGTTCCCTGCAAAGTTCTTTGAGGTCAAAAGAGAAGAGACTTTTTAGAGAATCCCAAATTGTTTTTAATGATGGCATATTATGAATAACCATATCACCATTACCATCATTCCAGCTTATCTTGTCATCGCCTTGCCAGTTGTCTGAATTTTCCAAACCGGCATTTTCATATAGAAGTGTTGAATTAGCCAGGAAAAATGTATAGTCCGGAGCAACAGGCTGTATGTCTGCAACTCTGAATTCACGCTGAGTTATAAGTTTTTTTACAATTGTTTTACCATCAGGATAATTTGGAGTATATTCTACTACGGTTTCTATCTCAAAAACGCCCTGTTTTTCAACTGTAACATCCCAGCTAATGTTTCCGGCAAAAGCCTGAAGACATTCTGGTAAACAATTATGAATAGCTTCTTCAATCCTGCTCGTAATAGCACTGAAATCTATACTGAACTGAAAGGTATCTTTAAAAATTTTCTTTGCCAGACCTTGTGGTGTTAAATCTGCTGCTTCACATATTTTTTCAAATACTTTATCGATGATAGGTTGCAATAACCAACCAATCGGTGCTGGAAAACCTTCAACAATAACAGTCCAATCTTTGATATCAGGGGCCTTAAGAAGAGGCTTATCAGGCAAGAAATTCAAAAGGTCTATATTCGGTTGCTCATTTTCATCACTTGTTAGACTCTTACCAAGCTTACCTTCTACCTTTGTAGTAATTTCTGTTCCTTTTATCTTTACTTTATCAAAAAGATTGCCAAGAAAACCAGTTACCTTACGCAAAGGAACTTCAACCCCACCAACGATATAATCAGGACCATCAGCAAGAATACCAAAAGCTTTTTTGATTCTGCCAGAGGTAGTGATTCTTACACGTCCGCCCATTGATTCGCACATGCTTTTCAGTGGAGCCAATGGAGCCTTGGGGTCTGGCGAAACGGTATCATATATATAAGTCATACCGACTTCGTAGAGAGGTTTAAATAATGCATTATTAAAAAGGTCTAACTGAACGTCAAAGCCATTAGCCTTAGCATCCTTAAAACTTATAGGGTCACAATATGCTTCAGCAACTACTGCTGGTAGTCTGAAATATAAAAACCAGCTGTGAAGTAATTCTGTAGGCTTTGAAAAAAGCTTCCAAAAGCAGCCATAATCGTTCATGTTATCCTTAACGATTTTAAATGCCATATTAGAAGCAGCTTCTGCACATTCTTCAGCACGTTTTTCATTGCTTGTTAAAATAGTATTCCAACGACCAGAGGTGGTCATCTTAGAAACCATTACGCCGACAATAGTTAATACCCCAAGAACACCCAGGGCCATCAAATATGCCGAACCTTTTTTGCGAAGCCACTTTTTAAACACGATAAAACCTCTTAAAGATACATTACCCCTTATTTTGAATTATAATGTACCGCAGAAAAATAGGCAAGAAATAAAGAATCAGGGCAAACGCAAACTTTTTTTAGATGTTAAGCACTTTTTCGAGGTATTCAGTTTTACGACATGCTTTTAACATTTTGGCATTAATGCTGGCTTTAAAAGTTTCTTCTGTTTTAAGCATTGTTAAAGCCATTTTTCT
>JAZRWI010000049.1:0-27532 GCA_045599645.1 Candidatus Avigastranaerophilus sp.
TCCAAGAGACCCATTTATGGGTGGCAAGTAATAGTTGCATGGCTGGCAGGCCAATACTTAACGCACTTGTGCGTAGCCAGTAGTATTAGGGCTATGCCCGAAAATGAAAAACCACCCGCTACGCGGGTGGATATTTATTTACTGCAGTGTAGTCGGATGTGTGAATTTATATGGCATATCTCTATAAATTCTCCACATGCCATCTTCCTTATGTAAGGTTATTTTTGCCTGGACTTCGCCACTATCAATATCAACACCCTTTATAATATTAATAACCTTAATGCGACCATGGCATGTAACTTTGGCTTCTTCTGATGTGGTGAACTGTATTGAATCGATAGTGTATTCTGAAACCTTTACATCCATTCTGTTGAAACGGCTTGTTGCTGTAAGAATCAGGTCACTTTTTGTGCTGTTTCCATCAAATTCATTTCTGAAGGCTTCGGAAACCCTGTTTGAAATAGTGTTAAGGTCTTCCTTTTCCATTGCATTCTGAAGCTCTACAAAAACAGCTGCAATTTCACCCCATCGGCTGTCAGCATCAGCCTGAGTCGGGTGACCTGGTCTATATGGCATATTTCTATAGAGTTTCCAGATTGTGCCTTCAAGACGCCACATTGCATCGAATTCCCAGGTCCGGTCTAATTCAACTTCGTCGTTTCTGTTCATTATTATCGCGCTGACCTTTGTGCGAATTCGGGCTTTGTTGTCTTCAAGAAGTTCAATATCCTTAACTTCCCAGTTGAAGCTTTTAAAATAACCTTTGGAAAACATTTCTCCAAAATAACCAATGACATCGCCCCAATTAGAAGAGGAATCCCAATCATTGCCGAAGGATGGGGAAATATAAAGCTTTATCAAATCCAGGTCGTTTCTGAGGAAAGCGTGTTTTACTACTGTGTTTGAGTCTCTCAGGACAGAATCACGTTCTGTGCAGTTAAGTGCAACTGCTTTGGCTGCAGAAACTACTGCGGCTATATCAAGCTGTGTGGTTTGTATTGAACTTTTGGGAAGTTGCATTGCAAGCTTTACTGCTTTTTGCACTTCAGCCATGCCGCTTTCGTATTCCCTGGCTCTGATGTCGGCAGGAGTTAGATTCTTTTTTAATAGGAGTCCTTGCTGATAGACCAATGCTTCTGAGGTGGTATCAAGATTAATTTCTAATGCGGTTAAATCGGAATAGCATATTTCTTCCGGTGTAATTCTACATAATAGTCCGATTTTATTTGCAACTGCCTTTATAACGAGCGAATCAGAAAAGGGAACACCTTTCAAGCTGAAGTAACCATTTTTATCTGCATTGGTCGAAACTTCGCCGGCGGTTACTTTAAAGCATGTAAAATCGGAGATGGTTGCTAGTGAGGTGCGTGCAGAATCTGTTTCAACGATATCGGTAAGGACTATTTTCCCAGAAATATTAAAGGTGTCACCTTCAGGGGTGTTAAAGGTAAGGTCACCTTTGTGAGTTGCTGAACAACCGTTAAATAGGAAAACCATCATTAACAGAATAAGCGAATAAAGACGATTCACTTTTCTATTTATTTTTATATATAGTCTGCGTCGCAGCATGCAGCCTCCGATAATCATAGCAATATCTATTCACTATTAATCGGCATTTTTGATTATAGATTTGATTCAAATATTAATTTCTTGTAAAGACTCTTTATTTTTATTGCTCCTTTATGGTACATTGCTCACAAAATATATTTGGAGGCACAATAATGAGCGACACACAAAACGACACTCAGACCATAGATAATAAAGTAGAAAGCGAAAATATTGCAGTAAAGCCTAAGAAAAAAAGGGGCTGGCGTTTTTATCTAAAAGTATTTGGCGTATTTTGTTTATTTATGGCAATAGCTGTTGGTATAGCTATATTTTATGTGCTGAACAAGCTGACGAGTGATAGTAATTTTGAAAAGCTTGTAAACCAGAAGGTTAGCGAAGCTATTAATATGGATGTAAGCTTCCAAAAAATAGGTATTAGCTTCCCATCAATAGAATTGACTAATATTCATATTGCAACCGATTCTGCTGATATGAAGCTTGATTCTTATATTGCTTCCGTAAGAGTAAGGCCAGACTTTTTCTCAGCATTAACCGGCAATATAGTTATTGATTATCTTGGTGTTGCTTCATCATCTACATTATTAGAAATGAAGGCTATAAAAAGCAATGATGTTGCAAAGACAAATAATGACAGCAAGTCCTCTTTGGATTTGAATAATATAAATTTCCCGTTCAAAAGCCTTGAAATAAATGATATTCGTCTGAACTACATTGATGATGCTTCCAAAGGCAACTATAATGTAAGACTCAATAAGGCTGCAATAAGCTATTCTCTTGTTTCTTCAGGCCTTCCATACGAAATTGATGCAGAATGGGTTGATAAGGCTTCAGTTAATGCCACGGGCAATCTGTATTGGCCTTCAAGAACTGTTGCTGATGTAAATCTTAAGGTCACGGACATTAATGAAGTTAGAAAATATGTTCCTGAAGATTATAAGAATTACCTTAGCAAGATTACTGGTTCTACTGTCAGGGCCAGTGTTGAATATAATATTAACAGTAATGCTGTAGAAGTAAAGAGCTACGACGTAAATATCGAACCCTTGTTAACTGTAAAAGGTAATGCAGATATGCCTCAGATGTCACCTTTAAAGCTTAACGCTGTGGCAAATGTATCTTCTGTTAATGTTTCCGAAGTATGGCCAATAGTTAAAGGGTATGTTCCGCCAGAATATGGTTTGAACCTTTCTGGCGGAACTATAGGTGCTGATGTTAAGGTTGGTCTTGATGGTGATAAGCCAATGGAACTGACTGCGGTTGCGATGCCACAGAAGCTTGAAGTTACAACAAGCTATGTTCCTGAAAAAATAGTTATCCAAAAGGGTAATATAGCCTATGATAATAGTAATAAGGTAAAGATTACTGATTTCGAAGTTGCTTTGTCTGATACAAATGTTAAGCTTCAGAGCTTATCTCTTTCTCTTGATGATATGACTTTGAATTCTGTATTTGGCGTAAATATTGGCATTGAAAACCTTTTAAAGAACTTGAAATCATATTTAAGCAGTAATATGGATAAGTTGGTTATAAAAGGTAACATAGCTATGGAAGGCAATGTTAATGGAAAGCTTTCCGACTTGAATTCTTTGAGGTTGAACGGAACAATAAACTCCAAGAATATAAAACTGACTGAAAAATCAACCTCAGCTACTGGTAATATTGATGATATGAATATCAGACTCAGTGGTGTGGGTATGGAAACTGGTTCTGTTACCATAGAAAGTCTTGCTGCTTCAGGTGTAGGAGCATCACTCAAGGTTAACGGAACAGTTAAGAATCAGAAGGATATAGGTTTTGACTGTGCCGCAAAGGGTAATATTAACGTAGGCGAATTCTCAAAGCTTGCTAATGGTTTGTTCGGACTTCCAGTAACTGATGGACAATATAAAGGTAATCTTGATATCGATTTGAAGGTTGGCGGAACTGTTAATGATCCAAAGCCGAGCGGGAAGATTGTTGCTAAGAAAATTTATGCTGACGTTTCACAGTATGGTATTGTTGTAAAAGATTTTAATGGTGTTGTTACTGCTGACACAGATAAGCTTGTTTTGAACAATATTAAGGCAGGACTCTTAGGCGGTGAAGTTGATTTTAATGGCACTGTAAGTGATTTCAAGAATATGAAGGTAGCTGCAGTTGCTAATGTTAAAGGAACTGACCTGGCAGAAGTAAGAAAGCTTATCGGGGCATTTGTTCCTGATATGGATCCGGAATTGGATTTTGGTGGTAAGGCAGATTTGAATGCTAGTCTGCAAGGTTCTACCTCAGCTCCTGCTATAAAGGGTTCAGCACAGCTTGTTGACGCTAGGTTCACTCATCCTGCAGTCCTTCGCCCACTTGAAAAAATCAATGGCCGCATAAACTTCAATAATGATGGTTTAGATTCTGATAGCCTGACTGCCTTCTGGGGAACTTCAAAGGCTAATGTTTCTGGTAGTTTGAAAGACTGGGCCAAATTTATTACTAACTTTAAGTTTACTGTAGCTCCATTGGACGTAACCGATGCTGCTGGTTTCTTCCTGAAGGAAAGTGGATTTGAAGTTTTGGGTAATGGCACAGGCAACGGTACTGTAACTGGAGCATTAGAAAAAATAAAAGTTGATGTTATGGCCAATGTTCCGGTTGGAACTGTAACAGCAGTTATCACTGAAGGCGGCGAATCTATGAAATTCCCGTATCAGAAGCTGACTGCTAGAGCAATATATTGTGATAACATGCTTGATGTTGCTACAGCTTCATTAAAGCTTTTTGAAGGTGATATAACCGCAAAGGCTAAGGTAAATCTGGCATCAGAACCAATTTTGTTTGATGTTGACGCTAATATTAACCAGCTTATGACTCAGGAATTCCTTAAGGTTAATGCGGATCCGAAGTATCACAAGACACTTGAAGGTGGAATAAACGGTACTGCAAAATTTTCAGGTAACACTACCGGACTTAATAGCATAAATGGTAAGGCTAGTCTGGCAATGCCCAAGGGTAGCTATGACTCACCTGATGTTATCAAGAAGATTGCTGATAAGCTTAAAAAGCCTTCTCTTGCCTCCGGCACTATTGAAAATCTTGCAGGTGATTACGAAATAGCGGACGGAAGAATTTCTTCAAACAACACAATGGGTTCTTCTAAGGACAACAAAGTTGTATATAGAGGTAGTATAGGACTTGATACAACTCTCGATGGCAATCTTGATTTTGAGCTTGGAAAGAAAACCTGTGACAGTGGTTATTTGAATGAACTCCTTGGCAATTCAGAAACCTTGAATCTTAGCTGTAAGGTTAAGGGAAGCCTGACTTCGCCAAGTATCGACCTGCCTTTGTCTGATATTGCTAAGAAATCTGTTAAGAATGAACTCAACAAAATTCTTGAAAAGAATAATCTTGGTGGAGCAAAAGACAAAGTTGAAAAGGCTGCAGAAAAAATTACGGATAAACTTGGTGATGTTGGAAGCAAGTTAGGAAAAGGTCTCAAAAAACTTTTCAAATAAAAATAAAAAAATATGTATTAAAAACTTGCGGTTTCGTGAATTTTTCTGTAAACTTAATTGTACAAATTCAGTAATATAGGTACATAAGAAGATATTATTTATATTATCTGTAAGGTTTACTATTTTTGTTAACGGAGGAAAATATGTCTAAATCTTGGACAAAAACAGCAGCACTCGTTGCTATGCTTTGCATGATCCTTTCTACAACAGATGTATACGCAGGCCCTGGTTCTGGAAAGAAACAGATGGGCTTCTTCGCCAAAGTTGGTAATGCTATTAAGAAAGCTTCCCACAAGGCAGCCATGGCAGTTAAGAAAGCTGCTACTAAGACAGCAACCGCTATTAAGAACGGCGTAAAGACCGTTGCTAAGAAGGTTGAAATGGGTATCAAGACCGCTGGTGCTAAGGTTACTAACGGTATTATGGATACTGGCGTATGGGCTAAGCAGAAACTCTTAGGTAAGAAGAACAAAGTATGGGTTTGCGGCCACTATGACAAAAATGGTAAGTATATAAAGGGCCATTGGAGAAAGCTTAACGCTGGTAAGCCAGCCGCTGGTGGAAACACTGCAAGCCAGAGCGCTAGTGGTGACAACGGTGGAGACAATTACTTCACTGGTACTCCATCAAATGATGATCAGGGCTTGTCTGGTGACGGTAATTCTTTCGAAACTTCTGATACTCCAGAAGAAACCCCAGTAGCAGGCGAAGATCCAGCTCTTCCAGAACTTCCAGCCGAAGAAAACGGTGATTCTGAACAGTCTGAACAGACTAGTCAGGAAAGTGAACAGACCAGCCAGGCTGCTGAACAGTTCAGTTTCGACAATGAAGTTTCTACTAGAACTATGGGTATGTTGATGGACGATATCGTTAATCAGTCTAAGAGCATTAACGAATTCAAGAGAACTGCTAATGCTAACATCAATTACTCTGTAGAAGTTTCTGAAGATGTTAATACTACTTACGAAGCTCGTGAAGATGACGCCAGCCTCCTCGCCAGAATCGTTGTATGGGATATTCAGGCTCACAACGGTCAGACTGGTAAGTATTACAACTTCTTCCTCGGCAGACTGAAAGCTCTTGATCCACAGAGCCGCTCTCTTGTAAAAGACGTAGTTGTTGAAATCCGTGCCGGTATCGTTCACGGTTCTAACAATGCTTCTACTGAAGAAGAAAAAGCCGTATATGGCAAGAGACTTTCTGAATTGGCTAATTACTAATAATTAGTAAAAAAAAGACCACTCGTAAAGGGTGGTCTTTTTTTTATGCTAAAAATCTCTTGATTTGCATTTGAATAGGCTCTAATATGTTTTTAGGAGTTGTATTTATGAATGCAAAACTAAGCCGGGCTTTTCTGATTTTTACAATATTTGTTTTAATAGCAACAGTAGTATGGCTTGTTTATCCTAGCCCATACAGAGTTTGTCATTTTGTTGTGACCGGTTTGGGACGCGCTCATTTATATCCCCAGGTAGCCAAGTTTAAGCCTTATAAGGGTAAAACCATGGGTGGAGCAGCTTTAATGTCTTCTGTTTTAAAAGAAGAGATTGCTTCATTTACGGCAAAGAGTGAGCCATATTGCTTTGTATCATTGGGTGCCGAATTATCAGGCACTGCTGAAGCATATCTGACTAAGGGTGAAGCTGTTGTAAAAGCTTTTAATGCAATGAAGTTAGATGCTATGCTTATCGGTAATATTGACTTTTCTTTTGGCAAGGAAAGATTAGCAGAAATAGCTAAGACCAACAGTTTTAAGCTATTAACATCCAATGTTACAAATACCGCAGACGGAAAGACTCCCGATTATTTTTCAGATGAAATTTTATTAGATGCGCCAAATGATTTAAAAATAGGTTTGCTGGGACTCAGTCCTGTAAATACACCTAGTTTGGTTGCGAAGGAAACAATAGAAGGCTTAAGCTTCTTAGAACCTGAACTGGTGCTGAAAAAACGTGTAGATTCCTTAAGAGAAAAGGGCGCTGATGTTGTTGCCTTACTTACTCAATATAATAAAGAATATATTTCTGCCGATGAGTGGAAAATTATAGCCTCTGCTTCACCAGATATCTGTTTTATGCTTGACGCAGATATGGAAGAAGCTGTTCCTTTTGCAAAGGATGGTGTGATTGTATATTCCATCAGTTCTTATAACCAGACTAAGGAAATAGATATTCTCAGCCTTGCTATTACAAAGAAAAGACCTGTTGAAGTTGTTGGTATTTCATCAAGAAGAATTGCCACTAACATGGCAGAATACGATGAAGATCCTGAAATGACAAAGATTGTCGACGATGCTACTGCGGCCATTAGAGCAAAAAGAGATACTTTTATAGGCAATTTCGCTGCAGAATATTCAAGGTCATTCTTTAGTGAATGCCCAATAGGTAATCTTGTAACAGATGCAATGCTAGCTGCAACTGATGCTGAAATTGCATTACAGAACAGTGGCAGTATTCAGAACAATATAAGTGAAGGCAGGTTTACTTTGGGTGATTTGTATACTGTAATGCCATTCGCAAACAGGCTTGTTACAATGAATATGAAGGGCTCTGATATTATTGAAGCATTAAGTATTTCTGCCTCCAGACAACGTGGTATTCTGCAGGTTTCAGGTATTGAATATGCATATCAATATAAGAGCAGAAATGATTCTAAGCTTACTAAGGCTAAAATAAATGGTGAAGATATTGTTCCAGATAAGGTCTATAAAGTTGTTACAAACAACTTCCTGGCTGATGGTGGAGATAATTACATCCCATTTACAAGAGGCACAGAAGTTACAAAACTTGGTTCTCAGCGTGAAGCGGTTAAGGATTATATTGCTTCTGCAAGTGTTGAGGCACCAATAGTATTAAAAATTGAAGGACGTATAATAGTTGAAGAGTGATTGTATAAATACTCTTTTAATGGTAGAATTATACTATGTTCAATATTGACTGGCTAAAACCTTCGGCACCAATGCCAAGCAGTGAATCTCTCCAACAGGAAAATGAGATTCTAAAAAAACAGATCAAGGAGTTATTAACCCTTGATGAAACTGGCTTTTTCATAGAATTAGACTCACTTTTGAAGGCAATTCTAAGAAAAGTTCTTGTTATTTGCAAAGCAGATTCCTCCTTTATTTCTTTAACAGGTAAAGACCCGTCTGAACTTGATATACGTGTAAGTAACCTGATTTTTGAAGAAAAGATGGAAAAGCTTCGAGCCAGTTTCAAAAAAGAATACGCACGCTGGCAGGAAACTGAATCAGAAATTATCTCTATGGATGATTTCATTCTACTTCCTTTGGTTCGCAGACATAAAATGCTTGGTGTTATTGGTCTCAAGCTTAATTCAGAAGCTCCTGATAATGTTTGTGAAATATTGCCGGTTTTGGCTTCAAGAGCAGCTTCTTCATTAGAAAGTGCTATTCTTTATGAACGAATGTTCAAACGTTTGCTTGTGCTTTCCAATGTATTTATTCTTGGCCGCGAAATAGTTACCAATCGCGATTTAGAACCTTTGGTCGATAAGTTCCTTCCTATAGCCAGTGAAGGCACTGACAGCGACGTTGCATGTTTGTATTTATTCCATGACAAACTTGATTGGCCTTATATGGTAAGGCTTTTTACCGGTGAAGGGAAAAATGATAAGTTTATTTCTGACGCACCGAATGGATATACAGAACTGATTAAGTCAGTAAGAGCCAGCGGTCAGGTAAAGACTATTAATAGCTTTGATGGCTCAGAATTTGCTGCTTCAGAAATAAATAAAATCGAGGGAATTGTATTGAAGGATTCTCTCATTGTTCCTTTGAAGCCTAGAGATACACTCATTGGTATTATTCAGGTAGCTAACAAGCATCGTAATGCTTTATATACGTATGAAGACATGGACCTGTTGAAGATATTGGGCAGTCAGATTGCTTTTGTTATCCAGAATGCAGAACTGTTCAACAATCTTGAAAAAGCTTATCTTGATACTCTTTCTGCACTTACAAATGCCATAGATGCCAAAGACAGCTATACCAAGGGTCATTCTGACAGAGTTACTTCACTTTCCGTTAAATTGGCTAAGGAAGCCGGTGTAAGTGAAGATGATATTGAAAAAATACGTCTTGGGGCAATGCTTCACGATATTGGAAAGATAGGAATCCCGGAGATTGTTCTTAATAAGCCTGGCAGACTAGATAATGATGAATTTGCTGTTATGAAGTCGCATCCTACTGTAGGGGTTTCTATACTCGGTAATGTTGAATTTTTACAGAATATTGTGCCTATAATCAAACATCATCATGAAAGATACGATGGTAAGGGCTATCCCGATGCCTTAAAGGGAGATGAAATTCCTTATCTTGCCCGTATTGTCAGCATTGTTGATACCTATGATGCAATGACTACCAACAGACCTTATCGTAAGGCTTTGACGATGGATGAATCGTTAAAAGAAATAGAAAGATGTAAAGGTTCTCAATTCGATCCTGATTTGGCAGATATTTTTATCAAAATGGCCAGACGAGATGGTCTTTGATATATTATGAAAATAATTCGCAGCTCTGATTTGCTTGAAAAATCATTAGCTTTTGTTTTTATTCTGATATTTCTCGTTTTTGCAGTCTTTTTTACTGTTTCCAACGAAAATGAAACCAAGCATAGCTTTAATGCAAGGAGAGTTGAACTTACCAAGTCGCTTGCTCATGAAATCACTGATTTATTAGACCGAAGAATTGATATAACTTCTAAGCTGTCTAATGTTTTGGCTGAAAATTCTATTGCATATGCTGTTGTTCAATTGAGTGACGGTTCAATTCTTGCGCGTTCGGAAGGGTATGCGCTTCCAGTAGGAATATTTGAAACTGCTGAAGCAGAAGCTATGAAGGCTCAGTTCCTTATTATGACACCTTTTAAGGAACCTTCAGGCAGAACCTCTTTGATTGAAGCTGCAATACCTCTATATAATCGTGAAAGAGTAAAATATATACTCAGAGTTGGATTTTTGAGAACTTCAGAAGAGGTTGAGATTTCTCACATCAGGTTCAGAAATATACTGGTATTCGCACTTATTTTTGTTTTCTTTGCCTCAATATGGTCTGTTAAATATTTGGCTCATTCCAGTATAAGATATGCTCTTGTAGGTTCTTCTACTCTTGTAATGCTGGTGCTTTTCTTTGCCGGGGCCTACATTCTAAGACAATGGTATGGACCGTTCTGGAGAAATAATTTTGTAGAAAATGAATGCATAAGTATGACAAGAATGCTTACTCCAAGCGCAATAAAGCTTATTGAAAGCAATTCCGCAGAAGAATTTGAAAAGTCAGTCAGGCTTCTAGGTGAAAATAAAGATTTTGCTATGGCTGCAGCAATAAAAGATGATGTCTATGTTTTCCACAGTGATTTTAATAGAATTGGCAGCCCTGTTGAAGATGAAAATTATAGAAAGTCATTAAATTCAGATAAACCCTCTGTTTTCAAGAAGAACAATGCTGAAGTATTTCAGGTTATGTTTCCTGTTTTGAGTGGAACCAGCCGAATAGGCACTGTTTGTACGACCTGGAGCAGTGAAGATGCCATAAAAGCTATAGCTCCGTTGCGTGATAAGCTTACAATGCTGTTTGTTTTTGCATATCTAGCATTGTATTGGTTTATGCATATTTATTCAGACGAAATTTATAAGCGTATTGCCAGGTTATCTAAGACCAGGGATATTCGAGCTAAATCTGGGGATGAAGCTTCTTTAAATGATGCTACTGGAGTTGAAAATAAAAAGAAAGATGATAAACAGCTGGCTGTTTCTGTTTTTGTATATTTCAGTGGCATATCTGAAGCCGTGCAACAGATTGACAGCGGCAAAATCAGCGAATCGATAAAGCAATGCTATGATTTGGCTAAGGAGCTTGTTAAATCTAAGAAGGACTGTTCTATACGACTGCAGACTAATGGCATTTTTGTTTTATTCTACGGTAAAAACGAACAGGAAGCCTTGTTAGAAGCAGTAGAGTTTGCCAGGAATCTTAACAATGGATTAATAGCGGAAAAGAGTCTCTACTTCCTTCCCAAAATGACAATGCACGCTAGCAGACTTATACTCGTAAAGCCTGACATTGAAGCTGCCGAACCCTGGATGGCCGGTGACTGCCTTGTAGATTATAAAACAATAGCAAAGATTCAGGCTAATAATGAAATAATTGTTAGTGCAGAAGTTCATGAATTGTTAGAAAATATTATTAAATTCGAAACATTTGAGATTATTTCTCCAGAATGTGGTAAATTTAATGTCTATGCATTGGGTGATTACAAAGATGCGCAAGAGCTTTCACAATTATTTGAAAGTGTAAATGATTGGACAAAGCTTATGATATTGCGTATTCTGAAAAATGATGATGACTTCAATGGTGGTAAGCTGGATGATTGGGCAAAGGATGCTAGCCCTGTTGTAAAAAAAGAATTATCACAGTTAATAGAATCTAAAAATACGGTAAGGAGCTAATGGTATGGATTTTCAGGAAGTTTATGCCAAGGGGAATGAAGCCTTAAAACAAAGACAGTTTGATGAAGCCCGTAAATATTTTGAAGAAGCTATAAAGCTTAAACCAAATGACATTTATGCTACCAACAAGCTTGCTATGGTTTTAAAGGAACAAGGGGATTTTGACGGAGCAAAGGCTTTGCTGGGCGGTTCACTGAAAGTAAAGAGTGAAGACCTTTATACTAATTACCTGCTTGGTAACACTTATCTTGAAGCTGGTGATGTTGACAAGGCTATTGAAACACTTGAACATACTGTTAAGCTTAATCCAAATGATAAATATGCTCGCAATTCTCTTGCATTGGCATATCGCACAAAAGGCGATTATGAAAAATGTCTTGCTATGCTCAAAGCGACTGCAAGTGCCGATCCAAAGGATTTATACAATAAATTAAGCCTGGCTACTGTATTGTTTGAAGCCAGTGACATTGATGAAGCCCAGAAGCTTTGCTTTGAAATCATTGGTAAAGAGCCAAAGAATGTTCAGGCTTTTGTCCTTTCTGGAAGAATCTACATGGAAAATGGTGATTACCAGAAGGCCCAGAAGCAGTTTAACCAGGTTCTGGCTATTGATAACAACAATTCAGATGCACATTATTACATTGGTAGAATATGTCTTGAAACCTCTACAGAAGAAGAAGCCAGAGAACATTTCAACTCTGCTCTTGCTGCTACAGATGACAAGGCTTCTATTCTCAAGAATCTCGGTGTAATTTATCTTGAAAAGAAAGACTATGCAAAAGCCGAAGAACATTTTACCTTGGCTTTGAATCTTGATGAAGATGACCCATATACTCTCAGTCAGTATGGTAAGCTCCTTGTAGAACTCAAACGTCCGGAAGAAGCAGTAAAACATCTTAAAAAGTCTATTTCACTGATGCCGGACTATTCTTTTGCTTATTACAATATTGCAAAGGCATATCAGGATCTGCATGACTTTCCAAATGCTATTTATAATCTGATGTTCTCTTTGAATTATGAACCAGATGATGTTTATGCTGTAAATGTCCTTGGAAGAATGTTCCTTGAAGTTGGCCTTAATGACAGAGCTTTGAGAACCTTTGAAGAAATCATAAGTGAATACGACGCCAATGATAAATATGCTTATCTTGGCAAGGCAGAAGCTTTGTATGCTATGGATCGCGTTGCCGAAGCTGATGAAGTTATTGATAAGCTCAGGGTAATGGCAAAGAAGGATGATAGAATCACCAAAAAGATTTGCAATTTAATTGAAAAGTATAACAACAAATAAAGGAAATATAAAATGCTAAAACGCTTTAATATTGCTGTTCCATCTGATTATGAAGAACCGTTGCTGGGACTAGCAGAATGCCTCGGTGTCAGCACTTTTTCCAATCCTCTTATTCGAGATGAAGGAATGGGTGAAACTGATTTCGTTTATACTGGCGAAACAATTGTAAGCTTCATAGCTTCTACAGTTGAACAGGATACAAAGGCTATTGAAGAATCTATTGTTGCCTGGTTGAATGATTTTGGACTCCAGAAAACTGCCTTATCTACTGAAGAATATAAGGAAAATCAGGATTGGATGGAGAATTTTAAACAATTCTTCAAGCCTATTCAGATGGGTGAAGAAATTGTTATCAGACCACCGTGGGAAGATCCATTGCCATGTGAAAACAAGGCTATCACTCTTTTGATTGACCCTGGTATGGCATTTGGCACTGGCACTCATGAAACTACAAGACTTTGCTTGGATTATTTGTCTAAGCTTGATGTCAAGGACCAGTATTTCTTAGATCTTGGCGCTGGTAGTGGTATTCTTTCATTCTACCTTATGAAGAAACACGCAAAGGGTGGGGTAGCAATTGAAATTGAAGGCGCTGCTGTTGAAAACATGAAAAAGAACGCCAAGTTGAACAATATCCCGGAAGGTCTTGATATGATTTGCGCTGACCTTGGAAAATACAAGCCAGAAAAGCTTGCTGATGGTATTGTAGCAAATATCACATCACCAGTTATTCTTGAATATCTGCCTTATTTCTCACCATGGGTTAAGAAAGGTGGCTGGGGTGTATTCTCTGGCGTAAATTCTACCAATGCAGAGCTTGTTAAGAAAGCATTTGCAGAAAACGGCTGGACTGATCTCCATGAACAGACTGATGGCGATTGGCATGGTTTCTATCTGGTAAGACCATGATAGAAAACTAAGATAAAAAAGAGCAAAAAAAATCCCGAACCTTACGGTTCGGGAATTTTTTTATCTTATGGTGCTAGTTAGAATTGCTCTGTCTGAGTAATGTAACGTAGCGGTTATAAGCTTCACGATATTCGGTGAGAGCTGCTTGTGTGTCACTTCTGAGCATGTTGGATCTTACTTCTTCATCAAGATTTTCAGAACCACCAATGTTGGTGACTAAGTTAATGTATTTGTTGTAAGCTTCAATATAATCTGAATGAGCCTGAGTTAATTCATCTGATGAGTTAGAAACATCAACAGCTGCTAATTCGGCGTCTGTTACAGAAGACTTGTTAGCTTCAACGGGTGACTGACTGTTGGATACTGGAATTACACCTGCGTTCGGATCTTCACTTGCAGCGACATCTGAAACTTTATTACTGTCTGATATACTTATTGTTGGGATGTCATTGCTGTTAGTAACAGTCTGTTTCTGGCGCTTATAATGCTTATAGATCAAGTAACCAGCTACTGCTGCACCAACGATACAAAGTGCGGGAACGAACAAAGGACTACCAATAATTCCACCAACGAAACCTGCGATACCAGAGAACACGCTGCCTATAGCACCACCAATGGTACCAAGAACACCAGTTACAAATCCGCCTGCTGCAGTAATGCCGCCCCAAATGGTTGAGCCTACTGTTGCAAGACCTGCACCTGCTGCTGCAACTGTGGTTGATGCACCTGCTGCTACTGCGCCAATGCTACCTGAAGCAAAGCCTACGGCACTTGCTACGTATGGAGCGGCCAGTATAGAGCCACCAACTGCTGCGATTCCAACAAGAGCAGATTTAACCGGATGGTTAGAGACAGCGTCTTTGAGCTTCGTGAACAGACCTGCATGAGCAGCTGAACCGAAGGAAGTCATGAACATTACAACAACAAGTGCTGTAGCCATGAGTCTCATAAGACTGTGTTTGAACCTCATACGGTTTCCTCCTTTGAGTGTGGAACGAGAACAATTAGAACGAGAACAAATAGAACATGGGTAGGTAAAACATAAGCGATACCGGGTAAGAGTATCGGATATAAAAGAAACTCCGCTTCGGGTAAAAGCGGAGTCTCAGTTCCTTAATTAATAAGACATCAAATATTGCTATTTGATTTTTAACGCTGACTCCGAATATGTTATTTTCAAAGATCGGATATTTCTATCTTGCTTTAGATTATAATCAACGAAAGCCAATACGTCAAGGTACACACAAATTATTTTTTATTTGGTGAGACCCATCTTAAGACCAAGGTTCATACGAGTGGTGATGTTTTCTTTCTTACCATCGCCGAGGTCATTCTGGATAACCATGAGCATCTTTGAATTTACTTCATTCATAATCATGATGCCCTTCTTATAGGCGAACCAAATCTTACCGTTAGCCTTAACTTCGATGTTGAGGCTGCCAGTGTTGTTCTTAGAAGTGCTAACTTCAGATTTCAATCTAACACAGTCTTCACCGCCCTGCTTTTCAAAAGCTTCAACAGTGTAAACAGTTTCCATTGGGAATGGCATCTGAGCATTTGGTTCAATCTTGGTAGTCCAAGTATCGCCAACGCCTACTGGGTTAGATGGGAACTTAATCTGCATCTGGTTGTTCATGCCGTTCTGAGCATCCATACCAGTCTGAGAAAGGATTGTTCCGTCTGGAGCCATTTTTACAGTAATGAGTTCACCAACGTTTGGCATAGTAGTTGGAGTACCATTTACAGTAATTTTGCCTTCAAGAATAGAGGTTTCCATATCGATATTACCGTCTTTGTCTTTGCCGGTAACTTTCTGCTGGATTGTCATAGCAGTTTCGAGATTGGTGGTCTGATTCTTGCCCAAAGCAGTTACAATGGTATTACCCTTGATTGCCATCTTGTATTTGGAAGTAGTACCAGCATCTGGGCTATACTGAAGAAGAACCTTTTCGTCGGCACTAGCTGTAAAAGCTACAGATACGAGAAGCAATACTGCGAGTAAAACAGATAAACGTTTCATTAAATGAAGTCTCCTTTCACCTGTCCATAAGGGACCTTTAAGTCATGTACCCTTACGGATACAAATTAAAGACTCTATGTTGAAATTAACACAAGGACACTAGAGTGTCAAGAATATACTATATTGTTTTTGGTCAACAATTCAAGATTTTTTTTTGAAAACAGGTAAAGTTTTGTAATTATTGTTGTTGAAACTTAAAAGTTTATTACTTTTTGCACTTGATTCATGGCATCGACAAGATCAAAATGGTTTGCAAGTTTGCCAACACGTAATGAACTCTTGAGATTGAGCTTATCTAATGCATGACCTGCAACCAGAACCCTGACACCATACTTTTCTAATTTGTTGATGGCAGGGACAGTTTTGCTGTCTTCCACGCAAAGCTTAACTGCATTGTTCCAGAATACAATGAATTTGGGAACTACTTCTGATTCAGAAAGTGTAACCAAAATGTCATTAATAGAGTTTCTGCCCATTTCATCGTCTTCTCCGATGAAGGGCTTAGAGAACATCATTAATGCGTTACTTAAACGGGCAGAGGATATCCAGACTCTCTTCTCGTAATAAGTTTCTTCAAAAAAATTTGGGTCCATGTGTTCGGCTATCATATTTATATTGTACTATATATATAGTAGATAAATCAAATAAATATAATTTAGGGCGCTGCGCTAGGAGGGCGGCCTTTGGGCCTAGAAGGGCGCTGCGCTAGGAGGGCGGCCCTTTGGGCCTAGGAGGGGATTGTTTGGCTGGCGCTTTTAGGTAGTTTCTGCTGCTTCGAGCGGGGCGGTGCCCAAACTCAATTCATAATTCATAATGCATAATGCATAATTGATTGATAGATTGGGTTTGCTGCGGCTTCGACCAGCCTAGTGCCAATGCCTGAATTGAGAATTGAGAATTGAGAATTGAGAATTGAGAATTGAGAATTGAGAATTGAGAATTTTTCTCGGCTAAAAGCTAATAGCTAACAGCTAAGAGCGGCTGTTTTCTCGGCTGATAGCTGGTGGCCGGTGGCTGTAGTTATTCTCGATGCGTTAGCATCACATTGAACAGTTTACTGTCATCGAGCCTTCCAGGCACATCGAACACCTTTGGTGTCATCGAATCTTTCTTTTCGATGGCACTTCGTGCTCGATGTCGGCTTACGCCGTCGATGGCAACTCTCGTTGCGTTAAACACTGGCTGTTTCTCTCGGCTGACAGCAGGTAGCCGATAGCCGTAAGCGGTCTGCTTTCTCGGCCAACAGCCAAAAGCGTATCGAATCACCCCTATACATCCACTGCTATAGAATATTAATGTGTCCTTCCTCCTTTAGGGGGAAGGTGGCACAGCGTAGCTGTGACGAATGCGGGCTATCGAATCACCCCTATACATCTATTGCTAAAAAAACAGCAAAAATTATGCATTATGAATTATGCATTATGCATTATGCATTATGAATTAGAATAAGCGATACAACTGCTATAGAATAGGTCTTAGGTCTTAGGTCTTAGGTTTTAGGTCTTAGGTTTTAGGCTTCTGACTAACGACTTATCGACCCCCCTATACATCTATTGCTAAAAAACAGCAAAAATTATGCATTATAAATTATGAATTATGCATTATGCATTATGAATTATGAATTGAATAAGCGATGTACACAGAATTTTAAAAAAAGATAAAATATTTTTAAAAAAAGTGTTGACTCAAAAAAGGTACTGTGATAACATAGCTAACATCATCAAGGGCTGTTAGCTCAGTTGGAAGAGCTCCTGGTTTACACCCAGGTGGTCGGCGGTTCGAACCCGTCACAGCCCACTCAAGTTGGATCGGTAGTTCAGTCGGTTTAGAACGCCGGCCTGTCACGCCGGAGGTCGCGGGTTCGAGCCCCGTCCGATCCGATTCCAACAAAACGGCCAGGTAGCTCAGTCGGTAGAGCAACGGACTGAAAATCCGTGTGTCGACAGTTCGATTCTGTCCCTGGCCATTTTTTTTGCTCAGATATGAGCATTGTGGCGACATGGCCAAGTGGTAAGGCAAAGCTCTGCAAAAGCTTCATTCAACGGTTCGAATCCGTTTGTCGCCTCCCAAAAAAGTTAGTCGGCTAACTTTTTGGATCGGTAGTTCAGTCGGTTTAGAACGCCGGCCTGTCACGCCGGAGGTCGCGGGTTCGAGCCCCGTCCGATCCGAACTAAAAGAACCCACCCTAGTAGGTGGGTTTTTTTATTACAAATGATAGTGAGGAATTAATTTAATGGATCCAATAGTAGCAACTGCAACTGCAGCTGTAGCTGCCACAACTTGCGGGACTGAAGCCTGTTCCTTCAACCTGACTGCAAGCCAGATTTATGAAATCATAAGCCTTATTGCTTCTATAACAACAGCAATTTCTTTAACCGTTAAGTCTTTGTATAAGATGAGATGGTTAAATCTTTTCGGATGCATAGGTTTCACTATTTATGGTGTTTTAATCAATGCATGGCCATTGGCTGCTGTAAACTTCTACATTGCTATAGTAGACGCACTTGGCATTGTTAAGTTGAAAAACAGCGACAAGTCAACCTTCTATTTTGGCACAATCGGCGATATCGGCGAAAAGTATTTTGAACAGTTCTACTCTTTCTACGAAGACGATATCCGCAGCTTCTTCCCGGAAGTTAAATACAGTGACTTGGAACTTGCTCAGACCTATGTTCTTTTCAGAGATATGATTCCTGTTGGTATCTTCTCTATTAAGACAAATGAATCTGGTAAGGTCGCTCAAATCATTATGGACTATGTAGTTCCAAAATATAGAGACGGCCAGTTCGGTTCTGTTATGTATGTTAAGAAATCATACGTATTCAGAGATCAGGGCATCGAAGAATTTGAATCATTCACTAAGAATAATTCACACATTAACTATCTTAAGAGCCTAGGGTTTGCTGAAAGCGAAGAAAAGCGCGAAGATGGTTTCACACATCTCAGCAAAAAGATTTCTGTATAATATCTAAAACAAAAAAGCCGCTAACATACCGTTAGCGGCTTTTTTTATGTTAATTTATAGTTGCTTGTTATTGAAGTATGTTGCAAAAGCCCGCATCCGTCACGCTACGCGTGCCACCTTCTCCCTAAAGGAAGAAGGCCTCGCAGGGGCGACTCCCTTCAGACTATCGACTTCTAGTTTGCTACTTACTCTTCATTCAGTTCATCAAAATTCAATGCGTTACTGTCGTATTTCATCATTGGAAGCAATTCTTCATCGCTTTCGTTAAGTGATGTTGAATCGAAGCGCATCATTTCGACTTCGGGTTCATCTTTTTCAAGATTTCCGTAGCTGACCTGCATTTCTGCAGAATCATTATCACCGTAATCTTCTACGCCATAGCTTGGAAGGTCACCATCAGTATTCTTTGCTAAGAGGTTATCACCACTTATGTTATCGCCACTGTCTCCGAAGAAGAAGTCTGAACCAAGTTCCTGCTGAAGAATATTCATTTCAGAGGTCATGAATTCTGAGTCATTACCTTTAACAGAAGCAAAGTCATTTTCATCGAAAAGGCTTGAGGTGCTGCTGTCATTATTCGGTATGTCTGAGAAATCAGACATCTTTGATTTGGCCTTTGGCTTTGAATCCATGGCTAAGAAGCCGTCTGGAACCTCGAAAGCATCGCTTGAACCACTAAAGCTGTCGCTAAGATTGCTTGCGTTAGGCTTAATAAGCGGCTGGCTAGTCTTGGTGGAAGCCATGGCCGGGGCTGGATTGCCCTTTCCCCCGAGGAGGAATAATGGAAGCTTTTCTTCGGCAGCAGACTTGGCTTTTCTAGCAATATATTCGCTTCTGGATTCCATGTTTACTACTGGCTGCAGATTGCCACTGGCTTTACCGGCTGCGGCCATTTCAGTGCGCATGGTGCCCATGTCTTCTTTTATGCGCGCAAACAGGCCACATACCTGGTTTCTAGCATAGGAAGAAATCTGACTTTGAGCTTTTTCACCAAAATCGTTCTTGGCGTATTTCATGCTTTCGGCACTTTTATCAACAAAAGCTGCTACCAGATGAGTAAACTGCTGTGAAGCATTTCTTACCTGAGAATCGCCGATTGATACAGTGTTGTCTACACCTTTTACGGTGTTGGCAAGTGAATTAACCTGAACAAAAATCTTTTCTCTGGAAGGAGCCGGCAGGTTGATAAGTGGGAACTGCTTGATTGCAAAGTGATCAGAGAAACGAAGGGTTTCTTTGATTGTCTGCTTGATGCCGGTGAGGCCGGAATCAATCTGTTCGCTGCTGCTCTTGATGTTGAGAACAAGGCCCTTAAAGGATTCGCTGTGAGAGCGGATATTGGTCATAAGCTGCTTAGAAGCCTGAACAAACATATCCAATTCTGGAATGTTTAGGGAAGGAATCAGTTCATAGGTTTCGTAAGAGGCCTGGGCCATTGAAATCATGCTTTCAAGACCAGAAAGATACTTCTGGCTGGTGAGAAGCTGAGTAGCGTTGATTGAACGAACCTTGTCAATTGTTTTGTCCAAGGCTTCCAGAGTCTGGTTGCCTGGTGACATTATAATCTGCTTGAGGTCCTGCAAAACCTGGCTTGTTGCTGTGTTGGCTTTAAGGACTTCGCTTACTGCAAGAGCAGAATTCTTGATATTGTTCATGTAGATTTGAGTGTCGACTACATAAATTTTCTGCAGTATGTCTCTGGCAGAGTTGTCATTGTAGCGTGAACTGATTGCTCGGCAGATTTGTTCCAGCTTGGCTTTTGACTGACCATAATGAGTCTGGGCAAATTTATAGGCGTCCATGTTGCTTCCAGTGATATTTCGTTGTTGGAACTGGTTGTTATCAATTCTTACCTGGACAGTTTCGCGTTCCTGCTGTTTATTGTTGTTTTTGCTACTCTTGGAATTGCCAAAGAGAGCTGCATCAGCTGAAACTGTGGTGAGTGCAGCGAAAAATGCTGCAAGCAGGGCAATCTTTGCTGCTTTGCCTCTGCCGAAAATCGGTGTTGGAACTCTATTCCAACCGATCTGCTGGTTTAATTTGTTACGAAATATACTGTCAGACATATTGCCTCCGAGCGGACACTCTTTTATCTATCTACTCTATCGGCAATATTCTTAGTTTTTATTATAGGGAAGATAATACTTCTCTGGCTGCGTTTATGGTGCGGTCGATGTCTGCTTCAGTGTGAGCGCTGGAAATAAAAGCTGCTTCAAACTGAGAGGGGGCCAGGTAAATCTTGTGGTTTAACATTCCCTTGAACCAGCGGGCAAAGAGTTCGGTATCAGATTTCTTTGCACTTTCGTAATCCGTTACCGGACCGTCATTGAAAAATACAGTCATCATTGCGCCATAACGATTGCAGGTTGTTTTTATTCCTACTTCTTTGGCTACTTCTGTTAAGCCCTTTTCTAATTTTTCTGACAGGTGCAGAAGTCTTAAATAAAAATTGTGGTCGGATTTCAGCTTTTTTAGTGTTGCAATACCTGCGGCAACAGCAACTGGATTACCTGAAAGTGTGCCAGCCTGATAGACAGGACCATCAGGAGCAATCATAGACATTATGTTTGCACGACCACCGTAAACTGCTAATGGCATGCCACCGCCAACAATCTTTCCAAGAGTTGTCAGGTCTGGAGTTACACCGGAAACCTTGCTGACGCCACCGAAGCAGCCTCTGAAGCCTGTCATGACTTCGTCGAAAATAAGAAGAGCACCGTGTTCATCACATAATTTTCTTAAGCCAGCCAAATAACCTTCCTTGGGAAGCACAACACCCATGTTGCCGCAGACTGGTTCTATAATCATACCGGCAATTTTGCCTTTGTGGGCTTCAAAGCAGGCTTTAACTGCTTCAAGATCATTGAATGGCACTACAAGCGTGTTGGAGGCTATTCCTTCTGGAATGCCGGGACAGCCTGGAATTGCCAGAGTTGCAACACCGGAACCGGCTGAAACAAGCAATGAATCACCATGACCATGATAGCCACCGTCGCATTTTACTATGTATGGTCTGCTTGTAAAGCCTCTTGCAAGTCTGACTGCAGACATTGTTGCTTCTGTGCCAGAGCTTACAAAACGCATTTTTTCTATTACAGGGAAGGCTTCAACAATAAGCTGAGCAAGTTCGGTTTCTGCTACTGTAGGGGCTCCGAAGCTTAAACCATTCAGAGCAGTGCGGCGGACAGCTTCTATTACGCTTTCTTCAGCGTGACCAAGAATTGCCGGGCCCCAAGTGCCTACATAGTCTAGGTATTCATTGTCATTAACATCTATGACGCGGCTGCCAAAAGCGCTTTTTATGAATGGAGGTTCGCAGCCTACTGACTTAAATGCTCTAACAGGGCTGTTTACACCCCCTGGGAAATACTTGCTGGCTTGTTCTAATTCTTTGCTCATTGTTTGCCTTTCAGATATTGTTATTATATGCCTTAGAAATACTTCATTGAAGTTTTCTTCAATTCCCTGATGGTTTTCATTACTTTATAATCAGACAGGTTGAAACGTTCAGATATTGATTTAATGAGTTCTTCAAGCTGTTCCTGTGACTGTGCATGAAGCATTACAAAAAGGTTGTAGTCCCATCCTTCAGGGCATTCACGGTCATAGCAGTGTGAAACCTCACGCATTTCTGCCAATTCTGCTCCAACCTCATGAACTCTTTCTGCAGGAACCTTCCAGGCTGTAAGTGCATTGCATACAAAACCTGCCTTTTCTGGCTTTATAGCTACGCCAATACGTCTGATAATGCCTTCGTTCCTGCACTGGCTGATAATATCGATGACTTCTTCTTCAGTGCATCCAATCTGGTTTGCAATGCGCTTAAAGGGTCTTGCTTCAAGCTTGAAGCCGTTCTGAAGTTCACTTAATACTTTAATTGTTTTGGAATCTAGATTATTAGCCATTAGAGGTCCACCTTCACTTTGAAAAATTTCTTTGAGGCAAAGGTCAAAACCTCTTTAACACCAGTTTCTTTTTTGATGGTGTCTATGATTTCCTGCTGGCGTTCGGGGGAATTGGTAATCATAGTGAACCACATATTAGGAGTGCCTTCCCTGAGGTAGTTGTGGGTAACTTCAGGAAACTGATTTACAACATCAGCTATTTCATCGATGCGGTCTTCTGGAGCGTTAATTGCTGCGAGGCAGCCCTTATATCCCAGTTTTCTACTATCGAAGAATGGCCCCACGTATCTGATGGCACCGTTCTGCAAAAGTCTGACAACACGTGATATTACAGCGTATTCATCTATCCAGAGCTTGTCGCCGATTTCCTTGTATGGTTCTGTAACCAGCGGGAAATCGCCCTGCAGGAGCTGTATTATCTCTCTGTCCTTTTCGTCTAAATTCATTCCTAATTTCCTTGTAGCTATTTATGTATAATCAAAAAGAAGGCTGCATACTTAGAGCCTTTAGGCTCTATTTACAACCTTTTCTATTTTGATTTTTTATATTGTGTACACAAGTATACTCGGAATTATCAGATTTTACTAGCAGAAAACTTACAATTTGGGTCGGTGCTCATATAATCTTTGTTAACCGCATAAGCACGGGCTCTGCAACCACCACAGGTTGTCTTGAAACGACAGGCACCACAGGCGCCGTTGAGTTTTGTCTGCTCACGCATGTCTATAAGTATCTGGCTGTTTTTGTAAATTTCAGCTAGTGGCTTTTCTCTGACGTTGCCAACAACCAGGTCAAAATAACCACATGGTTTTACTTCGCCCTTCCAGCTTACAAAAATGAATCCGTTACCTGCCATGCAGCTTCTGCCATGACTTCCGGAAGGTTTACCCTGGGAAGCCCTTAATTGGGCGTATTGTGGAGCGCAGGTTACTTTTATTGGAATTCTTTCTGTATCAGCCAGTTCGGAAATATGCTCGAGAACATTGTTGGTATCTTCCAGGGAAAGTCTGACTTCGTCACTTCCACTTGAAGCACGGCCGGTTGGAACTATGAAAAACAGGTGCCATGCAGATGCGCCAAGAGAAATGACCCAGTCCATAAGATGGTCGAGATGCTTAAAATTGCCAGGCAAAACTGTGGTGTTTATCTGGAAGGAAAGACCATTTGCTTTGATTCTTTCAAAGGCTGCTAATGCGTTTTTGTAAGCATTTGGTTTTCTTACGAATCGGTCGTGGTCTTCTTCTAATTCAGAATGCATACTGAAGCTGAAATGCTGAACACCAGCTTTTTTAAGGCTTTTGATTCTTTCGTCAGTGAGAAGTGAGCCGTCATTACAGGAAACAACAGGCTTATGACCAAGCTCTACGGCTTTAGCAGCAAGAAGTTCCAGATCCTGCCTCAAAAGAGGTTCGCCACCGCTGAGTATGATTATGCTTTTACCAGCATCTGCAGCGGATTCAAGCATTTTATAGCCTTCTTCAGTGGTTAATTCTTCCGGACTTCTGTTTTCTACTGCAGAAGCTCGGCAGTGAGGGCAGGCGAGGGTACAGGCTTTGGTGGTTTCCCATGCCAGAACCCTTAAAACTCCTTTGGGCATTTGACCCATACCATGAGGATGCTGCATCATTATTTATTTTCCTTCAGCCATTCTGCTGCTTCCGGGGCATAATAAGTGATAATCAGGTCGGCACCGGCACGTCTCATGGCTGTAAGAGATTCAAGAACAACCTTCTTTTCATCTATCCAGCCCTTCTGTGCAGCGGCCTTAATCATTGAATATTCACCAGATACATGATAGCTGCAAAGCGGGCAGTCATACATATCTTTGGCGGTCTTTAAAATATCAAGGTAAGGGAGACCTGGCTTAACCATGAGGATGTCAGCGCCTTCTTCGTAATCGCATTCCAATTCTATTGAAGCATCTCTGGAATTAGAGAAATCCATCTGGTAGCCTTTTCTGTCACCTTTGCCTGGTGCTGAGTCGGCTGCTTCTCTGAAAGGACCGTAGAATGAAGAAGCATATTTTACTGAATATGACATTATCGGAGTATTGGTGAAGCCGTTGTCGTCAAGAAGTTCTCTGATAGCAGCTATTCTGCCGTCCATCATGTCGGAAGGTGCTACCATGTCGGCGCCTGCCTTTACATGGGCAAGTGCCATCTTGGCAAGCTGGTTGCAGGAAACGTCGTTTTCAACATTTCCGTCTTTGTCGAGGAAGCCGCAATGCCCGTGGCTAGTGTATTCACAGAGGCAAACGTCAGTAATGATATATGCTTCCGGGCATTTTTTCTTTAACTGTCTGATAGCTTGGCATACTACGCTGTTGTCGCTGCAGCCAGAATCACCGTGCGGGTCTTTATGTGAAGGAATACCAAAAAGAAGGAAAGCAGTTACGCCCTTTTTCATGGCTTCCTTAACTGGCTTGTCAATCATGCTTACTGGCCAGTGCATCTGACCTGGCATTGAAGAAATTTCGTCCGGTTTTTTGATATTTTCCGCTACAAACAGTGGATAAATCAACTGTCTTGGTTCGACAGTAAACTGCTTGATCATATTTCTGAGACGGCCATCAATGCGAAGTCTTCTTGGTCTGCGAACTGGAAATAACATGAGTGCACCTCTTTGCTTTATGCTGATATAGCATTTATAGTAACATTTTTGCGTGAAAAGTACAAGCTAATGAATCAGCCTTCGGCTATAAATGCGGCCTTTGGCTGATTAATGATTTGGCTTCGCCAAATATGAATGAGGCCTATCGGCCTATGGGATAGTAGAAATTTGGCTCTATTACCTACAACTTTTTTTGAAAATTGAGAATTGAGAATGGAGACTCGGCTGACAGTTATCTGATCCAGTTGCTTAACCTTAGGTTGGGGATTCTTTCAAATTCTTTGGTGTTGTTGGTTACTAGAATCCCATTTTCTGATAGGACTATAGCTGCTATCATCAGGTCGTTTGGGCCAATCAGATTACCCGACTTTTCAAGATTGCTTCTGATTTCACCGTAAATTTTTGCTGCTTTTTCTGAAAAAGGTGCTTTATTAAAAACATCAGTAAACTGGTTGTACTTTGAGATTGTTTTGTTATAATCTTTGCTTTTCTGGGCACCGTATTCTATTTCAGCTATTACAACAGTTGGAATAACTATTGACTGTGATGGGACCTGTTTGAAATGTTCTATTATCTTCGGATATTGACCCTTTAAAGCGTAAATGATTATGTTGGTATCAAGATAGTATTTCATAAGTTAAGAAGTTCCTCTTTTGAATCCAAAGGAAGCTCTTGAGGTTCTTCATCTAGACCTAGATTTTTGCCTGAACCGAATAATGTGAAGAAGTCTTTGGGATAGGTAGCTTCAATATTCTTCGAAACATCTAATTCCAGACTGCAAGGAAATTTCTGACTTAATACAGCCTGCTTTAAAAATAGATTAATTGCCACGGAAAGGTTCATGCCAAGATCTTCGAATACTTTTGTGGCTTCTCGTTTCAAAACATCATTTGTTCTGAAGGTTACTGTTGTATTAGTCATGATTATACCTCTATGTAATAACATTGTAATGTATTTACATTGTAATTATAACTATTGCTTTTATAAGTGTCAATTTTGTCTGATTATAGATATAGTATGGGAAAAGGCTAAAATGAAACAGCCCGCACGAGGTGTGCGGGCTGTTTGTAGGCTTATATTATTTCTTTTCTTTAATCTTAACTGGGTTGCTCTGAACTAAGTATCTTAATGGGATACCATCGCTTTCAGGAAGCCATGTTTCAAGTTTTTTATCTGGATCTGTGTCGCTTGAAGTATTGGCAATAGATTTTTCTCTATCTGTCCATACTTCACAGAAATCCTGTCTATTAGCTTCTCTTGAGTTAATTGATACATAATGAACACCAAGAGTAACACCTGCAGCGTCTGTTACTTTACCAATTATAAGGCTACTTGTAGCGCATAAGCCATTGTTCATTCCTCCTATATAGCCGTATGCATCCATGTTAATGTTTATAGTAATGGTAGCTGGACTAGGTATACCATTCTGGAAGAATTGAAGCTGGGCTGAATCTCCGGCTTGCCAAGTAGTGGCACCTTTGTAATAAAGAGGTTTATTAAAGGTAAAATACATTTTATCATTGGCGTCGATTTTTCTGTTATTATTAATGTCTTCCCATTCGCAGCTTACTAATGCCAAATCTTTTACATAATAATCTCTTACGTCGTCACTGTCTGTGCTGGAATCTGGACCTTCACTATAAATAAAACATCCAATTGGATCCAGTTTGTAATTTTTGTCCCATGGGTCTGTTGGGATATTGGTTAAATACTTACCCTGAAGACCATGAAAGTCTTGTTCGCCAAGAACAGGAACACGTGCTTTTAATGTTGCAGGTGAAGTTGCTAAGACACCGAGGTATGGCAAATCTTCCTGAGAGTCGTGAAGCAGAACAGCTTGCTTCAGAACGTCGATATCCTGAAGGGCTTTTGTTCTTTTGCTTTCTTTGACATAGTCATTGTAGTATGGTGCAGCAACACCAACGAGAATAGCGATGATGGCAACTACTACCAACAGCTCGATTAAAGAAAAACCGCGTTTCATAATAAATCTTTCTCCTTAAAAGAAGATGGTACACTATTATAATCGTCAAGAGTGCAGATGTAAATGAGCACTCTCTATAAAAATTATTAATTTTCATTAATCCGTCAAGCTGATTTTTAATGTTGCAATATTTTTCTTTATGTTCTTGGTCAGCCGTTAAGAGCTTATTGCAAGAAATCTTAGACTTGCTTGGTGTAAAAGTATGTTCCAATAGCCCTCATTCGTCTTCTGCTACGCAGAATCCACCTTCAGCAGTTTTATGCTACATCCTGTAGCAACTGCACGCCGCCATCCATGGCGGCAGCCCCTAAAGGAGGAAGGCCTCGCAG
>JAZRWI010000050.1:0-15598 GCA_045599645.1 Candidatus Avigastranaerophilus sp.
CAAGATTAGATGCTTAGAAAACCAGACCTCCGAAGGCAGACTGGCTAAAGAAAACCGCTTTGTGGTGATGAGTGTTTAGGTTTCTACTGTTTCAACCGACTTTTTGCCAAGATTAGATGTTTAGAAAACCAGACCTCCGAAAGCAGACTGGCTAAAATCCACGCGCCGAAAGGCGTGTTTCACTCGCGAAGCGTATTCACTCTTGCGTTAGCAAGTTTTCACGCCGGCCATCAGCCGGCATTCACACCACCGTTTACGGTGGTATTCACGTCGGCAACGCCGACTTTTTAAAATTACTATTGACAAACCCCCTTACAATTGATAAAATCTATCACTCATAATAAAGATATTGTACAGAACTCAAAGGAGTCTTGCTGGTTATGCTCGCTATTCTTATTAAAATCGTTCATCTTATCGTTTGCTTCAGCCTTATCGTAATAGTTCTCTTCCAGGCTGACAAGGGCGAAGGTCTCGCCGGTGCTTTTGGCGGTGGTGCTTCTTCTACCGTATTTGGTGAACGTGGTAGTGGCGGATTTATGTCTAAGCTTACTACTGTTCTCGCAATCATTTTCATGATTACTTCATTGGTAATTGCCGTAAATGGCGCTAAGTGGGATCAGGAAGCTGCTCTCGAATCTAGCAGAGCTCCAATCACTGCAACTCCTTCTCAGATGCCAATGACTATGCCAACTCAGGCACCTGTTCAGCAGGCTGCAGAACCAATCACTGCAACCCCAGCTCCAGTAGCACCAGTTGCTCCAGTAGTTCCAGCCGCAGAACCAGTAGCCGCAACCCCAGCTCCAGAAGCTCCGGCTGCAGAACCAGTAGCCGCAACTCCAGCTCCAGAAACTCCAGCTGCAGAACCAGTAGCTGCAACCCCAGCTCCAGAAGCTCCAGCTGCAACTCCATTCCCAGCTGTAGAACCAGCTCAGACTGCTCCAGTAGCAGTTGTTGAAGATCCAGCTCCAGCTCAGACTGCCGCTCCTGTTGTAGAAGAAAACAAGCCAGCAGAAGCCGTTGTAACTCCAACAGAAGCTGTTACAACTCCAGCAGAAACCGTTGCTGCTCCAGCCACAGTTGAAGAAGCTGCCAAGACTGCAGTAGAAGAAAAGAAGGAAGAACTTAAAGACGCTCTCCAGAATGCATTAGAAGAAAAGAAATCTGAAGCAATGGACACTCTTAAAGAAAAAGCCGAAGAAAAAGTCGGTGAACTTCTTAACAAATAATTAGTTCTGTAACAAAGATAAAAGCTCCACTTGAGAAGCCTAGCTCGAGTGGAGTTTTTTTATATAGTCCTCATTGGGCAGAGACAATAAAAAGCCCTACGGGCGTGAAAAACTGCCGCTTTGCGGCAGTAGTGAAGACTGGCCTTTGGCCGGAGTGAAAACCTGCTTTGCAGGAGTGAATATCTGACGCTTTGCGTCAGATGTGAAACACGCCTTTCGGCGCGTTGATTTTAGCCAACAGCTTTCGCTGGTTTCTGCTGCTTCAGACTTCTGACTTCCGACTCCTGACTTGATTTTTCCAGACAGATTAGATATATTTTCGCTGAGGTATTATTATGGCTGTTGATAATGAAAAACTTGATGGCGTTTTACGTGATTTCCTGACTCTGAAGAAACTCAGACGCACCGGTTGGCAGCTTAGAGGTATTCGCGATGGTGAATCTATTGCTGACCACTGTTTTGGCGTTGTTTATCTTACGCATTTTTTGTCTTCCCTTGTCAGTGCCAAGATTGACCGAAGCAAAGCTGTTTCTATTGCAATTGTCCACGAAATAGGCGAAACCAGGGTAGGCGATATTCCATACGTCACTTTAAAATATTTCCAGACCAAGGATGCCATGGAAACAATGGCCATCGGTGATGTTCTTGAACCGTTGGGCAAAGATGTTTCGGAAGAAAACCTGAAGCTTTTCAGGGAATTTGAAGATGGCACAACCATTGAAGGTCGCTTTGTAAAAGCAATAGATAAGCTGGATATGCTTGTAACTGCAGCAGAATATGAAAAAGCAGGCTTTTCCGGCTTAAAGGATTTCTGGGATAACAAATTTACGTTTAAGGCTTTTGAAGAATTTCCAGAGTTGGCTAGTTATGCTGATTATTTACTCAAAAAACGTTCTCAGAGAGTGGCAGGTCAGGTATAAATGATTGAAATTTCCCATCTGACAAGAAAGTTTAATGAGCATGTGGCCGTAGATGATCTATGTCTGAATATACCAAAGGGCGCTATGTTTGGCTTTTTGGGGCCAAATGGGGCAGGAAAGACTACAACACTAAAAATGCTTATGGGACTTTTGCAGCCCACCTCAGGTAAGGCTCTGATAGATGGTTTGAATGTTGCAGCTGACCCTACGGCTGTTAAAGCTAAGGTAGGCTATTTGCCTGATGAGGTTTTCCTTTACGATTATTTAACCGGAAGACAATTCCTTGATTTCGTAGCCGATGTGTACAATATCGATTCCGAAATCAGGGAACAGAAAATAGAAGGTTTGTTGGAGTCCTTTGGCTTAAGTGAAGCAGCGAATGATTTTACTGCTAATTATAGCTTTGGGATGAAAAAGAAGCTTGCTTTGGCAGCTATCGTAATTCACGAACCTTCCCTGCTTATTCTGGATGAGCCTTTTAATGGATTAGACCCTCAGGCAACAAGAGACCTTAGGAATATGCTGAAAAAAATGTCGGAAAAAGGTACGACAATCATTTTTTCCAGTCATGTACTGGAAGTTGTTGAAAAATTGGTTACTCATGTAGGAATAATCAGTAAAGGCAAATTACAGATAACTGATTCTATCGAAAATGTAAAGAAATGTTATGGAAGTCTTGAGAAAGCCTTTTTCAAACTAACATAAATTTTTGTTGAAACTTGTCGAATTTTAGAATATAGTGTATGATTATTTTAGGGATGTATGTAAAAATATGAAAAATAGCCGTAAAAATTTAATCATGGCTGTTGCGTCAACACTTCTTTGTGTTGCGCCATATTCCTATGCACAAAGCATTGGCTCTGAATCCGTTGGAGTAAATGAATTCAAGCTGAATAGCGATACTGTGCTAGAAGAAAAAATCCTTAATACTAAGCAAGAAAAAATTACAAGTGAATATAAACTTTCACTTGGTAGTCAGATGCTTACTTATCAAAATCCAAGCAGAGTTTATCCATCTGAAGCACAGCACATTGATACTGGCTTTAAGGGAGTAACTTCTGGCAGCACGGACGAAGTAATTGCGAAAGATTCTCCAGTCTTTGAAATAGGTTCTGTTATTACTCTTAATAACTCCTATGAAGACAATTCCATTGGTTTTAACGAATCTAATGTTACTGGTATCAGTTTTACAACAAAGGCTGGTAGATTAGACTTACGTGGTTCTTATAATAAGATTAATATGCCAATGAGTATTGCTAGTGCTGATTCTAATGCCGCAACCAATGAAATTACTGCTTCAGCCCGTGCTTCTATGGGTTCTGAAGAAAGTCAGATTGGCGGTTCTGCAAAGGAAAGCGTTGAAGCTTCTCTTGCATCAGATTATTATCTTGAAGCTGTTTATAATTTTAAGCCGACCTTAAAAGGTAAGGTAGCCTTCAAGAAATCTATGATTGATACCTTCGAATCAAAAGAAAATGTTGAATTGGAAGGTATTGTAGAAGCCACTTCCGATGTTTCAATCAAGGCTGGTTATTCTGAAGAAAATCGTCCTGAAATTGAAACAAAGAATTCCAAGGAAAAGAAAGTCTGGACCGAATTCATACTTAAATTCTAAGGGCAGACTTAAAGCAACGGATAACAGGATTAATGCAGATAAAAAACAGGCCGATAGCAGGCCTGTTTTTTTGCCCCGGTTTTGTGGAATTTCTCGAATAGGCACTTTAACATTGAAGGCTGAATGGCTAAAATCCACGCGCCGAAAGGCGTATTTCACTCGCGAAGCGTTTTCACTCTTGCGTCAGCAAGTTTTCACTACTGACGCTAAGCGTCAGTTTTTCACGCCGCAGGCCCATTCTTTATCATAACTTCATCGTGATATGCGCGCAGAACATAACTATTAATCTGATCTTTCAGTTCTGAGTTGATTATTGTGATTAGTTCACGCCATTCACCGTTTTGGTCTTTTACGCTGGGCATAGAAACAAAATCACCCTTTACAGATTCAAATATGCGCAAATCCCTGATAACCAGGCTGTCATCTAAAATAACTGTAGCAAAAGCTCTAAGCTTGGTAGTCGGTGTCTTTATATGCTGAATACGTATGTCTGTAATTTTCATAATGTCCTATACTAGCCTATGTTTAAATCAAAAGCAATCCCCAGCACGAAGTGCCATCGAAAAGATGATCGATGACAGCAAGCTGTTCGATGTGATCTATCGCATCGAGTAAAAATCTAAAAAAAGCCTTTGGCTTTTTTTAGATTTTCTCCTTGACAAAGGTATCACTCTTTATAAATTTTTCGGCTTGTAATTAATCGACGCACTTATGGAGGGTGTTTATGAAACTAAAGATGAGTCATATAATTCCTGGCCTTGCCGGAGTCGCAGCAATCTGCTCTGTAATTATGCTTTGCCAGAAAGATCCTGCAGAAGCAGTTCTTGAAGGCTCAAACAGGGATAGAATGGAATTCCTTAATTTCTCTGAAACTATTATCAAAGACGGTTTGGGTGCTAAAACCGGCAAAGCAACCTTTAACCGCGAACAGAAAAAATACGTAAGAGGTATCAGACGTCACAACGAACCAAGAATCTACCAGCCTGACGTTTACACCTGGGAGCTTGCTCTTCAGGAGCACAGAAAGAAAATTTCCGGTCTCCAGGAAGTTCAGGAAGCTGTAAAGAGCGGCAATATTCCTCCTGTTCCAATGGAAACCGAAGGAATTCTTCCAACTAATCCGGAAGCCAATGTAATCCCTCAGCCACCTGCAGAAAATGCTTGTACTGTTGTTAGTGAAATACCTGATATTCCAGCTCTTCAGCCCGCTGCTGCCTACTGTCCTCCAAAAGGCCACCGTGGCGATTCTTATGATGCAAGCTTCTGATGATTAATTAGTTTCAAATATCCGTTTGATATAGAGGGCTTCAGACAAAAGTCTGGAGCCTTTTATATTTTAGGCTGTGGTATTGACAATAGGGCACGTAGAATTGTAAATTATCAAACTAACTATGGCATTTTCATTAAAAAATCTACGTTTAAAAACAATTGATAAATATATTCTAGGTGAACTCCTGGAACCATTCCTCTTTGGAATGGCTTTCTTTGTTGCAATCTGGCTTATAGACCTGATGATGGAACTTATTAACCTTGTTTTTTCTAAGGGTGTTCCAATAACCGTTGTGGCTCTGTTCTTTATTTACAACCTGCCGCCAACACTGGTTATAAGCTTTCCTATGGCAACTCTGCTAGCCAATCTCGTTTCTTTTGGCAGAATGTCTTCGGATTCTGAAGTAACTGCTCTTAAAGCAGGTGGCTACAGCTTTTCCAGAATTGTTCGCCCGGCAATTTTGTCAGGCTTGTTTATTTCATTCCTGACTTTTATGTTCAATGAAAAACTTGTGCCTAAGGCTAACGAAAAGTTTACAAAGCTTTTCAGGCGCGAGGTTACTCTGAAACGACCTCTGCCTGTAATTGCTGAAAACAGATTTTTTGATGCAGGCACAGGCCGTAAATTCTTTGTTAGAAAATTTAATCCTGAATCAAAGGATATGTTTGGCGTTGTAATGTATGAAGGCCAGCCAAAAGGCTTCCCAAGAGTAATTGAAGCAGAAAAGGCCCGCATAGATAATGGCGTCTGCTATTTCTGGAACGGTCGTGTTTCAAATATTCACATGACTGGTCAGGATAGCAATTATACTTATTTCAAAACGCTGAATTATCCTATTGATACTCACTATGTAAATCCAGACCATGTTCCTGATTCTAAGAATGCAAGAACAATGACTGTCATGGAACTTTATAACTTTATAAAGGATTCAGAAAAGAAGGGTGTATCCGGGAAAATAATGGTTAATAACTGGATAGAACTCTGGTCTAAGACTTCTATTCCTGTTGCCGGTATTATTTTCGTTCTTATCGGTGCACCGTTAGGTTCTCAGACAACCCGTTCCGGAACAAGTATCGGGGTAGGGATGTCTGTTGTAATCATTTTTATTTATTACGTATTATTCGCTGCCGGCAAGGCTTTGGCGAAGGGCGAGGTATTATCACCCTTCCTTGGGGTCTGGATGTGTAATTTCATCATCGGCGCCATCGGCATCTGGCTGATATTCAAGTCTAAAGCATAAGCTACAGCATTTAAAGGAACACAACATGAAGAAACAGTTAATCGCACTAATACAAAGCAAAATTAATCAGGTTCTGAAGAACTATGGTATTGAAGATTGTGGAAGCATCGATGTACAGGTTCCACCAGACAAAAAGAATGGTGACTTTTCTATTAATGCTGCCATGAAATTTGCCAAGATGTGCAAATGCCCACCTCAGAAGCTGGCTGGCGAAATTGTTGCTTTGTTGGAAGCAGAAACAGAATGGTTCTCCAAGGTTTGTATTGCTGGACCAGGCTTTATTAACATGTATCTTGCTGATGCTGTTATTGAAAAGAATTTCAACAGCCTCTGCGAAAGCAAGAACCTGCTTCACACCTCTGTTGATGAAGTTGTTCCTACTGTTGTTGATTATTCAAGCGTAAATATTGCTAAGCAGATGCACGTTGGTCACCTGCGCTCAACTATTATTGGTGACGTTCTTGCCAGAGTAATTGAAGCTCTTGGTAATCCGGTGACCCGCCAGAATCATCTTGGTGACTGGGGTCTGCCAATGGCTATGGTTATTTACAAGGCTGAACCGGAAATCCGTCAGGCAGAAAAAGACGGTATTTCTCTTGAACAGGTTCTTCCACTTGCAAAGCTTGAACAGCTTTATAAGGCTGCTACTGCTGAATGCAAGGAAAGCCCGGAAGTTGCCGCTGCTTGCCACGAATATCTTGTAAGACTTCAGAACGGCGATAAGGAGCTTCTCGACTATTGGCAGAAAATCACTAGAGTTTCAATGGCAGAAGTTTACCGCATTTACAAGCTTTTGAATGTTAAGCTTGCTCCGGAACACGAAAGAGGCGAAAGCTTCTATCGCGATATGCTGGCTGATACTGTTGCAGAAATCAATAAAACAGGTCTTCTTAAGGAAGATGAAGGCGCACAATGCGTATTCCTTGATGAATTTAAATCTAAGGAAGGCAATCCTCTTCCGGTAATTATTCAGAAGTCTGATGGCGGCTACAACTACGCAACCTTCGATTTGGCTGCAATGAGATTCAGAACCCATAAGCTTGGTGCAAAGCGCGTTATTTATGTAACAGACGCTCGCCAGGCTCTGCATTTCAAACAGGTTTTTGCTACTGCCAGAGCAACAGGCATTCTTGCTGACCCGAATGTAAAGCTTGAACACGTTCCGTTCGGAAGCATCATGGGTGAAGACAACAAGCCTCTCAAGACACGCAGCGGCGAAAATGTAAAGCTTGCTGAACTTCTTGCTGAAGCTGTTGACAGAGCATATGCTGTTGTAAACGAAAAGAACCCGAAGCTTTCTGAAGAAAACAAGAAGGACGTTGCAAGAATGGTTGGTATTGGCGCAGTAAAGTATGCTGACCTTTCCCAGAACCGCAACAACGACTACGTTTTCTCATTCGATCGTATGCTTGCTTTCAATGGCAACACTGCTCCATACCTCCAGTATGCACATGCCAGAATCTGTTCTATTTTCCGCAAGGCTGGCGAAAATATCGATACCTACAGTGCTAAGGCTGTAATCAGCGCTCCTGAAGAACGTGACCTGATGGTAAAGATTATGGATTTGGAACAGACAGTTGTAGCTGTTGCAAACGATTTGAGACCACATGTTCTCTGCAATTATCTCTATGACCTGGTTGTTTGCTTCTCTTCATTCTACGATAAATGCAGCGTTATGAACTGTGAAGATGCAGCTGTTAAGGCTTCACGCCTTGCAATCTGCAATATGACACGCCGCGCATTGGCCTTCGGTCTCGACCTTCTCGGTATCGAAGCTCCAAGAGAAATGTAATAGGTAAAAATGTCTGAAACATTGAAATATACAAACGAAGAACTGACTGCTCTTGAACAGGAACTGAAAAAGAATCCTTCAGCTTCAATCAATTATGTGAAGCTGGCTGATGCTCAATTGGCCCTGAATAAGAAGCAGCAGGCCTTTTCAACCTACAGAGCCGCAAAGGTCATCTGCCCTGACGACCCGGTTGTCTGGAATATAGGCGCAAAGGTGTATGAAGCTCTTGAAAAACGTGATGAAGCTATCGATTGTCTTGAAAAGTCAATAAAAGCTGTTGGGGTTGCCAATAGTAACCCTGAATCAGTATCTCATCTTGCTGAGCTTCTTTATAATACCGGGAAAAAGGAACAGGCTCTCAGCTGGTTGCGAAAGCTTGTTGCTGCATCAGATGATAATCCTGATGTCCTGATGAAGCTTGCTCAGGTTCATTTGAGCCTTGGTAACCATCTTGAAGCGCAGAATTATCTTAAGCAGTATCGTGAAAAAGCCGGTGTAACCCGTGAAATGTTTGTTATGATGGGTCAGACAATGTTTGCCAGAGGTTTCTATGACGGTGCAGTAAAGAATTATACTGATGCCATAGAAAACTTCCCGAAGGACCCTGACATGCATCTGGGCCTCGGAAAAGCCTGGCTGGGCATGAATGAAAAAGACATTGCCCTCAAAGAATTCTCAGAAGCGCTTTCTCTCAGACCTGGCGACGTTAATATTCTGCTTGAACTTGGTAAGCTGCAAGCAGAGCTTGGTTTAACAGATGAGGCTGACGATTCCTTTGAAAAAATCGAAAAGAGCAAACTCCACAATGGTGAAGTTCTTCTTGAGATTGCTAAGCATTTTCTTGCCAGAAAGAACGATATCAGAGGCTTGAAATATCTTGAAGCTGCTAAGGCTTTGAGTGGTTCTCATCCTGAAATATTAAAGCTTTTGGGCGAAATTTATCTCAGACTGGGAAGATATGAAGACGCTCTGGGGCTTTATACCGGTGCTGCTGCCGAAAATCCGTCTGCAGGCTGGGCTCACGAAGGTGCTGTTGCTGCCTCTGAACATTTAGGCAGATACTCAGTTATGGCAGAAGCCCAGAAGAATCTTCTTGAGCTTAGACAGGGCACAGCAGAAGACTGGTGTGATTATGCAGAAACCTTGATAAAGCTTGGAAAATTTGATGCTTCAAGAGATGCCTTTGAAAAAGCAGCTAATCTTGATTCTACATGCTTGAGAGCTTTTCAGGCTCCAGAAATCATTATGCAGGAAAAGATGCGTGCAGACGGTGAAAAGCTTGCAAAACAGGGCGAAGAAGCTCTGGCCAAGCGTTTTTACATGACAGCCACAGATAAGCTTGAAAAGGCTTTGGCATTATGTCCGGAAAATCCGTTCTGGTCAAAGCTTCTTGCAGATGTTTCCTACAGGATTGGCGACTACGAAAAGGCTTCTAAGCTTCTTTCAGTCGTCAGAGTCAGCGAACCGAATAACTTTGATGTTGCCTATCAGCTTGCAAAAACCTACGAATTCCTTGGCAATTATCCTATGGCCATTGAATTGCTGACTTCTATAACAAAGGTTCATCCGACTAAGCTTAATGCCCATCTTATGCTTCTCAGATTGAAGCGCTGCCAGATCAGGGGCAACAGAGTTACTGCCGATATGCTTGATTCCATCATCAGAAATATTGGCGTTGATCTTGCTGATATCCGCCGTGATTCACCTGTTTATCTGCTGGTAAAGGGCTATGCATATTATATTTTCTCTTATCGTTCCTCATTTCAGGTAGAAGGCTTGAACAAGGCTGAAGCCTGCTTTAAGGAAATATCTACCACCTTTGGTGATGTTCCGGAAGCTATTCACGCTTTGGCTCTTTGTGAACGCGTAAGAGGCAATTTCGATAAAGCCGTTGAATATATGCAGTATTATGTCAGACTCAATTCTAACCTGGAAAAAACAGTTGAACTGGCCCGGTTATACGAAAACTTTGGCAAATATGCAGAAGCTAAGAAGTGCTATGCTGAGCTGCGTAAGCAATTCCCGGAAAAAGCTTTTTATCGCAGGAAGTATGTTGAAATGACTGCCATGCTTCAGGCTGAAACAGGTAAGAGTGAGCTTACAATGCTTCTTACAGAAACTCATAAGGCTATGGTTGCAAACGGCGCTTCTATTTGGCCCGTTTATGAAAGCGCTATTGGTCAGGAAATGGCTTCAAGGGAAGAAACCAGTCTTGCCGCAGAATGGCTTAAGCGCTCTATGCTGAGCTGGCACAAGGCTGAAGCACATCCTGAATTAAATTACATGGTTGTTGACGACATGGTTCGCTGCCAGTTGAGAAATCTAAGTGGAAGCGACAAGGCCAGAACGGCAACTTCCCTTAGGAAATTGTGCGAAAAAAATATGAGAGAGACACCAGATGCAGCCAGTGTTTATGCTAGTATGGCAAGGTGCTTCCTCGCATTTAATGATTTGACAAATAAAGATAAAGCATTAAATTATCTTGAAAGAGCATGGTTTATCGATGATTCAACAACTGAAGTCGGTGAAATGCTCGCGGAAACCGCTAAGGCTCTTGGTAAATCTGTTATAGTAGACGTTGTGGGGTATAACGTGATATTATCAGAACCAGAGATAGCAAATAGTGTTTTCAAATTTCAATGATTGGTGGAAAAAGCATTGAGTAAAGACATTGAGTATATAATTAAGCATCTGCCGCAAAATACAGCCAGTGTAAACCTGCGCCTGAGCGGTGATTCTGAAAATCTGGCTCTTGTAAGAAGGGTTATTGATGCTTCACTTAATCATCTTTCAATCAGTGCAGCACTGCTGAATGATTTGAAACTTGCTACAACAGAAGCTTGTACGAATGTAATCAGACACGCATACAAGTTTGATGATTCTAAATTCTATAATGTAGAATTTCAGATTACAGACGAACTCTTGTCTGTAGAATTATTATATTGTGATCCAGGGTTTGATCCGAACAAGATTCCTACACCAGACCTTACAAAAATGAACGAAGGCGGGTTAGGGGTTTTTATAATCAGGAACACCATGGATTATGTAAAATATACGACAAATCCTGAAACAGGTGATGTTTCATTGAGAATGGTAAAGCTATTTAATACGGCACCAAAGTCTACGGAGGCTTAAATGAATATAGAATGCAGAGTTGACAAAAGCTCAAAATCCAAGACCTTCATTCTTGAAGGTGAACTTGACGTCCACAACGTCAAAAACCTGAAATCAACAGTTTCCGAATCATTGGAAGAAGCTGACGGCTGGGTTTATGTCCTTGATATGGATAAGGTTTCATACCTTGATAGTTCAGGACTTGGTATGCTTGTTTACATTAAAAAAGAAGTTACACACAATAACGGCAGCTTGAAGATTGTTAACATCCAGGCTCCTGTTTTGAATGTTTTTAAACTGACCAGATTAGACGAATTCTTTGATCTTTCTGCAAAATAAATCGGATACGTTTAAATGACTGGCAGATATTTTATTACCTTCGAAGGACCGGAAGGTAGCGGAAAGTCTACTCAAATCAAACGCTTGCAGAGCTTCTTCGCTGACCGTGGCTTCGAGACCATAGTAACCCGTGAACCAGGTGGAACCGTTCCTGGTGATGCTATCAGAGAAGTTTTGATTAGTAAGTCCTCTGGTAAGCTTGAGCCTGAGACAGAAATGTTTCTGATGCTTGCCCAGCGCAACGAACATCTGAAAAAAGTTATCGCTCCTGCCTTAGACGCTGGAAAAGTGGTTCTTTGTGACCGCTATTTCGATTCCAGTGTTGCCTATCAGGGATATGGCCGTAATATTGGAGCAGACAAAGTCCGAAAAGCTCACGAAGAATTTCTCGGTGATTTTTTGCCAACCATGACTATTTTGTTGCAGATTGCTCCTGCTGAAGGCTTGAAGAGAGCTAACCACGGCGGAACAAAGCAGCTTGATAGAATGGAATGCGAAGATCTGTCGTTCCACGAAAGCGTTTTCGACGGTTATAACAAAATGGCTGCCGCTGAACCGGAAAGATTTGTAAAAATCGAAGCAACGGGCGATCCTGACACAATAGCAAAACGTATTAATGACGCCGTTTTGAAACGTTTCCCGGAACTTAGTAAGTAAATACTTCACCATCAACCGATTTTGTGCTATGATAGTACAACCTTAAGTAGGCTAAGATGAATATTGCTTGTAAAATAGAAATATACTTAATTGTCTTCTGGGCTTTGGTTTATGCCGGGGCCTGGGGCTTTGGTGCGCAGCCTAATCTGGTAGTATTTTTAATCGGCGCCATTGGTTCAATGATAATTGTTTATTTCCTTGTTAAGTGCAAGGTTATAAAGCCAATGGAAAATTTTATTAACATTGCTGATAAAATCGTTGACGGCGAAAAAATCCGTGACTATGAAAATATCAAGATAAGTGATATTGGTGAGCTTCAGAGCAGCTTTACCAAGATTTTCTCAAGCCTCATTGAATCTCGGGATGCAATTGAGGAATACATGAAGACCATTGGCGATATTAATAAGGAACTCAACGAAAAGGTTGATTCTCTTTCAGCTCTTTATCATGCCAGCCAGTCAATGGGCGGAAGCCTCAACATCGACACTCTTGCACGCAATTTCATCACAATCTTTACTGAACGTCTTGGTATTTCAGGCTCAGGCCTTATGCTTTACAGCGATAAAAATGACACTGTCAGCGTAAAGGACCTTATTGGTATTTCCCCAGAGCTTTTTGGCAAATTCAAATTCTATTCTGATCATCGCGTTCTTGCCAGAGTATTTTCTGACGAAGGCTATTGGCAGTTGAATGACCAGGATATCGATATGCTGGTTGCCGAATTTGAATCAGACGAAATCCGCCGTTTGAAACTCGTATTTCCAATGAGAATCAAAGACCATTTTGTTGGTTTGCTGCTTCTCACTGAAAAGAAAAATGGTGAAGCCTACAGCAAATCTGATTTCGAATTGTTCCAGGCTATCGTTGGTCTTGCCAGCACATCAATCAACAATGCAATGCTCTTTGAAAAGTCAGAAGAAACAAAGAATGACCTTGACCACAAGGTATTCAACCTTATGACTCTTCAGCAGGCAAGCAAGGTTCTTTGTTCAACCCTTAACCTTGATGAACTTATTAATATCTCTATTGATATGTTCCTCGAAACAGTATGGGCTAACAAGGGTGTATTGATGCTTTCTTCTGATGACAATCCTCATGAATTTGAAGTTAAGGCCTTCAAGGGCATGACAGCAGAAGAAATTGATGCTTTGAAGCGCAATGCTGCAGAATCCTGGGTAATGACCACTATTGAAAAGGAACGCAAGCCGATATTTGCTCAGGAACTTACTGGTAAGAGTTACCAGTCATATACTTCCATCAATAAGGAATTGCCGTTCGCTGTTTACGTTCCAATGCTTAAGGAAGGCGAACTTTACGGTATTGTTAAGGTTGGTCCGAAAATTAACGGTGAAGCTTTCTCAGACAATGATCTGGAATTCTTCGAAACTCTTGCTTCTCAGGCTGTTATTGCATTTGAAAATGCTAGACTTTATTCTCTGGCTATTACAGACTCAATAACCAAGCTCTATGTTCACAGATACTTCCAGTTCAGATTGGAAGAAGAAGTTGCAAGAAGCAGACGTTACAACTCTACAATATCTCTGCTCATGTGTGATATCGACCACTTCAAGAATGTTAACGATACATTCGGTCACCAGCAGGGTGACTGCATACTTCGTGAAGTTAGCCGCATTATCCGCAAGAATGTTAGAAACACTGATATTCCATGCCGCTACGGTGGTGAAGAATTTTCTATTATTCTTCCTGAAACAACTCAGCAGGATGCTAAGATTGTTGCTGAAAGAATCCGCCGTGACGTTGCTGAATTTGAATTCCCATCAATCATTCCTGGACAGCCACCTGTAAGATGCTCTATTTCAATCGGCGTTGCAGGCTTCCCGTTGAATGCAGACAACAAAGATCAGCTTATTCAGAAGGCTGACGCAGCTCTCTATGTAGCTAAGGATACAGGACGTAATAAGGTTGTTCTTAGTGGTGTAGAAGAAACCGCTGATGGAAATGAATGAGGCTTCGGCTGTGAATGCGGCCTAGAAAATCGCTAGGGCTTGGGATTTGGGACGATATGCTTACCCCCTTTGTTAAAGGCTGTCCCCAAACTAGAAATTTGTAAAAGTCCCAATGCACAGTAGAGTCCTAAAAACCTCCCTTTTCAAGGGAGGGTAGGGAGGGTTTTGATATTAGAAGGAACTTGTTTTGAATGCATAAAATCGAGTTTTCGGACGGTCTCTGTTAAAGGGGGTAGGGGGGATTTCTCAGCCAACAGATTATTCTAGTAACAGTGATGAATATACTATATATAGTGAGAAATAAACTATGTCAGTAAAAATTGGAAATACTACTATAAATAATAGTGCTGCTAATTCTGCTGCAGGGATAAAAGCCTCTCAGAGCGCTGCCACAGAAGCTTCCGGCGCTGCTCATACCTTTCAGAATGTTTTTAAGGGTGCCAGATTAGAAGAATTTAATGGTAGCATGAATGAACTATTAGATATAGTTCGTAACCGCGGCCAGGAATTTTTGAATTCTCCACAGGAAGATTCATTAAACGATTACAAAGAATCAGTTAAGTATTTTCTCAATCGCCTTAAAGAAGAATTTTTATCTCTTAAGGATGAATTTGGTGCCAAACGTGATGGAGAACAGAAGGTTTACCAGTTGGTAGACACAGCAGGCAATCAGGCTGAAGCTCTCAGCCATGAAGCCTTCACCAAGGATGATGCTCTCAACTTCCTCTCCAGCCTCGATGAAATCCGCGGCCTGGTTCTGGATGTAATAGGATAAATGAATGAGGCTACGCCTATATTTTTATACGCTTCGCTAAATAAACAAGCTAGAAAGCTTGAAGCAGGAGATTGTTTAATACAAAGCAAGTATAAGGTATGTTGCAATAGGCTTTTGGCTGGTAGCTATTGGCTGCTGGCCGAGAGAGAGCAGGCCGTCGGAAGGGAGTCGCCCCTGCGAGGCCTTCCTCCTTTAGGGGGAAGGTGGCAGTGCGAAGCACTGACGAATGAGGGGGGTGTATCATACCGGAAGCTTGAAGCTTGAAGCCGGAAGCTGGAAGCTTGAAGCTTGAAGCTTGAAGCCGGAAGCAGCAGAAACTAAAACAATCCCCTTCCTAGCCGCGAAGTGGCGCCCTTTCTAGTGCAGCGCCCTCCTAGGCGAAGCCGCCCTCCCTAGCGTCAGCGCCCTAATCCAGCCATCTTGAAACATACTTTTTACTTTATTTCTAAAATATTTTAAAAAAGTAGTTGACTTTAAATGTGTACAATGCTAATATCTTCGCAACCTCAAGGGGATGAGATAAAATCCTCAAACGGAGTAAAAGTTCGAGTAAAGTTCAAAGAAACTACGAAGTAAGCTTAAAGCAAATCAGAGGAAACTAGGCAACTCGCGATAAGCTAAAGAAAGAAAAGTAGAATCAGAGAACGAAGCAAGAACAGACTCCAAAAATTTTAAATAAACAA
>JAZRWI010000051.1:0-9537 GCA_045599645.1 Candidatus Avigastranaerophilus sp.
TACGCCAGAAAAGCGGTGCCAACGTCTTCCTTGAGTGCGCTGAGCTATTCAACAGTTAGCAGTCACGAAAATCCCGATGAGAAAAGCAGACAGCTTACTACATCGGGATTTTTTTTACAAGATAACCTGTGAACAGTAACAGGCGCCCTTCTAGCGAAGCGCCCTTTTATTATTATTGTTGCAAGTTTGCTATATTTGTGCTTAAATAGGCGTGCGAAATTTGCAATTATCACTGCAAAAGTCACAGCATTATTTGTTCTAGGAGTTACACAATGCAAAGTCGTGTTAAATGGTTTGACAATGTTAAGGGTTATGGCTTCATCGAAAGCGCTGACGGTAAGGACATCTTCGTTCATTACAAGCAGATTACCGGTGACGGTTACAGAACTCTTCGCGAAGGTCAGATGGTAGAATTCGAACTTTCACAGGGAGAAAAAGGCCCTCTGGCAATCGACGTAAAAGCTATTGCTTAATAAGCAAACTTTTTTGATTCGACAAGGGGGCGAAGCTTGCACAAAGTTTTGCCCCTTTTTTCCACCTAGACTAGTATAAAAATCTTGAAGGGATATTAAATATAAATGGACGATCTCAAGCTTAATTCTACACAAGAACAGCGTTTCCAGGTTATCGAAGAACTTCGTCAGGCCGGAATCGACCCATACGGTCAGCGTTTTGACCGCACTCACTCAACAGTTGAAGCTAAGGCTTACTTTGAAAAGATGTTTGCTGAAGAAGGCGAAAAGCTTCCAGAAGAAGAAAAAGAACACTATACTACCCCGACAGTAAAGGTAGCTGGCCGTATCATTGGTAAGCGCGACCAGGGTAAGACCATTTTCATGAATATCATGGATATGGTTGGTAAGATTCAGCTCTACATCAGAAAAGACGTTCTTGGTGAAGATGCTTATGCTATTCTGAAGAAGAAGATTTACGCCGGTGACATCGTAGGTGTTGAAGGTGGCTGTTTCAGAACAAAGATGGGTGAAATCTCCATCAGAGTTCAGAAGCTTGAAATTCTCTCTAAGTCAATCAATCCATTGCCAGAAAAGTTCCATGGCCTCACTGATGTAGAAATGCGTTACAGACAGCGCTATGTTGACCTTATCGCTAACCCTGAAGTTCGCGAAACTCTTATGAAGCGCAGCAGAATCATAAAGAGCATCAGAGACTTCATGTGGTCAAAGGGCTTCATGGAAGTAGAAACTCCAATGCTTCACCCGGTAGCTGGTGGTGCCGCTGCCAGACCATTCGTAACTCACCACAACACTCTTGATATGGAAATGTATCTGAGAATTGCTCCGGAACTTTACCTCAAGAGACTTCTTGTTGGTGGCTTCGAAAAGGTTTTCGAACTCAACCGCAGCTTCAGAAATGAAGGCATCGACACTACTCACAACCCGGAATTCACAATGATGGAATGCTACCAGGCCTATGGTAACATGGAAACTGTTCTTGAACTTGCTGAAGAAGTTATTACTAACGCAGCCAAGCAGTTCTATCCAGACCTTCAGGTTCCATATCAGGGAAAAACTATTAACCTGTCACGCCCATGGAAGCGCGCTAGCATGCTCCAACTGGTAAGAGACGTAACTGGTTGTCAGGAACTCACTTACTCTTCTTCAAGAGAACAGGTTGCAGAACTTGCCAAGAAGCTTCATGTAGAAATCGAAGATAAAGACACTGCCGTAAAGATTATGGGCAAGATCTTCGATGAAAAGATTGAAGAAACCCTTATTGAACCAACATTTGTAGTTGAATATCCAAAGGAAATCTCTCCATTGGCTAAGGCTAACAGAGAAAAACCAGATCAGTGCGATCGTTTCGAACTCTTCATCAACGGTAAGGAATTTGCTAATGCATTCTCAGAACTTAACGATTCAGAAGACCAGAAAGCTCGCTTTGAAGCCCAGATTGAACAGCGCAAGGCTGGTGACGATGAAGCCCATGAAATGGATGCTGACTACGTTAACGCCCTCAGATATGGTATGCCACCTGCCGGCGGCCTCGGTATCGGTATCGACCGCGTTGTAATGCTTCTTACTGATTCAGCTTCTATCCGCGATATTATCGCCTTCCCAACATTGAAGAAGATAGTTGCTAACCCAAATCAGCAAAAAGAGGAAGAATAATCTCTAAAAACACAAAACCCCGCTTGATTAGCGGGGTTTTGTGTTTTTAGAGATTACTCAATGAATGAGCCTATCGCCTTTGGTAGATACTTGGTTCTGTTTTACCTGCACTCTCGGCTGATGGCTGTTAGCCGTTGGCCGAGAAAATTCACTAATAGCAGAAAGGTATCGAAAGCAACTGGTCTGCCGCTCTCGGCCAAAAGCCAAAAGCCAATAGCTAATAGCGTATAGAATCACCATTCTACATCCACTGCTATAAAAGATTGTCTGCCTTCAAGCTTCTAGCTTTCTGCCAGCTTGGTGAATTGCCGTTCTAAGACATGGGTCCAGGCTATGCTGATGGCGTCTGCTTCGTTGTCGTCGCGGACTTTGATGTTAAATTCACCCTGCACCCAACGGATAATATCATCCTTGCTGGCATTACCATAGCCAGTTATAGTCATCTTAACCTTGCGTGGGGGATAGAAAAATACAGGCAGGTCATGCTCTGCTGCGCAAAGACGGGCTACGCCACGCAATTCCCCAAGTGAAATAGGGGTTCTAGGTGAGGTTTTGGCGGGAAGAAAAACGTCTTCAATAGCTACTTCTGTTGGAGAAAATTTTTCGATGACTTTATTAAGCAGCTTGTAAAGGTGAACTAGACGGTTCTCTTCCTCTGCCTTACTGAGTTTTACGGAGGTACTAAACAAAAGTTGTTTAGTATCCCCGTTTATTACGCACATACCTAGCTTTTCAGCCAGGTCTAGGCCGACAACGATATTACTTTTTGCCGAGCTTGTCATTCTTCAGCTTTTCCAACTCTTTAACGGTAGTTGGATTAGGGAATAATATGACAGAAACACCGCCGGTGACACCGGCAAGAAGTGCTGTAATCGCAGTTGAAGTATGGCCAGTATATTCCAGAATCAAAAGAACCGGGAACATAATGGCAAACATAAAGCCAGCTCTTTTAAGAACATAAGGTTCAAGGAATTTCATAGCTTAATCTCTTTCGTTGTTGCGTCTTGGTCTGCGATGGAAACCACCGTTGTTACCGCCACGGTTGTTGTTGAACTTTCTGTGGTCGCGGTAGCCGCCGTTGTTACCATTGTTATTGTTGCGATAGCCACCACGATTGCCGCCATTATTCATGCCGTTGTCACGGTCACGGTCGCGATTGCCATCGTTTCTATCGCCTCTGTCGTTCCTGTTGTTGCGGTTGCCATTATTCTGGTTGTGATGTCTGAAGCCCTGTCTGCGGTTATTGTTATGTCTGTTTGGATGATAACCCTGAGCAATCATGGTCTTGGTCGGAGGTTCTTCGTATTCTTCGTCTTCATCCATGATTTCAGGTTCTTCACGACCTTTAAAGCGGTTACCGTAACCATTTTCGTCATCGTCTTCGTTGTTGTCGTCCAAGCCATCACTGTGTTTGGCCATGGCAAGGCTGAGTCTGATAACGTCTGGATCGTCTTCGTCGATTCCACCATAGTTTTCGAAGTGTCTGTGGCGGGATTCATCTACGTCAGCATAGCGAGAACGCTTCATGCGGATTTCTCTAGGAGTTGGTTCTACAACTGGCTGAGCTTCTTCTTGCTGCTGTTCTGGCTCGTTGTTGCCTTCATCAGTTTCTTCTACAGGAATGCGCTGCTTTCTCTTAGATGTAGGCTGAGTGAAAGCATATGGATCGTCAAGGATGCGTTTTACTTCATCGTTATCCATTTCCTGAGGAATGAGCTTTTCGTCATTGCGTTCAGCAATAGCTTCTTCTGAAAGCATGTCGCCATTTTCGCTGAACATTGGCATATCAATGTCTTCATCATGCTGTTGATGCTTCTTTGGCATGTATTCGTCATCGTATTTGCGTTTGGCTGCCTGACGTTCAAGCTTGGCTTGTTTATGCATAGCCATTCTTTCCTGGCGGGAAAGCTTAGCTGGGGCTTCTTCTCTGCCTTCGTTAGAACGTTCTTCAGAGCGAGCTTTGTTTCTTTCTTCCTTGTTGGAATCATGCTTCATTGCTTCTCTGCGAGTTTCGTTCATGTTCTTTGCATCCTGCATGAAAGCCTGTGGCAGATAGGCATTGAGGTTGAATTCCAGATTCGGGAGATTGAGAATCTTGGCTAACTGGTCGCGGAGAGCATAAATATCTTCTGGTTCCCAATCAATCTGTGGAACAAGATGTTTAAGCTTTTTAGAAGCGTTGTCTGTGCGGAGATTTTCGTAGTTACCGCAGAGAATACCCTGGAAAATCTTTAATTCATCTAGGATTTCCAATGGATAATTGATTTCCTTTTCACCTTCAAAGCCACATCTGGCAAGAAGCTGACCGAGGGTTGTATAAACAGACATTCTAGCCTTGAGACCATCGCCAGTGCTTCTGAATTCCTTCAGGAACAGTGACTTAAGGTAGTCAAATGGTGGCTGGGCGCTGAAGCAGCAGAGGAACTTAGTGAGAGCTTTTTTATGGCGTTCAGAGTTCTTCTTGATTTCGTCAGCCAGTGTATTTTCACGTGAGAAAATAGCATTGATGACGTTATCTGGATTTTCAATATAGGTTTCAAAGGTTCTGAACTTTTTGCTGAGTATTTCGCCAGTTTTGCTCTGATAAATGCTGGAAAGAATAATAAGGAAGAAATGGACATTTGGATCCATAATTTCGCGTTCAATCCAGTGCCAGAGGCCTCTGCGGATATACTTGTTAACTCTCTTGTAAGCAGTAGAAAGGCTTTCGTGAACGATAGCCTCCTTCAAAGCGTAAAGAAGTTCTTCTGACATGGTAGAGAAGCCATTTTTCTGCTTCGGTGCTTCTTCTTCCTGTCTTGGGGCTCTTTCACGTTCGCGGTCTCTGTTGCGACCACGGCGGGAAGGGCGTTCTTCGTATGCTTCTTCTAGTTCTTCGTTATTGTTATTTTCAATAGTTTCATTCTTTTCAGCTTTAGCAGCACGGGCAGGCTTTTCTGACTTGTTCTGCTTTACTATGTTTTCAAGCTGGATTTCAATGATAGGGCATCTTACCTTCAAGGACTGGAGGCTGATTGTTTCTGTGCCTTTTCTTACAAGGATAATGGCCTTCTTGATTCTAGTTGCTGCAACATCACGCATTTTCTGGAATATCTTTGCCTGGGTTGGAAGCAGATACTTCTGACCAATGCTGAGGTGTGGAACTGAAACTGCAACCAGGATATACTTTTCCTTCTTGCCATCTGAGCAAGAGAAAATCATGTCGACGATTCCACCGTCTTCTTCTAATGGAACGTTAGTTTCAGTGAGTTCCCAATCGCCTGGGCCGACTCTCTGATTCAAAAATTCAGCGATCTTAGCCTGATTGTGCTTAATGCCTTCCTTGATTTTGGAAAATTCACGTTCGCTGTCTACTACGACGCCAGTTGCTTTTTTGTTGTGGCTGGCTCTTCTGCCTGATACGTTTGTCACAAATAAACTCCAATTTTTAATTAGGTGATTCTTTAAAACTAATCACACTAATTGATTACATGCGGTCTCTAGGGCCTGCATTGGTTTTTGCTATCTAATTGAAAACTCGACAGCTAAAACCGATAAAGAACATCGATACGCGCAAGATAACGGTCTATAAAACACCGCTAAAATCTTTATACCATAGATTGCTTTTATACGCAAGAATAACAGAATTGTCTAAAATAAAAAATGCGGCTATTAAGCCGCATCTTTTATTTGCTATTTATTATTATCTAGCGCTTGGAAGATTCAAATACTGCTTCGGGTCTACATACTGACCGTCTTTCTTGATGCCCATGTGGAGGTGAGCGCCGGTAGTGTAGGCACCAGTGTTGTCTGATAGAGCAACCTGCTGACCGCATTCTACTCTCTGACCAACTTTGACTGATGAACTCTGGAGATGGCAGTAGAAGGATTCCATACCATTGTCGTATCTGATTGATACGTAGTTACCACCACCGTTTTCCCAACCACAGGCGATTACTGTGCCGTTAGCAAGAGCATTCAAGCGAGTGCCGGTGCAAACAGGAATATCAACACCACTGTGGAAGGTTGATGGCTTACCGGTAACCGGGTGAGTTCTGTAGCCATAGTCAGAGCTTAAGTAACCAGGCATGTTTTCACAAGGATTTACGCTGCCCCAGCCACTTGCGTCCTGAGCTGTGCCGACTGTAGCGGATTTGCTTCCGTCAGCTGCTGCATAAGAACCAGAGCTTGCGCTCTTGTTGGCTTTGTCGATAGCGTCGTTGTCAGCACCTGGAACTACAAATGACCAACCTGGATAAATCAGGTTTGGATTGCTCTGAAGTGAAGGATATTTGTCTTTGTTAGCTTCAACCAGTTCAGGCCAGCGGCTCATGTCGCCTAAGAATCTACCTGCGATTGCGCTGAGACAGTCACCAGATACTACTGTATATTGTGTGGCTTCACTTTTTTCTTCTTTTGCTTCTTCTTTTTCTTCGTCTTTCTTTTCGTCAGACTTTGCTTCTTCCTTTGCATCTTCAGAAGAGGATTCATCTTCGTCAGTTGCTACGGTTGCTGCTTTTTCTTCGTCAGCAGTGTCATCTTTTGCAGCTGTTACACTAATAGTAGTGTCAGCAAAAGGCTCTTTTTCTTCTTCGGCAACGAGCACGTTCTGGGCTACAGTGCCTGTAAGCAATAATATAGATAATAAAATGTAATACTTCTTCATGTGAAACCTCACTTTTTTACATTATAGCATACATTATACTTTTGAAAGTATAAAAAGTTTTTTAGAATGTACACAAAAATAAAAAAATGGCCTTCGGCCGTGAAAAACTACCGCTTGCGGCAGTAATGAAGACTGGCCTTTGGCCAGAGTGAAAACCTGCTTTGCAGGTGTGAAAACCAGCCACTTTGTGGCTGTTATGAAACACGCCTTTCGGCGCATGGAGGTTAGCCAACCGCTTTTACAACTTTAAAGGCCTTCGAAGATATAATATGCTCTCGTGAGTAGATTTTTATCGAGAGAGGGCCGCTTACAGCTATCGGCTACCAGCTATCAGCCGAGAAAAATTCTCCATTCTCAATTCAGGAATTGGCAGAGAGCTGGTTAAAGCAGTAGTAAATCCAATCGAACCAACAAATAATTATGCATTATGAATTATGAATTATGAATTCGTTTGCAGCACCAAGCAGGTTAAAGCAGCAGAAAAACAAATAATTCTCCATTCTCCATTCTCCATTTTCAATTCTCAATTTAGGCATTGGCAGAGAGTTGGTTAAAGCAGTAGTAAATCCAATCGAACAAACAAAATTTGTCTGTAGTCTTAGTTTATTAAATAAAAGACAACGTAAACATCATTAATTATCTAATTTTAATATAAAAAACAACTAAAAGATATTTAAATATGTTTTAATTTATCTAAAAGTATGATGTAATAGGTTTAGAAGCAATCTGGTTGAGGGAGAAACTATTTATGAACGAGCAGATAATAGGCAGAAAAGAAGAATGGTCTCAGTTACAGCGTTGTATGGATTCAAAACAGGCTCAGTTGGTTATTGTGTATGGTAGAAGGCGTATTGGAAAAACATTCTTGATAAATAAGTTTTTCAATGGCCGTTTTGATTTCAAAATAGCTGGTTCTTATGGGCAAACAAAAGAAATACAGTTGAAAAATTTCATCAATGAACTAAATCTGCAATCTAGACAAAAGAATAAGATCCCAAAAGATTGGACAGATGCTTTTTCTCTTCTTCGTAATCATTTAGAAGCCTTGCCAAAAACGGAAAAGCACGTGCTGTTCCTGGATGAAATGCCATGGTTGGATACACCGAGATCTGATTTCCTTGCTGCTTTTGAATATTTTTGGAATAACTGGGGTTCAGCCCAGGACAATCTTATCTGCATTGTTTGCGGTTCAGCGACAGCATGGCTTGTTGATAACATAGCAAACAACAAAGGTGGCTTATACAACAGACAAACGTGCAGACTGTATCTTGAGCCTTTTTCCCTTGCAGAAACAGAACAGTATTTAAAAATAAATGGTTTTGAGTGGTCAAGGCATAAGATTGTTGAATGCTATATGATAATGGGTGGCATACCATATTATCTAAGTCTTTTAAATAACACTATCTCATTTGAAGCAAATATTGACAATATGTTTTTCAGAAAGCGTGCACTGCTTTGGGATGAATTTGAACATCTTTATGCAACGTTATTCAATAACAGTGAACAATATTTAAGAATAGTAGAAGCTCTTAATAGCAAGAAATCAGGACTGACGCGCAATGAAATATCTAAAGTATCAAAGCTTCCTGCAAATGGAGTTCTTTCAAGAATGCTGGAAAATCTAGTTAATTCTGATTTTGTCAGGGCATATAGATTTTTTGGGAATAAGAAACAGGATACTTTGTATCAGCTTTCTGACTATTTCACATTGTTCTATTATAAATTTCTGAAAGGTCATTATGGCAGAGATGAACATTTCTGGACAAACTCTATTGATAATCCTTCTGTGAGAACATGGGCAGGACTAACCTTTGAACAGGTATGCAAAGACCACATCAAGCAAATAAAGCAAAAGCTTGGTATTGGTGGTGTTCTTTCGGATGTTTCATCATGGTTCTCAAGAGCAACTGAAGATAAGGATGGGATTCAGATTGATATGATAATAGACCGTCGAGATAGTGTTATTAATATATGCGAAATAAAGTTTGCCTTAGATGAGTATGAAATAAACAAAGAGTATGAGAAGAAACTCAGAAATAAAATAGAAAGTTTTCGAGACTATACAGCAACAAAGAAAGCCTTACATCTAACAATGATTACAACATATGGTATCAAAAGGAACATTTATTCCGATAAAGTTCAGAGTCAGATAACCTTAGATGATTTATTTAATTAAAATTCCAGAGTCGCTGTGTTGGAGGGCGCAGCGCCCTCACATCACACTTATTTTTCATACAGTCTTGAACTTTGGGCCAAAATGTACTAATCTAATTGCATAACACATAATTAGGCAAACAAATGAAGAAGTATTTAAGTTCGAGACGACTAGGGATTTTCCTTTGCATGGTTCTGGCGCTGGTCTGCCTTTCCTACGGTTGCGGCGGCGGTGCCAGAGATATAATCCTTGTGGAGAGTAGAATCATTTATGCAAGTGGCGACACAGACAGCACGGGCAAAATTTATTTTACATCCCAGTCTGAACCTCTTGTTATTATTGAGGCAAAGGAAGGCGGCACTCTACCGGAAAGCTCAAGTCTGACTCTGAAAGAACGTGATCTGGAAGCAAGTGAAGTAGGGGATTATGGCAATGTTTCTACCAAAGCCTATACTCTTACGGGTACGGTTGAAAAGGGTGGTGTAATAAGACCTCTTTCAGAAACAATGAAGCCTATCACCATCACTATCCCTAACAGATTCTCCAGTGAATATACAGAATTCTGGCTTGGGTTCAAGAGCACTGATGAATTAGTGTGGCAATACCAG
>JAZRWI010000052.1:0-12739 GCA_045599645.1 Candidatus Avigastranaerophilus sp.
GATGCAAAATAAAAGCCGCTTTAGCGGCGGCTGAGAATTTCTGCGGTTGTTAGCCTTTTTCAGTGCGCCTTTAGGCGCTGCTAGTAATTCCGCCTTGAAGGCGTGGTGCATACCACCAGCTTAGCTGGTGGTTTTGATTTAGTTGATATGTTCAACAAACTCCAGGAAAGTCAGAACAGAAGCCTGGATGAACTTGCCGCGACACGATATGACCTGACAGAAACAAGGAAAGAACTTTCTGGCAGCTTAAAAGAGCAGAAACGTCTTTCTGAAATTATCAAGCAAAAGGATGAAGAACTCATTCGTCTGCGAGAACAGCTGGCTATTTTCCAAAAAATGCTGTTCGGCCTTAATATCCAAAAGAAGCAATGACTTTTATGAAGTCACTTGATAAGAAATCCTTAATACCTCTGATGCCTCAGAATACTGATGTCAGCATAATAGAAGACTTCCGACGCAATAATTCAAATCAGAACATAGATTTTACAACACCTGTCAGAATCATTTACGAAAACGGTGTTTTCAAACAGATAAATCAGTAATATTTTTTGGCATACGGCTACATTTTCCGTCTGAAAAATTCGATTCAAATCCAATATTATAAAGCCTTTATGGATTTTCAACCCTCAAAGATTTATTAAAAATTTAGGGGCAGTTTATATAGTGTTTTCGCCAAAATTCCAAAATTATTAATTAATTAACAAATTTCATTCGAGGTTATCAATAGATCTTTTCAAAAACGGCAAATGATGATATTCTGGTATCATAAAATTTGCTGAAGAGTTGCGTTATGCTGAAGCCGGGTCTTTACGAACAACTTGTAAATAATGAAATAAAAGAAGAATTAGAAAATTATCCTGAAGAATGTAAAAAGCTTGCTCAGGTTGATGAAGCTGAAGCTGCTGGTATTATTTCAAAATATGTTGCTGAAGTAGTTCAAAAGCAATTGAATATAATCGCTGAAAAAGGTGGCAGTGATTCTATACTTAAACAAATAGAACTGGCTAATAAGATTATTGAGTCTGCTAATAGCGAAGAGCCAGGTGTTTTGTTAAGCACTGGTGAAGTTGTAGAAGAAAATGGTTTGCAGCTTTTAAGCCTTATAGATAAAAATGATCAGAGGATATTATTGAACAAAAAGGCTTCCGATATAGAAAGACCACAGACTTCATTGGCTCAAAGTAGCTTATTTACTGGCGCACCGAACGAACCACAGATGTTTTCCGAATTAAAGAAGGAAATTTCTTCGGCAGACCGCATTGATATGTTAGTTTCTTTTATCAAATTCAGTGGTTTAAGACTGATAATTGATGAATTAAAAGATTTTACAGAAAATGGCGGCCATTTGAGGGTTATTACTACATCATATATGGGAGCTACTGATATAAAAGCTGTAGAACGTCTAAGCCAGCTTCCAAATACCGAAATTAAAATAAGCTACGATACTAAAATAACCAGACTTCATGCAAAAACTTATGTTTTTTATCGTAATACCGGTTATTCTACTGCTTACGTCGGTTCTTCAAACCTTTCTAATGCAGCTATGACTAGTGGCTTGGAATGGAATATCAAATTAACAGCCAAAGACCAGCCAGAAACCATTGCAAAGATTGCTGCGACTTTTGAAACGTACTGGAATATGTCAGTGTTTGAAACTTACGATGGCACTCAATATGAGAAATTAAAGGCGGCCTTAGCACCTGTTTTTGAAGGAAAAAATACAAAATATTGGTTTGATGTTAATCCATATTCATATCAACAAGAAATACTTGATAATCTAAGAGCAGAACGCGAAATTAGAGGCAATTATAGAAATCTGGTTGTTGCAGCTACTGGCACTGGTAAAACTGTTATTTCTGCCTTAGACTATAGAAGCTTCAGATTAAAAAATACTAGAAGTCGTCTACTTTTTGTTGCTCACCGTGAGGAAATTCTTAAGCAGAGCCAGCAAACATTTCAAGGTGTTTTGAAAGACCCCAATTTTGGCGAGTTATTCGTAGGAAATAATAAACCAGATAAATTGGATCATTTATTCTGCTCTATTCAGACTTTGAATTCCAGAAATTTCTGTGAAAATCTAGACCCAGAATATTACGATTACATAGTCGTAGACGAATTTCATCACGCTTGTGCAGAAACCTATCAAAAGCTTCTTGAACATTTCAAACCAAAAATTCTATTGGGGTTGACTGCAACCCCAGAACGCATGGATGGCAAAGATACTTTAAAGTATTTTAATGGCAGAATTGCTGCAGAAATACGTTTGCCTGAAGCGATTGATAGAGGCTTACTGGTTCCGTTTCAGTATTTTGGGGTTACTGATACCGCTGATTTACGTTCAATTACCTGGAAAAATGGCGGTTATGATAAAACAGAATTAACTCAACTTTATGCTATAGATAAAATTGTTGCAGAAAAAAGAGCGGACAATATTTATAATTCTCTACAAAAATATGTAACTGATATCAATGCTGTAAAAGGTATTGGCTTCTGTGTTTCTAAGGAACATGCCAAGTTTATGGCGGAATATTTCAATAAATGCAATATTCCTTCCTTAGAACTTGATAGTAATTCCTGCGACGAGGATCGTTTTACCGCAAAGGAACGTCTCGTAAAAGGCGAAATTAAGTTTATTTTTGTTGTCGACTTATATAATGAAGGTGTTGATATTCCGGAAATCAATACTGTTATGTTTTTACGACCAACAGAATCTTTAACAGTATTCTTACAGCAATTAGGCCGTGGTCTCAGATTATCCAGCGAAAAAGATTGTCTGACTGTATTGGATTTTGTTGGACAATCTAATAAGAAATATGATTTTGAGCAGAAATTCACCGCTTTATTAACTAACACACGACACAGCGTTATTGACGAAATAAAAATGGGATTTATTTCTTTGCCAAAGGGCTGTTATATAAAGCTTGAAAAAATAGCTTCAAAATATATTCTTGATAATATTAAAGCGCATTTCTATTCAAAGAATGGGTTATTAGAACGAATTAAATTCTTCGAAGAAGAAAGTGGCCTGCCACTGACTCTTTCTAACTTTTTGAATTATCATAAAGCTCAGACTTCATTAATTTATGGTAAAAAGAATACTTTTTCCAGATTATGTGTTGAAGCTGGTGTTAAGCCAGATTTTTCTGAGTCTATTGAAGAAAGAATAGCAACAGCTTTTGCAAAACTTTCATCTATTGATTCGCTAAGATTTTTGAATTTCCTGATTAAGGAATTGCCAAAAGTTGGTCGTTGGCAATGGGGCTTCTTCTCTGCCTTAGAAAAGCGCATGATAAATATGTTTTCCATAACAGTATGGCCGGATAGATTAGAAAAATGGAATGAACAGGCCGGCTTTGATTTTGTAAAGACATTAAATGATTATCCTGTTTTATTTTCAGAAATGCTTGAATTGTTAACATATCAAAAGGGAAAAATAGATATTATTGATTTGCCTAACGATATCTATACTGCTTCCCCTCTGGATATTTATGCAAGCTATACTAGAGACCAATTGTTTGTAGCCTTAGATTTTATGGCACCTGGTAGTGTCCGTGAAGGTGTAAAGTGGTTGCCAGAACAGAATACAGATGTATTTATGGTAACGTTGAATAAATCCGATAAAGACTATTCACCAACTACCATGTATGAAGATTACTCTTTAAGCGATGATTTATTCCATTGGCAAAGCCAAAGCACAACTTCAGACAGTAGTGCAACTGGTCAAAGATATATAAATCATGTCGAAAACGGCAGCAAAGTTCTGTTATTTGTTCGTGAATTTAAGAAAAATGCTTTGGGCACAGCACCATACACATTTCTTGGGCCTGTAGAATATGTCAGTCATAACGGAAGTCGCCCAATGAATATAGTTTGGCAGCTTCGCTATAAAATACCTGCCAAATACCTCAAACAAACCAACAAGCTCGTTGCATAATGTTTGTAATATAAGGTTAATAAGCTCAATTTTCTGCATTGAAAATAGAATTAATGACAAAATTCAGCTTAAGAAGTAAAACGTTTAATGAAATGGTGTGCTGACACGTCTGAAAAATTAGCTAGCAAATGGTTTCGTGAAGAAACAATTCTGGCTTTTGATTTGTATTGCAAGATACCTTTTTCCAAGATAAGCAGTAAAAATGAAGATATAATTAGACTTGCTAATTTGATTGGCAGAACTCCAAGTTCAGTTGGGCTTAAAGATTGCCGAAGAAACAAACAAATAATCTAGACTGCGAAATATTTTATTGATAATTGCAGTCTAGATTTTGGCCTATTGATAATATCATCAGCTGAGCTTGGGTTTGTCGAAGAAACCTTCAAGGTGGAGGAGGTCTTTAAAAAATTACGAGAAGCCAGCTATTACGTAATCAATCTTGATTTTTTACGGCTTTTTCAAGTTGAGCTATACGTTCTTTTAAAAAGATTATCTGAGCCTTGGCTTCGTTAGCTTCTGCCTTGGCTTCATTAGCTTCGGCTCTTAGCTTATTATTTTCTTCAATATATTCATTTCTTACGTCTTCTATTATTTCTTGCATTGCCTGACACATATCTGTATTCTCCTTCGTCTCATCAAGATTTATGTTGATATTAGTCATCGTCTTTATCAGCTTTGCTGCCAATGTGTTAAAATTTCTGAATCTTTCATCCACCATGAACAGCTTCCAGGCTTCTTTATTTCTGGAATACTTTATGAATTTCATGACATCACGAAGATTAGTATCAAGTTTATTCAAATCTTCATCAGGCATCTGTGGTTCTATCACGAATATTTTGTAGTCCTGAATGAATGGCTTGTAAGCGTCGGCGGTATCAGTAAACATTTCATTTAATGATTTCGGGGCATCCCACTTGTCGAATCCGAAATAGACGGTCAGCGTTATTACGGGCATAATCCTGTCTGTCTTTTTCAAACCAGATAAAAATTCCGAATTAGTTATGTTTTCATTGTTTTTATGGTTTGCTTCCGTAAGTTCTTGAATTTGACTCGAATATTGCATTGCATCGTAAAGCATATTTCTTACTGGCATTGCATAATGCATTTCAGACTGGTTTTCTATGCCTAGCAATAAAAATACTGCCTCTTTGTTTTTCTTGATAATAAGCTTTTTGAGAACATCGCGATAACGTTTAAGTGATTTAAGCCTGCTATTGTCTTCTTTAAAAGGTAAAGCTAATAGATTGGGGTCTAAAGATAGAAGTTCATCGGGTTTGATGACTTTTTTGCCATCAAAAACAAGCATATTAAAAGCATCAGCAAAAACATCGTTCCGCTTCATATATTCTGTGCTTATTTCATCTTTTATGCCCATATCGCGTCTCCCTATACTTTATTTTACTCTAATTACTATCTAAAGGCAATACTGCCAATACTATGCAAATTAGCCAAAAATACTGCAACTAATTAGATTGTGTCTTATTATTAGGTAGTTGATAGCTTGATTGTCTTCTCTTAAACTGTGGTTTGTCGAAGAAACCTTCCAGCTCTTCCAGAGCCATTTTTATTTCGGAATAGGTCTGAGGTTCCATTTTCCCCTTTTGAAGCTCTACATTCTTGTTTACATCCGCAAAAGCCTTAGCCTTGGAATAATCTATCGTAATAAAACCTCTCCTTTGGTTTGCATTGCACCCTGTTGAATGCATTGTTGAATAAGTTTAACAAGTTATTCAGGGATACTAATATTAATTTCCTTAGGAAGGAATTCTATTTTCAACATCATGCCCATCCCTTCTGCAAGACGTTGCAGAGTGCGAATAGAAGGATTTGCATTGCCGTTTTCCAGTTTGCTTATATCTCCTTGAGCAATACCGGTGCGTTCAGAGAGTTCTTTTTGGGTCAGACCAGAACTCTGTCGTGCATCAATAATAGCTTGCATAACTGCACGTTCAGGCTGAAGGGCTTCGTATTCTTTGCGAAATTCTTCATCCTGAAGTTGTTCTTTTAAAAAATCTTCGAATTTCACATAATGCCCCCCTTATTAATAAATATATAGGATAAATCCTATATAGTCAAGATAATCTGTTGTTGCTCATGGTATTCCTCGTTGTATATTCGTTGTGTATTTCATAACAGTAATCTGGATTTTGCTATATAGGATTTGGTTTGTTTTGGGCATTGTAAATAGCAATAGACTATTTATTTTGGAGTGGTTCTATATATTATTTTGTTTGTTGGAATTTTAATTTATCTAATTCAAGCTTAAGTTTTTCGTTTTTTTATTAATGAAAAAAGCGGAATCAGCTTCCGGATTTGCTAAAAAGCAGAGGCAGAGATAAAATCACTGGCAAAATATTTTTTTGATTTTGATTCAGCATAATTTTACTCAAATCAGACTGAACCAAAATACGGGTGATTTATTAAAAGTGTAGAATAACAGTAGAATAAAATCAAAAAAGTGTAGAATAAACAGTAGAATAACAGTAGAATAAAATTGCAAAAGTGTAGAATAAATAGTAGAATAACAGTAGAATAAAACAGAGGTGAACTATGAATCTGGGTTTTGAAAGCGAATTGATTGAATTTAAAAGGTCTACAGCACAGACGTCAAGAGCATTAGAATCTTTAGCTGCAATGTTAAACAAAAGTGGTAAAGGTAAGGTGTATTTTGGTGTTTCCGATAATGGTGAGGTTGTTGGGCAATTAATCGGCAATAAAACAATGAAGGACTTGTCGGATGCTATTGTAAATAGAATAAAGCCGACGGTTGTTCCTACAATAACTTTCGAAAACTATGACGGGAAAAATATAATTGTTGTTGATGTTGAAGGTGAAAATAAACCATATTCTGCAGATGGCAATTACCTTATCCGTTCCGGTTGTGAAAACAAAAAATTAGAGCCAGAGCAGCTTAAGGAACTTCTGTTTACAAATTCCATAGAGCTTATTACAAATATTGAAGCTTTTAATCAAGAACTGACTTTTAATCAGTTAAAGCAGTTATATATTGCTAGGGGGCTCACTTTTGATAATTCAACCTTTGAGAAAAACACCGGCTTGCTATGCAGAAACGGAAAATTCAACGAATTAGCAGATATTCTTTCTGATAACAATAATTGCTCTATTAAAGTTGTTCGATTTGCGGGAAATGATAAATCTGAACTGGTAATAAGAAATGAATATGGCTATAAATGTATGATTATGGCTATGAATCAGGCTTTAGATTACGTTAATTCGTTAAATGAAACAAGGGTTGAATTAGACGGAAAAATCGCTAGAAAAGAAGTAAGACTCTTTGATGAAAAATGTCTGAGGGAAGCCTGGGTAAATGCCTGCTTACACTGTAAATGGGCAAAAATGGTTCCTCCAGCAATTTATATTTTTAATGATAGAATAGAAGTAATTTCAACAGGTGGCTTGCCTGTAGATTACTCTGTTGAAGATTTTTACATAGGAATAAGCCATCCAATCAACAAGCAACTTCAAAAAATAATGGGACAGCTTGGTATTGTTGAGCAAACTGGACATGGTGTTCCTGAAATAGTCAAAAAATATGGCAGAGAGGCTTTTTCTATAACAGAAAACCATATAGTTGTCACTTTAAAGTTTCCTTTTGAATTAGCTAATAAGCAAAGCAATTATGATGATTTGACGTTGTCACAAAAGAAACTTTTAATGGCACTATCAAATCAGCCTACAATAACGACTGATGAACTTAATAAAGTGACAGGTTTAAGTGTTTCCAGAATAAATTCCCTCATTAAAGAATTAAAAATCTTAAATCGAATTAGCAGAGTAGGCAGCAACAAATCAGGCTACTGGCAAGTAAAATAAGTTATACAGCCAAAGCAAGGCACTAAGCTTCGTTGGTGAATTACCGACCATCTACAACCGAGGCAAAAAATCCTGGCTGTTTGGCCTTGGTTATTCGTGGCTATCTGTCTATATTGCCTGACCAGCCAAAGCAAGGCACTAAGCTTCGTTGGTGAATTACCGACCATCTACAGCCGAGGCTAAAAAATCCTGGCTGTTTGGCCTGCTTGGCTGTTATCCGCTCTTATCCGCTCTTATCCTGTTATCCGTTGCTTACACCGGGGCCTGTTATCCTACTGTGCCCGTTAATTGTCGGAGTAACCTCAATGCGCTGATCTATGCTCTGAACAACAGCGTCTACATGGGTGATTATTCCCAGAAGCTTACCATTTTTCTGTTCACGCTTCAGGCAGGTTAATACGTCGTCCAGCACTTCATTATCCAGTGAACCGAAGCCTTCATCCAGGAAGAGGGAATCTATGTGGACATTCTTACTGGCGAATTCTGCGATGCCCAAAGCCAGAGCGAGACTTACTAGGAATTTTTCGCCGCCGGAAATATTAGAATCAGGTCTCGGATCTGCAAAATAGGAATCTATGATTTCAAGGCCGAGTTTGTTGTTTCTGGCATTAAGCCTGTAGCGGTCCTTCATTTTTGAAAGATGCTTATTGGCAAGCTTCAAAAGATTCTTAAAGGTAATATTCTGAACAAAAACAGATAAATCAGAGCCGTCCTTTACACCAGTCCATTCCTGCATCTGCTGCCAGCGTGCGTATATTATTTTCTGTGCTTCAAAACGTTTTGATAATTCCTGATATTCACTCCGATTCTGTTCATTTACAGCTAAAGTGCTATCTATCTGGCTTATGCGGGATCTTAAATTTTCTGTTTTTGTTTTTATGGTCAGCTGTTCTTCAATAATTTCATTCTTTGGCTTTATTGAAGGCTGTTCCTGCTTGTGCTTTTCCAGATAGGCTCTGGCATCATCAAGGCTTTGTCTTGTTTGTAAAAGCCTGTTATTAATGTCTTCTTCTTTTTTCTGCAGGGCTTTGATTTTTTGGGCGTTAATACGAGCATTTAGCATAGCTTCTTCGCTATCAAAATTATTTTCCTTTAATTTATCAGCAAATAGCTTTTCCGATTCTTTTATTTCCTTTTCTCTTCCGGAAATACTTTCAAGTAAGCTGTTAATGGTGCCTTTAGTCTGGCTTAATTCTTTTTCTATTTCTTTTTCCTGTTCGGAATAATCGTTAGCTTTCTGTTCAGCTTTATCAATTCTAGCTTTGGCAGCTTTTTCTTCTGCATCAACTGATTTATCACCAAACAGCTCAGATCTTTTGTTTTTAAGGTCTTCAAGTGCTTTAATGGTTATTGTTAAATTGTCTGTATGCTCCTTGAATTTTTCTTCCTTTTCATTCAGGGTTGTGGAATTGGTTGCCAAGGCTTCTTCTTTGGCGGTAATGCTCGCTTCAAGCTTTCCGATAGCTTTCTGTATTTCCACGAATTCAACAGAACGGACTGCTAAGGCTTCGCAGATATCATCAAGGTCAGACAGGGCGAACTGTTCTGAATGCCAGGGAAGTATTAAATCCTCAAGCTGCTTGAACCCGTTATCAAGAGTGTTCTGGGCAGTACTGATTTTGCCATTCAGTGTTTCGATTTCGTTGGTAATACCCGTTATTCGGACTGTATGAGTATTTTTATCTTTTCTGATATTATCAATCTGTTTATTTATTTCCTTCAGTTGCTTTGCTATGTCTGTGACTTTTTCGTCATTTTCGCTGTTTATAGCTTTTTCTGACACATTGCTATCTTCGCAGTATGGATGATTCTTGGAACCGCAGACAGGGCAGGGTGTTCCGTCTGAAAGCTTTTCCTGCAAAACGTCTACAATAACGGTAATATTATTTTCAATTAAATTACCGCGTTCCTGCATTAAAGAGTCTTCTGATACGAGTAATTCATTAAGCTTTTTATTCTGGGTTTTGAGCTCTTTTTCCAGCTTTTTAATGTTTGCTTTATCTGTGGAAATTTCTTTTTCTGCAGTTTTATGCTGTTCTGCCAAAACCTTTATATCAGGCAGGGAAGCAGAAATATTCCCATCATTTTCATGAGCTTCAATATATTGCTTCTTTTCAGCCAAATCTTTTTTCTGAGCTTCCAGGTCTTTGTTTAATTTTTTAATGTTATTGTTAAGCTTAGTCAGCTCTTTGCTAGCATCATTTTTCTGATTTTCTTTTTCTAATTTTTCTTTTTCGATATTTTGTATATTAATATCGTCCTGGCGTATGAGCTTATAGAGCTCAGAGTCCTTTTCAAAGCTGCTCTTCAAATCATTAAGATTAGCTTTAAGCTTATTAAGATTATTTTCACATTCCTGCTTTTTATCTGTTAAAATAATTTCATGATTTTTATTTTCTGAAAGCTTGGTTTCATCAGCGTGTTGGGCTAAATGCAGCTTTTTATTATTTTCATAGGAGGCCTCGCAGTTTTGTGCTTCTATAGCGCGTTTAAGTACAAACTTTTCTGATTCGAATTCCTTGAAATTATTATCAGCCTTCTGAAATTCATTTTCAGCATTGTTTAAATTTGTCTGATGTTTTTCTAACTGATTATACCAGTTTAATAATGAATCATTTTTTTTGCTGATTTCATCTAAGGTTTTTAATTCACTGTTTGAATTATTTCGTTCTTCTGTGAGTGCAAGCAGTTCTTCCTGGCTCTTCATCAAAACCTGTTTCTGGCCCATCTGCGCGTTAAGGTTGTCGTAGATATCTCTTTCTTTTCTATATCTTTCATACACACGTGCCGCAACAGTTCTGTATTTTTCAGAGCCGTCCAGCTTTTCCAGTATTGCAGCGCGTTCATTTTCTGTGCTTGTCAGGAATTTGTTAAATTCACCCTGAGCTAGCATTATAGAACGGCAGAACTGGGTGTAGTCCAATTTAATGATTTTGGAATTGGCTTCACCAAGGGCATCTTTGCTTTGCTTCCCTTCGGAAATAATTTCTAGGCTACCGTCATCAGCTATTCTTGAAATTTTATATCCCGGGTCCTGTTTTTGGCTGGGCTTCCCCTTTGTTGGTCTGCCGTAACGCTGATACCATTCGGATACATATGTTCCTGTTTCGCATTCATATGTGACACGTGCAAAGCAGCTGGTGGTTTCTCGTGTCATTATTTCATTTTCTGATTTATTTATTTTTGTCTGTCTTGGTGTTTTGCCGAAAATAGCCAGTGTTATGGCGTCCAGTATCGTAGTTTTTCCTGCGCCTGTTGGGCCGCATATTACAAATATATTATGGGCTGCGTTATATGATTCATCCTGAAAATCAATACACCAATGGCCTGCAAGGGAGTTAATGTTTTCAAATTCTACTTTTAATATTTTCACAATTATTCCTCAACTTCTTCGTTTTCGATTGATTCAACTATTTCCTGAAACATTGGAAGATATTCCTCAAATAATTTTTGGACTTCGTCACTATCAGCAGATAAGCCTGTCCTGGTAAGTATTAGACGTTTGAAAATTTCTTCGTCGCTGAGCTGGTTGACTTCATCAATGCCCTGTTTTTCCCAGGTGAAATCAGATTGAATCGCTTCTGTCATTGCTTTCCAGCTGACTATTTCATATTTTGCATCCTGAGTAATATTGAGAAGACGTTCATGAATATTGACGCCAATTTCAGGCTTGTAGCATATTTCCAGATACAGCGGTTCTTCATAGCCTGTTAGATTAAGCTGTGTGATTTCATTGGCAATTTCATCAACACTGCCTTTTATGCGCTTGAAATGCGCAGTCTGTGGCACTTCTATTTTTTCAACCACAGGCATTTTTCCAGCTTCTAGCTCTACTGAAAGGACATGATGTTCCATTTCTGCTTCATCAAAGCCCAATATAAACGGTGAACCTGAATATCTTATCTTCGGGTTCTTGTTAACCATTGTCGTATAATGAATATGCCCCAAAGCTACATAATCAAACTCTTCTGGGAAGGCTTCCGGACCAACGTTCCCAAGATTACCAACAATGTCGCGTATTCCGTGCCCCTTAAGGCTTTCCATGCTCTGGTTGGAATCATTTAATCGGCCTTCCAGGTTAGCTGCATAAAGGTGCCCTGTTCCGATTATTGGTATCTGTCGTTCCCCGCGTAATTCCAGTGCTTTTTGACAGGCTTTTTTATAAAGAGCTTTGTTGGAATTGGTGGCAAAGCTTTCGTCGCTACTTTCAGCGTATTCTCGCAATTCTGGTTCTCTTACGAAAGGAATAGCAGCGCAGATTGCGATAGGTTGCCCATCAGAGTCCTTCATTTCGTAGATTATGTCGTCTATGGAATGATTTGCCAGGCTTCCTACAATCTGAATATTCAGTGCCTTAAGCAGTTCGCTCTGAGTATCAAGCATAAGCCCTGAATCATGGTTTCCGCCAACAATGATTATATTTTTGCAATCTGTTGTAAGCAATGAAGCTAGAAATTCATAGAACAGCTTTCTTGCTTCATTAGATGGGTTAGTGGTATCGAAAACGTCGCCAGCAATAATGAGGGCATCAGCCTTCTTGGCAACAATCTGTTCCTTGAACCACGCGAAAAAACTCTTGTATTCGTTGACGCGGTCTATCTCGTGCAATGAATTGCCAATATGCAAATCAGCAGTATGTATAAATCTCACAATCAACCTCCTATATTAATTTTTGCTTTTCATAATTTTATCACAACAATTCCAACTTCGCCAGTAACCCACAAAAACGCTTCAGCCATACTTGACCCCGCTTTGTAGAGGCTGTCCCAAAACTAGAAATTTGTAAAAATCCCGATTTACAGTAGATTTCTAAAAACCTCCCTTTTTAAGAGGCTGTCCCAAAACTAGAAATTTGTAAAAATCCCGATGCACAGTAGACTCCTAAAAACCTCCCTTTTTAAGGGAGGGTAGGGAGGGTTTTGATTTTAGAAGAAACTTGTTTTGAATGCATAAAATCGAGTTTTCAGACAG
>JAZRWI010000053.1:0-71078 GCA_045599645.1 Candidatus Avigastranaerophilus sp.
TTGCCATTATATACAAGCAAATTGAATGCATCTGCAAAAATTTCATTATTTTGCATAAGTTTCTTGGTTGAAGAATCTTTCTTACCCATAAAATTAACCTTTCTATTCAAATTTTAATTTTTTTTAAGCAAAATAGCAAGATAAACCATATTCATAAATTTTATTCCCTCAAATGACATTTTATTTGTTATTGATTGGTTTTGTTGCTGCTTCAACCAGCTTTGTGCCAAGGCCTGAATTGAAAATTTAAAATTGAGAACCAACGACGCCAACAATGCCAACAACGCCAACCATGCCAACCATGCCAACAACGCCAACCATACCAACCATGCCAACAACGCCAACCATGCCAACCATACCAACCATGCCAACCATACCAACCATGCCAACCATACCAACGACGCCAACCATACCAACGACGCCAACTATGCCAACCATGCCAACGACGCCAACCATGCCAACAACGCCAACAGCATTTATAGAATCATACTTTTAGTTGCTATCACTACCCAAATTAATATACAATAAACACTATACCCAGACAAAAGAGGCAACATGAAAAGGCGAATCCGACCGATTGGTCTTATTATTATAGTTTTAGCATTAGTATTCGAAACAGTTTTCATAGGCTGCGGTGGCGGCGGCAGCAACAGCTTCGATGAAGTCGTTGCAGAAAAAAAAAATCAACCGGTTACCTATTCCACACCTGAGGTTTATTCCTCAAAGCGCGGCACCTTTTATCTTATCTCAAGCCACTCTGACTTCACGGCAATGGCCACTGAAGATGAAACTCTTAAAAGTGAAAGCTCAATCACACTTCTCGAACGTGATCCTCTGTCAAACGAAAGCAGGCTTTTCGGTGGAACAGCAACAAGAATTTACCGTTTGATCGCTTCCCACAAGGAATCAGGTTACAACAGGGTCCAGAAAATTGAGCAAGCTAACAAGCCAATAGAAATCACCATCAAGCATAGATTTCCTGCCAATACCAAAAGCTTTTATTTTGCTTCAAGAGCAAGTAAAGACGCTGACTGGCAGTATTCAAGGCTTGATAACGATTTTACCAAATCCAGTCAGTTGGCTGCAGCACGTATGTCTGGTGGCAGCGACCCAAGCTTTACCTTTAATTTCACGATTTACAGTCTGGGCCAGGAGTTCACAATCTTCGGTTCTTCTGATGAATTCACGGTTCTTCAGGATGTTTTAGACAATTTAAGCATCACAAAGATGGATTATTCCACTGATTTGCCTTATCTCGACCTGAAATTCAATGATGAAGAAAAAATTGTCTACAACACAGACCTGATTATAAGCACATTTCTAACTGCCAATTCATGGAATTTTAATCATGATACAGTAAAAACAATCATCACTTTTCTTTCTGACAGCGCAACAAAAATTGAAAGCCTCAGAGTAGTCGGAGTTTCAACGCAGTATGCTCTTGAGGAAGTATCTCCGGAACGCACAGGTGCTGGCGATAAGTATATCCACACAATAACCTTTGAAGATTATCCTGCCCCGGAAACTAGCGGCCAAACAGCAACCTATTCATTTACACTGAAGCTTAGGGATGTGCTTTTTAGCGAGTTTCCGGAAAGCTTTATCATAAAATCAATAGTAAAAGACCGTAAAGACATAACCTATGCAACAGAAGCCAGTTTAAGCCGTGATATGGTTTTATCATATCTTAAACCGATTTCGCCGGCTCAGAACGCCACTGATGTGGAAAAAGATTCTGCACTGACGATGAAATACATAGGTCATGATGTTGCATCAATTTCTGTAGAATACATATATGAAGGCATTGACACGCCTGTTACCATGTCAGGTTCTCTGGCCAAAAACGCTACAACCAACACACTTACCTTCACTCCTGATGAAGACTGGCCCGAAGGAAAAACCATCACAGCTTCAGCCAGCGTATTCTGCTGCGAAGCCCATAAACCGAATGGTATAAGAGTAGCAAGCTTCACATTTACTACTGCAGTTGCCTCGGAACCAATCATACCTGATCCTGTTCCGGCATCAGTAACCGTTTCAATGATTACACCAGGTGCAACAACAGATGTAGACATAAATACACAGATTACCCTGCAGTTCTCAGACACAATTAAATGGGTTAATGCTTATCACACAATACCAAAGCTTTATAAGGGTGATATTAATGTTCCTATAACAGTTCCTGACTTTGATGAAGATGCCCAGACCATAACCTTCCAGCCGACAGAAGCCCTGGCCTATAATGCAAGCTACACCCTTGTATTCCAGTATCTTTACGATAGCTTCATGAAAAAGGAAATAGCTACTACCACCTTTGATTTTTCAACCGCTGATGGCGTTCATTCGCAGGCCACAATTTCCGATGTCGGGAATTTGACTGTTGGTTCCAGCTTTACAACAAGCCCTACCTTCACAATCGATTTCAGCAAAGACATCTGCATCGAAGGAAACCTCAACGAAGGCAAGCTGACTCAGGCTCTTCATTCCGTAAAGGTCTATAATGCCAGCGACACATTGATAAAGCCCGACCAGCCCAAATATGAATGGGTAGCTTCCTATTCCAAGATGCTGCTTTATTTCAATTATCCTCTTGAAGAGGACAGCGTCTACACAATCAAGATGGGAACAGGCATTACCGACTATGAAGGTCTGACAATCACTCCATTTGAACCATACACCTTCTCTACCCTGCCGATGATTACGTGTGAAATGACAACACCTGACCCAACCATTGATGTTGCCCGTGATTCAAGTGTTGTTATCCAGTTCTCAGACCCAATCGACTGGAACACAACCCTCAGCAGCGCTGTTAATCTTTTCAATGGCAAAGCAGAGATTACATGCTCAAAATCATATGATTCAACAGCAAAAACCTTAACGCTTACTCCAAGGTATCCGCTTAATTACAATGCAAGCTACACAGTGCTTGTTGCACCAGGCCTTAAAGACCCGACTACAAACCAGCAGATTGCCAGTGGTTCCTTCAGGTTTGAAACAGAGCTTGTTGCAGAAATAAACGATCTGACAAACAATCCGATTATTTCACCGCAGAATCTGACTTTCTCATATAAGGTTGGTTTTGGTCAGAAGGTTAATAACCACTTAGTGGCCCAAAGCTGCCTGCACCTGAAAAAGGGTGATGCGGAAATAGCCTACAAATCAATCGAGTGGTCCAGAGATGCAAGTCATCCTGATATTATTACCGTCAACTTCCAGAATCTTGAACCAGCAACTACCTACACTATTTCAATGACTCCGGTTCAGGCAGCCGACGGAAGAACAATCAAACCCTTTGAGCCTATTACATTCTATACAATCAACGATATAACAACACTGGTCACAACACCAGATACAAACTACAACGTAGAACCAACAACACCAATTGTATTTACATTTTCTGAAAACATTAACTGGACAGGCTCTGATGAAGACAAGCGCTTATTCAGCCTGACACGCGGCTACTTCGATATTTCCGATACAATACAAAGCTTCACATACGCAACGGCCGCCAAGACTCTCACAATAGTGCCAGAGCCACTTTACTACAATGCTTCCTACACTATAAAGCTTGCAGAAGGGCTGACCAATAAAGACACACTGCAAAAGATTGCAACAGCCACCTTCACCTTTGTTACAAAGGATACCAACCATATCATAGCTACAGCCAAGCTTGCTGATGACAGTAATGTAGAAGGCCATGCCATCCTGATTCCGACTATATCAATAGATTTCAAGAATCCGGTAATGAACATCAGCCTCGCTGAAGCAGCCATCGAATTCTATTGTGAAGGCAATCTCATGACTGGCTATAGACGCAGATGGTCAAGCGATTTAACCAAGCTTGACATTTACTGGACCGCTACCCTGCTTCCCGTAACAAATTACAGCCTGAAAATGGTCAATTCAATACAGGACTCTCAAGGCAGGTTCATAGACCCATTTGCTCCTGTAAATTTCAAGACTATGCCTAATATAAAGGCGACACTTCTTGAACCGACAACACTTGATGCAACAATCAATTCAAATATTGTTCTGAAGTTTTCCAACAGCATAAGCTGGAATGAAGCAGATGACGCCAGCAAGCTTCTTTTAAAGATAGCCAACAAGCAGGTTGTTATCGACAGCTTCACATATGACGACACAGCCAAAACACTGACCATGACTCATGACGAGCCATTTGTCCATAACACTGTTTTCACACTGAAAATACTGGATGATCTTGTTAATGACACAACCCGCCAGGAGGTTGCCACAGACACTTTCACCTTTACAACCGACAACGGAACTCAGGATAAGGCTTCAATTATTCTCAATGATGAAGCGAAGTCTGATGGCAAGGCATACCTCATGCCTGTTTTCACAGTTGATTTCAAGAAGATGATACTCAGCTCAAGCTTAGATACAGCAAAGAATGCAATCAAGCTATACAGAGGCGGCACAGAAATCACAGCCCTCAAGAAGACCTGGAAATCTGATTACAGAGAGCTTGAAATAGCCGTTACAATTCCATTAGACCACGATACTAATTACAGATTTACCATGGATGAAGGTGTAAAGAACTTCGAGGGCACTTATGTAACACCTTTTGACAACTTTGAGTTCTCCACCATGGAAAATATTTTTGTAAGCCTGAAATCACCAGACACCACAACAAATGTAGCGTTAACAACTCCGATTATCCTTGAATTCACCAATGCTGTGAACTGGTCTAATTATTACGAAAGCTATATAACCTTCAGAACAGGCAGCAAAAACCTGCTTATAAAGGATTTCCTGTATGAAGAAAATACTTCGAACGGAAGCTACACACTGACTATCACCCCGGCAGAACCGTTATTATACGACACCAATTACAGTCTTATCGTTGCTGCCGGAATAAAAAATACAGAAACCAATCAGTTGACCAAGTCAGCCAATTTTGATTTCAAGACAGATCAGGGAACAGCCATTCCTGCCACACTTATAAGAGATTCTGCCGATGAGGTTGATGACCTTTATGTTGTTGCGCCTACATTTATTGTAGATTTTGGAGCCAAGGTCCTTAACGGCCCGGTAGCAACAGCTTCCATAAAGCTATACAAAAGCGACAATGTAGAATATAAGGATATTTCCAAAACCTGGATGACGGTAGATAAGCAAAAGCTGAAAATCACTGCTGTCAGATTGCCTCCGAACACAACCTACACATTAAAGATGCTTTCAGGTGTCCAGGATAGAGACGGCAACCCGATTACACCATTCGAAGAATTCACATTCACCACTACAGACAATGGTATCGGTTCAGAAAACAATCCCTATCATATTTACACACCGGCTCAGCTTGATGCCATAAGAAACGACCTGACAGTCAGCTATATATTGAAAAAGGATATAGATATATCACCTGACGTCTACAATTCACAATTCAATACAATAGCAAGCGGCTGGATTCCACTAGGCGACCAGAAAGAAAGCTTTACAGGAACCTTCGATGGCAACAATCACACCATCACTGGTCTGACAATCCTGCGCCCGAATAAGGATTCCTCTGGTTTATTCGGCCAGATAGCCGATTCTACAATCAAGAATCTTTACGTAACTAACGGCACAGTCAATGGCCAGGATTCCTGCGGCAGCATTGTTGGCTACTCTTATCACAGCACAATCAAAAACTGCGCTAATGACAATGTTAAGGTCACCGGCGACACTTATGTTGGGGGAATATGCGGAAGCATCTACTCGACAACCGTTACCCAGTGCCGCAATAATGCTCCGATAGTCTGCAATTATGAGCGTGGAGGCGGCATTACAGGCTGGACAAAAGATCTTTCAACTGTAAGCGCATGCTTTAATGAAGGCACTGTAAGCACAACCATAGGCAGTCATACAGGCGGTATAGCAGGCTACAACAATGGCACTCTGGAAAACTGTCTTAACACTGGTTCTGTAAGCGGCTATCAGTATGTTGGCGGCATCTGCGGCAGTAACAATGTTTCCGGGAAATTAGACAGATGCATAGCAACAGGTGATTTTGGTGTTTCCAATCTTGCAGGAGAATATGTCGGTGGTATATGCGGCTATAATGTTGCGACTGCCAATGTCTACAACTGCGTAATCACAGGAAGCACAGCATTGAACGGCACAGCCTGCAGCATGGACCGTGAAACAGTTTATAACTACGAAGACGGCTCTAACCTGAACAAGAATCATTTTTATGGTTCAGTCAGTGAACTAAATAACGCCCTCTGCACCGCTGCCAACTGGAGTGACGGCAAGGTCTGGAGTAGTCTTTACTGGACACTTCAGAGCGGTGCTATCCCCTATCTAAAGAATATGCCATAATTGAGCTGGAAGCTGGAAGCTGGAAGCTAGAAGCTTGAAGCAGGGCATTATTTAATACGAAGCGAGTATAAGGTATGTTGCAATAGGCTTTTGGCTATTAGCTATTAGCTGCTGGCCGAGAGCGAGCAGGCCGCTCGAAGTTTTGTGCAGCTTTAATATGCTCTGTGCTTATTCCTTAATGCATAATTCATAATGCATAATTGAGTGTGTTGGTTTGGTGCTGCTTTTAGAAAGTTTGTGCCAAGATTCGAAGCTTGGCAGAGAGCCGGTTGAAGCAGCAGGTAACCAAAGCAAAAAATTGTGCATTATGCATTATGAATTATGAATTAGGGCAGAGCACCGAGTTGGTTAAAGCAGTAGAAACTAAAGCCAAACCCTTTACATAAGCCCCATAAATAGGATAGAATATAGTTGAGTAAAACTGTACAGAAAGTATCTCGGGGGCATTATGAAGAAATCACGTCAATTAGTTATATTATTATTAATTCTAGTAGCAATAGCTGAAACAGCCTTTGTCGGCTGCGGAGGAAGCGGTGACTCAAACAGCTTCGAGGAAGCCAGTCACAGCATAAGCACCACTGTATCACAATATGCAGTATCAGACGCTAACGGTACATTTGTTGTGCCGACCTTGACTACTAGCGTTTCTAATGTTTCCGTTGAAGCCAAGAAAGAAAATACTATTGCCCCGAATACCAATATTACTCTTTCTGCAAGAGCTTCATTAGATAGAAAAATTGGCGTATTCAATAACTATAATGCCCAGATTTACAAACTGACAGCAGTCAATAATGACAGTAATCCTTCATTTTTCAAATACAATCCAGAAATTACTACTGTTAATGAGCCTATTACTATAACAATCAATCAGTTGTTTCCACCCGATGCTACTGATTTTTACATGTGCACCCGCAGCTCTTCAAAAGCTAACTGGCAGGTTACAAAGCTCTCAAAAGAACTTTCACGTGTATATACAAATACCAATAAGAGTGCCAACTATTCTGCATCTTCAAGAATGGCAGTAAAGACAGATGATATTTATTTTACATTCTCAATTACTACCTACCGCCTTGGCGAAGAAATAACTATCGTTTACGACAGCGATGGCTCTTCTGGAACTCTGGCAACCGGCACTCCAAGCATCAACAGTGTAATAGGTATGACCTTTGCAACTGATTTGCCCTACCTTGACCTTAAATTCAATGAAGCCGGCGAATATGTCTATAATACAGACTTAGTATTCACAACCTGCATTGAAGCTTCTAATCTTGGTTCACTTTTCTCAGGTGCAACAGCCAAAACCATTGTAACCTTCCTGACAGACAGCAATACAGTAATAGACAGTCTTCAGATTGTTGGGAACACAACGAAATTTGCTAACCAGACCGTTTCTGCAACAAGAGATGGTGCCGGTGATAAATATACTCACACAATAACCTTTGACGATTACCCGAACCCGTCAAGAGGTGGAAGAATGGCCACCTATACCTTCACTTTGAAGGTCAGAGATGTCTTACTTAGTGAGTTTCCGGAAAAGGTTCTTGTAAAAACCATTTTTACAGACACTACCCCAATTACATATTCAGCTGAAGCTAACCTTACAAGAGAAATGCTTCTTTCTTACCTTGCAGCAGTTTCTCCTGTAATGAATGACGGTGAAGTTTCTGTAGGTTCAAATCTTTTAATGAAATATATCGCCCACGATATAGCTTCAGTTACAGTAAATTACACCTACCCCGGCCTGAATGAAAGCATAGAAATGCCGGGTAGCTTTGAAAAAGATGAAGCCACCAATGGTTTAGTCTTCTATCCTGGTATTCCATGGCCTTCCAAGCAGACTATTACAGCCTCTGCTTCAGCCTGTTGCTGCACTGCTGACGGTTTGAACGGTATAAGAACCTGCCAGTTCAATTTCAAAACAGGTGAAACAGGCAGTGGTCCGATTATCATAGGCACAGACACATACGATCCAGTAACTGTTTCTATGCAGACACCTTATCCAACAGACGATGTAGACCCGGCTACTGATATAGTTTTGGAATTCTCTGACGATATAGCCTGGGAAGATTCATATACTTCAGTCATAAGACTTGCTTCTGGCACTCACCCGATGCCAATTGCGACTCCGACATTTGATGCCGGAGCCAAAACCATAACCTTCAGACCAATAGAAAACTTCAGATATAATGCAAGCTATACCCTTATTTTTGAAGGCCTGGCAGACCCTGTAAACAAAAAATACATCAGCCTTTGCGACTTCGCATTCGGCACAGGTGTCGGCACTCACGGAACAGCAACTGTCGTAGCCTCCGACAGTAGTGTAGTTGATGGCCAGCTGATTGCTCAGCCAATATTTGTCATTGATTTCGACAAAGACATCTGCAAAAGCGACTACATAAACCAGAACAAGCTAGAATACGCATTTGAAGCAATAAAGGTTTATAAAGGCCTGAACATTGTTCCTATCGGTGACCTCGAAAAGCACTGGGTTGAACTTTACCACAAGATGGAACTGTCCTTCAAGGTTCCGCTTGAAGCCAGTGAAACCTATCATATTACAATGGACGACGACGTCTTAGACTTTGAAAACGTTACTATAACTCCATTTGAGCCATACTATTTCAGTATTCTTCCTGAAATTACCTCTAAGCTGACTACACCAGCTTCACCAATTGATGTTGACATCAATACTGACCTTGTAATCGAGTTCTCACACCCGATAGACTGGGTTTCATCATATTCAAGAAGCATTAACCTTTTTGTTGGCAGAGAAGAAATTCCGACCCACAATTACGTATATGCTTCAGATACCCACACAGTTACCTTCCAGCCTAAGGATCCACTACTCTATAACGCAAGCTACACAATATTGATTGCACCAGGTCTTTACAATCAATCTACAATGCAGCATATTGCCAGCAATTCCTTCTATTTTGAAACCTGTGACACAGACCATCTCAAAGCTACAGCAAAGCTCACAGATTCAAGCAAGAAGGAAGATGGAAAAGCAATCATAAAGCCAACAATTGAAATCGATTTCGGCGCCAGAGTAATTAATTATAACGCTGCCATTGCAACCATCAGACTAAAGAAGAATGATGTTGAAATATCAATAACCCCTTACGCAGTCTGGAAGAACACCTATCAGGTTCTTGAATTAACCTATGCCCTTGAACCCAACACTGATTATGTTGTCACAATGGATGAAGGCGTAAGAGTATTCGACGGCAGATATACAGACCCGTTTGACGAATTAGCATTCACAACAGCAGATGATATCACTGCTACCCTTACAACTCCGTCAGGCTCACCAGTTGCCGAACCTCCGGCCAACCTGGTTCTTACCTTCTCTGATGATATAGCCTGGAGCAATTCCGAAGGCGATATCAAGACCTTCTATCTGGAAAGAGGCAGAGAGCCAATCAGCTCCAACCTGAACAAGTTTGTCTACGCAACAGATACAAGAACCTTAACAATCAGCCTTAAGGAAGCATTATTCTATAATGCCTCCTACACTCTTGGCATTGATGATGGTCTTGTAAACAGCATTACAGGTCAGAAGATAGCAACTGCCAGCTTCTATTTTGAAATCAGTGACAGCACTCACCAGCAGGCAACCATAGCTTTCTCTGACGGTGTCAGCACCAATGACAAAGCAGCTATCAAGCCAACACTTACAGTTGATTTCGGTAAAGCAGTCATGAATGAAAATGACGCTGCAGATACTATCAGACTTTACAAAAAGGATGAACCGGAAAACATTCTTACAGGCTGCTACATACGCCAGTGGCCGACAGCCAAAAACAAGGTTGATTTGAAGTTCACATCCGCTTTGCTTCCGGAAACCACCTACATCTTCAAGATGGAAAGCTCACCAAAGGACTATCAGGGTATTCCGATAGATACCTTTGCTGACTTTGAATTTACCACGATGTCTAACCTTTCTGTTACATTAACAGAACCAGCAGATCTTGAAGCAGCCCCAGTAGATACAAGAATTGTATTACAATTCTCAGACAGTATCAGCTGGAACGAAACCAATGATGCAGACAAGATTCGTATATGGTATAACGGTGAACAGCTGGCAAAGAAAAAATATGTTTATTCTGATGCTAACAAAACTCTTACAATAACCATGAAGGAAAATTTCCTGAACAACGCAACCTATACAGTAAGAGTAGAAAAAGGACTATTTAACACCGCTACAGGCCAGGAAACTGTTCCAACAGCCATAGACTTCAAAACAACTGACGGAACCCATGACAAAGCTACTATTGAAATGGAAACCAGCAGTATTGTTGCTGGTGAAGCTATTCTGAAACCAACTATTATTATAGACCTGAAAAAAGCTGTCCTCAATGCTGACCTTCTGAAGGTAAAGGAAGCAGTCAGAATATTCAAGGGCACAACAGAAGTAACTACAGTTTACAAGACCTGGGCAACAGAAAATGTAAAGATGAAGCTGACATTCTCTGACAGTCTTGATCCTCAGACTACCTATAAGGTAACCATGGATGAAGGCATCAGAAACTATCTTGGCATTTATATAGACCCGTTTGATGATTTCGAATTCACAACCCAGAACACAATTGGTGTCGAACTTGAAAGTCCGACAAATACTTCCAGTGCCCCGATTGATACAGAAATAAAAGTCAGATTCACCAGCCCGGTAGATTGGATAGCCGGTGAAAAGAATAAATTCACATTGAAGATTGGTGAAACAGTTCTTCCATTCGCTGATGAAAACGCTTTCACTTATGATTCAGCAAACAACACTGTTACAATAAAGCCTAAGGACTCACTTCTCTACAATACTACCTATACATTGGTAGTAAAAAAAGGTATAAAGAATAACACAACCCAGCAGATAACAGAAGCCAAAACCTTTGAATTCACCACAGCAGACGGTGACCATTCACAGGCAGTTCTAATCGTTTCTGAAGCCGACAAGGTAAACGACCTGCTGACTACCGAAGACCAGGCTGAAGGGGCTCAGGATATGCTCGTTGTAACCCCAAGCTTCATAGTTGATTTCTGCAAAACAGTGAGCAACGAAGCAACAGCCATTAATTCGATAAAACTGTTCGAAGGAGAAACCGACGTTACAAGAACTTCCCAGATAACAAAAGCCTGGGTTGGCACCAATAAACGTCAGCTCCAATTAAAATTCGATGGCACAATAATGCTCAAATCCCACACTATTTACAAACTAACAATGAGTGAAGGCGTTACAGATGTAGAAGGCGCTGCTATTGAACCATTCGAAGACTACATCTTCGTGACAACCCCGAACGGCACAGGAACAAGAAACGATCCATTCCATATTTATACACCAGCCCAGCTTGATAACATGCGCAAGAATATGCAATGCTTCTATGCTCTCAAGAAAGACATAAACATTGCAACATCTACCTATACTTCAGAAACTAACACCAAGGATTACGGCTGGACACCAATCGGAAATACAGATACAAGCTTCGGCAATGGCAACAAAGCTGCCGGTCTTGATGGAAACGGTCACAAAATCATAGGTCTTAGCATAAACAGACCAACCTCAACCAAATCAGTTGGTTTATTCGGCAGAACAGTCAATACAGAACTGCGAAACATTATATTTGAAGATTGTAAGGTTATTGGGGAAGAATCTGTAGGCTGTCTGGTCGGCTTTGCTAATACTTCAGCAATAAGTCGCTGCGCAACTAATGAAAGCTGCTTTATAAAAGGTGTATCCTATGTTGGTGGTATCTGCGGAGACTTACACTCTAGTACTATTACCAAGTGCAGAAATTCCGGAAAGGTTTCAAGCACTGCTGCAACAGGTGATTATTGTGGAACAGGCGGTATCGTAGGCTGGAACAATATTCAGTCTTCTATCACCTGCTGCTACAACAATGGTCAGGTTATTGCCGTAGACAGACCTTGTGGCGGTATTGCAGGCTACAGTTACGCTCATGTTGCCAACTGCGGAAATGATAAAGATGCTCATGTAGAAAGCTCTGGCAATGTCGGCGGTATCGTCGGTAAGAATGCTGACACAGGCAAGGTAGAAAGATGTCTTGCCTTTGGTAATATTTACGTAACCAATCTTGCCAGACTAAACATTGGTGGTATCGTAGGTTACACAGAGGAAAATGCAACTGTAGTCAACAACATCATCACCAATGCCACTTTATTTAATGGCGATGCATGCACAAATGTAGAACAGATAGTCTACAACTATAATGAAGGCACCCAGGAAAACAATAATTACTATTTTGGAAGTCTTCAGGAGCTCAATCAAGGTGTAAGAGACACTAGTCTCTGGAAGGGCGGAGAATGCTTCGACAGCCTGCTGTGGACCTTCCAGGAAAATGACTACCCAACCATAAAAGATATCCCATAAACAGCCGGGGTTGGGGGTTGGGGACGATATGCATAGTCCATGTTGCTCAACTGGGTTAGTGCTATAACCCAATGCATAATTCATAATGCATAATGCACAATTGATTGTTTAGCTGGCTCTATTAGGGTGTTTCTGCTTTACCGAACCGACTCACTGCTAATGCCTAATTTGAGAATTGAAAATTGAGGATGGAGAATTTTTTGTTGGTTACGGTCTGCTTACCCTCCTTTTTAGAGACTGTCTGAATACTCGATTTTATGCATTCAAAACAAGTTCCTTCTAAAATCAAAACCCTCCCTACCCTCCCTTAAAAAGGGAGGTTTTTAGAAATCTACTGTACATCGGGATTTTTACAAATTTCTAGTTTTGGGACAGCCTCTTTTAGGAAGGGCTAAGGGAGGTTTGGCCTGCTCGATGCGAAGCATCACATCGAACAGCTTGCTGTCATCGAGCCTTCAGGCACCTCGAACACCTTTGGTGTCATCGAATCTTTATCGATGATATTTCGATGGCACTTCGTGCTTGATGTCGGCTATCGCCGTCGATGGCATGCGAAGCCTGCTCGATGGCAACTTCGTTGCATTAAATCTGCCTGGCTGTCAGCGGCCTGCTTTCTCGGCCAAAAGCCAATAGCCAAAAGCCAAAAGCGTATAGAATCACCCTTCTACATCCACTGCTATAGAATCATATAACGACCCTTCTTCCTTCAGGGAGAAGGTGGCACAGCGTAGCTGTGACGAATGCGGGCTATAGAATCACCATATACATCCACTGCTATAATAGATGACCAACTTTTAGCTCACAACACCTCTATATTATATAGAAAATATAGAGGTGTTTTTTGTGCCTGAAAAAAAAATTATTTTTTTATAAAAAAAAGCTAAAGGTTCCAATAAGTTAAGACGATAAAGATAGTGGAGAGATATTAAATAAAAAATAGGAGGCACTAAAGGTGATAACTGACATGTTTGCCGGTAGCAACCAGAGCGTAAATCTTAATGCTTTGATTTCTTCCATGAATGCCGGCGCAAAAGCTAGCAAGGCTATCGCTAGTGATGACGAATCATCAAAGCCAGTAGACTTCGCAAGCTTATTAAGTCAGACAATGGATTCATGCTTTTCTGTAGATCCTCAGTTGGTAACTCTGCAGGGTTCTAACCAGGATACAGCACAGGAATCAGTTTCCAGCGTTACTTCATCTTCATTCACCAAAACTTCATTCAATCTTGATACCTACAGTTCTTCCCCATTCATCAACATGAGCGAACGTAACAGCTTCCAGAGTTCCTTCGATGTTGCCAGCAGTCGGAATGCATCTCAGACTAATGCAAACCTAAGCTCAGATAAAAATGAACAGACTGTTAGTAAAGAAACTCAAAAAGTAGAAAAAGAAGATTCCGACAGCAACGTAGCAAAAGAAGCTTCAGAAAAAGAAGAAAACGTTCAGGATAAGGAAGAAACTCAGGTTTCAGAAGAAAATGAAGGCGAAACCGATGTTGAACTCAGCATGACCGCTGATTCTACTGAAGAAGCTCCAGTTATAGAAGTAGCTGCTTCTACAGATGAAGCTTCTGAAGAAATCCAGGTTGAAGCTGTTTCAACAGAAGAAACCCAGCTCGTAGAAGAATCAACAGTAAAGGCCAGCGAAGAAGCTGAAAATACTGAAGTGGTTGTCGAAGCCGCAAAGGTTGAAGAAACCGAAGCAGTCGTAGAAACCGCAGAAGTAGAAGAAGCTGATGATTCCGAAGAAACTAAAAAGGAAGAAGTTGCAGAAGAAGTAAACACTAATACTGAAATGTTTGCCCAGGCTCAGCAGAATACTGCAAAGGTTGAAAGCAAAGAAGAAGTAGAAATTGTTGAAGTAGAAGCAACAGACACCGAAAACAAGGTTTCCGAAGTAAAACTGGCAGCGGCTGACAATTCTAAGGATGAAGAAACTGAAGTAGAAACCGAAGACGACAATGAAACCAAGGAAACAGCAGAAAGCGACAAGCTTGCTAATGCAGTAAGCCAGCAGGTTAAGAGCCACGACAACCAGGAAAAGGTTTTTGCAGCTGAAGAAACTGTAGAAGCCGAAGGTCAGGAAGTTGCAAGCAATCTTAACAATCAGAAAAAAGCTGAAGTTTCCGAAGAAAATGTAGTCGAAGAAGCTACTGATTCTGAAGCCGTTGAAGTTGCAGCAGAAGATTCTGAAGTTCCAGAAAAACAAGTTGCAAAGTCAGACGACAAATCAGAAAAAGAATCCAAGTTTGATGAAATCGTCGAAACCTTGAAGGAAGACGATAGCGTTGTTCCACAGGAAAGTCTCCGCAAGGAATTTGCAAGACTTACCGGTCAGGAAAATCAGGCTAGTTCAGAAAATCCTGAAACAGCAGTAATGGACCAGACTGTAGTTGCAATGGAACAGCAAGCATCCCAGGCTGCAGCAACAGCCGACAGCACTGCAGATGAAACTGCAGACAAGATTTTTGCAGCACTCACAGAAAAGCTTGACGGAGTTGAAGGCAAAGGCTCTAAGACACAGGTAATCGCAGGTGGCGCAGAAGGTACAAACAAGGGTTTCAACATGAACCAGAACAACGGTTCAGGTATGAATAACGGTTTCTCCTTCCAGTCAGGTTCTTCACAGACCTACGATGCCAGCGGGAAAATTGCTCAGCCACAATCAGCACCGGCAATGAATTTCTCAGAACTTCTTACAAAAGCTGAAATGGTCAAAACCAAGGATGGAGCCAAGGTTATGAACATCGAAGTTGATCAGGAAGGAATTGGGAAGCTGGAACTTGAACTGATCTCTAAAGATGGTGAAGTTACAGCAAGACTTTCAGCCGAAAGTGACATGGCAAAAATCAAGTTAGAAGAAATAGCCCCACAGATTAAAGAAAATTTACACGAAAAGGGTGTCAATTTAACTCAAATTAACGTGGACGTTTCTTCGAAAAATGCCGATGACAATCGTAACGAATACCAAAGTTTTGGAAGAAAAAACAAATCCGCTCGTTTGTCAGGAGTTGGAAACCGCTCTACAAGCGAAATAATTAGAGAAAACATACTTCCAAATCTAAGGCGTCAGGCTCTGAATATTCAGAGTGTAGACATTACAGTATGAGAAAAGATGGAATAGGAGGCACTAATTATGGCAATTGAAACCTTGTCAGATTCTCAAAGAATCGCTGCGAATAACGCTTCTAGCCAAAGAACCCCTTCATCCAACCTGGACAAAGATGACTTCCTTAAGCTCTTGTGTGTTCAGATGCAGAATCAGGACCCCACAAACCCGATGGAAGACATGCAGTTCATATCTGAAATGGCTTCATTCTCTTCTCTTGAACAGATGCTCAACATCAATACAAGTGTAGAGGGTATAGCAAAACAGATCGGTGCAAGCCAGACCCAGGAAGCAATGATGTACCTTGGCACAAACGTTGTTTCAAATGTTACAGACGATAACGGTAATCCTGTAACCGGAACAGTAGACATGGTTGGTTTCAGTGATGGTGAAGCTTATCTTAAGGTTGGCGATACCGCACTAACCTTAGACCAGATTAAGCTTTGTTCTTACTAAAAACAAAAATCCAGGCATAAGTGATTCGGTGACGATGAAGGTGCCAGAGGACGGAAACTTAGTAGATTTGAAAATTTAATACTCAAGAGGCAGATTTATGGATCCCAGACTTATGATTGGGTCACGAGGTCCACAGTTAAGAGGTTTATCCAATGCCCCAAGCCTGAGCGGTCTTTCAACTAACAAGACGAATAACCAGCAGGGCCTGAGCTTTGAACAGCTTCTGAACGGTGTGATGAATGGCTCATCAGACAACGAGGAATTTCATATAAGTTCTCACGCGCAGAGACGCCTGGCCGAACGAAACATCAACATGGATTCTAATTTGAAGAGTTCCCTATCGGAAGCATTTTCTGAATTAGAAGCTAAGGGTGCGAAGGATTCGCTGGTTCTCACTAAGGAAGGTGCTTTTGTGGTGAATGTTCCAAGTAGGACACTAGTTACTGCAATGGGAATTAATGAAATGCGAGACGGTATAGTAACAAATATAGATAGCGTTAACATGAAGTTTGGATAAGGAAGCAACAATCGAGCTGAATGAGAAAGAAAAAATAAAAAAATAAGGTAGGAGTAGCAAACAAACAGGGAAACGTAAAGAATCAGATAGAGCAAACAAAATCCTAAGTAATGACCGGACCCTTCGGGGAAGTCATAGACCACCTGACCGACTGATGGTGGTCGCCAGATATAAAGACTGATCTTTGCAATTCCCAGCAGGAAGCCGGGAAAGACGCCACATCTGTGGCTGCTTTCTCTGGCCCAATGCTCCATTAGAGATTTTTCGGAGCCATCCGTATGTATGTTTTGCCATGCAGTGCGGAATATGTTTAACAAAGGAATAGCATAATGATTAGATCATTATACACTGGCGTATCAGGACTTAAGAGTTTCCAGACAGGAATGGATGTTATTTCAAATAACATCGCTAACGTAGACACCACAGCTTTCAAACGCGGTCGTGTTCAGTTCTCAGACTTGTTCTCACAGACACTGAAATACGGTCAGCAGGCTTTCGGCGATTACGGCAGCCAGAACCCACAGCAGGTTGGTCATGGTGTTCAGAAGGCTTCAATTGATACCCTCATGGATCAGGGTAACATTGAAAGCACCGGTAAAGATACAGATATCGCAATCGAAGGCGAAGGCTTCTTCGTAGTAAGCGGTTACGATGGAAATACCTACTACACTCGTGATGGTAACCTGAACATTTCAGACTGCTACGACCTTGTTATGACAGGCACTGGTTCAAAAATGCAGGGTTGGATGGCAACTCAGAACCCAAAGACTGGTAACCTTGAAATGAAGGAAACCGGTGTTGTTCCAGAAGGTATTAACATTTGTAAATACCTGAAGAAAATGGCTCACCAGACCAACGAAATCGTATATTCTTGTAACCTTGATGCAAGCTCTGAAGAACGCGATATCGAATTCGGTCTTGACACCCTTAGCTTCTATGACAGCGAAGGAAACCTCCAGAATCTTAATTTCAAGTATAAAAAGCTTGATGCTAATAACTGGGTTTGGTCAGCTTACGACGATACAGAAGGTAACGTTGCTACAGGCACAATCAAGTGTGACGATGACGGCAATGTTATTGAAAGCACAGTAGACCCCGCAGGCTCAACCTCCAGCATTGCAACCCCATATTTTACCTATGACCCAGATGGCGATCCACAGCCAGGTTCAGCCACTATGCCAATCAACGCTGTTAGCAATACCGGTAACGGTGTAAGCTCTGGCGTTACTGTTACAGGCAAAGAAGTTAGAGACGAAACCATCGAAATTATTTTCGACGGTGGCGATCCAACAAAGGCTACCTCTTACCGTGTTGTAGGTTCAGAAAGAGGTTACATCGGTTCTGGCACACTCGGCGGTGCACAGGCTCGCTTCAAAGGCGAACCGACTGAATTCGGCACCCTCTGGTCTCCAGACGAAGATACTTCCTTCACAATTACAGACACTCAGATTTACACTCTCGATGACGGCACTGAACACACAGAAGTAACCTTCCCAAGAGAAGCAACAATCACTTTCACAAATGCCGGTGGCCCATACACCACTTCCCAGATTGTTGATACTGTAAACAAAGAATTACAGAACAGTGGCGTTCGTGCTTCTATTTACTACGACGCAGTAACCTGCAATTTCCAGCTTGTAAGCAATGAAACTGGTAGTAACCGTGAGCTCAAGATAAGCAACGCTACAGGTTCCTTCTCTGACCTTGGCTTAAGCGAAGGCGCAGAAAGAGGCACAGGCGGTTCTAAGGCAGAAGTTTTCCAGGATGTTGCAGCAGCTGAAGCAGCAATCATCGCAGCAGGCGGTGCAGCAGGCAGCGCAGACTTCGCAAACGACAGCTGGGACCCGGCAAGTGATGTAAAGCTTATCATCACAGACAGACACGGCAATGCAACTCAGATTACATTTGAAGACAAGCTTTCTGGCGTAAACCAGAAATACACCCGTGGTTCTATCCTTGCTGAAATCAACTCTAAGCTTGCTCAAGACAATGTTGATGCAACAGCAGCCTTCGAAGATTCAAATAACGACGGCAACCCAGACATGCTTGTAATCAGAAGTAACACCTTCGGTTGCGGTGAATGTCTCTATGTAAACGGCACCAACATCGACCAGCTTGGTCTTACCGCTGGCACCACATTTGGTACTGCAGCAGTTTCCACCTTCGATTACGGCGGACTCAAGTTCGAACTCACTGAAGGTAAAGATGCATGGCTTCCAAACGAAAGCATGAGCTTCAACACCACAGCTGAAAAAGGTGCTGCAAACTCTGTTAATATCTTCGTTCCACAGCCAGCTTCAGAAACCCTTACCTTCAAGTGCGAAGTAAACGGTGAAACCTACAAAATCGATGGTCATATTTCTGAAGGTGCTAAGCACTCCACCAACATCGTAACCTACGACTCTCTTGGTGAAGCCCACGCTCTCATCACCACATGGGAACACACTAACAGTGCTACCATGGAATGGAAATACAAAGTAGCATATTCTGACGATGACCCAGAAATCATTGCATGGCTCAATGACCCATCAAACGGCGTTGTAGACCCAAAGGATCCAACCAAGGAAGAATTAGAACGCGCAAACGACGCTCTCATCAGCAACCGTGAAGGCACAATCTACTTCAACTCTAATGGTAAGATTAACCTTGGCAAATGTGAAATTCCTCAGATTTCCATGAAGCCACAGGGCAGCAACAAGGTTATGATTGACCTGGATTTCGAAATGGTCACCGACTACGCTTCAGACTTCACAACCAAGGCTGAAAGCCAGGACGGTTACGCAATGGGTCTTCTTGAACAGATATACTTCGAAGATGACGGTATCATCAGAGGTGTATATTCAAATGGTCAGAAGCAGCCTATAGCCCAGATTGCTATTGCAACCTTCAATAACCCAGCCGGTCTTGAATTACAGGGCGACAACCTCTATGCATATGCACCAAGCTCTGGTCTTGCAGTTGTTACCAAAGCCGGTGTCGGTAAGGCTGGTATTATCCACCCAGAATCATTGGAAATGAGTAACGTTGATATCTCTGAAGAATTCACCAATATGATTGTTACTCAGAGAGCTTTCCAGGCTAACTCAAGAGTAATTACAACCTCAGACGAAATTCTCCAGGAAGTAGTTAACTTGAAACGTTAATAGATAGTGGGGAAGTGAGGAAGTGAAGAAGTGAAATCGCACTCAACCACTTCGCCACTTCCCCACTTCCCCACTCAACCACTTCCCCACTAAATATAGGTGGAAATATTTTCTAAAAAGGAGTATTCTAGGTCGTTGGAGTGCATAAAAAAATATCATAAAGCATTGACTTGCTTTGGCTCCTCGTGTTAGTAATTTAGAATTATGTCATCAAAAACAAAAATAATTATTATCGTCCTTGTAGTGCTTCTTCTCACCTTAGGCATCGGGGTCTATGTTTACATGATCTCCAAAAAAGCTGCCGAAGGCGGACCAGGCGCTAACCTGCCACCTCCAACCCAGGAACAGATTAATGCTGCTCCTAAGATGGGACGCTTTGACTTAGGTGAATTCGTTGCAAATACAAGAGACGAAGATTTGCACTATATTAAAATTCAGGTAGAAATCGGTTATCTCGGAAATCTGGATACAGAACTTGAAGAACGCAAGGCTGAACTTCGTGACAGAGTTAATAACCACCTTATGAAGCTCAATGCACAGCGTGCAAAAGAAGATTATGTAGACAGATTTATGCACAAAGACCTCGAAAGGGAGCTCAATGCAGTATTAGGTAAGTCACAGTCTGAAAGCAGAATTATTCAGGTTGTAATTCCTACATTCCTAATTAACTGATTAGTGTATTCCTGATGGAAATATAAATGGTTGATACCTTAAGTCAGAATGAAATTGATGCCCTGCTATCAGCATTAACACCATCTGATGATGCTGTAGCAGCTGCCGCACCGGAGCCTGCCTCCCCTGCGGCTTCTTCTGTTTCTAAAGAACCTCCAAAAGAAGAAGAATCTCAAGTATCTGATGATTTAAGTGCATTAGCCAGTTTTTCATTATCACAGGACGGCGGCGGAAGCAGCTCCAGTAGCAGTAGCAGCGGTTCCACTGAACCAGCAAAGCCCAAGGGCAAAGAACGTTTATATAACTTCAAACGTCAATCTAAGTTCTCTAAGGCTCAGATTAACACCTTGCGAATGATTCACGAAAACTTCGCAAGACTCATGGGCACAGAAATATCAACTAGACTGCGAATGAGCGTTACAAGCCGACTCATTTCTGTAGACCAGGAAACCTTCGAGGAATTCGTTGGTTCAATATTTCCACCGACATTTATCGCCGTTTTCCGTTCTGATAGCCTTGACGGGAAATTAATGATTCAGTTAGACCTGAGCATTGTATTTTCTATCCTTGACCGTCAGTTTGGTGGGAACGGTGCCCCATTGTCTACTCTGCGACAATTAACTGATATTGAAAAGCAGATAATGCAGAAGACAATAGTGAATATAATCGATCGTTTGAGCGAATCATGGCAGAATATCGTAGATTTGATGCCAGTAATCGAACTGGTAGAATCAAATCCGCAATATGCACAGATGGTTCCACCAAACGACCCTGTTGTTACTATAAAAATCGAGCTTAGCATCCTGGATACAACAGGTTACTTTAAGCTTTGCATACCTTATAGCACAGTTGAAAACGTTATCAAGAAACTGGATTCAGTATCTTGGCTGCAAACCCAGAAGCCAGTAGACAGAAAGGGTAATAACAGCTACATTGAAGATCATCTTAAATCCACTGACTTGCCATTCGTAGTAGAATTGGGCCGTGCAGTTTTTCCATTGGAAGACATCGTTAATCTGCAGGCTGGTGACTATCTACTGACAAATCAGCTTGTTAAAAACGACTTAGCCATAAGAGTCGGCAATCAAGTAAAACTTTTCGGCCGTCCTGGTAGAATAGGTAAAAAAATGGCCGTTACAATTACAAAAGTTATTGAGCCCCCTACTCAAGAGGAGGATGAATAAACGTGGGTGACGTACTCTCTCAAGAAGAAATCAATGCTCTGTTAAACGGAGGATTGGGAGGCGGGGATTCAGCTCCTGCAGCTGAACCTGCACCGGAGCCTGCTCCGGCCCCTGCACCATCTGTTGCACCGAGTGGAAAAGGTCCTACCACCGCTTTCTCTCAGGAAGACATTGATCAATTAACTGAAGTAGCCAAGCTGTCATTGGGTGCTACATCTTCTGTCGTCCAGATGTTCGTTAATCAGCCTGACGCAGAAATCGTTCTTGAACAGGTCAGAGTAATTTCTTATTCAGACTTGGTAATGGAATGTGGTAGCGAAGAACATGTAATATTCAAAATATCATATGTTGAAGGCTTTGACGGCAATACATACTTATTGCAGAAAAAGAGCACTGTTGCAATAATTGGTGATTTAGCAATGGGTGGTTCTGGTATTAACGCCGAATTCCAGGAAATGCATATTTCTGCCAGCCAGGAAATGCTGAACCAGATGATGGGCAAAACAACAACCAGTCTTGCTGAAATCTTTAAAAAACGTGTAGACATTTCACCGCCAATAGCTAGCACGGTCCGCTTCGACCAAGGAGCTCCAAGTGAAATGCCGGAATTTCACGAAGGTGCCGATTTCTTGCGAATTGGTTTCAATATTAAGATGGGCGAAGTTGCCACTACAGAAATGGTTCAACTGCTTCCAGCAGACTTTGCACTTCTTATGGCCAGAGAACTTACAAAACCAACGAAAGAAGCTCCAAAGGCTCAGGCTGCCCCACCGCCGCCACCACCACCTCCAGGAGCTGGTATGCCACCTATGATGGATCCAATGGCTCAACAACCAATGCCTAACCAGATGCCTGGACAAATGCCGGGCCAGATGCCGGGTATGATGCCAGGGCAGATGCCGGGTCAGATGCCGGGTATGATGCCTGGAATGATGCCGGGCATGATGCCGGGTATGATGCCGGGTATGATGCCAGGGCAGATGCCGGGTCAGATGCCGGGAATTCCTGGTATGATGCCTCCCGGCGGAATGCTTCAGGGTGCACCTGCAGAATTCAATATGCTGCAGATGCCTGGTGGCATGGGTTTACAGTCCAACATCGACCTTCTTCTTGATGTTCCGTTAGAAGTAACGGTTGAATTAGGAAGAACTCGAATGAAAATTCAAGATATTCTTGAATTAAATATAGGTTCTGTAGTAGAATTAAATAAGTTAGCTGGTGAATCAGTAGAAGTATTTGTAAATAATAAACTTATAGCCAAAGGCGAAGTAGTTGTTATAGATGAAAACTTTGCGGTTCGCATAACAAATATAATCAATCCACAAGATAGATTACAGACGTTCTAAGGAGATTTCCATTTCGTATGGGAAAGACAATTCTAATCGTCGATGACGCAGCATTCATGCGTATGATGATCAAAGACATTTTGACAAAGAACGGCTTCGAAGTAATAGGTGAAGCTCAGACAGGTAAAGTAGCCGTTGAGCTTTATCAGAAGCTTAAACCAGATCTTGTCACAATGGACATCACAATGCCGGAAATGAACGGTATTGAAGCAGTAAAAGCAATCAAAAAGCTTGATCCAACTGCGAGAGTCATCATGTGTAGTGCAATGGGCCAGCAGGCCATGGTCATTGATGCGATTCAGGCAGGTGCCCGTGACTTCATTGTCAAACCGTTCCAGCCGAATCGCGTTATTGAAGCAGTACAAAAAGCACTACGCTAAGAGCTGAAGTCAAAAAAAAGACTAGACAAAACAACATCTAAAACGTGAATAAAGCTATTAACACAGCCTTGTTGGCCGTATTTGTTCTTATAGCCAGATTAGCTTGTACTCAAACCGTTGCTTCAAACAGCAACGGTTTGTTTTTATCAACAAATAACTCATCTGCAGCCCAGAATTATATAAGCGCCACTAGAACCGATACAGACTACGAAGCACAAACAACTCAATCATTATCAACGGAATCTCAGACTATCGCAGATACACCACAGAATAGTCCGAGCCAGACTGCTGTAGCAACAAATAGTGTTCCATCAATACTAGACGAACGCTCTATTCCCCTTTTTACAAGGGAAATAGCTACATCACCTGCACCGATATTGCCAACCTCAAACTCTCTTGGTTCAACCTTGAGTCTTGTAACCTCACTTTTCGCACTTATAGTAGCAGCTGTTGCCTTATCATGGTTTATCCAGAAAAAAACAGGAATCGCAGCAAATAATTTTGGCAAAGTCCTTGGCGTAGTTCCACTGGACAACAAACGAATAATCTATATTGTAGATGTAATGGGTAAAATGCTTGTTTTAGGCGTTACAGAAAGCAATATAAACTATTTAACTGAAATTACAGACAAAGATACTATAGATGCCTACCGATTAAAATATGGCCAAAGCGTAACACCTGGTCTTGAAAAGCTTTTTCCATTTTTAAGAAAAAGTGACTCAGGTGAACAGGCCGAAGACGAAACAATCGCTGAAGAAAAAAGCAAAAGAGAAGCCAAAAAGCAGATAGAATCAGTTAAGACTTCCCTTGAAGCAAGTCACGATCAACGCATTGCACGTCTTCAAGATATGATTATTAAGAAATAATTTGTGCACTGCACAAGATCTATAAAGGAATTTTGCTATGACAAAGTATTATCAGGAGCACTTCGAAACCATGCCGGTCGAAGAAATAAAGAAGCTCCAATCGGAAAAACTAGTAGCACAGGTTAAGCATGTATACCAAAATGTAGAATACTACCGAAATCTCATGGATAAGCAGGGCGTAAAGCCAGAAGATATTCACGGCATTGAAGACCTTCATAAGCTTCCTTTCCTTTCTAAAAGTGATTTGCGTGATGCATACCCAAAAGGAATGCTGGCCGTTCCCCAGGAAGAAGTTGCCGTTATCCATTCTACGTCAGGTACCACTGGCCGCCGTGTCATAGCATATTACACCAAGGAAGACGTTGATCTGTGGTATGATTGCACTGCGAGAGCACTTACAGCCGCAGGCGTTACAAAGTCAGACCTTGTTCAGATTTGTTACGGTTATGGCCTGTTCACTGGCGGTGCCGGCGTAAATGGCGGTGCCATCAAGGTTGGCAGTATGGTAATTCCTATGTCTTCTGGCAATACCGAACGTCAGATTCAGTTTATGATGGATCTCGGTTCCACCGTTCTTTGCTGCACCCCATCTTACGCAGCCTATATAGCAGAAACCTTAAAGGGCATGGGCTATGGTCCAAATGATATTCCTTTAAAATATGGTGTTTTCGGTGCAGAACCCTGGACTGAAGAAATGCGCCAGTCCATTGAATCAACTCTCGGAATCAAGGCATACGATATTTACGGTCTTACAGAAATTTCTGGTCCTGGCGTTGCTTTTGAATGCGAAGAACAGAATTGTCTGCACATCAATGAAGACCACTTTATTGCTGAAATAGTTAATCCAAACACTGGTGAAGTTCTACCAGAAGGCGAAAAAGGTGAATTAGTTTTTACCTGTCTCGATAAAAAAGCTTTTCCAATGCTTAGATACCGCACTCACGATATTTGTGTGCTCGAACGCAAGAAATGCACATGCGGCCGCACCTTTATCAAAATGCACAAGCCAATGGGCAGAAGCGACGATATGATGATTATCCGCGGCGTCAACGTATTCCCGTCACAGATTGAAGCAGTTCTCCTCAAAGAAGGCTATTCTGCAAATTATCATATTGTTCTCGACCGCAAAAACAATACAGATACTTTTGAAGTATTTGTTGAATATCTGCCGGAAAACGCTGAAGATATCATTAAGAACATTACAATGCGTGAAAAGTATCTGCAGCAGGCAATACAGACTATGGTCGGCGTTTCACCGAAGGTTCATCTTGCTGAACCCAAGAGTATTCTCAGAAGCGAAAACAAAGCTGTTCGTATTATAGACAACCGCAAACTTGTATAAAGGAGGACGTTCTATGACTATCAGACAACTGACTGTGTATTCAACCAACAAAAAAGGTGCCCTTGCTGAAACCACTGAAGCGCTTGCTTCTGCAAACATTGATTTGAAATCAATCTGTGTTGCAGACACCGAAGATTTTGGTGTATTCCGCATCATTGCCGATAACACAGACGAAGCCTTAGACCTCCTGAAAAAGCAGGGGTTCTCTGTATGCGCAATTGATGTAGTTGCTGTTCAGCTTGCTAATGTTCCAGGTGAACTGAACCGCGTCCTCCAGATGTTGAACAAGGAAAATATAAATATTGAATACATGTATTCAATCATCAACAAAAATGGTGATATAGCTTACATGGCCTTCAGAGTTACAGATAATGCTGCAACAGAAACCATATTGAAAAATAACGGCTTCAAAATTTTATCAGAAGAAGATCTGTAACCACCCTACCCACAGCATCAATTAGTATCTATTAATTTGTGCATAATGCATTGACAGAAGTCTTTAATATATTGTAAATTTTCTAGGTAAACAAATCCTAACAAAAGAACAATATAGAAAATTATGCACGAATTAATATATAGAAATAAGCAGTTTCTGTGCGTACGTTTTTTAGCGATAATGCTAATGTTTATCGCGTTTTTCAGCACTCCGGTCTTTGCACAGCAATCCCGCGGAACAGCACGCGTAAACGTTAATGACAATACCCGAATAGACCGCACACCAAACGATAGCACCCCATTCCCGATACCAGCTATTACTGTTCACGTAGACCCTTCCAGGGAACGTGGTCAGCTGGGAACAGGGCTTCAGATTCTGCTACTGCTCACTGTATTAAGCCTTGCGCCATCAATATTAATAATGATGACCAGCTTTACGCGCATACTTATTGTTCTAAACTTTGTAAGGCGTGCACTGGGCACTAATACAGAACCAAGCAACCAGATTATAATCGGTCTTGCTTTATTCATAACGTTCTTCACTATGTCTCCAGTAATAGACCAGGTGTATAACAATGGCATAAAGCCATACATTGACCGCGAAATAGATTATGTAGAATGCTACAACCGTTCTATTGCACCGATCAGAACCTTCATGTTCAAGCATACAAGAGAAAGCGACATGTTCCTTTTCGCTGGTATGGAAGGTGCACCAAAGCCAAAAACAAGAGACGACCTGAGCACTGTTGCACTGGTTTCTGCTTTTGTTACAAGTGAATTAAAAACAGCCTTCCAGATGGGTGTAGTAATTTATCTGCCGTTCCTCGTCATAGATATGCTTGTATCAAGCATTCTCATGGCAATGGGTATGATGATGCTCCCACCAGCAATGATTTCACTTCCATTTAAGATACTATTGTTCGTATTAGTAGACGGCTGGAATCTTGTAATCAAATCCTTGGTAGTAAGCATAGGAGGCTGACAAGAATGACTGTTTATTCCGTATTAACACTACTAAAAGCAACATTCTGGAAAAGCATCCTGCTGACCACCCCTATTCTTGTTATTGGCATGGTCGTCGGTGTATTGATAAGCATCATACAAACAGCTACATCTATTCAGGAACAGAGCCTTTCTACTGTTCCAAAGCTCATAATTACAGTTCTGGCAATTATGGGTATGTCTCAGTGGATGCTTGGTGAAATGATAACCTTCACAACCGAGCTGTTAGGTAATCTTATTAATTATTCTACAATCTGAAAAATAGGTTAAAATCATGACAGAAGCCGCATTTTTGAATGGAGTCGGACTATTTCTTATTGCCCTTGTCCGATTTAGCGGTTTCTTTTTAAATACTCCTGTTTTTTCAGACAATCTTGCCCCCTACAGAGTAAAAGCTGGCCTCTGTGCCCTCTGTTCAATACTGATTCTTCCACATCTTATAGCAACCCAGACCCTGCCAAATCTTAGTGTAGTCGGATACGGCATCATGGCCATAAAAGAACTGGCATTAGGCTTTACAATGGGCTTTATTGTAATGTTCCTAAGCTCTGCCCTGCGCATGGGCGGTAATATAATAGGAATGCAAATAGGCTTTTCCTATGCACAGGTTGCAGACCCTGGTTCCAATCAGAGCATAGGTATCGTTTCAGAAATTCTGCAATTATCAGGTTCTCTCCTATTCTTGTTTTTGAATGGTCATTTGATTATATTGCAGGCTTTTTTCCAGAGCTTTCAGATGGTGCCCCCTGCTGGTTTAGTGCTAACAGATAGTGTAGTAACAGAAATATTGCTATACAGTAAAATGGTTTTCATCTGCGGTCTGCAGATTGCAATGCCAATTATAGCCGTTGTTCTGATAGGTGACGTAGCCCTGGGTATTATTGCACGCACAGTCCCCAAGATGAATATTTTCCAGCTTGGCTTTGCAATTAAAATACTTGGTGGCTTCATTGTGATTTATGCATTCTTAGACCGTCTTGGCGATGTTATTCAGGGTCTTCTGAACATAAGCTTTGATGAAATCATGCTTATTCTAAAGCACTTAGGTGGGTAATATGGAAGAAGAAATTTACCTGCCACAATATAGCCAGACCATTACTCTTTCAGGGCTTCCCTTTGACCTGCAGATGTTTGCCGGTGAAAAGACAGAAGAAGCTACTGAAAAACGTAAGCGTGACGCCGTAAAAGAAGGTAACGTAGCCAAATCCCAGGACGCTGGTTCCGTAGCTATCCTGCTTGCCGGCTTTGTTATGATGCGTGTTTATGGGGAAAAAATGTTCAGCCAGTGTGCCGATTTTATGCGATACACCTTAGGCAACGCCATTAATAATCCCATGGGCTTTAACGATGCATCTCTTCTTATAAATCAGTTTATTGTAACAGCAGCAATCGTAGTTTTGCCTTTTATGGTTGTAATAGCCCTGGCTGGTTTATTTATAAACGTAGTTCAGGTAGGTTTTCTTTTCAGATTTGATCCCCTCACCCCAAACTTCGATAGAATGAACCCTGTATCCAACATACAGAATATGTTCTCATGGAAACTGGTCGCAGAACTAGTAAAGTCTATTTTCAAGATTCTGATTGTAGCCTATATACCATATGCAACAATAAGAGACGGCATGAAGGAATTTGTAGGCTTTGTAAAAGCCGCTCCTGTTCCTTCATTTGGTGTCACATTAGATATCTGCTATAACATGGCAATTAAAATCATAATGATTTTTGTTGTGCTGGCTATTGCAGACTGGTATTTTCAGAAGTGGCGCCACAGTGAAGGTTTGAAGATGTCTAAAGAAGACATCAAAGAAGAATTCAAACAGCAAGAAGGGGATCCCCACATTAAACAGAAAATCCGTGAAAAGCAAAGAGAAGCCTCTTCACGAAAACGTCAGATGGAAGAAGTTCCTAAGGCAACAGTTGTTATTACAAACCCGACCCATATTGCCGTAGCAATCAAGTATATTCCGGGTGAAACACCGGAACCAAAGATTGTAGCTATGGGTGCAGGGCTCATTGCACAGAAAATCAAGGAAATTGCACGCGAAAATAACGTTCCAATAGTAGAAAACAAGCCACTGGCCCGTGCAATGTTCAAGCAGGCAGAGGTCGGAGAATCTGTTCCACAGGAACTTTGGACAGCTGTAGCTGAAATTCTTGCCCAGATTTTTAGGGATAAGCAGCGCAGAGCAGCAGCATAACCGGCTGAATCTATTTTCTATAAAGCATTTGGATACCATTTTGCGAGAAGTATTTGTGCTCATTTTCACAATGTTTAAAATAAAAATTTTAGGGTATTGCAAAGAATAATTTACTTGTACTATACTAAATTCTGTGCATAAGTCGTCTTATGCACAGCAGAGTGCAATCCGCATCAATAAAAGGTTAGAGAAGCATATTAACAAGGAGACAGTCCAAAAATGGCAGCACAAACAGCAGGTAGTCAAGTATTAAAATCCGTGCCCCTTGCATTGTTAATTAAGAACAAAGATATTATTTTTGCATTTGGCGTTGTTTTAATCGTATTAACCCTTATCGTTCCGCTTCCATCCTTCATTCTGGATATATTTCTTACCATAAACATTGCTGTCTCTCTCGTTATTCTTCTTGTTTCGATATTCAACCAGGATGCACTTCAATTTTCAGCATTTCCAAGCTTATTGCTGGTCACTACCCTTTTCCGACTTGCCTTGAACGTCAGCACTACTCGTCTGATTCTCTCAGGCCAGGGCGGAACAATGACACTTATCAGATCCTTCGGTAATTTCGTTGTTGGCGGGAACTATGTAGTAGGCTTCGTAGTATTCTTAATTCTTGTTTTAATTCAGTTCCTAGTAATCACCAAGGGTGCTGAACGTGTAGCTGAAGTTTCTGCTAGATTCACTCTTGACGCTATGCCAATCAAAGGTATGGCAATCGATGCTGACCTTAACGCCGGCGCCATTGATCAGGAAGAAGCAACCAGAAGACGTCTCAATCTTTCCAGAGAAGCAGATTTTTACGGGGCTATGGATGGTGCCAGTAAATTCGTTAAGAACGACTCTATTGCCGGTATTATCATCACCTGTATCAACCTTTTGGGTGGCGTTCTCATTGGTGTAATATTCCGTGGTGAAGCAGCAATGGATGCCCTTTCAGCTTACGCTCTTTATACAGTTGGTGACGGTCTCTGTTCTCAGATTCCAAGCTTACTTGTATCAACAGCCACTGGTATTGTTGTTACACGCTCTAGTTCAGATTCCAGCATGGGTGATGAAGTTACAGCACAGTTGTTCTCTAAATCCAAGATTCTTGGCATTACAGGTGGTGCCCTGACGTTCCTCGCTTTAATCCCTGGCCTTCCAAAAGCAAGCTTCATATTCCTTGCACTGATATTTGGTGGACTTGCCTATATCAACCATAAGGATGAAGAAGAAGCTGCTGTTAAGCAACAGGAAGCTCAGGAAGCCGAAAAGAAAAAAGCTGAACAAGACAGCAAGCAGCCTGAAGATGTTACTTCACTTCTCGCAGTTGATCAGCTGGAACTCGAAATTGGCTTCAACCTTATTCCTCTTTGTGATGCTAGTCAGGGCGGTGACCTTCTTAACAGAATCGCTCTCATCAGACGCCAGATTGCTATGGACCTTGGTCTTGTTGTTCCTGCAATCCGCATCAGGGATAACATTCAGTTGCCGCCATCTGTATATGTATTCAAAATAAAAGGTAGTGAATACGCAAGCTATGAAATCATGCCAGACCATTATCTGGCCATGATGACTGATAATGTAGCAACAAGAATCAAAGGCATAGAAGTTCTTGAACCGGCCTTCGGTATGCAGGCAGTCTGGATACCAGCCAATATGCGTGAACAAGCTGAAAATGCCAACTATACAGTAGTTGACCCGTCTTCAGTTATTGCTACCCACTTAACAGAAGTTATTCGTAAAAACGCTGACGAAATCCTCGGTCGTCAGGAAGTTCAGAAGCTTCTTGAGGCCGTTAAGCAGACTAATCCTATTCTACACGACGAAGTTATACCAGGTATCATCAATCCGGCCACTCTGCTTAAGATTCTTCAGAATCTTCTCAGAGAAGGTGTTACAATCAAATTTATGGCAAACATTCTTGAAGCGCTTGCTGACTGCAAAGGCATCAATGATCTGGACACTCTTACAGATGTTGCTAGACATGGCCTTTCCAGACACATTGTAAAGCCTCTTATCGGTGTTGATGGTGTATTACGTGTAATCAACTTCGATCCTCAGCTTGAAAACAGCCTTGCTCAAGCTCTTCAGAAGATTGATGGTCAGGTTCAACTGGCTATTAATCCGAATGATGCTTCCACACTTCTTGATAGAATCAGAACCAAAATAGAAGAAGTAGTTAATGAGGGCATTACACCTATCATTATCTGCAACTCCGTATTAAGAATAAGCATCAAGCGTTTAACTGAAAGACTTGCTCCAAAGCTTAATGTATTATCCTACGGTGAAATTCCAAACGATGTAAAAATCGAATCCGTTGGCATAATATCTTTGCAAAACAGGTAAAATAACAAATGCGTGACCAAGCAACAGCTTTAAGAGAACTAAGGGCAGAATACGACCGCCTGGTTGCCAGACCCAGGTCTGAAACTCCAGAGTCGTTTCTCGCCACAATCAAGAGACCGTCACCATTAGCTGCGGTCATCCTGATTTATCCGGATGACCTGCAGATAGCCTACCCTGACATTTCAATCTGGCTTCCACATCTCAGCATAAATTCAGATAATTTATACCTGTGGGATCAGGCCGGTTTAATAAAAAATAAGCAACTGACAGCCTTAGATACTGCTCAGCTCCCCTTCCCTGTTCTACCTAAGCAGATTGAACTGCTTAATATTCAGAACAGAACAGACAGCGCGAGATATGAATTTCTGCGCAACATAGCCAGCACCTTCAATAACCACCATGAAGTCTGGATAACAATAAAAGCCAGTGAACTGCCTTATTACAAATATATGATAAATGCAGCCAATGCACTGTGCATAATGTTGCCTGACAATCAGGAAGCAATAATCAAAGGCTACGAAATAGTAAAAAGCATCAATAGTTTTTCTACAAGCGCAGAAATAAAGCTTTTGGAATTTTCTCCCAAACCCTTTGCTGTAGAACCTAACGCTACTATCCGAATAAAAAATGTTGCAAAACAATTTTTGGGTATTGACCTTATACCCCTCGGAGTGGTACTCTCTAACGGTAGATATTTTCCCCCAATAAACGAAGGTGGTCTAAGAGATTTAAAGAATCCAACAGATTTAACCTGTGGTGATTTTATGTACTCTTTTAGCGAAAACATCGTTTATAGCACATTAGGAATGAACTAAAATGACAGAACCGATTATTAAATCTATTGAAGCCATAATCGCTGAAACCAAGCAGGAAATTCAGCCTTATGTATTCAAGAGATTAGAAGCCAGAACACCGCGCAAAGCCGGTGAAAAGATAGCCCACACTATCACTGTAACATCTGGCAAAGGTGGGGTCGGCAAAACCAGTTTAGTAGCCAATATGGCCATATGCTTAGCTCAGGCTGGGCAGCGTGTAATCATTCTTGATGCTGATTTAGGCCTTGCAAACATCGATGTTGTTTTTGGAATCAGACCCAAATACAATCTGATGGATGTAGTAAACGGGGATATGAACATTGATGAAATCATGGTTACAGGCCCATATGGCATTCAAATTATAGCCGGGGGTTCCGGTGTAATGGAACTTGCCGATCTCGAATCCGACAAAGCCAACCGCCTTTTTGACCAACTCAGATTTCTTGAAGACAAGACAGATTTTCTATTGATAGATACCGGTGCTGGAATCAGCAAGAGTGTTGTTTCCTTCTGTCAGGCAGCTGATCAGGTTGTTGTAATAACAACCACCGAACCAACAGCCCTAGTAGATGCATTCGGAACTATCAAGGTTTTATACAATAAGCGCCCAGATGCTTATGTTTCGGCCTTAGTAAACAAGGTAGACAGCCCGGAAGAAGGCGAAGAAATATATCAACGCCTTTCTAAGGTAGCTAAGGAATATCTGAATAATTTTGAGGTGCATTACCTGGGTAGCCTTAAGCAAGACAGGAATATGCACATAGCAGTGCGACAGCAAACTCCGCTTTTGCTATTCTCGCCGATGTCGCCGGTTGCGGTAGATCTTCGAAAGATAGTATCGAACTCGTTCTACGAGTTGCCCGAACAGTTATTAGCGTCATCGGAACAGGAAAGCTTTTTCCAAAGGTTAGCAAAAATATTCAAAGGAGGTGCAGAAAACTAAATGGAACAATTTCTTGAAACCGTTATAGCTGACACCCTCTTTGAAGCACAGCAGCTCGCACGCCAGAAATATGGCGATGACGTAGAATACGTAAGTGATGAGCTGATAGATGAATCAAAGCTATTTGGTTTTTCCCACAAAGACAGGGTTAAGCTTGTTTATAAAAGGAAATCCTCAAGCCAGCCAAATCATTCTGCAACAATAGGTTATAGACTTCCAAATATCCAGCAGCCAGGTATGGATAACTCTCTAAGAGAAACAGCAATATCCTACGAACCTCGTAAGCCATTATCTGTTCCGCCAAAAGTAGCTTCTAACATTTATAAAAAGACTCAGCAACTAGACCGAGATGTTGACGGCATCCGCTCATTACAGGAAGGCGACGATGAACCACATCCCCAGAAAGCCAAGGCAGATGATTATTCCAATAAAGCCCAGGAAATGCAGTCTTTAATCGATGTAATAAAGAAAAAAAGATCATCTGAAAATGCAATGACCAGGGAATTAAAATTCAACGAAAAGAATAGTCAGAAACTGGATAGCATTTTCGATCAGATGGGAACAATCTGCGAATTTATAAAGACTCTTTCTGCTAATTCCTCTAATTTTCTGTATGGCAACAAGAACCTTCCACAGGGGCTCGCCGATATAGAAAAAGAGCTTTTAGAAATAGAAACTCCACAGGAAGTAATTGATTCGCTTTTCAGAGACCTTAGAATGTCTTGCAGCGAAGAAACTCTTGAAAACTCAAATGCAACTCTGCAAGCACTGCACAAAATCATTAAATCAAAGCTGAATATTTCATCTGATTTTGAAATCAAAAAAGGTTCCAACCCTCAGGTAATTGTTCTGATGGGCCCCACTGGTGTTGGGAAAACCACTACTCTGGCCAAACTGGCAGCAAAATTTTGCCTTAATGCCCAGAAGCCTATTAAATCAAGCATTATAAATATAGATTTTTACAAGCTTGGCGCCAGCGCCCAACTGAAAACCTATGCAGACATTTTTGGCATTGATGTTGAAGACGTTACTTCAATAGCAAGCCTTGATTTTCTCCTTAACAGCCACAAGGACGACGATTTAATTATCGTAGACACAGCTGGAAGAAGCCAGTATGCCCTTGAAGAACTGAAGGAGCTAAAATCCTACGTAGATAGAATTCCAAATGCTACAAAGTATCTGACAATTTCTTCCACATCAAAATATAGTGACCTGAAGGCAATTGTTAACAGCTTTGGCAACGTTGGGTTCGACCATATTATTTTAACCAAAACAGACGAAACAAGCACTCTTGGCCCGGCAGTAGGAATGCTGCTCCAGACTAAGAAATCTGTTGCATACATAACTCATGGTCAACAGGTTCCGGAAGATTATAGCATTGCAGATTTTAAATTTTTCGAAGAAAAAATATTTCAGCATCGACCATATGAACAAATTTAATCTAAGCAAACAAATATTTTCCATTTTGCCTTGTTTTGGGGTATAATTTATTACTTGAAATTGTTTATAAACAAATGTATTGCCGAGGCAACTGATGGATATTGACCTGTCCCAATATATGGGAATGTATATCGACGGTTCAAAAGAGAACCTCGATTTAATGGATAAGCACTTGCTCGCCCTAGAACAGGATCCGAGCAATCTTGAAGCCGTTGGAGAAATTTTTAGAGCTGCTCATACTCTTAAAGGTATGTCAGCTACAATGGGTTTTGAGAAGGTTGCTCATCTTACTCACGTCATGGAAAATATCCTTGATAAGCTGCGTAACCATCAGTTAGAAGTAACCTCCTCTATTATCGACCTGGTATTTGAAACCTTCGATATTTTAAGAAGCCTCATCAACGATAGTATTGAATCAACTGATTCAGGCGTAGACCTTGATGGTATCGTTGCTAAGCTTAATGCTGCCGCTAATGGTGGCGGTGCCGCTGCAAAAGTAGGAAGTACAACAGTTGCAGCCCCAACTGCCGCTCCGGCTGCTCCGGCAGCACCTGCTGTTCCAGCCGCTCCCGCAGCGCCAGCAGGCGGTGCAGATCCAGCAAAAGCTGCAGAATTAGCAGATATCAGCATCAATGAATTTGAAAGCCAGGTTCTTCTTGAAGCTGGCAATAATAACCAGAACATCATCCTTGTAAAGGTTACACTGGTTCCAGATTGTCTGTTAAAAGCCCCAAGAGCCTTTATGGTAACAAGAAGCCTTGAAGAACTAGGCTTTGAAACCATAAAATCAGTTCCAGAAACCAAAGATATTGAAGAAGAAAAATTTGATTTATCCTTCAAGATGGTTGTCTTAGGGCCAAAGGGTGAAGCCGATGTAAAAGAAGCTATTGAAGGCATTTCTGAAATTCAAAGCGTTCTTGTTATGAAGCTTAAACCAGAAGACTTCAAGGTTCAGTCATCTATGACTGCTGCCCCGGCAGCTCCGGCACCAGCACCAATGCCAGCACCAGCACCAGCTGCGCCAGTGGCAACACCGGTTGCTACTCCTGTAGCCACACCAGTTGCAGCACCAGTGGCTACTCCAATGCCACAAGCCGCACCAGCTCCAGCAGCCCCACCACCAGTTGCTGCACCTGCGCCAGCCGCTCCGGCTGCTCCGCCTGCAGTAAAACCAGCTCCACCAAAGCCAGCTGCTAAACCAGGGGCAAAAGGTGCCGCAGAAAAGCATGCAAACCAGACTGTCCGCGTTGACATGCGCCGCCTGGACGAACTGATGAATCTCGCCGGGGAACTCGTTATCAACAGAACCCGTCTTGAAGAAATCGGTGCTCTTCACAAATTAAAAGACCTTAACGAAGCACTTACACGTGTTTCTCAGATTAGTACTTCTCTTCAGAACGTTGTTATGCAGGTTCGAATGGTTCCTGTAGAACAGCTCTTCGAAAGATTTCCACGCATGGTCCGCGACCTTTCCAAAAAGCTCAACAAGAAAATCAACCTTGTAGTTGAAGGTAAGGAAACTGAAATGGACAGAACGGTTATCGATGAAATCGGTGACCCAATGGTTCACTTAATCAGAAACTCCATCGACCATGGTATTGAGCTTCCCGAAGAACGTATTGCCAAGGGCAAGCCTGAAGTCGGCACAATCACATTGATTGCACGCCACGAAGGTAACAACGTTCTTATTGAAGTTAAGGACGACGGCAAGGGCGTTGACCCGACAATCGTTGGTCGCAAAGCCGTTGAAAAGGGTATGTTCACTCAGGAGCAGATAAATAAAATGTCTCCTGAAGACATACAGAAGATTATTTATCTGCCAGGTTTCTCAACAGCTGCAGCAGTAAGTGACATTTCCGGCCGTGGTGTTGGTATGGACGCTGTTAAAGCAAAGCTTGAAGACCTTAACGGTGTTCTTGAGCTTGAATCAAAGGTTAACGAAGGCTCTAAGGTTACAATTAAGCTTCCGTTGACACTAGCTATTCTTCCTGCACTTATGATCAGAATAGGCAAGGAAGTATTTGCAATTCCTCTTGGTTCAGTATTTGAAACCATGGACATCACCAAGAGCGATATAAATATCGTTCAGCATCAGGAAGTAACCCTGCTGCGTGGTGAAGTTCTTCCAATCATCAGACTTCGCAATGTTCTCTGTGTTCCAACCACAGAAGAAGAAAAGAAAGCTCTTGATGCCAAGGAAGACGAAATCTCAATCGTTGTCTGTGCATCTGGAGAAAAGCGTGCGGGCTTCATGGTTGACGAGCTTCTTGGTCAGCAGGAAATCGTTATTAAATCTCTTGGGAACCTGCTCAGCGGTATCCCAGGAATCATGGGTGCAACAATGCGCGGTGACGGTGACGTTGCACTGATTCTTGATATTCCGTCCTTCTTCCAGAAGGGCCAGTCGATGTAAATTATTGGCTAAGCCAATAAAGGAGTTATTGCTTTGGAGCTTGATCTTTCCGAATATATGGGTGCCTATATTGACGGCTCCCGCGAAAATCTCGATTTGATGGATAAAATGCTGCTCAGCCTAGAGCAGAATCCTTCTAATATTGAGGCTGTAGGTGAAATATTCAGAGCCGCCCATACTCTTAAGGGTATGTCTGCAACAATGGGCTTTGAAAAGGTTGCTCACCTGACCCATGAAATGGAAAATCTGCTTGATAAGCTGAGAAATAACCAGCTTGCAGTTACTCCTCCAGTAATCGACCTAATTTTTGAAACCTTCGACATCCTCAGAACATTGGTAGATGACAGCATTAACCAGACTGAATCTACCGTCGATTTATCAGAAATTTCAGCAAAGCTCGCAGCAATGGCCAACGGCACAGCCGCACCAACCGCCGCAGCTCCAGTTCCAACAGCAACTGCGGTTCCAGCCTCTAATACCATTTCTACAGGTAGCACAGGCATAGATTTAAGCGATTTCGGTTTTACCGATTTGGAAGTTTCCGGATTAGAAGAAGCCAAAGACAGCGGAAAGCGTGTTGTATACCTTAAGGTTTCTTTGGTAGCAGACTGTTTGCTGAAGGGTCCTCGCGTATTCATGATTATGCGCGCCATTGACGAATGTCAGGCCGAAATCGTGAAATCTGTTCCAGAAGTAAAGGACCTTGAAAACGAAAAGTTTGAACGCTCCTTCAAGATGATGCTTGTTGGGCCTAAGAATGCTGCCGAAATCAAAGAAGCTGTAGAAGGCATTTCTGAAGTAGAATCAGTAGAAACCTCTGACATTAACCCGTCAAACCTTGGAGCCGCAGCAAATGCAGCGGCAGCTCCAGCAGCTCCAGCACCAGTTTCAGCTCCGCCTCCACAGGCACCAGTTTACGCTGCTCCACCTCCACAAGCACCAGCTTATGCTCCACAGCAGCCAGTCTACGCTGCTCCACCGCAGGCACCAGCTTATGCTGCACCACAGCCTCCGGTTTATGCTGCTCCGCCACAAGCACAGCCAGCATACCCGCCTCAGGCACCGACTCCTGTTTCTGTTCCAACAGGACCAACAGGGCCTGCTATAGCACAGCCGGCTCCACCTCCGCAACAGCCAGAAGCAGCCGCTGAAGCTGCCGCCGAAGAAGCTGAAAAGGAAACAGTTGTTACACAGCTGATTACCTTCACAATGGCTGGTGAAACCTATGCTTTGGAAATCTCACAGGTTGAAACAATCATCAATCTTGTAAATATCACAAGAGTTCCGAAGGCACCTGCTCATATTGATGGCGTAATCAACCTCCGCGGTGAAATTATACCTGTTATTAATACACGTCGCAGATTGAAGCTGGCAGAAGTAGAACGCTCACCTCTTAACCAGATTATTATTCTTTCCTTCGATGAAGAAAAGGTTAAGGCTGGTTTCCTTGTTGACAGCGTTCAGGAAGTTATCAGATTGCCTGAAACCTCTATCGAACCACCGTCAAGAATCAGTGAAAGCGTTGATATCGAATATTTACGCGGTGTTGGTAAAATTGAGAATAAGATTATTATATTGCTTAATGCTCACCGCATTGTATTTGATAAGCCAAAAGAAGAATAATTCATAATATCAGTCAAAAGAAAAGCTCCCAAATCGGGAGCTTTTCTTTTTTAACAATTTTAACGCTTAAATCTTAGAAGCCTAGAAGACCACTGATATCCTTCTTTGGACGCGTATCACCAGACTGCTTTGCCTTTATGGTAGCCAGAATTCTTGAAGCAGCATTGCGAACCATGTCGTTTTCATCGTCTAAGGCTTCCTGAGCAAATGTCTTTAAATCACGAATCTGAAGCTTTTCCAATGCTTCAAGGGCATTAAGTCTGTTAAACCAGACTTCATCCTTCAACAATCTGCGAAGTGCAAATTCGGCCTGCGGGAAACCAAGATCACCAACAGCGTCAATGCTGAAGAACAGCAAATCTCTTTCCTTCAATACTTCGATAAGGGATTCTACGAATTTTTCATTCTTAAGCTGCCCCATTGCACGGACAAGATTGGTCTTAACCTGTTTATCAGCTGTTTTCAAAGTGCTAATAAGCAGTTCCGGATTCTTGTTTCCTACTAGTGACAATGCTTTTACTGCTGCACCACGGACAAGAGGATGAACGTCGCCAAGAGCGGTTAATAAAGGCTTTATAGCATTAGTATTGTTTGAAATACCAAGTGCGTTTACAAGATGCTTTCTAAGGAACCATTCGTCACGCTTCAGGCCTTCAGACAAAGCCTTAACAGCTTCATCAGAACCGATGTGTCCAAGAGCTTCAATACAATAAATGCCCTTTTCATTCGGTGCACTGTTGTATTCATCAATAATCAGTTTTTCTGTGCGGCTATCAGCCACTACAGAGAAATACTGAAGAATAAACATCTTTCTTTGAACATCAAGCTTGTTGTAGTTATTCAAGAAAATCGGAACAAGCTCATTTGAACGTGTAGAAAGATATCTGATACTCTTAGAAAGCTGAACTTCATCCGGAAATTCCAGGTAGAAATCTGCCAGAGTCTTAATTACTGGTTCTGTTGGCGGAAGCAAGGATATTGCTTTAATAGCCGGCAAAACCAAATCTATAGTATTTTTGAAAAGAGCTCTGGCCAAGCCCTTCAAAGCTGGTTCATAATGCAGTTCACCAATAATATTGGCAGCCTGGACAAACAACTTTGGTCTTGTAACCTCAAGATTCTTTGTAAGATAATCAGCACCATCTTCCTTCAAATACTCAATAAACAGCTTGGTTACATTCTGTTTATCCATGACAGTGCCAGATTCAAGAACAGATGCTAATTCCTTGAGCTTCACGTCTGTGAGAGGCTGAAGCTCCGGTAAAATGCTCTGAATAAAAGAATCAGGTCTTGTTAAAGCAGCTTCGAGTATAGAAGAAAAGTTTTCAGTCATATCAGTTTATCTTAGAAGCAGGAATATTGGCTGCTGGTTCATATTTTTCTACAGCAAAAACTTCACGGTTAACAACTTCGCCATTAACAACAAATTCAAAAACATACTGACCTGCTTTTGGGAAAGCGAAGTTAGTCAGAACTATCATTGAACGTGAAACAACGCCCTGCTGTGCACCAATAGTTGCAGACGGATGAACATTGTTCATCTGAACGCCTTCTGGTGGAATGATATTAAGAGTTACATTGAGGTTTTCTTTTACTTCGCCCCATTCAATAAAAAGACAAAGCTTTGGGAAAATCAAAGGGAAATCCTGAACATAAAGCTTGGTGCCGAGAATGCCCATAAGGCTGATGCGGCCGCCAACTTCCTGACGGATATCTTCACAAAAAAGAACACATTTATAATTTACAGACATTTAAAATCCTCTAATTTACTTATTGCCAGCTTCTTCAGCTCTTTCGCGCTGAATACGTCTCTGGTCCAGATAGCCTCTTAGAATGATGGAAGCAGCAACTGCATCTATGACATTCTTGCGGTTTTCTCTGCGCATACCCTGCTCTATCAGAGAGGTTTCAGCAATCTTAGACGTGAATTTTTCATCCACGAACTCGATTGGAAGATCTGTCTTCTGTTCGAGTTCGTGTTTGAAATATCTGGCTCTTTCACATGATTCTCGCTCTACACCGTCGAAAGAAACAGGTAAACCTATTACGATACCCTCAACCTCTTCTGCCTTGAGAATCTTTACGACTTCATCAACAGCGGTCTTGCCGAACTTCACAACTGAGTGCGGAGTTGCAGCAATTTCGAGTCTATCGCAGGTTGCGACACCTATTCTTTTTTGTCCGACGTCTAGAGCAAGGAATTTCATGATATTACTTATTCAGAGCTTCGCTAATGAGCTTTTCGCCAACAGCAAGAGCTTCATCAATCTTAGATGGGTCTTTACCACCAGCAGAAGCCATGTCAGGTCTTCCGCCACCGCCGCCCTGAGCAACCTTAGCGATTTCTTTAATAAGCTTACCAGCGTGAACACCCTTCTTAACAAGGTCAGCACCGGCTTTAAGAACAAAGTTAGCCTTATCGCCACCAGCAGCAAGAAGAACAACAGTAGAAGCACCGGTATTAGCAACCAGTTCGTCTGCCATTTCCTTCATTTCGTCAACAGACATGCCGTCAGCTTTGGCAATAAAAGCAGAAGCGCCGTTAATGGTCTTAACAGCAGACTTGATAGCTTCAATCTTGCCCTTGGCTTCAGATTTGCGGAGCTTTTCGATTTCATGGCGAAGTTCCTTGGTGTCTGCAACAAGCTTTTCAGCCTTAGTGAGACTTGAAGCCAGGTCACAGTCAAGAGCCTTAGCCATATCGCGTTCGAAGTGCTTGAGTTCGTGCATCTTTTCAAGAGCAGCAGTGCCTGTTACAGCTTCGATACGTCTTACACCTGCAGCTGCAGATGCTTCATTAACGATTGTGAAGAGACCGATTTCTGAAGAATTACCGATGTGAGTGCCACCGCAGAATTCCTTAGAATAATCGCCTACATTAACTACTCTGACTACATCGCCGTATTTTTCACCGAAAAGTGCCATTGCACCAGTCTTGATAGCTTCATCATAGCTCTTAACATCTGTATGAACCTTGTGAGCTTCAAGAATCTGTTCGTTAACGCGTTTTTCAACCTTTTCGAGAACATCAGCAGGAATAGCTTCGAAGTGTGTGAAGTCAAAGCGCAAACGTTCCGGGGAAACGTAAGAACCGGCCTGCTTTACGTGGTCGCCAACGATTTCCTGCAAAGCCTTCTGGAGAAGGTGTGTTGCAGTGTGGTTGCGCATAGTAGACTTTCTGGTCTTAACATCTACAAGCATTTCAACGCTGTCGCCCTTAGCAAAATGCTTAGAGGTCTTCCAAGAACCGATGTGCATGAATACGCCTTCAGTCTTTTCAGTGCTGCTAACTGCAAATTCAGCGTCGCCACATTTGATAACGCCCTTATCGCCTACCTGACCACCTGATTCACCGTAGAATGGAGTTACGTCAGTAACAATGAGAACCTTTTCTTCATTTTCTACAATATCAAGAACCTTTGCCTTGTCAGACATGGTTTCGTAGCCAGTGAACTTAGTCTGTGGGTAGTTAGCCGGGTTGATAGCTGCAAAGTTCTGGTAAGCAGCAACAACGTTAGCACGACCGCGTTCTCTCTGCTTTTCAAGTTCTACGTTGAAAGCATTTTCATCAACGCTCATATTTTCTTCCATACAGATTTCCTTGGTAAGATCCAGTGGGAAACCGTAGGTATCGTGGAGCAGGAATGCCTTTTCGCCTGAAAGAACAGTCTGTTTGTCGTGTTTCAAGCGGTCAATGTATTCAGTGAGCATATCGCTGCCAGTCTTGAGAGTCTGGAGGAAGCGTTCTTCTTCACTGGTGATGATGCGGATGATGTGATCCTGATTTTCAGCAACTTCAGGATAATGATCCATAATCTTGGCTACTGTTGGAACAACCTTATAAAGGAATGGCTTATCCTGGCCAAGATAGCTGTAACCGAATCTGGAAGCGCGGCGCAAAATCTTTCTGAGAACATAGCCACGGCCTTCATTTCCAGGAAGAGCACCGTCAGCGATTGCAAAAGAAAGAGCTCTGATGTGGTCAGAAACAACCTTAAGAGCTGTTCTGGTCTTCTGAGATTCATTGAATTTATGACCAGTGAGGCCTTCTACGTCAGCAACGATACCCTGGAAAAGGTCGTTTTCGAAGTTATCGCGCTTGCCCTGCATAATAGCAGCAAGTCTTTCAAGACCCATACCAGTATCGATGTTCTTGCGTTCAAGTTCAGTCAGAGAACCGTCTTCATGGCGGTCATACTGTGTGAAAACAAGGTTCCAGAATTCAAGGAATCTTGCACAATCACAACCAGGAGCGCAGTCTGGCTTACCACAGCCTACATCCGGACCCTGGTCAACGTAGATTTCTGAACATGGACCTGAAGGACCAGTACCGATTGTCCAGAAGTTGTCTTTGTCGCCGAGCATTTTCAGGTGATCTAACGGAACACCCATTTCATTGTGCCATATATCACGTGTATCAAGGTCAGAGTGATGATAAGTGATATAAATCCTGCTCTTGTCCATACCAAGTTCTTTGGTAATGAATTCCCATGCCATTGCAATTGCTTCACGTTTGAAGTAATCGCCAAAGCTGAAGTTACCGAGCATTTCAAAGAAGGTATGATGGCGGGCAGTATAACCAACGTTTTCAATATCAGTAGTTCTGAAGCACTTCTGACAGGTTGAAGCACGTTTAATGTCTTTTTTCAGACCAAGGAAATATGGTTTGAATGGAGCCATACCAGCACTTGTGAAAAGAAGTGTTGGGTCATCCTGAGGAATGAGGGAGAAGGACTTCTTGACGACGTGGTCATGTGCGCCAAAGAAGTTCAAAAACTTAGAACGAATTTCTGCGGTTTTCACAAAAAAAACTCCTTAGAAACTAAATACATTAACTAATTCTGTTACTCATACTTTGAATTTAGAACTCTTGAATAGATGCGGGTTACAAATGTGCGCTGCTTAATCGGCTTCTTTTCAGAGTCGAACATTTCATGCATGCACAGCTGAACTTCAACGCCCTTGATCTTTTCAAGATTTCTCAAACCATCATTATATGGGTTTGAAGGATGGTAGTAGTGAGGACCAAGATACTTCTGGTATTTGTCAAGAGGTTCATCAGCCTCACGGTTACGGAAGATTGTTCCGTCTGTTCCCCAGATTTTGAGGTAGCTCATCTGCTTTGTTACAAGAGCTTTCTTTACGCCACCTTCAACCTGGCGGTAAATAACCTTTGTGACATTTGGATTTTCTTCATAGGTTTCCGGACCTTCATAGGTGTAGGTAACCCTCTGAGTAGACTTGCCATCTCTTGTCGGGACAACAATAACAAGCTTATACATGAGAGCGTTCTGTTCGTCGAAAAGATTGTTCCTGAAAAGAGTATCAAGTTCCTGGACTTCAATCATTTCGCGAAGGTCGCGTTCAATGACCATCAGGAAATCTCTTGCTTCATGAAGTGTATCAAGAGACTGTCTCTGACGTTCCATGCTATTAAAGGTTCTGTTAAGCATTGTGTAACCAATGGTAACAACAATGGCGAACAGAAGCATTGCAATGATTACTTCAACAAGGGTTACAGCCTTACGATTCTTATAGTTACTAATCATTTCTGTTTCCCTCATTTCTTCTTAGAAGCAGAATCGCTTGTCAAAGCAGTGGCTTCTGAATTGAGACCACTACCAAGAGTTTCATCGGCAATAATAGTAGAAAGTTCAAAGTTTTTATTGATATCCTTCATGCCGGAAACCTTTTCAATAAACTTAACAATGACTCTTATGCGTATTCTGCGCTTCTGAAGCTCAAAATCCGGTCTTGTTGGATCCGGGTCAACATAAGGATAAAATGAAATACGGGGTTCTCTGGCATATTCAACGCCTGGAGTGTTCCATACACCATTTACTTCTAATGGAAGCACAACTTCCTTGAAGGGACCTTCTTCAGGGTCATCTGAGGCCTGTTCGATGATTTCCTTCAAATCCTGGAATGGACGGCTCTTTAATTCTTCAATTTTCTGAAGAGCAAGATTGCAGGCTACAACTTCATTGATGCTCTTATAGGTAACCTTTTCCTGAACGCCGAAAATGAGAATCATAGGCAGCATTACAAGGGAAGCTAATGAAATAGCTATAAGAATTTCAACCAGAGTGGCACCAGAAGCCATCTTTCGAGATTTTATCATTAAATTTTCCAAAATCCGTAAACTCCTTTGCTCAAACTGCCGATACTTCTCTTACAGAAGATTACGACGAGGTCAAACAATGAAAATTAACAAGAAACATTTCGGTCTTATGCTTGCATCGCTTATGGCACTTTCTTTCAACAGCCACTTTGCTCAGGCTGCCAAGAAAACTACTGAAGCCTTCACTCCTTCAAAGGTTTACGCCTTCAAGAAGGTCGGTAACAATACTTACGCTCCATTAAACGAAGTTGTAGCAGAAAACGTCGTTGTTAAGAAAACTGGCGTTAAAATCGACCGCACCAACGTTTACATTGGCGGCTATGTTGTTAATACTACCGATAAGGTTATCCCTCACGTTAGAATCTTCCCAACATTCACCGACGGTCAATTCGAAACTAAGCAGCTTGTTGAAAGCCTCAGTCACGATGAAGTTGATCTGGCCCCAAAGGAAATCAGACGCTTCGTTATCATGAGACCAGCTAATGAATTAGCACCATTGCTTAACACTAGCATCCCATTAAACGACAACTGCATACTTAACTGTCAGGAAATCAACGGCTAGTCTTAGTCCTTAACTGTTCAACATTACTAATCGCATCATCCCAGTCAGGTCCTTGAGAATCAGGGGCCTGACTTTTCATTAGCTTGAATGCGTTTATGTAAGCTTCCTTAGCCTTAGCATCCATGTTTCTCTTCTGGTATGCTCTTGCCAGCCTGTCGCAGGCAAAAATCAGAACATCTGCGTCCTGACTGTCGCCACCGGTCTGACGAAGCTTTTCATCAAGCAATGTTTCAAGTCTGTATATGCCAAGAGGAGAATCTGAATCTTCAACGGCCATAACAGCTTCCTTCAGCTGCAAAGCAGTAGCAGACTGCAGTTTTTCCTTTTTTTCCTGTCTTTCCTTCACTCTGCGTTCGGCAGTTTCACGTGAAGCCTCGTATTTACGCATAGCTAAGAGCTTTCGTTCTTCTCTAAGGTCCTTGGCTTCGACCTTCATGCCCATTGATTCAACTCTGTCGTCAATGCCCATTTCTTTAAGCTGTTCCTTCTGAGCAGCGCCAATGTCTTTAGTCTTTGAACTAAAATACTTTGATGACTTGAGGAAGGATAATGCCCCTTCTTTCTGCCCGCCCGGACCTGCAGAAGCATCCAGCACCTTGCCAGAACGGCTGGAATGGACGCTTACAACGACAATAAGAACCAGTATTATTGCCACAAAAGAAATGATATAAGGATTTTTGCATAAGGAAACAATATAAGCCTTCTTGGCTTCTTGCTTAGCCTTTTCTGCTTCTTTTAGCTTCTTTCGTTTTTCTGGCGAAATATCGCTGAGTGGATATAGTGGTTTTACCATGTCGAATTCCTTTACACCTAGTGGTGCAACTAGAATTATACCGTACCACGCGATTTTTAGCAATTAATAAAAGGGCACTTCGCTAAGAGGCCTCGCTAAGAGGACATGTGCTTTAACCTGCTTGGTGCTGCAAACGAATTCATAATTCATAATGCATAATTCATAATTATTTGTTTGTTCGATTGGATTTACTACTGCTTCAACCAGCTCTCTGCCAATGCCTGAATTGAGAATTGAAAATGGAGAATGGAGAATTATTTGTTTTTCTGCTGCTTTAACCTGCTTGGTGCTGCAATCGAATTCATAATTCATAATGCATAATTCATAATTATTTGTTTGTTCGATTGGATTTACTACTGCTTTAACCGGCTCTCTGCCAAAACCTAAATTGAGAATTGAAAATGGAGAATGGAGAATTATTTGTTTTTCTGCTGCTTTAACCTGCTTGGTGCTGCAAACGAATTCATAATTCATAATTTTTTGTTTAGTTTTTTCAACCGGCTTAGTGCTACTCCCTCATCCGTCACGCTATGCGTGCCACCTTCTCCCTCAAGGAAGAAGGCACTGCCGTGGGCGAACCCACTCGAAGCAGTAGAATACCCAATCTAACAACATTCAATTATGCATTATGAATTATGCATTATGCATTAAAGTTAAAGCACCAACCCACTCGAAGCAGCAGAATACCCAATCTAACAACATTCAATTATGCATTATGAATTATGAATTATGCATTAGGTCACAGCACTAACCCACTCAATGAGCAGTAAATCAAGAAACAATTGTGCATCAAATCAAGGTTCAGGCATATTCTTCAACTCAGGCAGCTTGTCTGAATAAAAATTCCAAATATCTTCATTGTTCCAAGTGGAGCCTTCGCCCCAAGCGGCACCCTTGATTACAGTGTCATAGCCATTGGCCGCCAGCTGCGATGCATCAAAAACATAGTTGTTTTCATCTGTCCCAACATAATCAGGTGTCTTTAAAGAACCAGATACAGTAAGGCCACTTCCTGCAATAACACTATTAGTAGTAGAAAAGCAGTTATACAATTCTGTTGTGCCAGAGAAAAAGCTCGGGAAGTTTACAATAGCAGCAAATGTGCTTTGGGTACCGCTTGTTCTTATTAGCTCTCCTTCATAATAACAATTGGAAATCTTAATATTATCTCCGTCGCCAACAATGCCACCGACGCGTTCAACACCACTTAAGTCCGATCTATCATAACAATTCTGGATAGTAACCTCATCAGCCCTGCCTGCATAAGCAAAAATTCCTCCAACAGAATATTTTCCACTTACTTTTGCTACATTGTAGCTGTTTCTTATAACAATTTTACCATCATCTAAAGACTCACCCCAAATACCACCAACCTTATTCCCTCCTGCAATATCTTTTTTATTGCAGCAATTTTCTATAACAGTATTTTCTGTGTTGTAGGAATAGCCAAGAATCCCGCCAACGCCTTCTCCATCGTAAGAGCCGGTTACTTCAGCATCATTTAAGCAATTCACTATCGAGCTTCCACTGCCATAGCTAATTCTAGCGACAATACCACCCACATGCTCATAACCGGTAACTTTTCCTTTATTACAACTGTTATTTATACTGTAAGCAGCTGCAGCGATACCACCCACAAACTCATATCCAGATATATCACCCTCATTGCAACAATCAATTATCTCGGTAGCGTCTGCAGCAATGCCGCCAACCTTGCTACCATTTGTCGCAGCACATACAGAGCCTTTATTACAGCATTTTTCTATATAACCACCAGAAATACTTCCAACAATACCAGCAGCCAAAACCTCATAATCAGAACAGGTTGCACTAATATTACCAGCATTTGTGCATTTTGAAATATTTCCCATAACATAACCTGCAATACCAGCAGCGTAATAATATGCAGTTATAGCACCTGAATTTTTACAATTTATAATTTCGCCCGATTCAAAATCTGCCACAATTCCCGCAACTTCTATTGCATTAATATTAATTTCTGAATTATTTTCACAATCTACAAACTTACTTTGCTTAGCTTGACCAGAAATACCAGCAGCACTAACCCACTCATTACAGCCAATTTCATCGGCTATTGCAATATGACCATCATTTTTGCATGCATTAAAATCGGTTTCCAGAGCCCAACCGGCTATACCCCCAATTCTCATGGCGCCTATTACATGCCCTGCATTTGCACATGCATCAACATTGACGCCTGAAAGCAAGCCAGCGATACCGCCAATGTTCCTGTTTCCGTTTACCTGAGCTTTATTTACGCAGTTAGTAATGGAACCACCGGACGCTTTTCCTATAATTCCGCCAATATTTTCATCCCCACTGATTTTACAGGTTTCATCAAGGGTGAGACTTGCAATAACAGCATTATATGTTGTTCCAAGTAATCCAACATTTACAACTGATTCTGCAGGTAAAACAGTCAAATTAGATATTATTTTTCCATTGCCTTGCAATTTTCCACTGAAATTTGCAAGTTCGTTACCAATAGGTTGAAAATCTGTTACGTCTGTAAAATCAATGTTGTCCATAACAGTAAAGCAAGAGGTTCGATAAAGTCTCATAGCCTCAAAATCATCTGCAGTATAAATAAGAAATGGATTATCATCGCAACCTTTACCTTTAACCAAGGTAGATGTTAATTCCTGGGCAGCGAAAGGATTAACAAGGCTATTATCAGACGCCGGAACGCCATTAGACATAGTTATTCTATATACGGCTCCCTTCTCCATCTGATTACCTGGAGGCATCAGCATAAGCCTGTTGCCATCCCAGCTTTTTTGCCAATCGTCAACAACTCCGTTTTTCCAGATAGAAATAGCCGCTGAAGCCTGACTATAGTCCGCCAAATCTTTCACAAAATCAACAATCATTTTGGGATTTTCCCTGAAAACTATATATGGAAAAACATTATTCTGATAATAACCACCATCAGGAGTTAATACTGCAGTGACATAATCAATATCAGTTGTCTTGAAGCAGAAAGAATATGAGCCAAGTCTCTGAAGAGTCTTCTTATCTGTCAGACCATCTTTTACAAAAACCTGATATCTTCTATTAAACAGAAGGTTTCCCTGTGGAATAAGGCTAATCACCTTATTTACCTCATCATAAGCACAATTGAATGGGAATTCTGCTCCTGACACCGTATCCTTTATAGAGAAATAATTCTTTGCTATTGAAGTTTCAAGAAGCATAGGCAAAGAAAGCCTGAGATTTATCGGGGAACTGGCAATTACATTTTCCGAATTATTAGCAGGAATAGTTTCTACCACTTCAACATCTGGAAATACTACAAGACTGGCAGGTTCAAAAGTTCCGATGTCTAATCCGGCATTATCCTTAATACTGTTTGTCATTTTTATCGAATAGCTTTCTCCCGCCTGAAGCCCTGTCGGAAAAGTCAGACTGGCTATTCTATTCTTATCGTCCGTAAAAGTAATATCATAGTCTACAACCTGGTTTCCAAGCAGGACTATGATTGAGCTCTTAACAGTATTTATTTCCGCGGCGGATCTGCCAAAATCAATTATAAATTCAGGCTTCCTGATATAAAAGTTACCTATTTGGGAACCAATATTAGGTTTAATTACTGCTTTTACTGGACTTCCCGCCTCAGTCATGAAGTTAAAGCTGACAGGCTTAACATAATTGTTGGTTCCCTTAGCAGTTATACCAGTTTCAATTTCAATAGTATATAGACTGTTGTAGTTCAGGGTTTTGGCAGGTGTTATTGTTAAAGTTCTGAAATCATCAGAAATGACAGCTGAATAATCAAGATTAGCCTGTAATTCATTACTTATACTAATAAGCTTCTTAGCCTTTGTTGTCCATTCAATAGCTTCAGAAAAACGTAGCACAATAGGTGTTGAAATCAGAGCTGCCACATTCGAAGCAGGACTACTCATTACAACATCAATCGGCAACCCCTTCGGATTTTCACCTTCGGCACGGAGTGCTATCTTTCCCTCGCCGGCAAACACTACAAGGTTATCTGTGGTAATAGTTGATTTCACATGAAATTCAGATGGAAAGTCATTTTTAGAAATGCCCTTTATTCCAAGTGTAAAGCTAAAGGTAGCAAGGTTACCATTTTTAATCAGATTTGCTTCTGAATATTGATTAATGCTGATTCTATGCAGATATTCGCCATTGAATTCCTTTTCAAGAGAAACGCTTTCACTAGCTGCTATACCGTCAACAAGAACTCCTGTTTTGGCGGAAGAAGATGAATAGAAGGTTAATTCACTTTTCAGATCAGAAGCAGTGAACATGGAAGTAGTCTTTTCTGCTTCAACCAATGTAGATATCTTGAAGTCTTTTGTATATTCATTATTAGCATTTAGTGCATAATCAGCTGGTTCTGCAGAAAATGTAATGCTATTAACATCGTCAAATTTCTTTGTATCTGGCTTTACCCCAAAAACAGTGTAGCAATAACCGATGTGCCGTGTAGTGACCATGAACTGATCAAGGCTGCCCAAATCGCAACGTGCAGAACTTACAGTTGCTTTTCCATTGTCACCTAGCTTAACATACTGCCAGTCATTAGCATTTATAGGTTTATAACCAAGTATGAACTCAATATACTCAGATGAAAAAACATTAGGAATAGTCAAAACAACAGTTTTATCAGTCTCTGTTAATTTCTTTTCAATGCCATTTTCAAAATACGTTCCTGTCAGGATGTAGACATTGGTTGAGTCACCGCCATAGGAACCAATTTCATTTGCCAGCAAAGCTCTTTCAACAAGAACGATTGCAGCACCAGAAGGGAAGGTCTGCTCTTCTTTTGCTTCTACAATAACTTTATTGTCGCCATTAGAAACCAGAACAATTGTCCCTTTATCGGTAGCATAGCTTGTGGTAGTATTCTTGATAATTATGTCTTCATGGATTATTCTATCGCCATCACGACCAGTGCTACAGCCATAGAAAATTGACAACAGAACCGTCACAAAAGCTAAAAGGATAAACCTATATATTTTTTTTATATTAATCATTATTGTCCCCTTTTAAGCCGTAGCAGATTATTCTGTTGGCAAAACCAATTCCGGAAGTCTATCAGTTCTCAATATCCATTTTGAAGCATCAAGCCAGGTAGCTTCGCCCGACCAAGTTGTAGTCCTGATTTCATCTTCGTAGCCGTTATTCAAAATATATGAACAGGTAACATTACTTAAATCACCGCCATAATAATCAGGATGACCATATATTGAGTTTGCTGAAACAGCTTCACCATTAACAACAGTATTTTTAGTTGCAAAACAATCTTTAATTGTAGAATCAGAGTCTAAGCAGGCAGTTATTGCACCAGCATAGAAATCATAGTTTTCTACAGGTTCATTATTCTTAACAGTTACAGAACCTTCTGTATAACAGTTTGATACTTCAGAATAATATAAATTGCCACATAAACCGGCAGCATATGCGCCAATTGTATTACCGGTATTCACACAGGATATTATTTTGCAACCGGTATTTGTGTTTGCAATAATACCAACCGCATAATTATTACTAATACTAGTATTATTACAGCTAATGTTGCCATTGTTCACACAGTTTATAATAGAACAATTGTCTTTAAAAGCATTAGCAGCAATACCGGCAAGATTTCCGCCAGCAGTAGTAATATCCCCGGTATTTGCACAATTACTGATTGTAAAACCTGGCGAATCAGAAATTATACCGCCAGAACAGCCAACAATACCCCCTGCAGTATCAATCTGATTAGTGCCCGTTATATTACCATTGTTTCTACAGTTATCAACAATACCGCCACACATGGCTGTTATGCCGCCAATATAGGTATACATACTCATTTCTATAAAAGATGGAGCGTATGAACATTCTATCGGAATATTATTTGAACAATTAATAATTTTCCCATATGAGATTGAGCTACAAATTGCTCCAACATAACCAGAGCCTTTTATACAGCCATTAGGATTATCAAGATTTACATTCCTGATTTCAGAATCAGAACCGGCAACGCTACCAAACAAACCAACTGTGGCTCGTTCTTCAGGAGAATCCTGCCAAAATCCTTTTATTTTATTATTTCCACCATCATAAACCCCGGAAAAGGATAAGCTCTCGATTATTGAAGAATCGCCACTACTCCAATATTCTTTTATATTATCCATACTCAGACAACCAATCGGTTCAAAACCGAAAACCTCATAATTAGCTGTGACAGTCGAAATATAATCGGTAAAATCAATATCACTTACTTGCTTGTAATGGGCAGTCAGATTTCTGCGCACCATATCAAGCTGCTTAGCAGTTGAAACCAGATAAGGACTTTCTTCAGTACCTTCCCCCTCAAAGGCTAATATTTCAAATTTGGACTCAACAAAAGGAACAATCGGCACATTCCTTGAATCAATGACTTCATCGACATAACGAATCGTTATAACTTCTGCATATACGTCTTTAGGAATAGCAAATGTAAGCCTGGTTTTGTCTTCGTTCCATTCGGCAGACAGCTTTGTTATACTTCCATTGCTTCCATAGACCATTATCGCATTTTCAGCCTGATGAAGTTCCTGCGGTGTATCTATAAAATCTATGGTGAATCTGGCGCCAACCTTGACAAATGGCGGAACAGCATCAGCATCAACATAATCTTCTGTAACAACAGAAATAGAGGCAACAAAGCGCTCCGGCTCTGTATCTGTGCCAGGAACCTTATTATTTGTCTTGAAGGGAAGCCTGCATGCATCAAGCTTTTGATGTGATTCATGATTTATCATCCCACCTTCAAAAGCAACAGCATAATTCATATTATACTGCAGGTCTGCCAATGGAATAATAGTCAGCATGCCTGTCGAAGAAGCATAATCACAGTTGAAATCAAAACTGCGATTATCTGCATTCACTAAAGAAATCAGATTTTCGCAATGCTCATCCCAATCAACTGGTGGAGTAAATCTGACAATTATTTCAGTATCTACACTAGCATTAGAGGCGTCAACCGGTGTCTTTAATTCAGCCAGAACATTAGGAATTGTAGTAAAATTCAATACACCGAATTGTGCAATATCAACATTTTCAATATCCTTAACCGTTTTACTCATTATAATAGAGTAATGCGTTTCCGGTTTAAGGTCATTCAAGAACGTAAGAGTTGCAATGGTATTTTCAGGATTAAAACTAAGTGAAAATAATACAGGTCCGTCAGGAGATGTAACCTTAATTGCATTCTGAGCCTCAACAATATTTGCAACCGGCTTAACAAAATCAATGATGAAGCTTGGATTAGTTTTATAGTGTTCCAAATAGAAGGAATCTTCTGTTGCAGTAATTGTAGCCATCGTGAAGCTTGCTGGTATAGTTATAAACTGGAAATTGCCAGAATTCAGAGCATAATTTGGGTCAACGGCGGGAATACCTTTTCGCAAAGCCAGAGTATAAGTATTTTCATAGCGTAGACCATTTACAGGAACAACTATTATTTCTTTTTGGTCTTCTGATGCAAAACAAGTTACAGAGGCTATTTCATTGTTCTCATCATACAATTTTATATATGATGTAAAAGCAGATTTCCACTGTATTTCTTTTTCAAAACTTAATACTATTCTGGTATTTGTAGCTACATTTTCAACCGGATTCGGTTCTATCATAGTCACTTCACAATATTCAGGCTCTGATGGAACATTTCTTATCCTGAAAAAAGCTTCTTCGTAAGTGAACAAAGTATTTTTATGAGTAGTGACAGTAGTCTTTATTTTGAAATTATCAGGTAATGCCTCAAGAGAAGCGCCTTTTATGTTCAAAACAAAGCTGAAGGTTGCAAGCAATCCGGAAATTTTGCAGTTATCTGGTAGATACTTATCAATAGCGAACTTATGAATATATTTGCTACTTGATTCTGGAGACACAGAAATCTGTTCATTAGCTCTTTCGCCATCTATCTTAAAACCTGAACCCTGGTTACTGTCAGACACAAATGTTAATTCGTGAACAACATTTGGAGAGTCAAACACATAGGCGTCATTAGCAGTTATTAAAGATGAAATCCTAAGGTCATCACAGAAAAGATTTACTCCTTCGCTCGCCACATATTCATATTTCATTGGTTCAGCAGTCAAATAAAAGCTTTCAACACGTTCCTTGATAAGTTCTTCCGGTTTGCAGGCAAAAACAGTAAAAACGTAGTTAAGGCGGTAAGTGCTGATAACAAATTCCTTTATAGAATTGCTCATTCTTGCAGTCATAACAACTGCAGAACCTTTATCGGAAAGCTTCTGATATTGCCATACCATGTCATCCGCTCTTTTAAAGCCGAGCCAGAATTCTGTGTATTCACTGGAGAATCTGTTAGGGATAGTGATGGTGATAGGCTTCATTGTTTCAGTAAGTGGTCTTATAACACCACCCTTTTCAACTGCACCCGTGAGAGTATAGGCTTTGGTTGAAACACTGCCGTAATCCCATACTTCACTTGCTTCCAGATCACGTTCCTTCAGAGTCAGACTTGAATTTTCAGGCAGTGTGCCGCCTTCCTTTGCCTCAATAATAACAATAGGCTCTGACTGCAATGTTAAATATATCTTGCCTTCATTATCAACATCACCGCTTGTGTAAACGGCTCCGTTCTCAACAAGAATTATATCCCTGGCACCACCGCCACATCCATAGGAAAGGCACACCAGCGCCAAAATCATGCAAAAAAAGATGCCTAATCTTTTCTGACTAAAATATTTCTTCATTTGTTTGCCAATTGTATATGTATAGATACTTTTAGATTAGTACATTTTGTCTCAAAGTTCAAGACCGTATGATAAAATACCCAGCCCCCAATCCCCAATCCCGGCTATTTATTCAGGCATATTCTTCAACTCAGGCAGCTTATTTGGATAAAAATTCCAAATATCTTCATTGTTCCAAGTGGAGCCTTCGCCCCAAGCGGCACCCTTGATTACAGTGTCATAGCCATTGGCCGCCAGCTGCGATACATCAAAGACATAATTATTGTATTCTGTAGCTGCCCCGGAATACTTCAACGAGCTTGATGTGGTAAGAAAAGAACCACGGACCTTTGTGTCTGTTGTAGAGAAACAATTGCATAATTTTCCAGAGCTATTAGAAGAATAGGATACAATAGCAGCAAGGCTTGTTATACTACTAGATACGGTCTCGACATTTCCACGAAAATAGCAATTCGAAATATCAGCGCCGCCATCATTATTAATATTTCCGATAATACCAGCTAATTTGCTTGAGCCGCTGATATTTCCCACACAATAGCAATTTTCAAATACGCCACCGCTATAATCAAATGAACCAATAATGCCACCAACATTGGTCATTCCTTTTACATCAGCAATATTGCAGCAATTCTTTATAGTAGCATCCAAATACCCTCTGCCTATAACACCACCTGTCCATTGTTTACCAGTTATAGTTCCAGTATTACAACAATCCATGAAGGTGCATCCACTGTGAAAACGACCTGCAATACCACCTGTATAGCTTGCAGAAACAGAACTAACTAAAGAAATATTACCACTGTTCCGACATTTTTCTATAATTGAATAATCAGTATTCCCAACAATACCAGCAATATGGGCATCACCCGAAGAAATCGTTGCACTGATATCACCTGAATTTTTACAATTTGAGATTTTTCCGTTCTTGAAAGTTCCAGCAATACCACCCATTTGATAATATCCGGTCAAATTAGCAGTATTTTTACAATCTGTAATCTCTCCACCTTCTGCTACGCCAACAATTCCACCTATCAGACTAACCCTTGCATCAACAACATTAAATTCATGTTCATTCACACATTTCAAGAAATTACAATTCACTGCATTTGCGGTAATTCCAGCCATATCCCAACAGCTAGTACCGTAACTCGCAAAATCGGCTTTTACTTCCCCGTTGTTTTTACAGCCTAAGAATGTAGTATCTACAGCCCTTCCACAAATTCCTGCAAAATCATGACAGCCACTAATGGTAGCTTTATTCAGACAGTATTCGATAGAACTTTCATTAGCATTCCCAACAATTCCACCAATATACCCATAGCCAATAACAAAACAATTCTCGTCTAACGTAAGACTAGCAATCTGCGCATTATAAATATCACCAAAGAGTCCGATGTCCTCGGCTTCACCTTCTCCCAATATTCCCAAATTAGATATTGTTTTGCCATTGCCATATAATTTGCCAAAAAAGACCAGCTGTTTGCTACCAACAGGCTCAAAATCAGTGACCTCTGAAAAATCTATATTATTCATGAGCATGAAGGTTGAGCCACGATAAACTCGCATAACTTCAAAATCTTCCGCTGTATATATCCTGAATGGATTATCCGGTATGCCTTTTCCATCTAGCAGTGCTGCTTTAAATTCCTGAGGAACAAAGGGATTTACAAAACTGTTATCTTTTGCAGTGACAACATCAGTCATTGAAATCTTATAAACAGAACCATTATCAAGCATATTACCCGGAGGTGTTAGTATAAGCCTGTTACCATCCCACGACTTCTGCCAATCAACAGCAATTCCGTCCTTCAGAATGGAAATTGTTTTTGAAGCATAGCTATAATCAGCCAAATCCTTCATAAAATCAATCTCCATCTTCGGATTTTCCCTGAATACGACAAAAGGAAGGGTATTCTTCTGATGATATCCTTCTACAGCATTCAAGCTGGCAATAATATAATCTGAATCAGCAGTATTAAAATAGAACGAATAAGAGCCAAGTTTTTGAAGCGTCTGGCTGTCAACAAAGCCGTCCTTCACAATAACCTGATATCTGCGATTAAACAGAAAATTTTCACGTGGAACAATGCTCATTACAGAATAAACTTCATCATATGAGCAATCAAAGGGGAATTCAGCTCCTGTAACTGCGTCCTTCACAGAGAAGAAGTTCTTGGCTGATGAAATTCCGAGATTTACAGGGCAAGAAATCCTGATATTAATATTAGAATTTACTAAAACATTTTCTGCACCATCTGCCGGTGTCGTCTCAACAACTTCTGCATCCTTGAATATATCAAAGCTAAGCGGTTCAAATACTCCTATTTCTAAGCCTTCTGTATCCATAATACTGTTTGTCATAGAAATAGAATAGCTTTGTCCGGGAAGAAGCTCATCCGGGAATGTCAGGCTTGCAATACTGTTCTTAGCATCAGTAAAGTTTATCGCATATTCAACAACCTGCCCGCCAAGAAGCACCCTGATTGACTTTTTAACAGTCCCGACATCTGCTACTGATTTACCAAAATTAATTACGAATTCAGGTTTTCTAATATAATAATCATCAAACTTAGTATGGCTTACCGGTTCTATTCTTGCGTTTACAGCAGCACCAGCTTCAGTCATGAATTTAAAGCTGACGGGCTTAACAAAATTTATTCCTTTACTGCCGGTAATACCTTCTTCAATGTCTATAACGTGCAGTTTGCCATAGCTAAGAGGTTCGTCAGGGGTTATTGTTAATGTTTTATAATCACTGGAAATAGTAGCAGTATAGCTGATGTTTACCTTGTATTCATCTCTGAGACTGATAAGCTTCTTTGCCTTTGTAGACCAGTCTATTCCTTCAGAAAATGCCAATACTATTGGGGTTTTTACAGAAACGGCAGTGTCTGTGGCCGGCGCAGTCATAGCAGCGTCAATCGGCAGACCCTTGGTATTTTCCCCATGTGCGCTGCGAGTTAGCTTGCCTTCGCCAACAAATACTACACGATTATTTGTTGTTATAGTAGACTTGAAATGAAATTCTGGCGGAAAAGCATTTTTAGAAATTCCTTTTATGCCAAGAGCAACGCTGTAGGTTGCCAGATTGCCGCTCTTAGCCAGATTTGCTTCAGTATAATTGTTAATGCTTATTCGGTGCAGATACGCCCCATTGAATTCCTTTTCATATGAAACACTTTCACTGGCAGTCTTGCCATCAACAAGAATCCCAGACTTATCCGGGGAGGTCGTATAAAAGGTTAATTCGCTGGTCAGGTCAGAAGCAGTGAACATGGAAGTAGTTTTTTCTGCTTCAATAAGACTGAACACTTTGAGGTCTTCTGTATATTCATTATTATCATTTACTTCGTATTTTGCTGGATCTGCACAGAAAGTGATGCTGTTTATATCATCAAATTTCTTGGATTCAGGCTTAACACCAAAAATAGTGTAGCAGTAACCTATATGTCTTGTGGAAACAATAAACGGCGAAGTTCTGTCTGCAGAGAATCTTGCTGAGCCAACAACAGCTTTGCCACCTTCACCAAGCTTGATATACTGCCAATCATCAGCATTTATTTCTTTATATCCAAGTATGAATTCATAATATTCTGAGGAAAAAATATTAGGAATACTCAAAGTAACAGGTTTATCTGTTTCTGTTAGTTTCTTTTCTATTCCATTTTCCAGATATGTTCCAGTCAGGACATAAACATTAGTTGAATCTCCACCATAAGCACCAACTTCGCTTAGATACAAAGCTCTTTCAACCAATACAATAGCTGCTCCTGACGGTAATGTATTTTCTTCCTTTGCTTCAACAATAACCTGCGGGTCATTGCTTGAAACCAGAATAATGGTTCCCTTGTCAGTAGCATAGCTTGTTGTGGTTCCCTTTATTACAATATCATCATGAATAATCTTATCGCCATCCCTGCCGGTGCTGCAACCATAAAAGGAAAGCAGCAGAACCGCCATAAAAGTCAAAATGATAAATCTATATTTATTATTATTCACGTTTGTCTCCATTCAAGCCTTCATTAGTTCACTCTGCAAGGGAAACCAGTTCAGGAAGCTTATCATTGCTGAGAATCCACTTGGAGCTATCGTTCCAGGTAGCTTCACCAGACCATGTGGTATTTTTTATTTCATCAGCAAAGCCATTATCAAGAATATAAGTGTAGGTAATTTTTTCATCACCCTCCATTTCGGGGTTGCCATATAATAAATTTTTCGTAACAGGCTGGTTATTAACAAGAGTCTTCTTAGTTGTAAAAGTATCTTTTATAAAAGCCTCTTCCCAATAAGTAACAAGTGCCCCAGTATTATAACTTGAGTATTCATCAGTTTCATAGCTATTATTCATTACAGAACCTTCTGAATAGCAGTTAGACAATTCACATCCATAGAACATATACACACACAAGCCTGCAGTATAAGCCCCGGTAATATTACCCGTATTCACACATGATGTTATTAAGTTATCAGAGCAGACATACGAACAAATGCCAGACACACATGAATTATTGCCTTTGCTTACAATATTTCCATTGTTCATACAGTTAATTATTTTTAGATAACCTTCTGAAGAGTAATTTTGCCCAGAAATGCCAGCAACGTATGAACCGTTTTCATCCAGAATATCAGCAGTGTTAACACAATTACTAATAGTAATAGGATTACGATTTTCCCAGGAAACATAACGATAGCAGCCCATAATTCCACCAACAGACTGTTCATCAGATAAAGAATGGATTTTTCCGTTATTAATGCATTTATCAATTGTTCCATTACCACAAGCGACAATACCACCCGTAGCTTCGTATTCTCCTTTTGCCGTAATAGGAATATTGTTGGAACAGTTGGTTATTTTTGCTTCAGAAATAAAGCCGGCAATAGAACCAGTATAATTAGAACCTCTTATAGAGCCAGTCGGATTATCAAGATGAACATTTCGTATCTCTGCGACAGGCCCGGCAACTCCGGCAAACAAACCGGTTGTCGCCTGAAATTCATTGGTGCTTTGCCAAAGACCTTTGATTTTGAAATTATTTCCATCATATACACCATTAAACGCATGGTTCTTAATTATTGCAGAATCTTCGCTACTCCAGATATAATCAAAAGTATCGACATCAAGACAGCCAATTGGCTCAAATCCATTTATTTCATAGTTGTCTGTGATTGTTGAAACATAGTCTGTTAAATCAATATCATTTATCTGCTGGTAATGGGCAGAAAGATTCATGCGCACAAGATCAAGCTGCTTCGGCAAAGCAACAAGATAAGGGCTTTCCTTTGTGCCTTTACCTGTAAATGGTGTGGTTTCAAACCTGGCTTCAGAGAATGGTCTATACAATACGTTTCGAGAATCTGGAATTTCACCAATAAAAGTGACTCTGATAGTTTCAGAAGCCATGTTCTGGGAAATAGTAAACGTAAGCTTTGTGCTATCATCGCTCCAATCTGCTGAAAGCTTTGTTGCTTCTTCCAGATTACTATATATTTTGATAGCATTTTCTGCCTGTCGCAAATTTCTCGGTGTATTTTTAAAGTCTACAATGAATTTTGCGCCAAGGCTGATAACTGGTGGAACAGCAGTAGAATTAACGTAATCTTCAGGAGCTATATTTATCGAAACAGCAATACCTTCAGGTTCTGAACCAGTATCAGGATCTTTACTACCTGTTTTGAAGGTAAAACTGGTTCTTTCAAGCTTCTGGTTTGATTCATGATTTATCATTCCGGCTTCAATATTAACTGAATAATCCATGTCATACTGTAGAGCAGTCAGTGGTGTTAATGTGAGCATACCCGTTGAAGTAGCATAAGAGCAGTTAAAATCAGTTTTGCGATTATCTGCATTTACAATGGATATCAAATTCTTGCAGGAATCATCCCAATCTATTGCAGGAGAAAGCCATATAGAAATCGGAGTTTTTACACTGGCATCTTCCACGTTAGCAGGGGCCTTCAGTTCAGCCGTTACATTTGGAATTGTAGTAAAATTCAATACTCCGAACTGGGCTATATCTACATTTTCTATATCTTTAACAGTATTATTCATAACAATAGAATAATCAGTATTTGCTTTTAAATTATTTACAAATGAAATAGTAGCAATGGTATTTTCAGAATTGAAATCCAGTTTGAACATGACATAGCCTTCCGGAGACCTTACTTTAATGGCATTTTCTACTTCAACCCTGTTAGCTACAGACTTACCAAAGTTAATTACAAAGCTTGGATTAGTCTTGTATGCATCTTTATATAATGAGTCTTCAGCAACGGCAATGGAAGCCTTCGTAAAGCTTGCTGGTATAGTTACAAATCCAAAGGTTTCCCCACCAAGAATATAAGCAGAATCTACAGCTGGAATTCCTTTGCGCAAAACCAGTGAATAAGTAGTTTCATACCTGAGACAGTCAACAGGAGCAACCGCTATTTCTTTCTTATTTTCTGATACAGAACAGCTAACAGAAGCAATATTATTATCTTCATCATATAAAATAATATGTGAAGAACAGGAATCGTCCCACAATATTTCTTTTTCAGAGCGAAGTACAATTCTTGTATTTGTAGCAACATTTTCTGCCGGGTTCGGTTCAATCATTGTAACCTTACAGCTTACAGGCTCATATGCAATACTATTTACTCGGTTAAAAGCCTCATCATATGTAAAAACGGTATTCTTGTGAGTTTTTACGGTAGCTGTGACCTTGAAATTGTCAGGGAATTCATTCAGTGAAACACCCTTAAGGTTCAATACAAAGCTGAAGGTTGCCAGAGCTCCGGATATTTCGCTGTTGCCTGAAGCATATTTATCAATAATAAATCTATGCACATATCTGCTGTCTGATTCTGGTGATAAAGATATTTCTTCATTAGCTTTGCCACCATCAATCTTAAAATTTGAGCCCTGACTACTGCCAGATATAAAGGTTAATTCATGAACGACATTAGGATTAGTAAAAACCAGAGCGTCATTAGCAGTTATAAAGGAAGAAACCTTTAAATCTTCATTAAAAAGGGCCACACCCTCACTGGCAGTATATTCATACTTTAAAGGAGTTGCAGTAAGATAAAAGCTTTCAACGCGTTCTGCTATCAAATCCTCGGGTTTACCGGCAAATATAGTGAAAACGTAATTCAGACGGTAGGTTTTGATATTAAATTCAGTTGGTCTGACGCTCATTCTGACAGATGAAACTACAGCCACTCCATTTTCCTGGATCTTCTGATACTGCCAGTTCAGATCATCAATTTTCTTGAAGCCAAGCCAGAATTCCGTGTATTCCGGAGGAAAATTATTAGGAACAGTGATATCAATAGGCTTCATTGTTTCAGTAAGCGGTCTTATAATACCGCCTTTTTCAACTGTGCCCGTGAGGGTATAGGCTTTGGTTGAAACACTGCCGTAGTCACCTGCTTCACTGGCTTCCAGGTCACGTTCCTTCAGAGTCAGACTTGAACTTTCAGGCAGAGTGCCGCCTTCTTTGGCTTCGATAATTACTAAGGGATCAGATTGCGAAGTAAAAAAGATTCTGCCTGAGCCATCTGTGTCGGCACCAGCATATATAATTTGGGTTTCAGTAAAAACATAATCCCCTGCACCGCCGCCGCAGCCGTAGGAAAGGCAGACCAGCGCCAGAACCATGCAAAGGAAAATCCCTAGTCGTCTCGAACTTAAATACTTCTTCATTTGTTTGCCAATTTGTATATGTATAGATACTTTTAGATTAGTACATTTTGTCTCAAAGTTCAAGACCGTATGAAAAATAAGTGTGATGTGAGGGCGCTTCGCTAGGAGGGCGGCCTTCGGCCTAGGAGGGATTTGTTGGTTCGATTGGATTTACTGCTGCTTTAACCGGCTCTCTGCCAAAACCTAAATTCATAATTCATAATGCATAATGCATAATTATTTGTTTGTTCGATTGGATTTTCTACTGCTTTAACCGGCTCTCTGCCAATGCCTAAATTCATAATGCATTAAAGTTAAAGCACCAACCTGGTCGAAGCAGCAGAATACCCAATCAAACAACATTCAATTATGCATTATGCATTATGCATTGGGTTCCACCACCAACCCACTCGAAGCAGCAGAATACCCTATCTAACAACATTCAATTATGCATTATGAATTATGAATTATGCATTGAGTTCCAGCACCAATCCACTCGAAGCAGCAGAATACCCTATCTAACAACATTCAATTATGCATTATGCATTGGGTTCCACCACCAACCCACTCGAAGCAGCAGAATACCCAATCCAACAACATTCAATTATGCATTATGAATTATGCATTATGCATTGGGTTCCAGCACCAACCCACTCAATCAGCAGAGACCCGGCACATCGTCCCCAATCCTCAATCCCCAATCCTCAATCCTCAATTTTCAATTAGGTTCTATCGCTAAGTTGGTCGAAGCAGTAGAATACCCAATCTAACAACATTCAATTATGCATTATGAATTATGCATTATGCATTGGGTTCCAGCACCAACCCACTCGAAGCAGTAGAATACCCAATCCAACAACATTCAATTATGCATTATGAATTATGCATTATGCATTAGGTCACAGCAGTAAATCAAGAAACAATTGTGCATCAAATCAGGGTTCAGGCATATTCTTCAATTCAGGCAGCTTATTTGGATAAAAGTTCCAAATATCTTCATTGTTCCACGTAGAACCTTCATACCACGGTGTACCCTTGATTACAGTATCATACCCTTGAGATGAAAGCTGTGCCACATCAAAGACGTAGTTGTTCCCTTTTACCACAGTCCCTGACATTTGCGCCATCAAATCATCTGATGTGGTAAGCGGAATCCCAAGAACCTTTGTATCTGTTGTAGAGAAACAGTTGGCTCCCAGACTTGCACCACTGTAATACCCATAATAATAGCCTAATATAGCCTCAAAGTATGATCCACCGCCATCAATACTATTTATGTTTCCACAAAAATAGCAATTTTCTAACCGCAAGTGAGTATAATAGCAATATCCAATTATGCCTCCAACATAATCGCTGCCATTTACATCAGCAATATTATAACAGTTGTTCACGCTACCATCTGTCAAATAATAAAGATAGCCGGCAATGCCACCCACATAACTACTGCCAGACACATTGCCAGTATTGTAACATCTTTTTATGGTAATATCTTGTCCATAGTTTAATTTTGCAAGAATACCACCAACCCTTGACTTACCAGTTATAATTCCACTATTGCAGCAAGAATCTATTAAAGAACCATAACCAGCATATGCTACAATCCCTGAAGTGCATTCTCCGGAATCTGCTGTTACATTACCTTTATTGCAGCATTTATAAACAGAAGTTTCATAAGTACTACCAACAATGCCTGAAGCATAAGCATAGCTACCAGACTTAGCCCTGATATCGCCGGTATTTTCACATTCAATAACCTTAGCGTTATCAGCTCCGTAAACAATACCGCTTACATCATCATATTCACTGGTAATTTTCCCTGAATTTTTACAATTTTTAATTTCGCCGCCGTAAAATTGATAAACAATGCCACCAATATCTGAATATCCCGTAATATTGCCAAAGTTCTTACAATCTACAATATTTCCTATTTCAACCTCAGCGGTAATACCACCTATATAACAAGAATCAATAGTCAAATCTGCTGCATTTTCACAATCCAAAAGGCTGCCTTGTATTACGCCACCAGCAATGCCTCCACAATAGCAGTTCGAATAAAAAGCAACAAGCTGGCCTTCATTTTTGCAGCCATTTATTGTGCTGCCAATACAAGCACCAGCCAAACCACCTATGACGCGGTATCCCTTTACTGTGCCTTTATTAACACAGTTTTCTATTGAACCGCCATTTGCCATACCTACCAGGCTGCCAGCACAGCCGCTGACAATAGCACTATAATCTGTTTCATCGCTACCAATAAACACACAGTTTTCATCAATTGTGATGCTTGCAATCTGGGCATTATTGGTCACAGAGAACAGACCGACATTGTAAGTATATTCATCTGGTTCAACAATTAAATTCTTTATTGTTTTGCCATCGCCATACAGCTTGCCGCAGAAAACCTCCTGACCAACACCAATCGGATGAAAATCAATACCGGCAAAATCAATATCATTCTTAAGCATAAAGCATGAGCTTCGGTAAAGCATCAGGCAATCAAAATCATCAGGAGTGCATATCTGGAAAGGATTATCAGTTCTACCTTTCCCATGAAGCAAAGCAGATATAAATTCCTGAGGAACAAAAGGATTAATGAGACTATTGTCTGACGCTTGAACAACATCTGACATAGCAATCTTATAAACCGCACCGATGGCCAATTCGTTCTCTGGAGGTGTTAAGACAAGTCTGTTGCCTTCCCATTCCCTATGCCAGTTCTCTGCTACCCCATTCTTCAAAACGGAAATCGTAGCTGATGCATAATTATAATCCATCAGATCCTTGGCAAAATCCACTACCATCTTTGGATTATCCATAAAAACAACGAATGGCAGAGTATTGTTCTGATAATAGCCTTCTAAGGAACTCAATACAGCAATAGTATAATCAGAGTCAGCAGTCTTGAAACTGAAGGTATAAGCTCCTAGTCTCTGAAGAGTCTGTTTATCACTTAAATCACCCTTTACAGAAACCTGATATCTTCTATTGAACAAAAGATTTCTCTGCGGGGTCAGGCTGATTACCATATTTACTTCATCATAAGAACAATTAGCCGGGAATTCAGCACCTGTTACAAGATCCTTTATCACAAAAGAATTCTTTGCTGTTGAAATATCAAGAGCCATAGGTAATGAAAGTCTAATATTTATAGGCGCGCTAGCAATAACGTTTTCAGCATCATTAGCCGGAACAGTTTCCACAACTTTTATATCCTGGAATATTTCAAAGCTTACAGGATCAAAAATACTGATATCCAAGCCTTCTGTGTCTTTGACGCTGTTTGTCATCGTAATGGTATAGCCCTCGCCAGCCAAAAGCTCAGACTGGAAACTCATGCTAGCTATTCTGCATTTATCATCATTAAATGCTATTTCATATTCAACAACTTCATTTCCCTGAAGGACTCTGATTGAGTTTTTGACTTCATCAAGCTTTGCCACTGATTTTCCGAAATCAATCAAAAATTCAGGCTTTCTAGTGTAATATTTGTCAAACTTAGATCCAATTCCTGGTTTAATCGAAGCCTTTGCAAGAGTTCCAGCTTCTGTAACAAACCTAAAGCTGGCAGGCTTTACATAATTGGTATTTCCATTGCCTGTAATACCAGCTTCTATGACAATATTATAATTACTTTCATAGCTAAGAGTTTTATCAGGTTTGATTGTTAATGTTTTTAAATCATCAGAAAGTGTTGCTGAATAACTGATGTTTACCAGTTGTTCATTGCTGATGCTGATAAGCTTCTTTGCCTTTGTAGACCAGTCTATGGCTTCTGAGAAATTCAAGACAATAGAGGTTGAAACAGGAACAACGGTATCTGAGGCCGGTGCTGTCATTACCACATCAATTGGCAGGCCATCAGGTGCATCTTCACCTTCTGTATGGCGTTTTATTTTGCCTTCACCTGCAAATACTACCTTGTTATCAGTAGTAATGGTCGATTTAATGTGAAAGTCCGGCGGGAAAACGCTCTTCGAAATTCCTTTTATACCAAGAGAAACACTGTAGGTAGCAAGGTTGCCGCTTTTTTCCAGATTATTTTCTTCATAGCGGTTAATTGTAATCCTATGCAGGTATTCACCGTTGAATTCCTTTTCGAGAGAAACACTTTCACTGGCAGTTTTTCCATCAACAAGAACGCCTGACTTAGCAGATGAAGATGTATAGAATACTAATTCACTGGTAAGATCAGAGGCAGTAAACATGGAAACAGTCTTTTCTGCTTCAACAAGGCTTGCCACCTTTACATCTTCAGTATATTCGTTATTCTTATTAACTGCATATTTTGCTGGGTCAGCAGAAAATGTAATGCTGTTTATATCATCAAACTTCTTTGATTCCTGCTTAACACCGAAAACTGTATAACAGTAGTTAATGTGTCGTGTAGTTATGACAAACTGGGATGGTCTTTCTGAGCTGAATCTGGCAGAGGCAACAGCAGCCTTGCCGTCGTCGCCAAGCTTTGTATATTGCCAGTCAGAAGCATTTGCTTCCTTGTAGCCAAGTATGAATTCATAATATTCAGACGAAAAAACATTCGGTATTGTCAAAGTAACATCTTTGTCGGTTTCAGTAATTTTCTTTTCAACACCGTTTTCAGAATATGTTCCGTAAAGGCAGTAAACGTTTGTTGAATCTTTACCGTAAGCCCCGATTTCCTGTGAATACAGTGCTCTTTCAACCAGAACAACAACAGCGCCAGACGGGAAGGTCTGTTCTTCCGTGGCTTCAACAATGACCTGTGGATTATTAGTAGAAACAAAAACAATAGTTCCCTTATCAGTAGCATGACTTGTAGTTGTGCCTTTTATTACAACCTCGTCCTGAACAATCTTATCGCCATCTCTGCTGGTGCTGCAGCCATAGAAGGTAAACAGCAGAACAGCTGCAATAGCCATTATTATAAATCTATATCTATTCTTAGTATTCATGCTTGTCTCCCATTAATCACAAGGCAGTCATCCTTCAGGCAAAACCAGTTCTGGAAGCTTATCACTGCTAAGAATCCACTTAGAACTATCTTTCCAGGTTGCATTAGTTGACCAGCTAGTAGACTTTATTTCATCTGCATAGCCATTATTCAGTATATATGAATACAAAACACTGGCTGAAGATGACGGTTCGTCGCCGAACAAATCATCAGAGGTTATAGCAGAACCATTAACCATTGTTTTTTTCGTTGTAAAGTTATCTGTAATAGTTACATAATCAGAAACATATTGTACAAATGCACCAGCTCGCATTCGAGCTTCTTCTTCATCGTCATACACATTCAAAGCAGTAATGGAACCTTCAGTATAGCAATTAGATAATTCAGCACTATATAGATAACCACAAAGCCCGGCAGCGATATAGCCACTTATATCACCAGTATTTACACATGAGCGGATAGTTTCAGAATCATTTGGATTCGAAAAAATACCGGCGGCACATTCTTGATATTCGATACATTCTAAGACTTTAATATTGCCAGTATTCATACAATTACTTACGTTGCAGCTATTGTAATCACTGCCAATAATTCCAGCAGCACAACCACCTGTAGCTGTCACATCACCAGTATTTACACATGAAATTACATTGTCATTTCCGCCAAACCTTGCAACAATACCAGCTGAGTACTGGTCATAAGAACTAGCAATTCTTGAATTAACTATATTGCCACTATTTTTACAATTAATAATAGAATTATTGTAATAATCACCATATCCGACAATACCGCCCAAATCTTCGGCGCCTGCTGATATATTAGCAGTATTTTCACAGTTGCTTATAGTCAAAGATTCTGGAGATTCTCCGGACAGGCTGCCAAAGCCAGCTACAATACCCCCAATATACAAACTATTATCTGAACCGGTAATATTACCATTGTTTTGACAATGATCAATATTACCTTCACACATACAAACAATACCACCAACAGCATTCGCACCTAGCGCAGAAGACCACATGCTATCGGATACCTCAAGCGGGATATTGTTACTGCAATTACTTATTATTCCTTTGGAAAGAATACAGCAAATCGAACTTACATAAATAGGTCCACTGATTACACCTCCAGGGTTATCAAGATGAACATTTTTTATCGCAGAATCAGAACCAACAATGCCTCCGAACAGACCAGCAACCACCGCAGTATCCTTGCTACGCTGCCAGAAGCCTTTTATTTTGTAATTATCTCCATCATAAACCCCTGTGAATAGCAAATTAACGAGTTCAGACGGGTCTGACAAGCCAGACATCATAATACTGATATCCAGGTATCCTATTGGCTCAAAACCGTTTTCTTCATAGGTATCAGTAATCTTAGAAACGTAACCAGTTAAGTCAATATCGTTAACCTGCCTATAATGAGCACTTAAATTCTTGCGAACCAAGTCAAGCTGCATGGGCAACGAAACCAGATAGGGGCTTTCTTCCGTTCCTTCCCCTGCAAAAGCTGTCGTTTCAAATCTCAACTCGGCAAATCTGTCTATCAGCACATTCCTTGAGTCGTAAATATCGCCGATAAAAGCAACTCTGATGCTTTCTGACGCCATATTTTGGGAAATAGTGAACGTAAGTTTGGTCTTGTCTTCGCTCCATTCAGTTGAAAGCTTTGTTGCTTCTGCATAGTTACTATATATTTTTATAGCATTTTCAGCCTGATGAAGGTCTCTCGGAGTCTTTTTAAAATCGACAGAAAATCTTGCGCCAAGAGTGATAATCGGTGGAACAGCGCTGGCATCTACATAATCTTCAGCAGGCACAGCCAGAGAAGCGAGCATGTGCTCAGGTTCAAAGTCTGTTCCAGGAACCTTGTAATTGGTTTTGAAGGTCAGGTTCGATGCTCCAAGCTTCTGGTTTGATGCATGATTCATCATTCCTTCAGCAAAAGTTATTGTATAGTTCATATTATACTGAAGCTCTGTCTGAGGTGTAAGAGTCAGCATACCAGTCGATGTCGCATAAGCACAATTAAAGCTAAGAGCCTGATTGTCTTCATTAGTGACAGAAATCAGACTTTTGCAGGAATCATTCCAATCTATTGCCGGAGAAAGCTTAATAGCTATAACACTATCTATACTTGCTTCTGTAACATCAGCAGGAGTTTTGATTTCAGCTAAGACGTCCGGTATTGTAGTAAAATTCAGCACACTGAACTGTGCAATATCTACATTTTCAATATCCTTAACAGTCTTATTCATTATAATAGAATAACGAGTATCAGGCTTTAACTCATTTCTGAAGGAAAGTGTTGCATCGGTATTTTCCGGGCTAAAAACCAGGCTAAACTGTATTGGACCTTCCGGAGACATAACAGTGATTGCATTTTCTACTTCAACAATGTTTGCAACAGGCTTTACAAAATCAATTACAAAGCTTGGATTAGTTTTATACGCACCTCTGTATAGAGATTCTTCAGTAACAGCAATAGAAGCCATTGTAAAGCTTGCTGGTATCGTTACAAATTCAAAGGTTCCAGAACCAAGCGCCCAGTTAGATTCGTTTACAGGAATACCCTTGCGTAAAGCCAGAGTATAAGTAGTTTCATACTTCAGAGCTTTTACCGGAGTAACTGTTAGTTCCATTTTATCTGCAGAAACAGTGCACGCTACAGAGGCTATAACATTATCCTCATCATATAATTTGACATATTCTGCATAGGCGTCTTCCCACAGAATTTCTTTTTCTGAGGTTAAAACAATTTTTGTATTAGTAGCTACATTTTCACATGGATTAGGTTCTATCATTACTACGTCGCAATAAGATGGCTCAACAGGAATATTTTTCCTTCTCATAAACGCTTCTTCATACGTAAACAATGTATTTTTATGTGTTGTAACAGTAGTAGTTACTTTGAAATTATCAGGGAGCACATCTAATTCTTTATCCTTAATATCCAGAACAAAACTGAAGGTTGCAAGAACTCCGGATATTTCACAGTTTTCAGGTTTATAGCTGTCGATAGTAAGCTTATGAACATACCTGCTGGTAGATTCAGGAGACTGATAAATATGTTCATTTGGCTTAGCACCGTCTATAGTAAAATTGGAACCCTGGCTGCTGTCTGAAATAAATGTTAATTCATGAACAACCTGTGGATTAGTAAAGACATAAGCATCGTTAGCAGTAATAAAAGAAGAAATCTTTAAATCATCGCAGAAAAGAGCTACTCCGTCACTTGCTACATATTCATATTTTAAGGGTTCTGCAGCCAGAGAGAAGCTTTCAACACGTTCTTTGATCAAGTCTTCAGGCTTAACAGCAAAAATAGTGAAGACATAATTCAATCTATAAGTCTTGATTACAAAT
>JAZRWI010000054.1:0-45775 GCA_045599645.1 Candidatus Avigastranaerophilus sp.
CTCGATTTTATGCATTCAAAACAAGTTCCTTCAATAATCAAAACCCACCCTACCCTCCCTTGAAAAGGGAGGTTTTCAGGAGTCTACTCTACATCGGGATTTTTACAAATCTCTAGTTTTTAGACAGCCTGAAGGAGGAAGGCTCTGCGAGGCGAAAACTTCATTCTGCAAAGCTTATGCAGTATCACCAAGAGAGATTATTTTGAAATAACGGTTCTGACTCAGTTTGTTAAGCATAAACTGCTCAGGCCATTTGATTAAGGTCATACGCAGATAACCGTCATTTTCGTTTAAGCTTAATTTACTTATCCCTGCCTTCTTTGCCTGACCAGGGTTAATAGTCCAATTAAGCCAACCATTTACACGCTGCTTTTGATTTTTCAAAGAATAACGTGCAAGTAAAGCGTCGATTTCTCTTGAATAAGAGGTAATATCAGAAATATTGCTTAATTCCAAGGTTACAGGAAATGCTGTTTCTTCTTCCTTTTTCTTTGGAATAATTATTTTAATATTACTAATATCGTTCTCTACTACATTTGTCTTTGGCTCTGCTGGCTTAGCCAGAGTAACCTTAGCTAAGGCCTTGCCATAGGCAAACAAATCAGGTTCTATTAATTCAACTCTAAGATACGCTTCATGCATTTCTTTTGAATCCAGCATCAATCGGCGAGCAAAAGCAGCTTTAATAAACTCCCTATTGCAGAAAGCCCATTTTTCTGGAATTTCAAAGCTGAACCATTTTGTAATTTTTTTGGTATTCTTTTCTATAATTGGCTTTATAGAAGAAAGCTCCGGTCCCATCTTATGCAATTTATCACGGTATTCAACTGTTTTGCAGGCTCCACAGCCGGCACAAGCTGCACTACCCCATGGTTTTGCAAGACAAGCCCTGATTTCTTTCCCTGAATTAACATTGTTCCAGGTCTGCCACAAAAAAGCTTTGCCAATACCAGTATCAACATCATCCCATGGGAAAACGGTTGAAACATCACGCGACATTTCAGAAACAAGCGGCAAGTTATTCTTTTTCAAGCAGTTTAACCAATATTCCAAAGCCTTAGAACTAATTTCGCCTCTATATCTGATTCCAGCATTTACTGAGGTTTCAACAAGTACCTTTGTATAACGTCTATCAGAATAGGCAACACATTCTGAGAATAGAGCATCTTCAGGCCCAGAGCTGATTCTTGCTTCATAGCCTGCTGTTTTAATACTGTTGCAAAGCTGGTCAAGCATAGACTTCATCTTCTTTGCGTCAGCGCGTTCTGGTGCAAATTCCATTGGAGTCTGTGGTGAACGGAAAAGGACTGCAAAGGAGAAGGTGATTCGTGGCTTGCTGCGGCCCGTCTGGGTTTTTGTTCCTATCTTTTCGAGGAAGCTCTTAAATTCTATAATATCGCTTTCATTCTCATAACCTGTCAGAATCAAGAAAACCTTCATCTGACGCATATTTCGCTGCATAAGCAGGTCTATGCCTTTAAGAATAGTAGCTTCATCAAGTTTTTTTTCAAGCAATGTGCGCAGACGTTCGCTTATGCCTTCCATTGCACAGGTATAGGTTCGCTTTCCTGCGTCAAACTGCAAATCTAATAATTGTGGAGCATTAACAACAGCATCAAACCGCTGACTTTTAATAGCTACTCTGTCAAAACGGCTTCCTAATTCATTAACAAGCTTAAATACGTCACTGCAAGTATTTGCATTGAAGGTCATCAGTGAAATTTCGTTCAAGCCCATATTGGCCTTGAGTTTCAATGCAGCCTCATAGACACGTTCATAGCTGTTTTCACGATATGGCTTCTGTTCCCATGACTCTTTGCAAAAAGAACAAAACGAGGGGCAACCGGCAGAAACAATTACATGCGAAGCGCCAGCGCCTTCATACATTACAGGTCCGCCAGTAAAGCATTCAGAAGTATTATTACAGGCTGTCTTAGAGCTTTTTACAGGGAATGGGGCACCACCTTCACAGCTTATTTTAATTAATTTGCCGTTTTCAAAATGCTGTTTATAGGAAGTCGGTTCATAAAAGCCTGTTATATTATCTCTGATGAGCTTTAAAAGCTCTTTTCTAGGAAGCTTTTTATTATCACGTATTAGCTTCAGGGTATTAGCAAAAACCTGTTCGCCATCGCCCATTAAAATGCCATCGACCAGGCCGCTTTCGCCATTTTCCCCTAATTCGCCATGAAGGATAGAATGAGTGCAGGAATTACTGCCACCAAGAATAATTATTGGAGCATTTTCTCTTTCTCTAGCTTCACGGGTAAGCGGAACAGCAGAATATTCCAGCATTGCAGGCAAATTAACCAGTTCCTGCAAAACAGAATTACTTATTGCTATTACATCAAAATTTAGTGCTGGCTCTTTGCTTGTAGTTCCTAGAAGCAATGGAATGCCAGACCCGCGCATGAGCTGCTCATCCTGTTCCGGGGGCAAAAAAGCCATATCAATATAGCAGCCTTCAACAGAGGTGCCCATCTGATAAAGATATGGGTGTGTTATGCCAGCAGCAACGTCGTTATACGGTGAAAGCCTTACGAACAATACCTTCAATGAAGCACTGGTAAACAAACCAGCGTCAAGAGCATTGGGTTCGCCTCCCTGAAGCCAGACACCATTATTAACCAGTCTATGCCTTTCAGCATTAAACCAGGCCTTAATTTGTTCTGAAGTCTTCAGGTCAGACTTATTCATTTTGAAACCCTATATCAGCCTTTTTTGAAACCGATGAAAAAACCGATCAAGAAAGTTCCTGCAAAAGGCAGATTGTAGGTTAAAATGGACATCAAGCCCTGAGCACCGTTTTCTAAGGCCTGCTTATCAACAGAATTCTGAACCTTTGTCCAATCAATTGTAATCCAGTTCTTGTAAGCCAAATACTGCAAAGAAATAACGGAAATACCAAGAATAATAGCAACAATCTTTGCAACCTTCTTGAGAGTATAACCAACAGCCCAGCCAGCAATACCACCAACTCCCAAGGTTGTAACCAGGAACATACCGCTTGAACCCAAAAGCTGTTCAAGCATTGGTGTGCCAGAAGCATTGGCCGTATCAGTAGCTGTAGTAGCTGCCTTTGCCATTATTTCGATAGTATCAGAAGCAGACTTTGTTGCATCTGCAATTGCAGCAGCATCAAGACCTGCAGCTTGAAGCAAATCTGGAAGGAAAGTCATTCCAGCAGTAAGTGCAAATAGTGTAAATATAGTTTTCTTGGAATTCGTTTGCATTATTTATTTCAATAGGCTTGTAGTGCCAAATTATAAGCTATTATCAGTTTTTGTTTTCTCCGAGCATACTGCCAAAATCAGTTACTCTATATACGCCGTCATCGCTACCAATCCATAAATCGTTGCCACACCATGCAACAGAGGTTAATCCATTCTTTGGTAAGCCAGGAATGAGTTTATCAACATCAAGCCATTCATTACCTTTAAGGATGCCGAGACCTTCATTAGTTATAACAAAAAGCAATTCATAATTTTCTGTTGTAGCCAAAGCATTAACTTTATTCCCTGGCATTTTACTATTGCCTTTTACTAATTCATCTACGATTTTGCCATTAACCTGCATCCATTCTTTATGTTCAGCAGTGTATGGCTCGTAGTTATTGGCCATGTCAGTTATACATAAGCCTTCTGTAGAACCAATAGCAAAGCCTTCTTTATAACGGATCATGGTCTTGATGAAATTGCCAGGAAGTCGACAATTAGATGGATTTGCAGGGATATCAATCAAAGAAGACCCCATAACACTTTTGGCTGGACCAGTATAGTTGCGGGCCATTCCACCGGAAAGCTTGGATATACCTGCTCTGGTGCCTACCCAAAGCTGTCCCTGATTATCATATATAAGCTGTGTGATTTCATCAGAAACAAGGCCAGCAGAAGAATTGCTATAGGTCTTACCACCAATGATTACACCGTAAGCAGTACCGACAGCAACTTCACCGCCATTGCCTGAAACAGCACGGGCACGTCCACCTGTATAAACACTTCTGAAATCATTGCCGTCATAATAGCAGGCACCGTTATCGGTAGCAATATAAAGACATTTATTCAATGCCTGTAAACCAACGATAATATCAGAGCCCAATCTGTTATTGTTTTTCTTGCTGTGAATTTCCCAATTTACGCCATCAAAAGCAAACAAGCCCTTTTCAGAGCCAGCCCAGACTTTATTACCAAGAGCAGCCATGCATGTAATTTCATCACAAGGAAGTCCCTTAGAATGGGTAAAATGTTCTACATTAAAAACCTTAGGTTTATTAACATCAGTTTTACCAGTACAACCAGTAAATGTTAATAAAGCACAAACAGACAATATTGCAACAGCTATATTTTTGATACGCACTATAATAACCTCTTACTTAGGATATACTTTAAGAACGTTGTGGATTTCCATTGTTCCGGAAGCAGCACCACTTCTATGAGTTATGCCGTGCAAAACAACCTTCTGATTGGGAAGTTCTTTAAGCTTGTTAGTCCATTCTTCAGAAAGGATTTCCAAGCCTTTGTCCCTCTTGCCTAAGCGTTCTTCCTTAAGATAAACAACATCATTCTTTACAAGAACCTTACCACGGACAGTTTCTTCCTGAGTCCATATTTTTATAGGTTCCTGCTCCTGTTTTTTCTTATCTTTTTTGCGGCCCTTTTTGTTATCTTTTTCTTCTGTTGGCAAATATTCCTTTGGATTTTTTACCTTTTTACAGGACTGCGCTGTCCACATAAGAACATTTGGAGCAACAGATTCGGAAGAAGAAATTTTCTGAACTCCTTCATCGTTTTCGTCAAATTCATATTCAGTAGCCACATTACCAATAAGGGATACTTCTACAACGTTACCGTAGCTGAAGCTTTTTTCGCGACGGCTGTTCTTATCAACATTTCCTTTAGGAATATCGAAGCTAACCCAACTACCAGTAGCAACATTGATGTTTTCCGGTTTTCTATCAATAACGCGTAAAACATTCAAGCTTACTCTGTCTTTATATATTGATTCTATTTTACCAATAGCAGTAAATTCTACTATTGATGAAGCATATAGACTTACTTCAGAAACAAGAGTGAATACAATTAAAATAAAGGCTACCAAAGCAATGCTTCGGCAATTATTATCAGTGCGCATCTGATTCTCCTACGAGTATATAATCTGTGTACGATGTTACCACAACTTCCGCTCCTATGCAAGAAAAGTCCCATTATTGGAGCAGCCAAAATACACGAGCAGAGAGGTTGATAATTAAAGAGTAGAAAAAAAGCCCTCAAGCGAGGGCTTTTTAAGGATTCTTATTTAACGTTTATTGGAATAAACAAGACTTCCCTATTTCCAGCTTCATCTACAGCATCAAGATAGAAAAATGAATTATCTGTCAGATTTATATCTTCAAGCTTATATTCTGACTGGTTTTCTTCGCATATTGGTGTAGGTTCACCGCCAGCACCGTTGCAGATACCGTATTTCAGCTTTGCTGTATTCAGCTTATAATTATCATCGCCAATAACAGAAAGCGTTACAACATCGGAACGAGATACATTAACAGCCATTTCAGACGACATTATCATATCTGTTCCAAGAACAAAGCCAGAAACGACGTTAGATGACTCTGGATCTTCATTGAATAAAGAACCTGTTGTAACTATATCTGCAGTCTTAGGTAACGGGAAATGGTCCGGAGGATTTTCTGCCGGGCATATAGAACCGCTATTACCATCTTTTATGCTGATCTCAAGACCGCAAGTTGGTGGTGTTATATCTTTAATAACAACATCCTTTGCAATACTTGAATTTGCATATGTCTGTTTTGACTTTCCGCTTTCAACGTCGTCATATCTCATCAAACGACCAGAGCTGCAGGTCAATGCACCTTTTTTGGTTGGTGTTGTTGGAATAACAATCATTTCATTGAAAGCCATATCTTCGGATGACTTGCAAACAATATTCTTGTTCTTTTCCCAATCAATTACACGCCAACCAATTGTTGGAGGATTTACCCAAGCCGGATTCGGAATTTCAACACCGTTATCTACAGATGGAGCATCATCGTAAAAGATGCTACTATCAGCACGAAGCACTAATGGTTCGTCTTCAGTAAGCTCTTTTGCAAGCTCCTGACCATTTTCACTATAAATCTTCATTGGAAGAACCGGAGTTATATGAGTCGGTTTAACAGGAACAGATACCCCACCTAAGAGCCATGGTGTTTCGTCATCTGTTTTTGCAGGTTCAGAATCTCCAGCATATAGTGATGCACTTACAACGGCAGCAGCTATAATCAGCAATATTTTTTTCTTCATAGAACTAAGGCCTTTTATTATTCAAAAGATGCACTGGAATTTACAATGTAGAGAGGAATTCTAACTGTAGTTACGTTGCGGTCAGTAGTTCCCTGAACCTTTTTATTATTGCTATCGAAGGAATAATCTTTATCAGCAGCTTTTGCTACAAAGAAATATTCTGGCTGGTCTTTGTATTCTTCGCGAGGATAGTTAGCAACACGGAACAGATAGGCACTATCAGTCTTGTCAACAACGCTGCCGTCTGCTTTTTCGATTCTTGCGATAACATCTATCGGAACCTTGCGTTCATCGCCATTATCAACACCAACAGCAGTGAAAACAAATGGAGTATTTCTGCGAACATAGATACCCTTTACTGCTTTATTATCAACATGAACCTGATAAGTCTGTTCATTGGTGTCAGTGCAAACTGCTTTCACAACAGTGTCATCGTCAAACTTTACAGCGCCGTTTTCATCAAAAAGAGCACCAACCTTGCTAACACGAGCTTCCTTGTTCCAAGGTTCTTTATCGCGTTCGCCGTTTTTGCCTTCATCGATGAAGAGATAGCTTGTAGAACCATAATCTTCGGCCTTATCAGAAGATGGTCTGCCAAGATTTGCAACGATATCAGTGTAAATTTTCTGCTTTAATTCAGTTTCGTCCTTAGCCATATCAGCATTACCAGCACCTTCCTGGAAAGCGATACAAATATCCGGGCAAGTGCAGTCATAAACAACAACGCCCATATTCTGTTCTGCTGTTACAGTCTTGGTGTCAGAACCTTCCTTGGTGTCAGAGCCTTCTGCTGATTTTTCATCATCTTCGCATGCACATTTGTCTTTTACGTCTTTTACTTCTTCAGTAGGTTTACTTACCTGTCTGGCACCACTGTTACCAATCTGGTATTCGCCTGGAAGGAAGAAGCTGCCAGAGCTCTTTGCAACATTTGTGTTTACAGATTCTTCAGCTTTGAAATTACCGTCATCATCTTTTTTAGAAGTTGTCCAGGTAATATTTGGATCACTGTCAAACTTAGCACCATCAGCTAAGTCACTAGCATCACCAGTGTAAATGAGTGAGTGTTCATGCTTTTCGTAATTAACATCTTCGAGGCAGCGTACAAGTCCAGAATCTGGGTCACCACCGCGGAATGTGCTTGGCATTACGTTTTTATTGTCACTAGCCATGCCTAATGTCATAGAAGTGCTATCGGGAACAAGACTTTTGCTTTCTTCTGATTCTGTAGCTGTTTCAGTAGAAGTTTCTGTGGCTGTAGAAGTATCAGTAGAAGTTTCCTTCTTTGTTTCTTCTGCCAGCATAGAACAGGAAACACACATCAATGCAAACAATGTAACCAGCAAATATTTTCTCATAATTCCCCCATATAGAGTAAGATGATTAGGAAATAATTCACACTTTACTTTATTGTAGCACGAAAATCTAAATGTACATAAGACTATTCTTATACTTTTTATATATTTTTTGTTAATCCGTTATTTAGCCCTTACTTTTATCTATCAAATCCACCCTATTTGAGTTAAAATATTTCAATGCTTTTAGTGCTCACATTTTTTTTAATTTTTGGTTGGAAAATCAATAGCTGGTTTGACATATCAGCTATGCTTGGTCTTGCTCTTGTAATATACCAACTATTTCGAACAGATTTACGAAGCCAAATTAAGCTGACAATACCCATCGCTTCATTGATTGCATTAGTCTTATATTCCATAACTATTGTTTTATTAACAGGTATTACAGATTTACAGCCAATACTTAGAGCTGGTCGTGCACTAGTTATGCTTTTAGCTGCTTTTTCATTATTTAGTATTTATAAAGTAAAATACGAGAATCCTTCAGAAACAATTACAGTTCACATTTTTTTAAGTCTCGTAATGCACTCCTTTATAATGCTTGCAATGTATTGTTCAGATACTTTTCTGAATTTTATTTATTCTTTTACAGATGTATTTTCTATTGTCAATAAAAGTGGTCAGATTAGTGACGGTTACAGAATATGCGGACTAACATACAGCCTTTCGCAAACCTCTGTTCTACAATTGTTTGGCATAATTCTTCTTCCATTTGTTTATTCTGTATCAAAATATAAAAAAACTAAAATATTCACCGTATTATCCTTTATACCATTGATTATATCTATTATTATCAGCGGAAGATCCGGATTGTTCATTGGATTAATTAATTTATTTATTATAATAATTTATTTGCTATATAAAAATCCAATAACCTTAAAGGGAATATCAGAGAGAAAATTTTATATTTTAAAATGGCTATTAATAGGCGTTTTAGCAACATTTATCATAATTAATATTTTGCCACAAAAATTCATTGATTATTCATTATTTTATGCAAAAGAAATATTTCAGGTTTTCTTAAACAGAAGCATTACAATAGACAATTTAAAGGGAATGCTCATATTACCTGATAATATAAATACAACTATTTTCGGATGTGGTAATTATGGACGGACAGAAGCATTTTATCTGCCTTCAGACATAGGTTATATAAAAAGTATTTTTGCAATAGGAATAATTGGAACAATATTTATGATAATTCCATTTATCTGGGGCATCACTACTGCCTTAAAAATAAAAAATAAATTTTCAATAATTATCGTGTTAATATTTCTTGCATCTATGATATTAAACTTCAAGGAGTTATCTCTCCTAACCCGCAATCAATGGACAATACAAGCAATATTCATAGCCATTCTGAATTATTTTATATATTCAAAAAATACATATATTCAAAAATAATTATTATTTTAATTTAATTTTATAAAATTCAAATATTTGATAAGTAAAATTTTAAGTATCTAAACAGTTATCCAACAATTTAATAATCCATGTTACAAACGGAATTTTTATATTATATTTTTATTATGTAAACCATATCTCATTAAAATTTTAATTTTGATTTTCTAAAAAATAATAAAATATTTTTTAAAATTGAAAAAGTAGATTTGATAGCAATCAAAAGCAAAAAGTCTACCTGTCATACATATTCATCCCCCAAAACTCGATTTTATGTATTCAAAAACAAGTTTCTTCTAAAATCAAAACCCTCCCTACCCTCCCTTAAAAAGGCTGTCTGAATACTCGATTTTATGCATTCAAAACAAGTTTCTTCTAAAATCAAAACCCTCCCTACCCTCCCTTAAAAAGGGAGGTTTTTAGGAATCTACTGTGTATCGGGATTTTTACAAATTTCTAGTTTTGGAACAGTCTCTTGAGAGGCTGTCTAAAAACTTGATTTTAGGTATTCAAAACAAGTTTCTTCTATAATCAAAACCCTCCCTACCCTCCCTTAAAAAGGGAGGTTTTAGGACTCTACTGTACATCGGGATTTTTACAAATTTCTAGTTTTTAGACAGTCTCTTGAGAGGCTATCTAAAAACTTGATTTTAGGTATTCAAAACAAGTTTCTTCTAAAATCAAAACCCTCCCTACCCTCCCTTAAAAAGGGAGGTTTTTAGGAATCTACTGCACATCGGGATTTTTACAAATTTTTAGTTTTGGGACAGTCTCCCCCATAATATTTTTGTTCTCATAGCATATCCATACCTCTTTCCAACTTATGTGAAACAAGGTGCAGCAATATTAACTGCAGATATTTACTAATAAGCCTATTTCTAATATAATTATGTCATCAAAAAAAGACCAACAATGCCGAAGTAAGATACTAGATAATTATCTTCTGAAAGGTTCTGTATATATGCAGCGTAATGAATTAGAAAAGAGTCTGAATAGTTTTACCGGACGTAATATAGCTATTCTTGGTGACGTAATGCTAGACGAATTCTGTTGGGGAAAAGTAGACAGAATTTCTCCCGAAGCGCCTGTCCCTGTCGTTCAGGTAAAAAAAGAAACCTGGCGTCCAGGTGGTGCCGCAAACGTTGCATCAAACATTGTTGCCATGGGTGCGAAGGCTCACATTTTTGGTATCATTGGCGATGACGGTTCCGGTCGCAGATTAACGGAAGAACTTCAGAGCTCTGGTATCAGCACAGAAGGGCTCATAGTTGATTCCGGCAGAAGAACATCAGTAAAAACAAGAATTCTAGGGCAAAACCAACAGATGCTCAGAGTAGATCGCGAAAATACAGAACCGATAGATTATGAACGTCAAAAAGCAATACTAACAGTAATGCTGGATATGATAGACGAACTGGATGGCGTAATTGTTTCAGACTATGCAAAGGGCGTTATTGTTGAAGACCTGTTCAAAGAAATTGTCACTCGCTTCAGAGCTAAGGGCAAATTCATTTCTGTCGACCCGCGCCAGAAGAATTTCCCATTCTACAAGAAACAGACCATCATCACTCCAAACGTCAAAGAAGCCCAGGAAGCACTTGGCCGTCTTCTTGAAACAGACGATGATATCATGAAGGGTGGCGTTGACCTGCTTAAGCAGACTAACTCAGATGCTATTCTCATCACACGCAGTGAAAAAGGCATGAGCCTCTTTGAAAAAGGGAAAGCCCCAATCACTATTCCTACCAGAGCTATTAAGGTTTTCGATGTAACTGGTGCTGGTGACACTGTAATAAGCACCTTCAGCCTTGGTCTTGCCGCAGGCTGCACAATGCAGGAAGCAGCAGAAATATCTAATTTAGCTGCTGGCGTTGTTGTTGGAATAGTCGGTACTGCCGCAGCAACTCAGCAACAGGTTCTTGAACATTTTGACCGCAGTAAACTTTAATTTAAGTCGAGAGCATAAATGGAAAATTATTTTTTAGACGATCTTCAGGCCTTCAGGCAGGTAATAGAAACCTCTAAGGTCTCTGACCTACCGGAATGTTTCAGCAAAGCAGCAAAAATGCTTGTAGAAGCTCTAAAAAAAGGCAATAAGATTTTAATTTGTGGGAACGGTGGCTCGGCCTCAGACGCAGAGCACATGGCAGGTGAAATTGTAGGCCGTTTTGGTTATGACAGACCGTCACTTCCATGTATTTCACTTTGCACCCCATCAGCTACATTTACAGCCATATCAAATGATTATGGTTATGAAAAAGTCTTTGCAAGACAAGTCCAGGGCTTTGGCAAGTCTGGTGACGTCTTAATCGGTATTTCAACCAGCGGTAACTCTGGAAATATAGTAGAAGCTTTTAAAACAGCTAAAGAACTTAATATTGCTACTATAGCAATGACTGGCTCCAAAGATTCAAAACTTTCAGCCATAGCAGATGTAACTCTCCGCTCAGGCTCCGCAAAGACCCCTAGAATTCAGGAAATCCATAGTATTTTAATTCACAGTCTTTGCCGTGCAATAGAAGATGAAATATTCAATAAAGCTGCTGCTCCAGCACTTCCGCACAAGAAAATATTGAAGGGTGAAGAAATAAAGACCTTAGCTGAAGCCATTAAAGGCTATAAATCAGTTTTCACAAATGGCTGCTTTGATATTCTGCATCCTGGTCATGTTTACATTCTCAATGAATGCCGCAAACATGGCGAACTGCTAATAGTCGGTTTGAATTCAGACGATTCCATCAAACGCCTCAAAGGTCCTTCAAGACCCTATCATCATTTTGAAGACAGGGCAAATGTTCTGGCAGCATTGGAATGCGTTGATTATGTTATTGGCTTTGATGAAGATACACCCAAGAATCTTATCGAAGCTCTCACTCCTAATATCCTTATCAAAGGCGGAGATTACACTCCGGAAACTGTTGTTGGTGCCGACTGGGTAACAGCTCACGGTGGTAAATGTGTAATTATTCCTTTGCTCGAAGGACATTCAACTACCAATATTTTAAATAATCAGAAGAAATAAAAGGTATTAAAAATGAAACATGCATATAAAGTTATTGGCGTAGTTCCAGCCAGAATGGCTTCTACAAGACTTCCGAGAAAAATGCTGGCAGACTTGCACGGTAAGCCATTAATAGTTAGAACCGCAGAAGCAGCAATGAATAGCGGCGCTTTTGACGAAGTAATGGTTGCTACAGATAATCAGGAAATCGTTGATGCAGTAGAAAAAGCAGGTTTCAAAGCATATCTTACAGACCCAGATCTTCCATCTGGCACCTGCCGCGTTGGTGAAGTTGCAAAACAGACTGATGCAGACGTCTATGTTAATGTTCAGGGCGATGAACCAATGATTGACGGTGAAGGTCTGAGACGTGTGGCAGAAGTTTTTGCAGACCCGTCAGTTGAAATGGCTACTCTTTCATTCCCATTACGCGAAGAAGATATTAACAACCCCAATGCTGTTAAGCTTGTAACAAATGCTAAGGGCGATGCAATGTATTTTTCAAGAAGCATTATGCCCTACCCCCGCAATAAAGAAGGCTTCGCTCCTCTTAAGCATGTAGGCGTTTACGGCTACAGAAAAGAAACTCTTCTCAAGCTTATCAGCCTTCCGGCCTGCAGTCTTGAAAAGATTGAAAGTCTAGAACAGCTCAGAGCTCTTTATCATGGCATTAAAATCAGAGTAATTCCAGCAGCCAAGGAGTCCACCGGCGTAGATACCATAGAAGACCTGGAAAGAGTCAGAAGCCTTATGGCTCACTAAGATAATAAAATAAAAAGCCCTCATTGCTTCTATATACAGCAAAGGGGGCTTTTCTTTTTAGCTTTAAAATAAATTAAAGATAAGTGAGTTCAATCAGTTGTCTCAGATTAACCTGAGAATCCTTCTTTAAAATATTTGTAATAAAACCAGTAATATTGCCTTTGTGTAAACCTGGAATAAGCTTTCTCATCTTTTCAATCACAGCCGGGCGCATACCAAACTCTTCAACGCCCATACCAAGCAAAGCAATAAAACCAGCCGGGTCAGAGGCCATTTCCCCACAGACACCAACAGTTATGCCACGCTTTTTGGCTTCACTTACACACTGACCAATAAATCTAACAAACTGCATTGAAAGGAAATCAGCAAAATCTGAAAGCTTTTCATTAGTGCGGTCCATAGCAAAGAAGAACTGCATCAAATCATTGGTTCCGATGCTTATATACTTAGTATATTTAGCAATTTCATCAAGCATAAAAACAGCTGACGGAACCTCTAGCATGATTCCCCATTCTGGAACTTTTTCAGGCTTCAAATCCGCAATTACTTTATTAAAAAGCCCGTCAATCTTCTTTAATTCAGAAGGCTTTGAAACCATTGGGAAAATAATTCTGCAATTTCCATGCTGAGCAGCATTTATCATAGCCCTAAGCTGTGGTTCCAAAACGTCTGGTCTCGAAAGAGAAAATCTGACAGAGCGAAATCCCATAGCAGGATTATTTTCATTATCTATTGGCAGATACTTCAAAGGCTTATCAGAACCGACGTCAACAGTTCTCAAAACAGCTGTTCCAGGCACACCTTTAACGATTTCAGAATAAACTTCAGTCTGAAATTTTTCAGAAGGCAAATCTATGCTTTCCATAAAAAGGAATTCGCTTCTGAAAAGTCCTATATGCTTTATTCCCAGTCGTTTAAGAGTAGCTGTTTCTTCAACTCTGGCAACATTAGCGCCAATATGCAATAAATAACCGTCTGCTGTAGTTTCAGTGCAACCAAAGTCAGAGTTTCTGCCAACCAAGGTAGTAGCAAAGAGCTTTTCATTTTCACTACTTGGGTTGACAATAAGGCATACTCTTTTTGTGGCAACAGCCTTCGCATTAAAAATAGAAACTAGACTTTCTAAAGTGCTGTTGGCAACAGGATTTGCAGCAGCAACACCGCTAACAACCGTTCCACCTGAGGCTACGGCCCATGTGATTGTGCTTAGCTTGCTTGCAATACTGTCATTAGCTTCACGTGTATCAATAATCAGCTTATCGCCAGTATTAACCTTTTCAGACAAATCGCCTAACCCAAATACAGAAGGAATTCCAAGAGCATCTGACAATATGGCAACATGTGAGGTTGAACCACCGGTATCAAGACAGATACCAATTAGCTGACCTCTGGCAAAATCAAGCAGTTCACTAGGAGTAACTTCCTGTGCAACAAGAATAAATGGCTTGTTATCTATTTCAGCAGCAGGCCCGTCGAGACCAATTAAATGTCTGAGCAGTCTATCGCCAACGTCTTTTATATCAATAGCACGTTCTCTCAAGTAAGGATCGGCTATCGCGGCAAAACGTTTGTGAATATCATCTATCCAGTCTCTTACAGCTGCTTCAACATTTATGTTGTCTTTTTCCATTCTCTTAATAAGCTTTGGCTTGAATTGCGGGTCTTCAAGCATCAGCAGATGAGAATCGAAAATAGCTGCGTATTTCTCACCGTGGCGTTCTTCAGCTCTTTTCCTGAAGCTCTGAATGTCGTCAGCGGTTGTTTTAATTGCAGAATCAAGTCTTTCTATTTCAGCAGGAATCATTTCAGCAGTAATTGTGTGTCTTGCAACTTCAATACGTTTTTTGAAAACGTAGCACTGCCCTATGCAAGCTCCGCTAGAGCCTACAATTCCTTCTGAAATAACCTGATTCTGCAATTTTTTGCTCATTTAAGCAAGTTCCTCACCAAATCCACTATCAATCAGAGCAGCCAAGGCGTCTACTGCTTCAACTTCATCCGGGCCTTCAGCAGTAATTGTTATTCTCTGGCCTGGACCAGCAGCAAGCATCATAACACCAAGAATACTCTTAGCATTAACTTCTGTATCTTCCTTAATAAGTTCGATTTCAGAAGTGTATTTACCAGCCAGCTTTACTACTAATGAAGCTGGTCTAGCGTGTAACCCAAGTTTGTTTTTAATTTCGCATTCTTTTCTTTTCATTCTCAGGTCCTTAAATAAGAATTCCCCAATGATAAAGCACCAGGGCAAATATGAGAAGTAGAAAGGAAATAAGCAACACATTTACTTTTTGTCTATAGGCATACGTACCTAAGGCAACAAGTGCCAGTGCACCTAGTCCCTGAACTACCTTTTCACCGAAGTAAAAATATTCCAAAGGCAGATTGGCGAGTAAAAACGGAGTATGAACATTAACATGATTTGGAATCAGATAAGCTAGCAATACCATGGTTCCCATACGCAGAGTCTGCCTTATCTGCGGGAACTGGAACTGTTTCAGCTTTTTAATAACATTCATTCCGTCATTGTATCCCCAATATATTCCAGCAAACCTGAAATACAAATGAGGTATGTTATATAAAGCCAGGAAAATAAATGGTGTCAGCATATAATTTCCTGAAGCAAACACGAGAGCAAACACAGCCACAAAAGGACGCCAGCTGTCCCAGAATAATCCATCTCCAATAGCAGCCAAAGAAGTCATCAATGCTTCTTTAGTGTTATGAATCATTTCAGGATCAACAAGCTTATCACCGTCATGGAGTTTTTCTTCTAATGCAAGAGTAACACCCATTACAATAGAACCGAAATAAGGGTTTGTGTTGAAATATTCAAAATGGCGCATATATGCCATTTCCCTATCCGGCCCTTCTTCATAGATAAAATCCAAACCGGGTGCAATAGAATATAGAAATCCCATGCTCATCATTCCACGATAATTCCAGGAAGCTTGCAACAGAATGCTTCTAAAAGCTATAGAGAATAATTGCCATCTGGATAATGTCATTTCTTTGCCTTCTTCTTAGGCTTAGTATGTCTCAAATGGTATTGAAGCATAATACCAAATGCAGCAATAATGCCTATCCAGATTTTTGATGGGAAAATAGTAAAAAGCAAAATTGAACCTATAAAATATTTAATTTCGCTTTTATCCTTCAAACACATACTTGCCAATACAGAAAAACCAACTGCTGGCAAAAGTCCTTGAACAACAATGAAACCACTGTTATGGCCATAGTTAAGCATCTGTGTGAAATATTTCAGAGGTTCAACACCGAACCATATAATCAGAAAGCAGAATATAAAAGCTTTTGTAAAAGTAATAGCACAGCCTAGATAATGACCTATTGTAATAGCATTAAAATCATTATCTTCGATTCGCTGGTTTACCCAAGAGTCTATATTTGTATTTATACGCCTTACAAACATATCAAGGGCGCGTCCAATCAAACCTAGACCAACTGAGACTATGATGCCAACAGTGTAGCAAACTTCCCTATCAGCATAGTTTTCATAGCTTTGACCAGCGCAGAAACCTAATGCAACTGATAAAACCGAAGCCAAGGCAGCATCTGGCGGAACATTCATTCCCAAAGGAAGCTGTTCTATCCAGACAAGCTGCAAAATTACACCTACCATCAAGCCTAACTGAAGACCTGCAGCAGGATTTCCTAGCATCCCACCAAGTATCAGACCAGTCAAAGGTGCGGCAACGATTGGCTGTGAAATCATACATTGAATAGCTGCGGTTGAGTCCAAATCGACTATACCGCCTATCAGTGCTATGATTAATGATACTGTTAGATGTTCCATTTATTCCACTCAGTGATGAGTTGATTTCCACTCTGTTTCTACATCAGAAAGCGCATAATCAATGGTCAGATCGCCATTCAGCACTTTTACGATCTTTTCTCCAAGAGGAGCATAAATATCACCCTGCTGAGGATGAGTATATGCTTTACAGCTCATCTGAAGCTGTCTGATGAATGTCTGGAGATATGGATCCTTCTTTAATTCAGGAGCTGCAAAAACCTTTCTTCTTGCAGGCAACCCATAATTGGCCATTGTAAAACTCTTCTGGCTTTCATAATCAAACATGAATTTTGCAAATTTCAAAGCTGCAGTCCTATTCTTTGTCTTGCTAGAAATAACAATGGACTGGCATCCTATCGGAGAGAATGTTCCTCTTGGGCCGGCTGGAATCTGCTCTATACCAAGATTAGAGTTATTATCTCTGAATGCAGAACCTTCAATAACGTCTCTGATTGCCCATGGACCAGTGAAAATAATACTTGTCTGGCCTGTAGCAAAGCTTTGAATCATGTTTCTGTAAACTTTTGTGGAAAGCTGCATTGGAGGAACTGCTTTTAATTCATTTTTAATATGAACAAGAAATTCCAATGCTTTCTTGCCAGCATCAGACTTAATATACAAATTACCTTCGGTATCAAAATACTGACCACCGAAGCCAAAAAAGAACGGTTCAAAATACCATCCGTTCGGATAAATAAAGAAACCGTATCTATTAGCGCCTGAATCAGTCAGTTTAGCGCAGGCGTTACTGAATTCATCAAAATTAGTTGGAACATGAAGAGATTTTTCTCTGAAATGAGCCTTGTTGTAAAACATTGCAAGGCTGTCTACTGAAATTGGCATACCATAAACCTTTTTATCAAAGGTTACAAAATCTCTGGCTACAGGAACCATGTCAGCCAATTCTTCAGTGATTTCACTTTCTTCGTATTCAGAAAGCAAATCTTTTTTTATAAAATCAGCCAGCCAAAAACGGTCTGCGCGCATTAAATCAGGGCCTTTGCCTTCTGCTACGCTAGAAGCAAACTTTTCTCTAGCATCATAAAACTCAATTGAGGTTTCCTTGACTAATATATCAGGATTCTGCTTGTGAAAAACTTTCAACAAATCCGGCATAACAGCTGCTTCTCTACCTGCCATGGTATTCCAAAATTCAATAACTGTCTTGCCATCAGCTGATTGTTGTGAATTTCCGGAATCACAGCAACCAGCCATAAAAAATATAAAAAATACTCCCAGGAGAAGAAGTAGTATTGATGCGTTTTTTAAAGCCCTATTCATATTAATCAAGTTACCTGAAATACTGCAAAAAATTAAATCCCCATTATAACAAAGTACCTCGCAACAACTTTCGTCATTGCGAGGATAGCTTTGCTAAGGTCTAGATACTCATTCTTCCTTGCGACCGATTCTAGTAGTATCGGAGCTCTTGAAGAGATGCATCTTACTCAGTGGGATGCCGACTGTTACAGTCTGACCAACTTCTGCCTTAACTGTCGGAGCAACTCTAGCATTGAAGCTGAGACCATTGCAGTCAAGATAGAGATAGGTTTCTGCACCCATTGGTTCTGTAAGATCTACATTGCAAGAAAGCTTCAGACAAGGTTCTTTTGCGACATCATCGCCAACAAGGAGGTGTTCTGGTCTGATACCGATGGACATATCGTCTTCCAGCTGATCAGCCTTGAAAAGGTCGGCAAGTTTAATATCCCAATCAATCTTACCTTCAGAGCCTTCTCCTGGCAACAAGGTCAAACCCTTTTCAGTGCGTTTAACCTTCTTAACGTTCATTGGCGGTGAACCGATGAACTGTGCTACAAATACGTTAGCTGGCTTTGAGTAGATTACAGATGGAACGTCATACTGCTGAATGATACCATCAGCAAGAATAACGATACGGTCAGCCATTGTCATAGCTTCAACCTGGTCATGAGTTACATATACGAATGTAGTCTGCAATCTCTGGTGAAGCTTCTTAATTTCTTTGCGCATCTGAACACGCAATTTAGCATCGAGGTTAGAAAGAGGTTCGTCCATAAGGAATACCTTTGGTTCGCGAACCATTGTTCTACCAAGAGCAACGCGCTGGCGCTGACCACCTGAAAGCTGCTTTGGAAGCTTATCAAGATATTCAGTGATTTCGAGCCATTCGGCAGCGTCTTTAACGCGTCTGTCAATTTCGTCCTGAGGAATCTTTTTAAGCTTGAGACCGAAAGATAAGTTTTCTTTAACAGTCATGTGTGGATAAAGCGCATAGTTTTGGAAAACCATTGCTATATCACGGTCTTTTGGTGGCAGATTGTTAACAACAGTGTCACCAATAAGAATTTCGCCGCTAGTAATGTCTTCAAGACCGGCAATCATACGTAAGCTAGTACTTTTACCGCATCCTGAACCACCAACGAGAACGACAAATTCTTTGTCTTTGATGAACAAATCGATACCTTTTACAGTAGCGTCTTTGTTGCCATCATAGTGTTTCACTACCTTTTTAAAAGTAATTGAAGCCATGCTTTGCCCTCGCTTTACAGAATGTCACCCAATGGCTTAGGTTCATTTTGGGGAGTGGGTTGAAATATAGGTTCAACACCGGATTTGATGATTAAATCGAAATACTTTCGGTCTTCATCATCAACATGTAATGCCTCGAATATTTCTTCCTTACCTTCCTTTGAATGCATGCCGCCTACATTGAAGCGTTCCGGTTTGATACCGGCCTGCAAACATTCCCAGGCATCCTTCGGGGAAGATACAAGAATAAAGGAATTTTCATCAACGTCATCTTCACTGATTTCAGAAGGAGAATAAAATTCTAGTTCTACTTCAGGTGGGACGCTGAGCGACATTAGATCCTGCCGCATAGAATCTTCTGCAACTGAATTGTTTACAACAACAAGATTTTCTGGCTTGATTTCGGGTAGCCAACCAACAATAACCTGCCCGTGGACAAGTCTATCATCGATTCTTAAAAATGCAATAGTCGTCATACTCGTTTCTTAGCCGCTCTTTTTTCAAAGAATTCTTTCAGATTAATTATGCTTTTAACACCACTGTTGGAAATCTGTGCTGAGAGCTCCTTGAGACTCAGGCTTTCTCTGCTGGTAATTGCTTCTACAAGCATCGGCAGATTAACACCAGTGACTACTTCAACGTCTGTTCTGCTCTTCATTATTTCAATGCTGACATTAGTAGCGCTTCCGCCCATAATATCAGTGAGAATCAAACAACCGTCTGTGGTGAATTCGCAAGTTGCAGCTGCGGCCTTCTGCTTTAAGTCTTCCAAGGATTCGCGGGCCATAAAGGTTACTGCTTTTATTTCCTTTGCTTCCCCTACAATCATTGAAGCTGTAGCAACAAGCTGTTCAGAAAGCTGGCCATGGGTTACAACTACGATACCTATCATTCGGTCAATCCTCCAAGCAGTGATAGAGAATACGACATGCAGAGATTTCGTGGTCTACATCAAGGCCAGGAAGTCCAATGCTGCCGTAGATTCCCATTGCAATATCATTATCGCGAACAGCCAGGCCTATCTTCAAGCCGCCTCCGGACACACTCATAAGAGAGCTGTCAAAGGAAGCCAGAACGCCTTCCACCAAGGAAGTTATAACATGGCGGTTCTTCATATTGATAGTCAAAAGGCCGCTATTTTCAGCGGCACCAAAAGTGTTGCGAAGTATCTTACTCTTGAGGTTATCGCCACAGCCACCAGCTCTGGTAATTACCGCAAAGATGTTATGCTTCTTCAGTTGTTCAACCAACTCGTCATCGAGTTCGTTGTCTATCATGCTGCATAGCAAAGCAGCCTTAGATAAGGAAACTGTTCCATTCTGTTGTAATACGTCTTCTATGTGAATCATGTACACTCGTTTCCGATTGCAATAATTGTGTCAATTATAGATTCGACTATTCAATAAGTCAAGAAAACAAATTTATTTATCAATAAAAAAGATTGAAATATTTGTTAAAGAAATATCAACTCTTTCCGATTAAGGTGATGGATTTGTTTGCCTCCTTAATTTTCGGGCCGAGTAATAAACTCGGCTTCCTTTGTTTTAGGTTAGCAACGGATAACAGGATTTTTGCGGATGAAGCAGACCAAGCAGGCCGATTAGCAGGCCAGTTTTTTAGCCTCGGTATTAGTTGGTTTGTAGTTTACCAGCGTAGGTTTGTGGTTTACGTAAGTGCTCAGGAGTTGATATATTTGGCTTGGCGACGAGAAAATTTCTCGGCCAAAAGCTAACAGCCGAAAGCCAATAGCGGTTGTTTCATTCTTCTTCCGGGATTTCGAGGCGTTCAGGGAATTCTGGGCAGATCTGGTATGGCACCAAGAAAAGCTTCTTATCTCTGCGATATATCTCTGCTGCGCCATTTCCCTTCTTAGAAGGTTTAAGTTCCGAATCATCGTAATAGCTTTCTATGGTGAAGCTGTATTTTTCCTTACCGCCATATATCTTATGACCGACGCACTTTACATGCTGGCTGGAATAAAAATCACCAAAGGTTTTCAACTCAACCATATCGGTTCTTCCACAAGTCATCGTATAGATAAAAGTCTGTTTTTTACCATCCTTGCTTTCATAAACAAATTTATGGGTTCCTGCAAAAGGATTAACATACGGAGGAATCTTTTCACTTTTTTCCGGGTCATAGCCACATATAGGAATTATATTGTCTATAAATTTCTTAGCAGCTTCATAAAAGCCAGCAGGAGCACGACAACCATTAAAGCTCATATAAAAGCTTTTTCCATTATCAAAAACAATTCTTATGTGAGCATCTCTAGTCATTGGCAGACCATTAATTTCCACACACCAGCCATTAAACTTCAATAAACCACTTTCACGCACATATTTTTCAATATTCGCCTTAAGTTCACTGGTAACGCTGGCAGAAAAATTCTGGCTTAAATAAAAATTAGAGTTTTTGTTCATGGAGGTCTTGAAAACTTCCTGGTTCATATTTATGCCATAAGATGGACCTTCGTCATAAAATGAAAATGAAAGTTCTTTTATAGAAGACTTTTCATCTTCCATGGAAGAGCAGGTTTCATTAGAGCAACGATAACCGCCACACATCGTAGGTTCAAACACTCCCCCCGGCCTCCTGTCACTTGCATAAACAGCACAAACAACAATCACCAAGCCCAAAATTATAGCTATTTTCATATTTATATTAATCCGCCCTATTCGTAATAATATCATTATATAATTCTACGGTCCTGCTTTCAACCCTTCAAACATTCCAGCTTATAGCTTCGAGCTTTCAGCTATCAGCCGAGAGAGTGATTCTTTTATATCATTAGAGTATAAAGTCTGTTTCAATAGGCTTTAAGCTTTAAGCTTTAAGCTTTAAACTTCGAGCTTAAAACTTCTGACTCATAGCTTGCAAAAATAGAATATCAATCTATTGAGCGATTAACAAAACTTAGGGTATAATCATAAAAACTATTGGGGAGGAACTAACATGAAATCATTACTTTGTATTGCTGCCGTTGCCAGTGCATTACTTATGCCAGCCATTGCATCTGCCCAGGCAGCCGACAAGACACTTGTAGCTTATTATTCATGGAGTGGTAACACCAGACTTGTTGCTGAAGAAATAGCCAAAGCCACAGGTGCTGACCTTTTCGAAATCGTTCCAGTGAAAGCTTACCCAACAGAATATAAAGCCTGCACAGAAGTAGCAAAAGCAGAAATCAATGCAAACGCAAGACCAGAATTGAAGAGTTTTCCAAAAGATCTTTCAAAATACAGCAAAATCTATATTGGCAGCCCCAACTGGTGGGGAACCATGGCACCTCCAGTCGCTACCTTCATAGAAAAATGTGGCGACCTTAACGGCAAAACCATTTACCCATTCTTCACCCACGGTGGTGGCGGAATGCAGAATTGCGAAAACGATGTTAAAACTCTTGCAGAAAAATCCTTTGGCAAGGTTTGGCCTGCACGGTGCTGGCCAGGCGCGGAAGTAAAGGATAATCTAGAAAACATCCGCATGTGGGGCAAGACTAACTAACAATATGACAACAGCCAGCTATATAACAATCTATCTTGCTGCCATAAACATTGTTGGCATACTTGTCATGTGGCTGGACAAATTTAAAGCCAGAAACAGCTACTGGAGGATTCCAGAAAAATCACTGTTTTTGGTCAGCGCAATAGGTGGCAGTATCGGCACCTGGGCTGGTATGTATATATTCAGACACAAAACCAAGCATAGGCATTTTGTTGTCGGTATGCCACTTATTTTAGCTATTCACATCGGCTGTGCATATTATTTCTTCTTCCAATAATTTTGTTCATTGCCCATAGACAAAGTTTTAGACAATATGTAATCAACGGTGAAATTACAATGAAAACGAGAATACTATTAGGCATAATAATCTTTCTATGTCTTGCATTAGGACTATGGGCAGCAGGGGGAAGTGATATGTTCTTTTTTACTTCTAAGTGTGGTGAAGCTATTAAATACGCACATTATCTTGCCAAATGGGAAAGTTCCTACGACAAGGGCGCAAAAACCGCCTATTCAATATTTGAAAAAGATTTAAAAGGTAATTATGAAACAATAAAGTTCATAACCCACCCTGCCCCACCATATTATTTTTTAGTAGCCCACATCGAAAGAGAAATTTCCTACCACCGTGCAATCAATATCGACAATGGCGTTGTCATAAGACCAAACTCAATGAGTGACCTGGAAGATTTCCTAAAACATATTCAGATTTTAAACACAACTGATACTGCCTTACACCTAGCAGAAATGATCCATTGCTTTCATGCCGGCGCCCCAATGGCGCTGGTCAAAACCCATGAGGACGAAGACTGGCGTGCTGAACAGAATGAACCTAAGTTTACCAAGAATGCAGATGGTTCTGTGACATTAGTTTATGACCTTATTAATACAGGCCGAAGCGTTGCAGTAATACAATGCACATTAAACGTCGCTCCGGACTACAAGGCCTCCCTCAAATTCTTAGAGAAAAGCAAAACCAAGAATAATCAATAACCACAATTAGCCGAGAAGCCTCATAAGTAAATTTCTAAGTAACTCCATATGTCGCTTTGCTACAAGGAATCTTGACCTTTGGGTTAGGTGGTGGCATAATGTTTATACTTCAAGCTTGGAGAGACAAAGGTGACATTATTTGCAGGTAAAACCCTAATGATTACCGGTGGGACAGGTTCCTTCGGCAATGCAGTCTTAAACAGATTTCTCTCGTCAGATATTGGCGAAATCCGTATTTTTTCACGAGACGAAAAAAAGCAGGATGACATGCGCCATGAATTTCAGACAAAAATGCCTGAATATGCTGATAAAATCAGCTTTTACATTGGCGATGTAAGAGATTTACAGTCTGTAAAAAATGCAATCCATGGAGTAAATTTTATTTTCCATGCGGCCGCTTTAAAGCAGGTTCCTTCCTGTGAATTCTTTCCAATTGAAGCAGTAAAAACCAATGTCCTTGGTACTGAAAATGTTTTAACAGCAGCCATTGATGAAGGCGTTGAAACAGTAGTCTGTCTCTCTACCGATAAAGCAGCCTACCCTGTTAATGCCATGGGCACCTCCAAGGCAATGATGGAAAAGGTTATTGTAGCCAAAAGCAGAACCACAAAGAAAACAAAAATCTGCTGCACAAGATATGGTAATGTAATGTGTTCCAGAGGTTCTGTCATTCCTCTTTGGATAGACCAGATAAGAAACGGAAGTAACATTACAATTACAGACGGTTCCATGACAAGATTCATCATGTCATTAGATGAAGCAGTAGATCTTGTTTTATTTGCATTTGAAAAAGGTGAATCTGGCGATATTCTTGTTCAAAAGGCTCCTGCCTGCACTATTCAGAATCAGGCTGAAGCAGTCTGTGATTTATTCAAGGCAGACAAGAACAAAATCAAAGTTATTGGCATACGTCATGGTGAAAAGATGTATGAAACTTTGCTTACCAACGAAGAATGCGCTCACGCAATAGATATGGGAAATTTCTACCGTGTTCCATGCGATAAGCGCGGCTTGAATTACGACCAGTATTTTACCAAGGGTGAAGCCGAAAGAAATACTCTAACCGAGTTTAACTCCAGCAATACAAAGCTTCTTAGTGTTGAACAGGTAAAGGAAAAACTTCTTGCATTAGATTACATCCAGGAAGAATTAAAAAAATGACTTCATTCAAAAACAACGGCAAATTAAAGCTTTTAATCATAGTCGGCACAAGACCAGAAATCATCAGACTATCTGCTGTCATTACAAAATGCAGGAAATATTTTGATACTATTCTGGCCCACACAGGACAAAATTATGATTACAATCTGAACGGCGTATTCTTTAAAGACCTTAAGCTTGAATCACCAGAAATATATATGAATGCTGTTGGTGAAACTCTTGGCGATACCATGGGAAACATCATTGCAGCTTCTTATAACCTGATGGTAGAAATCAAGCCCGATGCAGTATTAGTGCTTGGCGATACCAATTCCTGCCTTTCAGTGATTGGCGCCAAACGCCTTCACATCCCAGTCTTTCACATGGAAGCCGGTAACCGTTGCAAAGACGAATGTCTGCCAGAAGAAACAAACCGCAGAATAGTTGATATAATTTCTGATGTAAATATGGCCTATTCAGAGCATGCAAGACGTTATCTTGCAGAATGTGGTCTGCCCAAGGAAAGAACCTATGTAACCGGTTCACCGATGGCCGAGGTATTACACAGCAATCTTAAAGATATAGAAAGTTCTGATATACACAAAAAGCTTGGACTTGAAAAAGGTAAATATATACTTCTTTCAGCCCACCGAGAAGAAAATATTGATACAGAAAAAAATTTCACAAGCCTGTTCACCGCTATAAACAAAATGGCAGAAAAATATGACATGCCTGTTTTATACAGCTGCCACCCACGTTCGAAAAAGCGTCTGGAAGCCAGCGGTTTCAAGCTTGATTCAAGAGTAATACAGCATGAGCCTTTGGGTTTCCATGATTATAACTGTCTGCAGATGAATGCCTTCTGTGTAGTTTCAGACTCAGGCACATTACCTGAAGAATCCAGCTTTTTCACATCTGTCGGGCACCCCTTCCCTGCCGTTTGCATCAGAACCTCAACAGAAAGACCAGAAGCAATGGATAAAGGCTGCTTCATCATTTCCGGCATTGATGAAAAAGGTCTGCTGCAATCTGTAGATACTGCGGTAGAAATGAATAAAAACGGTGACATAGGCATTCCTGTTCCAGACTATGTTGAAGAAAGCACGAGCACAAAGGTTGTTAAAATCATCCAGTCATACGTCGGAATAGTAAACAAGATGGTATGGCGCAAATGAATATATTGATTACCGGTTCAAATGGCTTTGTTGGCAAAAATCTGACAAATGCTCTGAAAAACATCATGGAGGGGAAAGACAAGTCCCATCCTGAAATTTCTATTGGTGATATTTACCTGTTTGACATTGATTCCACTGATGAATTTCTAGAAAAGGCCTGCCAAAACGTAGATTTCGTTTTTAATCTTGCTGGAGTAAACCGTCCACAAAACCAGAAAGAATTCATGGACGGCAATTTTGGTTTTGCTTCAAAACTTCTAAATACCTTAAAAAAGTATGGAAACAAGTGTCCGGTAATGCTCTCCAGTTCTATTCAAGCCAGTCTTGAAGGTCGTTTTGCCGGTAGCGAATATGGAAAAAGCAAAAAAGCAGGTGAAGAACTTTTCTTCAATTATTCAAAAGAAACTGGTGCAAAAGTACTGGTATACAGATTTCCAAATCTTTTCGGGAAATGGTGCAGACCAAACTATAACTCTGTAGTAGCCACATTCTGTAACAATATTGCCAATGACCTTCCAATCCAAGTAAATGACCCTAACACAGAATTAGAGTTAGTATACATCGATGATTTGGTTGATGAGATGCTAAATGCCATGGAAGGCAAGGAATCAAAATGCGAATTTGACGGCGTAAAAGCAATACCTACCAATAATGGTAATTACTGCACAGTAAAGGCTTCACACAAAGTAACCCTAGGTGAAATAGTCAAGCTTCTTGAAACCTTTAAAAAACAGCCACAAACCCTACAAATACCTGAAATTCCAAATGGCAGCTTCAGCAAAAAGCTTTTCTCAACATATTTGTCATATCTGCCAAAAGAAAAGGCAATATTCCCATTAAAAATGGAAATAGACAACAGAGGCAGCTTCACAGAGCTATTACATTCAGAAAAATTAGGTCAGGTTTCTGTTAACATTTCAAAACCTGGAATAACTAAAGGTCAGCACGCTCACAACACAAAATGGGAACTCTTCATCGTTGTATCAGGGCATGGTCTGATACAGATGCGTAAAATAGGTTCTGACGAAGTAATTAATTTTGAGGTCAGCGGAGATAAAATAGAAGCTGTTTATATGCTTCCTGGCTACACTCATAACATTATTAATTTATCAGAAACAGAAAATCTGGTTACAGTCATGTATGCCAATGAAAGCTTTAACCCTAATAAGCCTGATACATTTCATGAAGATGTAGAATGATGTGAACATCGTTGCCCTCATCCGTCAGTGCTTCGCACTGCCACCTTCCCCCTAAAGGAGGAAGGCCTGCTGGGGCGGACAGTTGCATTGATATAACGCAATTCTTGCCAATAATTAGGTGAAGGCCTGCTGGGGCGGACAGTTGCATTGATATAACGCAATTCTCGCCAATAATTAGGTGAAGGCCATGCTGGGGCGGACAGTTGCATTGATATAACGCAATTCTCGCCAATAATTAGGTGAAGGCCTGCTGGGGCGGACAGTTGCAGACTCAACAAGAAGCAAGCATAAAAAAAGACGACCTGAAAGGTCGGCTTTTTTTATGCTTAGTCTTAGAAGGCTACTGTTACACCAGCAATGAAATTGCGGTTCTGTCGGTGAGCAATAGCCCCTGGCAAATTTTCATAATCGCCGTTTGAGATATAGCTTGCATTCACGTAAAGGGTGTCAGAATAATTAAATCTGAAACCAAGGCTGAAACGGTCGCCATTGAAATCGTAAGCAAATCTCAGATTATCATTCAAAGGTATCAGACCACCAACAAGGAAGAAGAATTTGTCAGCATAGCCTGTTCCCTTGTTGTAATCGTAATTATATCCGCCGTATTTTGCCCTTCTGAATTTTTCCGGGTTAACATATCGGTGTTCATAATCACTAACCCCAAAGTTTCCGCCAACGCCGACCCAGATTACAGGAACGCCAGCTGCAACCCACGCAGAATGATACCCGGAATTACAGTTTACACTGCCACCGAGGGTTACATTTCCTGTGCACTGATACTTGAAGTTAAGATATAACGGTTCTTCCAGATCGTAGTGATCCTGATTAGCAAAGGTTTTATCAAAACCAACTTCCAGACCATTTTCCAAACCCCAGGCAGCACTGAGATTTACATCGAAATAATCTTCATCCTCATATTTAACATTATTGATGTTATAGAGGTCAAAGGTCTGAACCTGAATACCAACAGCAGTCTTATTAGGTTCCAATACCCCTGGTGATGGAACCAATGTAGCACCGGTCCCACCATGAAGAGCCAAGCCCTGTCTAGGTGTTCTTTGTTCGGTCAGTAATGGTTTCAATTCCTTTGGAACACGAGTATCCTGAGGAATCAGATATCGTTCCCCATCCCGTTGCTGAGTGTTTCCCAATGGAATAAATTGATTTTCCTGACTAGTAACATAGTAGGCATCTGCGTTCAGGCTTCGATAATTATTTGTTACAGTAGGTTCTTCTACTGCAATTTCGGGTATCACGTTGCTCTGCTTCTTTTCCTGCACAGCAGCCTTTCCTCGATTGCCTGATAGATAGCCCTGATACTGGCGTAGATCAAGTGCAAATCCGCTACCTGCCATGCCTAACAGCATAGCTGCAGCCGCAAAAATTAATTTTTTCCTGTTTTTCATATGCTCGCACTATCGACAAGCTTCTAAAATTATTAAACGATTTTTCAAAAAATATTTAAATATTACGAGCGTAGCTTTTCTAATTCAGAAATCAAAGTGTCCATGAACTTTTCTTTTGTAAAATATTGTTCATTATAGGCAAATGAATTCTTAGCATATTTTTCCATAGACTGATTTGCCATTGTTCTAGCATTTTCTGCAAGCTGTTCTGCGTTTTCTGCATCGCCGCAAAGTCCGCAATCAGCTTCTTCTATAACCAGTCTTGTTTCTCCATCAATAGCCCCAAGCAAAGGCTTTCCTGCTGCCATATAGCTCTGAACCTTACCTGGCAATGTCAATGATATTACCGGATTTTTAATCATTGTAACAAGCATTGCATCCGCCATGGCATAATATTTTGGCATATCTTCCAGAGGTTTGCGGCCATGGAAAATAACATTATCAGCCTTCAAAGTGGCAGCCAAATTCTTAAGATGCTCCAATTCACTTCCATTGCCAAGAATATGCCATCTTATCCTTTTATCGTCTTTTGTAAGTGCAGCAGCCTTAACTATTGTATCAACACTCTGGAAGTTTCCAATATTACCGGCAAACATCAGGTCAAAGGTTTCTGATGGCTGTTTTTTACACTGTTCCATAGAAAAAAGACCTTCAGCATATTGTGGCAGGTATTTCATTCCTGTAATGCCGAATTCCTTTTCAAAATATGCCGGAAAGGACCTTGATGAACCATAAAGCACATCTGCGCTTTTATAAAGCTTTTCTGAAACTCTGTGAAAATACTTGAAAACAAGCGAATTTTCTTTAATTCCACCAACAGTAAGGCTCATAGGCCATAAGTCCATACTGTAGAAAAGTATTTTCTTATGAAACAGCTTTTTATACTCTGCTCCTGCATAAGCAAGCATGACAGGTGAAAGCTGATTAACAAACACAACATCAAAATCATTTTTTAAGCTTCTTACATAGCTGATAGAAGAAAAAACATAGCTGTAGTAGCTTAAAACTCTTCTGACAGCACCTTTTTTTCTTGCTATAGTAAAGCAACGGTGTATTTTTACACCATTTCTTACTTCATCGCGAACCCTACCATCCGGGTAGCCTTCATAAAAATCACCCTGTGGACAATTCGGTACATTTGTTACAACAGTTACGTCGTGTCCCCTCTTTACAAGCTCTTCGCATATATCAGTAATACGAGCTGGTTCTGGGAAATAGTTAATAGAAACGACAAGAATTTTCATCTGCTGTACCTCATGATTTTCCCTATTTTAGTATATATTTCACTTATAGTAAAGCCATTCATATAATGAATTAGCCCTGCAGGCTGTGAATTCGACCTGCGGTCGATGAATGAGGCTAATGCCTATTTGCTAGAAACTTGCCTCTATTTTCCTTACAAGCAACATTTCTCGGCTGATAGCTGATTGCCGACGGCTGTCAGCGGCTGTTCATCCGTCTTCATCCATGTTATCCGTTGCCAATAATACCATACTCAATCATCAGCATCACCCCTTTAAAAATCTTTGTATTTATGTTAAATTAGACTATCTATAAATAAAGGGTGCAAATAATGAAACAAGCTGATGCATTTAAGAATGCATGTAAAAATATAAAATTACTTCTCTTTGATTGTGACGGTGTTTTAACCGATGGTCGCATAGTGCTTGGCAATGACGGAATTGAACTGAAGTTTTTTGCCACATTAGACGGTATGGGCCTGAAAATATGGCATATGGCTGGATTCGCCTGTGGATGTATCACCGGAAGATCCTCTGGAGCATTAACAAAACGTGCACAGGAATTGAAATTTGAAGAATTACATCAGAATATTGCCAGCAAAAACGAAACCCTTAAAGAAATTTTAGATAGAAGAGGCCTTAAACCAGAAGAAGTAGCATACATTGGCGATGACATAAATGACCTTCCTGTAGGCACAAAGGTTGGACTTTTCTTTGTTCCTGCCAATCATCATCCTTCCATCAGACCTTACGCCGACTACGTTCTTTCCAAAGAAGGTGGACAAGGAGCCATTAGAGAAGTAGTAGACATCATTCTTAACAACAAAGGTCTATTAGACGACTTAGTCAGATCCTTCGCAGACAGATGATACGAGATAAATTTAAAAAAATCAGAAGAACTATCAGATATTATCTGATTAAATACTTAGTATCCGGTTTAGCTTTATTGCCAACTTCTAAGATTCCAAAGCTTAAGAAGTTGCTAATGAAGGCTGCTTTTCTTTTTGGTAAAAAAGAAATCGAAAAAGCCAGATGCCTATTGCCTGAAGAATTTGCCGAAAACAAAGAAAAAATCATAAATGGTATGCTTGAGAATACCGCTATGACACTTCTAGAAATCATTTTTTATGACAAAATCTCTAAGGAAAAGCCTGATTTTAGTAAATTTGAAAATTGGGAAATCATAGAAAACATTCTCAAAAACGGTCAGGTTCCTTTGATTCTCACTGGTCATTTCTGCAATTGGGAAGTCCTTGGTTACGAATTAGTAAAAAAAGGCATTGATATGAATGTCATAGCCAGACCTAATAACTTAAATCAAATGACAGAATTCATTAACGGCTTCAGAGAAAAACACGGCATGAAAGTCATTATGCAAAATAACATCTTTGAAGCAGTAAAGCTTTTGAAGCAAGATAAAACGATAGCTATACTTGCAGATTTAAACGCAAGAGAAAATGGCTACCAAGTCGACTTTTTTGGACGCAACGCTTCTTTTTACAGCGCTCCCGTTATTATTTCAGCAAGAAGCAAAATGCCATTAGTGCCAATATTTGCCGAACGCCAGTCAGATGGAACATTCATAATGAATATACAGCAGCCTATTCAATGGCAAAAAGACGCAACCATGCGGGACAAGGTGCAGCAGATAGCCAGAGTTTATGAAGCAGAATATCGTAAACGCCCTGATCTTTGGTGCTGGTATCATGACAGATATACCTATGCAGAACTGGGGAAAAAGAAATGATTAAGAATTTATTATCCAGCTTCTGGTTCTGGGGTTTCATGCTAGTTGCTTTTGTTGCAATTATTCTTTGGGACGATGATGTTGAAGAAAATGCCAAAGGCAATTATGTAAAGCATAGAATGGCTTTGGATAATGTTAATGTCAGCCAGATAGAAAACGGCTTTGAGCATTCAAGAATGTATGCTACCCAGTGTGAAATGGACGACAGCCAAAGCAATATGGAAGCTAACGATATCAAGGTTCTCTTCTTCAAAGAAGAAATAGCAACCTATACAGGCCACCTTATTGCCGCCAGCGCTACAAAGTCTCCTTTCGAAGCCAAATTCTTCGGTAACGTAAGACTTTGGAATACAGACAACGAAAGAATGAAAACAGAAGAAATGCGTTATCTGTTCAATCGCAAGGAACTCAGCACCCAAAAGCCTATCACAGCCTGGAAGGACAATGCTGTTCTTACAGGACTTGGTATGACTTATAATACAGAAAGTCAGGAATTAACAGTAAATCAGCAGGTAGTCATCAGATTATGGGATGAAAAGAAAGAACCTCCAAAGCCTGTTTTAGACAAGGATCCCATGAGTGGATTACCTATTGCAGAACCTATTGAAAAAATACTTGGCAATATTGCCTCAAAATCATCTAATATTGCTACAGCTTCAGATAAACTAGTTAATGACGCTGCTTCACAATCAGCTAACGTTTCTATAGCTTCGGAAACAAACAAATCTTCGATTACAGGAACAGATAAATGAAAAAGCTAATTTCCAGAATATTGCTAATCTCTTTTGCATTGCTCATAACCGCTATGCCTCAGTCCAAAGCTCAAACAACAGTCACCACAGGCGATATGGTAATTACAAGTAAGCTTATGACCTTCCATAATGGCATTTATGTTGCAAGAGGCGGCATAAAAGCTGAGCAAAAAGACAATACTATGACCGCAGACCGTGGTATATATGACCAGTCGCTGGAAGTTGTAAAGGCAATAGACAATGTAAAAGTCACCCAACCTGGAACAGTATTAACCTCCGACTATCTTGAAGCCTATCCCAAGGAAGACAGACTTGTCGCCAGAGGCAATCCAAAGGTTATCAGAATAATTGAACGCGAAAAAAATGGCTCTGACGGTAAATCAGTAAGAAAAACACGTATAATTCTCACATGCAATGAAGTTGAAGCCTTCAACAAGGAAGATCGTTTTCTCGCCAAGGGTAACGTTAGAGTAATCGAAGTAGAATACCGTGAAAGTGAAACAGAAGAAGAAGCTGAAGAAAACGAAAAGAAGCCTATTTCAGAAATAACCTGTGAATTTCTTGAAATGTTTTCCAAGGAAGAAAAAGCAATATGTCGCAATAATGTTGTTATAAAAAGTGAAACTCTGACAGCTACAGGCGACAAAGCAATTTATCTTAATATTTCCAACCAGATGACAATAGTGGGACATGCCCATGCAGTTCAGAACGGCAAAGAAAAAGGTACAAACAAAGACCAGACCTCTGAATTGTATGCAAACAAAATACTTTATTATCCAGACGAAGAACGAACTATTGCAGTAGGCAATGTGCATGCCACTGTTTATCCAGGTTCAGACAGCGGTAAAAAAGACAAGAGCAAAGATAAGAAAAAAGATAAAAAGAAGAAGAAGAAAAAAGATAAGAAATCTGATGATGACTTAGATAGCGAAATAGACGACAGTCTTGCTGATGTTCCAGCTGGTGATTTTACCGAAATAGGTAATACTTCAGATAGCGAAAACGAAAACGAGGAAGATGACGATGAATGACGAACAGAACAATAATTTAAACGAATCCAAAGAATTGCCTGTTTCAAACTTCATTGAAGAAGCAGATAGCAACAACGTTTTCGTAGGTCCAGAAAACTCTTCTAATGGCACACCAAACGAAAGCAGTTCAGACAGCCAGAATTCTGTTGAATCCCAAGAAGCTACCCCGGAACAGTCTCAAAGCTATTCTGGGCCAACAATCATTATTCCGGAAGAAAAACATATTGAAGTTCCAGATAGCCGAATAGTTGGTCTTGAAGGTGGAGTCATACCAGCTCCTCCGCCAGAAGAAGCAGAAAACGAAGCCAATTTCGAAAAGTTACCTGAAAATACAGATGACTCAATTGATACAATCACAGTTGATAAGGTTTGCAAAACCTACAAAGGCAGAACAGTCGTAAACCATGTTTCCCTAAACATAAAAAAAGGCGAAATAGTTGGTCTGCTTGGGCCAAACGGCGCTGGTAAAACCACTACGTTCTATATGGTTGTTGGTCTTGTAAAACCAGACGAAGGTCATGTTTACTACAACAAGGAAGACATTACCAAGAAAGCCATGTACCAAAGAGCCAGAATGGGCGTTGGCTATCTTCCCCAGGAAGCAAGTGTCTTTAGAAAACTGACAGTAAAAGAAAACATATGGCTGATACTTGAAAATATTGATATTAGCGAAAAAGAACGAAAAGAACGTCTTGATAAGCTAATAACCGACCTTGACATAGGCAGAATTGCTGATAGTAAAGGCTATGCATTATCAGGCGGCGAAAGACGCCGTGTTGAAATTGCCAGAGCACTGGCAGCAGAACCAAGCTTCATTCTTCTTGACGAACCATTCGCTGGTGTAGACCCGATTGCAGTTGCTGATATTCAAAGCACTGTTCTTAAGCTTCAACAGAAAGGTCTTGGACTTTTAATCACAGACCACAATGTTAGTGAAACACTCGCAATCGTTGACAGAGCTTATATATTAAGTCTTGGTAAAATTCTTGTTTCAGGCTCAGCACAATTTGTCGCCGACAACCCGACAGCTAGAAAATTTTATCTTGGAGACCGTTTCAAACTGGATAAGATTAAGAAATAACCAATCATGCTTTACATTCTAGTTTCAATAATTATAAGTGGTGTAATAGCATACTTGGGCGATGCCCTAGGCACAGTAGTAGGGAAAAAGCGTCTGAGTCTTTTTGGTATGCGACCGCGAGTAACAGCTCTTTTCGTAGCTATTTCAACCGGTATTATAATCACCCTTTCAACATTTCTGATAGGAATGATGCTCTCTGAAGATGTCAGATTAGCCCTTTTCTCAATCGAAAAGCTGAAAAAGGATATAGACACCCTTCAAGCGGAATCTTCTGCCTTAGAAGAATTGAAAAACAAACTAGAACAGGAAAAGAATACTCTTTCTGAAGATGTAGCCCGCCTAACAACTCAGGTAAAGCTGAAAGAAACAGAAAGTGTTGCCTTCCGCAAGGACGAACCTCTTGCAGTAACAGTCATCAAATCAGGTCAGGAACCAAAGGAAGTCATGAAAGCCATCACCAACCTGATAATTACACTTTCTGATCATGTTCGTCGACGCCATGTTGTGGTAAAGCCTGAAATAGAATTTTTTACAGAAAATAAAGAACAGTTAGGCTCAATGGCTAATCATATTGCAAGCTCCACAGATGACCTGGTGCTTGGTGCTATTGCAGCAGAAAACATAATTGCAGGTGAAGAACTTGGTAACGTCCGTTTTATATTGTTACCAAACGATTTAATCTTCCAGAAGGATCAGCAGATAGCATCAATGGAAATAGATGGCACACTGACTAGAACAGAAATAGCCAAGATTATGCAGAATTTCATGGATGAAATCAACCACGAAGTAGTAAACGTCGGTATGCTCGCAAATCCATTAACAGGCAGTTTTGGTAATATGTCATACGGCTCAATGCTCGCTTTTTATGACATGATAAATAAAATAAAAGAGCTTAACCGAAAAATTATTCTGATTGCAGTAGTTCCAGAGGATACTTATGCAATCGGCCCTTTAAACGTAGTATTCAAATTTGAAGAAACAGGTGAAAATTTGTTCACTACCGATCCAAATTCTATAAAGTCTGATAGTCAGGCTTCAACAGACATAGCTTCATTTTCATCAGAAGCCTTGGTTTCAAATGAAGCCCTAATAGCTTCTGATACGCTTACAAAAGACTAATTATATAAAGGAGATTCTTATAATGCAAAACGGTAAACGCGCATTCCTTTCAGGAAACGCAGCCATTGCTCGTGGTGCCTGGGAAGCAGGTGTAAAATTTGCTTCTGCTTATCCTGGAACCCCATCTACAGAAATATTAGAATTTCTTGGAACCTATAAAGAAGTAGACGCTCAATGGGCTGTAAATGAAAAGACAGCTATGGAAACAGTTATTGGTGCAGCTTTGGGCGGTGCACGTTCACTTTGTGCACAGAAGCATGTTGGTCTCAACGTAGCAGCTGACCCAATGTTTACTGTTGCTTATACAGGCATTAACGCTGGCTTAGTAATAATCACAGCCGATGACCCAGGCCTTCATAGCTCACAGAACGAACAGGATAATCGTAACTATGCAAGAGCCTCAAGAATTCCAATGTTCGAGCCAACAAACAGTCAGGAAGCCAAAGACATGGTCAAAGCTGCTTATGAGCTTTCTGAAGAATACGACACTCCTGTTTTTGTAAGAACCACTACAAGAATTTCTCACTCAGAAGGAATTGTTACTTTAGAAGAACGTAAAGAAGCCAAGGAACGTGTTTTTGAACGCAATCCTAATAAATATTGCACTTTACCAGCCATTTCAAAGAAATTGCATGTAACAGTCGAAGAACGAACTTCCAAGCTTGAAAAACTCAGCAATAAATCACCCTTCAACAAGATTGAAAAAGGTGATAAAAAGCTTGGTATAATTACTTCCGGCATCAGCTATCAGCATGCAAAGGAAGTATTTCCAAATGCTTCATTTCTAAAAGTAGGTATGAGCTGGCCATTCCCAACTGAATTATTCAAGAAATTTGCAGCAACTGTTGATAAAGTAGTTGTAATTGAAGAAAACGACCCATTCCTTGAAACAGCTGTAAAAGCCGCTGGTATTGAATGCGTCGGCAAAGACAGAATTCCTGTTTGCGGAGAACTGAATCCAGACATCATCTTCGATGCTCTCAAAGAATTCTCTGATAAACCAGCACCAACATCTGCCAAGCTTGTTTCAGGAGTAAAGATTCCGGTCAGACCTCCTGTTCTTTGCCCAGGCTGCCCACACCGCGGTGTTTTCTATACACTTCGCAAGTTAGATTGCACAGTAACAGGCGATATTGGCTGTTACAGTCTTGGAGCACTCGCCCCGCACAAAGCCATGCATTCAATCATCTGCATGGGTGGTTCAATCACTGCCGCTCTTGGTATGAGCAAAGCAATGAAAGAAAAAATCAGTGGCAAACTGGTTGCAGTAATTGGCGAATCTACCTTTATGCACTCTGGTATGACAGGCCTTCTTGATACTGTTTACAACAAAGGCTGTCATCTTACAATCATTCTCGACAACTCTATCACAGCAATGACTGGTCATCAGCCAAATCCTGGCAGTGGAAAGACCCTTAAGGGCGAACCAACTAAGACTTTGAACATCGAAGCTTTATGTAAGGCTATTGGCGTAGATCATGTCACAAGCGTAGACCCATTCGATCTTCCAAAGCTTGAAGAAGCAATAAAATCTGCTCTTAAATTGGAAGAAAAAGGCGAACCTAGCGTTATTATAACCAAACGTCCTTGCTTCCTGCTTAAGGATTACAAGCCCAAAACCTTTAAGGTCGCAATTAACCGTGATAAATGTGTAAAGTGCGGCATGTGCACCAAGCTTGGTTGTCCTGCTATTGAAGTCAATCCACAAGATGGCAAGACAGTAATCAACAACTCTCTCTGCGTTCACTGCGGTCTTTGTGCTAAAGTCTGCAAACCAGCAGCAATTACTCAAGCTACTGAGGAGGCAAAATAATGACTACTAATATTCTTCTTTGTGGCGTCGGTGGTCAGGGAACCCTGTTAGCCAGCAATCTTATTGCTGAATGTGCAATGGCAGCAGGCTTCGACGTAAAAAAATCTGAAATTCACGGCATGGCTCAGCGCGGTGGTAGCGTTGTAAGCCATGTTCGCTTTGGCGAAAACATAGCTTCCCCAATAATTAGAAAGGGTGAAGCAGACATAGTAATTTCCTTCGAAGAACTGGAAGCTATCAGATGGGCAGAATACTTAAAACCAGATGGAATAGTAATCACTAATTCCCAGAAAATTCTTCCAATGTCTGTTTCTGCTGGTAATGACGTTTATCCGGAAAACATTCCTGAAATTCTTAGTAAGAGTTCTATTCAGAATCTATGTGTTGATGCAGCTAGTAAAGCTGTAGAGCTGGGAAATCAGAAATGCCTCAATATAATCCTGCTTGGTGTACTTGCCAAAAAGCTACCAATGATAGATTCTAAGCTCTGGAAGGAAGTCATAAGCAATAAATTTGCAAACAAACCAGCCAAGGTATCAGAACTCAATATAAAAGCATTTGAAGCCGGTTGGTCTATGGCTTAAGTACTCTCCTATAATAAAGCTTATCTTGACATAAAAGGTATCTACGTGTTAGATTATTATTGTACACTTCCATAAAGGGAGGATAAATTATGGTTCGTGCAAAAACAATCAAAAAGACTGATGATTCTAAGAAAAAAAGTGAAGTCAGAGAATACTCTGTAACTGAAACCTACGAAAAAGGCGAAATGGTTTCTCACAAAGTATGGGATGACGTCGGTGAAGTAATCGAAGTTGGTTCTACTGATGACGGAATCAACAAGATGAAGGTTGCCTTCGAAAAGGTCGGCATAAAGACCCTTAGAATGGCTTAATTTACTTCTAGATAGAAAAAGACTCGCTTTAATGCGAGTCTTTTTTTAGTCATTAATCTAATGAATGACTAAGGGGTTCATAATGGAATCGAACTTATTAGCGAAGGGTTTCTATTTATTGAAGCCTTGCACAAGAAAACTCATTGGTTTTCTTTCGCACCAAGACCAGCGTTTAAAAGAAGAAGGCGCAAAGGCTCTTGGTCAAATAGGCGACCCAGAAGCAATCGTTCCATTAACAGAATCTATTCTTAAAGAAAAACAAGACAGCTCAATGCCTGAAGCATTGTCAGCAATAGGCGATGAAGCAGCCTTTAAAAATCTTTTAAGTGCCTTTAACGAAGCAGACAAAGAAATACGTCCTAATATTGCCCTTGCCTTAGGCAATTTTAAAAACAAGGAAGCTGTTGAACTTCTGATTTCAGGGCTAAGTGATTTGGACGCAAATGTCAGATATTCATGCGTTACAGCCCTTGGACGAATAAAAGACATGTCTGCTGTTTCCCCTCTTCTTGGCTGCCTTGGGGAAAGTAACGAATGGCTATTTTTGAATGTTGTTGATGCACTGGCCAAAATCCATTCACACAAAGCAACCAATCCACTTGTTGCATTTTATCTAAGAGAACGCAATGAACGAAAAAGAGCAGCAATAATCGGTGCCCTTGGACAATTAGGTGATTTAACAGCTGTTACAACACTCACACGTGCATTGAGAGACCCTGACGACAGAGTTAAGGCTAATGCCATCGAAAGCTTTTCCAAGCTTGGATTGCCTAGTGATAAAGTATTCAGCTTGATTCAGCCTTTCTTTAAATATTCCTCAAACCGTGTAAGAGGCAATGCTCTTGTTGCAGCAGCACGAATAGGAAAAACAGCTGAATTATCTGCCAACCTAAGAAGCATGTCTGATGACCCCAATAAGTGGGTTAGAGCGACATTAGGCTATATTCTTTCCGTAATCGACAGTCCTGACGCATTAGAATATCTTGTAAACCTTTTAAAGGATGATGAACAGGATGTCCGCAAAAATGCTGCAAAAGCTTTTTCTATCCGAGCAAAAGAAGCCCAGACAGAAACAGTAATCAGAATGCTTTCTGATTCTGCACCATTCGTAAGATTGCAGGCAATAGTAATCTTAGGTAAATTAAGAGTTTCTGCTGCAAGCAGCCTGCTTATCAAAATGCTTGAATCTGAACGCAATCCAAAGCTCAGAGCTTCAATTATAACGAGTCTTGGACGTATAGGTGGTAAAGAGGCAATATTTACACTGCAAAGTGCTCTTCACGACAGAGATTCGCGTGTAAGAGCGAATGCCGTTGAAGGACTTGAAGAAGCCTTAGGCGAAGGCTGTATCACTGTTATCAGACCAATGCTTCACGATTCTGACAACCGCACAAAAGCCAACACAGCCAAAGCACTGTTCAGGCTTGGCGAAACAGATGTAGTAAAAGAACTAGAAGGTATGCTGGCTAGCAGAGATATTTCACTGAAATTATCAGCTACTTACGCAACGTGCCAATTAGGTATTGTATTAAATGAATTGGTTAAATTCCCTAGTTATACAAGTCTTGCAAACAAACTGGATAAAATCGTTCTGCCAATTATCCCACAAATAGTGAGATCAGCCATAAGCGAAGCTATTAATGCTCCTATTACGGACCCACGTCCTATTACTTCATCACCAGTAGAAGAAGGCCCCACCCCTCTTCCTGTTGCTGAAAAAAGTAACGCAGAAATCAGGGAAGAGCTTAGAACTAAGTATCAGGGCTTCTTTAATGTAGGTAAACTAAAAGAAGCTGTGGAAACAGTGGAAGAATTTCTATCCAAATTTCCTTATGATACCAAAGGTCTTACATTCGCTGGTAATCTATACTTTAAATTAAGTCGTTTTGCTGACGCTATAAAAATCTTCAACAAGATTTTGGAAATGGATCCCTTCAGTATTCAGGCACTTAGCAATCTTGGTGCTGCGTATTTCAGAATAGGCCAGATTGACAATGCCATCGACAGCTATAAGAAAGCATTAAAACTAAAACCAGATTTGTCTGTAATAAGATTTAATCTTGCAAGTATCTTCTTACAGAACGCCAAATGGCCTGAGGCAATCAGACAGTATGAAGATGGCTTAAGATATCAGCAGCCTACAGCCAGAGTATTAAATAATCTTGCGCTTGCCTACCAGAAAACAAGTGACTTAGATAAAGCTGCAGAGATCTATAGAAAAGTTCTTGTTCTGGATAACCGCGACGCTAATGCATTTTACAATTTAGCCCTTATTCTGAACAAAACCGGAAAAATAAACGAAGCTATCCAGCTAATCAGACGCTCGATAAATGCAGTAGAAAAAGACACTCCAGGTTATAAATCGTTATTGGAACTGCATGAGCGCCTTTCAAAAAAAGGCCCGCTGCACTGATTAATTCAAGCCTTTATCTTTCCCAGCTATCTATAAGAAGATTTCTGCTTGCTAATGTAGAAAGAATAATAGCTTTATCCTGGGGTGCTGAAGTAAGATTGTTCCAACGGGTTTTCAATATAGCTTCATTATTTGAAACATTTTGAATCATATCAAACAATTCACTAGTCTGAACCATTTGTGCTTCATATCTTGCGCTGTTAGTTGTCCAACCTGAAGTCAAAAGCCCTTGAAGCTGATAGGAAGGAATTGATGAAACCCCAGAGATACCTATTTTTATTGATTTCTTTAAATCAAGAATCTTAAATTTACTATATAAAAGATCTGATATTGTCGCCTTAATCTTTGACAAATGAGTTGGAACCTTGTCTGTTGGGCTAAAGAAAGATAACACAATGCTATTTTCTTTCTTTCTATTGATTGTTATAGGAACACTAATCTGCAATTCAGAACGAACATATTCTTCTATACCATCAATAAATCTGTCATGTCCTTCGAAGCAAACTGCACAATAGGCTCCATCGTCGCAATAAACGTCTTTGCAAGCATAAATAGCCGGGAAGCAGTCTGTTGAAAGCTTAAATTGATGCTGCTTCTGTTCAGAAAATACTTCTATCTCCTTTGTTGAATCTGGTTTAACAAACTCAACTGTTTCAGGAATATTATTAAAACCTTCTGCAGACCAATGCTTTAACCATGCATTGAACATTGCTTTTTTATTATGGTCGCGAATATCATTCCTCATTACTTCTAACAGTTTTGAGGACCAGGATTGCCATTCCTTTGGCCCTGGCTGCATCATTGATGTGTCTATCATCTTTACCATATCAAGGTGCTGAGCATACAAATCATTATTTTCTACTTCATTGTAAACAACTAGGGCAATGCCACTACCATTGTTTACAAATTCCACGTTCAGCATACTATTGCTATCAGGATTAAAAAGTATTTTATTTTTTACAAAATTAGCAGAAATAAAATTAGCTGGAGTGAAATTATCCCATGTTAATATTTTAGCTAGAATTGGCTTTTCAACTGGCTGTATACAAGGATTAACCGTGTTGGTTTTAGCAGCCTTATTATATATTTCACAGTATTTTTCAATTGAAGAACCAGAAATCTGAGCAATAGGAAGAACTGAAACCTCAGCCTTATCAGTAGCTGATTGAACTTCACGTTCAGACAAATTATCAATATCAAAAACAGGATTTTTTATATCTTCACCGTCATTATCAAAGAAATAAACGCTAACCGGCTTGGTTTTTATACTGAGCTGTCTTTCCGGCTCTATAAGAAACAAGAAAAGCCTGTCCATAGCCGTAACATCGGTATTTGTGTCTTCAACAATACTTTCTGCCTTTGATAAGCCAGCCTGTAAAAGATTTTCAATAATATCCTCCAATTCTTCCGGTTTATTTGAAGAAGAATTGATAGACAATTGAATACCGCTAAGATTCTGACTAATAGACCAAAGTGCCCCAGAAGCTTCTAAGGATTTTGCAAGTGTAGACTGTTTAGCAGTCAATTCAGCAAACACATTAAAAAGCTTCTGAGTGCAATTCAGATTATTAACAATAAGAGGTGAAAAAGTTACAACAACCCTGTTGACACGAATATTTCTATCTGCGGCAAAACAAGGCAAAAGACCTAATGCAATCAAGAAAAGTATCAAACAAAGGGTTGTCTTTTTCATATCAAATACCTCTTACTTTACGAAGTTCTTTTTCTGTGGGTTACCAACAAGCTTAACGGTCTGAATATCTATTTCAGGAATTTCCTTTAGATATTCAATATAGGCAATCTGAGCATCTCTCATGATTATTCCTGTATCAAACATGGATTCTGGATTGGCAAAGAAATGATCGCCGCCACAATTTCCATCAGCTACAAAGCTGCCTGTAGAAATTCTGTATTCTTTGTTCAAATCTAAGGGCTTTCCACCAATCATAATATTGTGTGCTTTACCTTCTTCAAGATTCAGTTCAACAGTAGCCCCTGAAATTTCAGTAGCATCTGGTTCACCCCATGATTCTGCCATGTAGTCAAACATCTTCTGAACTTCTGTGCCCTTAAGAGTTACGACAACAACAGTATTATCAAAAGGCAGCATAGTGTGGATATCACCAACAGTAATATCGCCAGCGGCAACTGATGCTCTAACACCCTTTGCATTGATGAGACCTATATCACCTTTAGTAGCATAGCGCATTGCATCACAGGTGAAAATACCATTTTGCATCTGTTCTGTTTTACGATTTCCTTTGCTAAAAGTAATTTCCTTAGCAGTATGACCGATTACTCTGTTTACCTGCTTGATTCTGCTCTGATCATAATATGAAACAAGGTCTTTGATTTCCTTGGAAGCATAAGCTTCGTGTTCAGGCTTAACTTCAATAAGTTGGCCATCCCACTTGGTAATCTTCTTGTTTACTTCATCAACGGTCAAATCAATACGGCCAAGATAATGCCCCCATTCCCCTGCTTCAGTAAATAAGGTTCCGCCAAGGCCATTGTCGTAATCGCCTGCATCGGCATTGTGCTTAATCAATTCTGGCTTCTGAATTACAGCATGAGTATGACCTGCAATAACAGCATCAAGTTCAGCTACACTTGCAGCAAGCTTTCTGTCGTTTTCTACTTCAGAATGTGAAATAACAATAAGAACATCAACATATGGTCTTATTCTCTTTGCATAGTAGCGAACAGTTTCTAAATCATCAAGGAGCTTCATTTTGTTAGTAACCTTGATATTGCAATCTTCCCAGTTATCCTTGCCAATTCTGCCAATAACACCTATCTTAAGGCCATTTCTGACAAAAATAGAATATGGCTGAAAAACATTCTTCTTGCCATCAGGCCATGTTACATTGCATCCCAACAGCTTCAGACCTGTTTTATCAAGAAGCTCTAGGAGATGTTCAACATCAAGATCCAATTCATGATTACCCATGGTTGTTGCATCATAACCAAGAGCCTTTGCAACCTTGAAGCTTGCTTCGCCCTTGAAAAGAGTAAAGAAGGTAGTTCCCTGAGAAATATCACCACCATCAACAAGCAATGGTTCCTTTACTTCTCTTCTGATGAGCTCAATCAAACCAGCTCTGCGAACTGCCCCACCCTTATCCGTTCCATGATTTTCATCGGAATAAGGAACTAAGTGTGCGTGGGTATCATTAGTATGGAGAATAGTCAGGTTTTTATCTGCAAATACAGCTGTTGATAAGCCTAAGGCCATTGCAAAAGCTGCAGTTAAAGTTAATACACGATTATTTTTCATACAACCCACCCATTATTTCAAATTAGCCAGGAAAGCAGCAACGAGTTCATAAATCTTACCAACAGAAGGCAAATAAAGTCTTTCAGTTGGAGTATGAATATCAACAGCATCCGGGCCAATTGAAATCATCTGCATACCAGGATGCTTATCGCCAATAATGCCACATTCCAAACCTGCATGAATAGTAACAACCTTTGGTTCGCTCTTGAAGAGCTTTTCATAAATAGCCTGACACTGCTTTACCAGATCAGATTCAAAATCCGGCTGCCATGGAACATAACCATTACCGCTCCATACGTGAGCACCAGCCAATCTGCCAACAGCTTCAACTCTTGAAGTGATAGCATCGCGACGGCTCATTACATTGCTTCTCTGGCTTGTATGAACAATTAGCTGACCTTCTTCAACCTTTACTGTAGCAAGATTTGAAGAGGTTTCAGTCATACGGTTATTATTCTTTGTAACATAAGAAGCAACACCATGTGGAATAGCTCTAAGAAAATCCATTACCTTTACGCTGAGCCAGCTGAGCATAGCTCTTCTATCTGCTGGTTCGTAGTTTTCATCAAGAGAGAATCTGATTTCCGGATCAGTTTCTGCAAATTCGTTTTTAATAGTAACAGCAAGCTTTGAGGCAATAGCTTCTATAGCATCTTTATCTGCAACTGGAGCAAAGAAAGTAGCGTCAGTATCGCGAGGAATAGCATTGTGTGCAGTGCCACCTACGATATTAATCAGTCTGACATCAGTAACTTCAGCGAACTGCTGAAGAATTCTTGCCATAATTCTGATTGCATTAGCGCGTTCCTTGTTGATATCTTCGCCGGAATGACCGCCAGTGCAGCCTCCTACATGCATAAAGAACGGGATATAATCGTTCGGAACTTCATCATATTCCAAATCAAGAGCTAAGTGAGTATCTTTTCCACCGGCGCAACCGATTGTGAAAACACCTTCATTTTCAGAATCGAGGTTAATCAGGTATTTGCCCTTCAGAACCTTTTCACCAAGGCCATTAGCGCCAGTCAAACCACGTTCTTCATCAACAGTAAAAAGAAGTTCAAGATCCGGATGCTTTACGGCTGGGTCTTTTACAAGTGCCATAGCAAGAGCCATGGAAATGCCATCATCAGCACCAAGTGTGGTGCGGTCAGCTCTTATCCATTCGCCTTCAATAATAGTCTTTATTGGGTCCTTAGTAAAATCGTGGTCGCTAGAAGGAACCTTTTCGCAAACCATGTCAAGATGCCCCTGAAGAACTATGGCAGGACGATTTTCCATACCCTTGGTTGCAGGAATACGAATAAAAACATTACCTGTTTCGTCTACATTATTATCAAATTTATTTTCATTAGCCCAGTTAATCATGAATTCACGGATACCAGCTTCATTGCCTGAACCGCGTGGAACCTTACAAATCTGCTGAAAGCAGTTGATTACATTCTGGGTATTTGCATCCATTTTGTAGGATTTTACAGTAGCTGTTCTAGCCATTTCAAACTCCCTTAAATTATTTTATATCCTTGAATTATACCATATTTGTACACAAAATAATAAAAGTTTATTGATAATGAATTAGCCTGCGGCTATGAATGCGGCCTTGAAAACGACTGGTGTTGGGGATTGGGGAGTCGTTTACACGACTATAGTTATTCTCGATGCGAAAGCATCACATCGAACAGCTTGCTGTCATCGAGCCTTCAGGCACATCGAACACCTTTGGTGTCATCGAATTTTCTCGATGAGGTTTCGATGGCACTTCGTACTCGATGTCGGCTACCGCCGTCGATGGCATGCAGACGCATGCTCGATGGCAATTCTCGTTGCACAAAACCAATCTGCT
>JAZRWI010000055.1:0-77535 GCA_045599645.1 Candidatus Avigastranaerophilus sp.
TTATAGTAAAGAAGATGGATGCTTTTTAGCTTTTGCACCAGAGTTACCTGGTTGTTTTGCTGACGGCAAAACTTTACAGCTAGCCTTAGATAATTTGGATACGGTCATAGAAGAATGGATTAGTGTTGCTAAAGAAGAAAAAAGAGAGATACCGGTTCCGGTTGGCAATAAATATTAGAACTATTATAATGTAAGTTTTGGCGATGTGATTTGAACTATAAGCTATAACTTTAATCAATCAGTCGTGTCAATTATTAAAAATCAATTCAGATAGCAATATCTGAAATTTGGTAAAAACTCCGAAGGAATTTTTTTAGTTAGGATAACTTGTGCTAGATTTCTGTTAGAATTAACTTTTCTGAGTTGATTTGGCTAAATTATTGAGTGCGGCTTCTAATTTCTTAGGAGTCATGCCCAATTCTTCAGCGGCTTGTTTTAATGTTAAGAGTCCTTTTTTTACAAGATTATCAAAAATTTTTAATTCACATTTCTTTTCTATTTCGTCTAATACTTTACACATGGTTATTGGCTCTTGGATAACTTATTAAGAGCGGCTTGAAGTTTATTTGGAGTCATGCCTAGTTCTTTTGCTGCCTGTTTGATTGTTATCATACCTTTTTTTATAAAGCGAGCTGCTAGGCTAATTTGTCCATTTCTTTCTATTTCGCTTAATACTTTACACATGGTTATTGGTTTTCCTTTCCGTTTTGTTACAAATTTACTTAGTTGACCAAATGCAGGATCACCTGTTACGGCTCTCATCATTTGAAGAATTTCGTTAACATGATTAAATGTATCTTGAGAACCTACATAGTTTTGGTTTTTGCGCTTTTGCACAAAATAGTCAGCAACTATTTTGAAGTCTGACTTGAACATATTTACCTGTTCTTCTGACAAGAATGCAATCTCAAAGAGATTTATCTTATAATCGTTAACATAAGGTCTTAGTTCTGGTGGAACTACCAACGTCTTCAGCAGACTTTTGGGCTTTCTCCAATGTTTGTCACCGAAGTATAATACAATGGTGACAACTGGATAGGGGACTACTATTTCTTCTGAACCCTTGTCGTTTGCTTTCGCTAGTAGTTCTGTCAGTTGCTGTTTATATGAGGCCCCGTCATAGGCTATGGTTCTGAGAGCCATATACGGATCATCACGGGTTTGGTTCTCTAATCCCAGCAATGCCAGACGAACTCTTTGGCTTTGAATCCAATACTTGGCAACATCACGGGTTTCCTCGTGAAGTTTGCCATCGTCTGCCTTGAAATACGAGACAGGAGAAGCCTCTTCAAGTTTGTCTTCTTTAACAAGAGGCTTTCCCTTGAAGAGCAATACATTAACTATGTCGGCAAATACATCATTGTATGCTTCCAGAGTTTTTTCTGTGATGTCTTTCTGTCCCATATTCAGATTACTACCTTTCACCTAAATTATAAACAGACTTATCTTTCTAGGCAAGTGGTTTTAAAGTATTTACTGAAACTGAAACTTACGCAACACTTAATAGGGACATCCACAAACAATTTATTTAAAAGCTATTTACAAAATTAGCAATTCAAGTTACAATAGAATCGATTTTTGAACCTTTGATTGTTTTTAATATTATTTTTTGGCTGCTCTAATTATTTTTTTGATTTCAAAGGCATGTGAAAAGCAACTATTGAGTTTATGCAGCACCTAATAGAGGAGTTTATCATGCCTACAAAATTTTTCCCCATAACAAGTCCGTTTTCTATAACCTACAATTTAGTATTTAAAAAAATGCATATCATTATTTTATTATAGTTTCATCCTTAATGGCCAAAACTAACTACATAGTAGAAGTCATAATCATTTTGTTTAATCACTATCCATCCTCTTTTCCCCTAACATAAGACTTACAGAATACACAATGCAAAGGAGAAACATGACATGCCAATAATTAAACTAGGTATAGCGCTAGATTATCCCGTTAAATGGGAAAAGAAAAGAATTCTACGCGACCTCATACAAAATTTCTATGATGCAATAGGAGCAGAGAATTTTGAAGAGTGTTTTCACTTAGATTTCCACTTAGCTAACTCTGATCAATTACGCTATAACGTTGAGATGAAAACCGATAAAAGTTCTTTTTCATATGAATGGCTATGTCACATTGGAAGTAGCACAAAAACGAATTGCCCAGGACAATTTGTAGGCATGTATGGTGAAGGCTTTAAAATTTGCTCTTTATGCTTATATAGAGATTACAAATGCAGCATTATTATGGAATCCCAGGATTGGAAAATTAACGTTTGTACATACAACGAAATTATTGACGGACAACCTACTACAATGTTGGGGTTCCAGTTGCAAGCAAGGAAAAATGGCATTTTAACCAAGCTTAGCCTGACCAACCTTAATGAAAATGACTGCAAATATTTACAAGAAGCTAAATTAGAATTTTTTTATCCAAGTAATCCACTTTTTAAGGAAAAACTTTATGAAGACAAGACAATTACTATTTATTCAAGAAGCGCAATGAGTATTCCCTGTTCTCAAAATATAAAGAATTTTAAAGGAATTTTATATTGCAATTTCTTAGCAAGAGGTAGACTACAATTTCCTTTAATTATACTAGTCAAAATTGATATGACAAAAATTGATTCAAGAAAGCGTGATGTTTTACTTGATCATGAAACTAAGGAATTACTAAATGATGTATTAAAAAGTAATACATCTCCAAAGGCGTCGCTTATTATATTAGAAAGTATGAAAGACTTTTGGAACGATATGCCCAATACCATAGCCGATGTCAGAACTTGGTATTACTTTATCTGTCAATTAGTTCGAAACATTTCAGCAAATAAAAAATACCAAAAACTATTCACAATGAAATATACAAAACTGTTTTATATAGACAGAAAAGGATTTGATAGCTATAAAAATCAGATTATCGATAAAACCCATATATGGGCAAAAAACAAATCAAATATCAACTTAGTTAATCCTATTTTTCGAATGCTAGGTGCCAAATCGTTAATAAAAGCATACAAAAAAGAAACAAAACTTGAATTTGTAGAACCAGACCAGCAAATGCAAAAACGTATAAACGTATTATTGATAAGTTTAAAATACATAATTCCTGAATTTAATATTTTACAATTGCCACAAATATCTATCGTTGATAATAATATTATCAACACTCCAGATTTTTATTTTATCAAGAACAAAGCTAATGAAAAAAGACTAGGTCTAAAATATAAGATAAAAAGAATAACACTCACAGTCGACGACATAGAAAGTCATGATTTCGAAGTAATTTTATTTAAAACAGCCTTTATTTTGCTACATTCTTTCGCCAAAATACGAAGCAGCGTCTTTAACTTGCATCTCACAGATCTTGCAGCTTCTTTCATTGAAAATGCAAAAATATTAGGCCTTCTTAAGGAGGAATGGAATAGCAGAAATGAGGTTAGTAACAATGATATCGGATCAGAAGGAGACTTTCTATCACAAACCAACTACAAACTCAACCAATAACTTGTAAACCAAGACTAGCTTGAATATCTAATACTTTACAGGAAGGAAGTTACAGAACAATATGACTATAAAAGCTCTTAATATAGTGTATTCGTATCCGGTAAAATGGTCGCTAACAAAGCTTTTATCAGATTTCATCCAAAACTTTTTCGACGCAATTGGGCCTGAGAATTTCAGTAAAAATTTTAAGCACACATACCTTGACAACACTCTAAGACTTATTTCCCACGAAGCGTTTTCAATAGAATGGTTATATTTTTTCGGCGCATCAACCAAAAGAAATCAGAATATTTCATACGCAGGTAAATTTGGCGAAGGTTTTAAGGTAGCCTCATTAATAGCACATCGTGATTACAATCTTGAAATTTCCATGGAGTCTTTAAATTGGAAACTAACAGTAACTAAGACAGCGGGCAAAATAGAGAATAAAGACGTTATGTTTCTAGCGTATGACATAACAGAACGCTCTAACACAAATGAAACAATACTAACACTCAAAGGCATAAAAGAAAATGACTATAAAGATTTTATTGAACTTCTAAAAGATTTCTATTACAAAGGGAATCCCATACTAGGTGAATGCATATTTAAGAATTCTAAAATTGGCTTGTATAAATCAAAAGAGAGAGAACAATCTTTCGGAAGAATATATATAAATTACCTTTCTAGAAAAACAATCAAAATTCCATTGATTATATGTCATAATCATTTTGCTATATCAAGAGATGACCGTGACAGAGATACAGTCTATGAATCTGAAATAAAACAAATAATAGTTGATGTAGTTGAATCATTACCCATAAAAAAAAGTATCGTAACACTAGAATATCTTGAAAAATACTGGTCATGCAATTTTAGTGAAAACAAAATCGGTTTTGCTTATAAATTCTTAATAGAAAACTTAGTTCATGAGATTTCAGAAGATAGGAATGCCGTTGAATATTTTAAAAAGAAATATAAAGCAAAATATATAGCTAAATTTTATGGTTATGGACAAAATGACTCTCTAATAGTCAAAGCCTGGTATAGGCATCAGAATAAATCCTCAAGTAAAAAAATAATTGTTCCGAAGTTTTTTTACTGGCTTGGAATTCAACGGATATATGACATTTGTTTGAAACACGGAGTTTTGAATACAACAAGAAAACCCTCTAATGAAGAATATAAATATTTAAGTATTCTTACAGAAATAGTAAATAAATTTTTTAACGAATTAGTAAGTTATTCTAATCTTCCAGATTGTGAAATCATAACAAATAATGAATCTCCAGTCCACGGGCTTGCGCACTGCCAAGAAATAAAAGGAAAGACCAACAAAAAATATAATTTAAAAGTAGTCAGTAACATATACACTATTAAACTCAAATTCAACTTATTTTCAAAAACTACTTTTGCGCAAGCGTTAACAACTTATTTGCACGAACTTCTACACCAATATGGCGGAGACGCATCAAAGCAATTTAATAAAGCATTATTTTTTATGAATTCAATTATCCTGAGTAATCTAAGCAACTTTGAAGAATACGAAACGAGATGGAAAACAATAACAAACCAACAGAAACCAATTGCAATCTAAAATTACATTACTAGAGTAACTTATCGATGAAAGGTAAAACAATGTTAGAAAACCAACTAAGTGAATTTGATATTGGATATGAAGAAGGCTTTGCCAAGGGTTATCGATTTGGAGTAACCGATGCAGATATATTTGCATTGCGAATAATCATCCGTGGGCTGATTAAAGCAAAGAAAATAAAAAATATTTCCGAATTAGTTAACTTCATTAAACATAGTAATCATAGAGCAAATATTGACGTGAGAATTGGGAATTTGAGTTCTTACTTGGAAAATATTAGCATATTGGTAAACAATTGGAATCGTAGTGATGAAACAATAAGCAGAAAGTTATGGAAAATATCAGAAGGAAAACCACTAATAGATTTAAAAATCTTCCTCGATCTGATTGGCAACAAGTTATAAACAGAAAGTTGATAAAAATATGATTACCTCATGGAAAACATAATCTATAACGATTTGAGAATCCGTGGGTGTGAAGTTGATATAGGAATTGTTTACAATAATGAAAAAAATAAAAAAGGGCAGACTGTTCAATTGGCTAAGGAAATTGATTTCATAGCAACGATGGGTGACAAAAAGACATATATTCAATCGGCATACGCATTGACGTCTGATGAAAAATCTGAAGCAGAAAACAAACCTTTTGGTCTGACTGGAGACTCTTTTCCAAAGATAATAGTTCGTCACGACATAAGAAAACGATGGTATGACGATAAAGGAATTCTCAATATAGGCATATTTGATTTCCTGCTAGATGATAGAATTGTTTGATTTTTCCAAAATGTTGATACATTAATTTTCCGTTATATATGATTGCGTTTATTTAAGCAACGGATAACAGGATGAGGGCGGATTATTTTATTCACAATTCACAATTTATAATGCACAATTTGGGGTTTATGAAAGTTACAGGCTTGGTGCTTCATTCGAATGCATAATTCATAATGCATAATGCATAATGCATAATGCATAATTCATAATTCATAATTCATAATGAATAATGCATAATTCATTATGCATAATTTTTTGCTTTTAAGAGACTTGGCTCTGGTTTACTTACAGGCAAAGTAGAAGTTTCTCGGCTACAGCCAACAGCTAATTGCGGCTGTTTTTCTCGGCATAATTCATAATGCATAATTTTTTGCTTTAAAGAGACTTGGCTCTGGTTTTTTCTACAGGGTCGTTCGTTATTTTTTTTGCTTGAAGTTCTGGTAAAAATTAGTATAGAATAATTTATATTGGACTTAACTATTAGTTTAAATATTGGTTTTTGTTTATTAGAAATAGTTAATTTTTATACTCCTGCAAAATTTTCATCATGAGGTGCATAAAAATGAACTTAAATATTATTAGCATATTGTTTGTTTTACTGATTGTTCAAATGTTGATACAGAGCTATCTGAAGCTGTTTCCAGTCGGGAGAGTCATTCGATGATTCACGAAAACCTGAGAGAATTATTGAAATGCCATAATATGACAGGAGCGGAATTTGCAAAAAAGATGGGGGTAACTGCTGCAAAAGCAAGCCGGTGGCTGACTGGAATCACAGAACCAGGAATTGCTGATGTATTAAAAATCTGCAGCATATTCAAGGTTCCTGTGGATTATCTTATTCTTGGAAAATATGGTAACCGTGTTTTATCTGAGAGTGATTTGAAATTTCTATCCTTTACTGAAGTTCAGAAAAAAAGACTGCTTGCTTTGAAAACAGTGATTTTTGAAGGTGACACGTAGTTGACTCTTCGCTGTAGCAATGATAAAATTCACTATCTTTTAAATCAGGTGATTCGGATGCAGCGATTTCAGGCTTCCTGGCTTGTAGAAACAATAATGGATAATATTACTGACTTGAGTGCAAGCCCAAGCTGGTTTTTTCCATGCATTTGCCAGTTTTCGCCTATGGAATGGCTTGCTCAGCGAAATACCAGAATTATAATCAATGTACCTGTTCATAGTCAGGCTATGCTTTTTAAAAGCTGGTTTTCAAAATCTGATATGTTTCCTCAGGAAGATATTCTTAAGGCTTTTAACCAGATACTGATGAAAACCATAGATATCAATATAAATCCATTCAAGGGCTGGCTGGATGTATATTTCTCAAAACAGCAGCTTGATTATCTTCTTTATTGGCGCGAAGCAGCCAGTGAACTCAATGATGAAGTCCTGAAGGGAACATTTCTGGCGATAGTATCGCAGGTAATCAATTATTGGCTTGCAAATAACAGGGCTGGCATTGAGAATACTTTTAAGCCTGACGAAATATTGGCATTTTATTATAAGCGCTATAGAGGTTTCAGAGATCACCTGACTGATTTTAAAATTACCGAAGAGGCTATAGAAGGCGTGAAAGCTGTTGAATGCTCAACTGTTGTATTCAATCTGGTTTTCGGTGATGAAGACTATCTTGAGGATGAAACACAGCTTATCTATAATGCATGGATAAATGGTTATACCGATTTGGAAGAATCTAAACGAAGTTTTAGCAACGAATTAAAAAGATATACCATAGAGCTGAATACAACCAAAAACTTTGGCTTCTTCAAGAAAATGTCTGAAAAAGCCAAAAGTGCAGCATTTTGCTGGTCAGGGAAGGGGATTACCCCGAATTTCTACCAGCGCACACTGGTTGAACCCCTTGAACATCTGATGTCAGAAAAGTATAAGCATAGTAAGCTAGTATACAAATGCATTGATGCCGTTACCGACGCTTATGACTACATACTGCTTTTTTATTGATTCATGAAATTGAAAATACTGTGGTTTTGTGGTAGAATCAAGCCAATCATGATTAAGAATGTACACTTGAAGGCACTGATCCTAGGTGCTGCACTTTGTTTTACACCCATTAATTGTTCCGCATTTACAACAGATTCGGGACCAGTTTTCTTTATGGGTGAAGATATTATCCACCCTCAAGGCATGGTGCTCAGTGTAAATGATATTTCCAGCCAATCCTACAGCGGAGGTTTGGGCACTTCAGGTCAGAAACAGGATTTGCTTTTGAATCTTACTTTAATGAATACTAGTGCAAACGACATTGAGGTAAGGCTCTATGAAGATTTTGCCCTTGATTTGGGACCGCACCACTATTTACCAATAAAAGACAGCAATGGTGGGTATTCTGCTGATTCAATAAATGTTGCTGCAGGCACTCAATCCAGAATTAATCTTACCTTCAGAGTAGACATTAAGGAAAAAAGTGCTCCAGAGTTATTGTTTAATGTTTTAAATTCCAGCCTCAGAGTTGTTTGTGACCCTGAATTAGGTAAAATTGTGGCTGGTGGAAGTGTAACAAGCTTTGAGCCTGAAGATGTTGCAAAAACAGCTAAGCTTCTTATGGATGCCGGTCGTTTGACTGCAGCAAAAAATCTTTGTGAATCCATGCTTATCCGTAATCCAGTTGAAAGCCGTTTCCTTCTTTTGATGGCCAGGATATACAGCAAGGTTGAAGACGACGAACAGACTGCATACTATTTAAAGAAAATCGACGTAACGAAGATGAATGGCCCGGAAGAAGCTGAAGAAGCTGCTTTAATGGCTATTTCAATCGGATATAACGAAGAAGCTCTTAATATTCTTGCTTCTTTCGATGCTGCAGGTCTCTTGAATCCATCTCAGAAGGCTTTAAAAGCCCGTGCTTATTATTACGTAGGCATGTATGACAATGCTGAAGAAACCTTTCTTAAACTATTTGAAAATGGTTTTAGTGATACTAAGGCTTATTTCGCCCTCGGCAATGTTTATAACAAGAAACATGACAATGAAAAAGCAATTTATTATTGGGAAAAGGCCCTTGAACTAGATCCTGAATACTCTGAAGCTTTGTTCAATATCGGTGTTGGTTACTTCAACGATGGAGATATTTCAAAGGCCAGAGATTACTGGACTCGTGTTCTGGCAAGCAGCCCTGATTCAAATACATTAGCTGCAGCTGAGGAAGCATTAAAAGGAACAGAATATTAATGGCAGCTTATCAAGTAAAATTACCAGTTTTTGAGGGACCATTCGACCTTCTGTATCATTTGATTACAGAACAGGAAGTTGATATTTACGATATTCCTATTGCCAAGATTACAGCGCAATATCTTGAATACATCCAGATGATGGAAATTCTTGATATGGATGTTGCCTCTGAATTTCTTGTCATGGCAGCAAATCTTATTGAAATTAAATCTAAGATGCTGCTTCCAAAAGAAAAACCACAGGATTTTGAAAGTGGCGATGAATTCATTGATGAAGCTTTTGATGACGACCCAAGACAGCAATTGGTAGAACAGTTGTTGGAATATAAGCGCTTCAAACTCGTAGCTGAAGAGCTTCGCGAAATGGAACGCTGCGCATCAAGAATTTTCACAAGAACCTGTGATATGAATATTCAACCGGAAGAAATTCTGGAAATAAATATTGGCCCTATCGAACTTCTTGATGTTTACCATGCTTTATTAAGAAGACGCCTTGAACCACCTATTCACAGAGTTGTTCTTGGTAAGCTTAGTATTATTGATAGAATTAAGGAAATCAGAACTGCGCTTAAGAAGTTCAAGGGTGAAATCACCTTTGCCAGACTTCTTAAGAAGAAAGCTACAAGATATGACACTGTAATTTCCTTCATGGCTGTCCTTGAAATGATTAAAGCTGGTGAAATAGGCTGTGACCAGAATGCCAATTTCGAGCCTATTGTTATTTATCAGGGTAAAAAGGAAGAAAAAGCCCCTGAAGATGAATATCAGGATGAACAGCCGGATGATGTTTCTAAAATGCCTATGGCAAAAGGCTTCAAACGTGCTGACGAAGACATCAAATCTATTAAAATTAATGATATACCTGAAGAATTGCTTCAGTTTAAGACTCCTTCACAGATCGAAGCAGAAAAGAAGGCTGCTGCAGAAGCTGCATTGGCGGCTGCTATAGAAGCTGGTCTTAATCCTGAAACCCCAGATTTGGTTGAAGCTAATACTGAAGGCGCTCCCGAAGGGGCAATACCTGCAGACTTTGCCGAAGCTACTGATTCTGTCGAAGCAGAAGCCTCCGATAGCACGTCTCCAACCCTCAACCCCGAATCCCCAGCCCTTGAATCTCAGGCCCCCGAAACATTAGAGTAAGGAAATATTATGGAAGACATAAAAAAAATGGAAATGGCTGAAGAAGCTGAAAATCTTGAAGAACTCAAAAAACTGGAAGGCAATCTGGAAGATTTATCTGAAGAATCAGATAAAGAACATGTAACATCTGCTCATAGAAATTCACTCTTTGACGAACCCCTTCCAACCGATAAAGAAAGCCTGAGCGCTGCTCTCGACGGCATTCTTCTTGTTCATAATAAGCCAATCAGCTATGAAAAGCTTGCCAATGTTCTTGGTATCAGTCAGGAACAGACAGAATCAATAGTTCTTGCTCGAAAAAAAGATTATGACGAAAATCCAAAATGCGGTCTTCAGATAGCAATTTTGGAAACAGGTATCCAGTTGGCTACCAAGGCAAAGATTTCTCCATTTATTCAGCGCCTTGACGGTCAGAAGCTTGTTTCTCTTTCTCTGCCAGCTCTTGAAACACTGTCTGTAATAGCCTTTAAACAACCTATTACTAAGGCAGAAATAGACGCTGTCCGCGGTGTAAACAGTGAAGGTGTTGTAAGCACTTTGTTGGAAAAGAAATTAATCTATATTTCAGGCGAAAAGGACGCTCTCGGTAAGCCAAGACTTTATTCTACTACTCAGGATTTCCTGTATTATTTCGGAATGAAGAGCCTGAAGGAATTGCCTGTTCCAACTATTGACGCAAACGATATTCTTACTCCGGAAGGCCAGAAGCCTGAACTAGTCGAAGAAAGAAAAGAAGCTGAAAAAGATTTTAATGCAAGTCAGGGGTTTGTGCCGATAGAAGAAAATAATAACGATTTGGGTGAAGTGTCACAAAATGATACTGAACCTCAGAACATTGGAGAATAGAATTGTCTTCTTCGCCATATCTTAAAAAGGTACTTGATAACGGAATTACAATAGTTGCAGAAAAGATAGATACTGTGCAGAGTATCGCTTTGGGCATGTTCGTTCATAGCGGTGTTATCTATGAATCAGACAAAATGCATGGTGTATCCCATTTTATTGAACACATGATGTTCAAGGGTACACAAAAGCGCACTGCAAAAAAGATTGCCAGCGAGTTTGACCGCATAGGCGGTGTTTTAAACGCTTTCACATCAAAGGATTTCTGCTGCTATTATGCACGTGTCGTTAAAGACAAGCTTGAAAAGGCTATTGATGTTCTTGGCGACATGATTATGAACTCCACCTTCCCGCAGGATGAAATAGAACGCGAACGCCGCGTAATTCTTGAAGAAATCAAGATGTATGAAGATTCTCCTGACGAAATTATCCATGAGCTTCTTGGCTCAAATATCTGGAAAAATGCCAAGCTTGGCCGTCCTATCCTTGGAACCAAGAAAACTGTTGGGGCAATGACCAGAGACGATATTTACAAGGTTTTTGAAGAACAGTATGTTACTGAAAACCTTCAGATTTGTATTGCCGGTAACTTTGACTGGGATAAGCTTTGTCTGCTAATAGACAAAAAGTTGGCAAATATGCGCAGAGGTTCTTTTAATCACAAACTGCGCACAATCAAGCCATCTGCTGATGCTTCCGTTTATGTGAAGAACATGGAACAGGTTCACCTGACTCTTGGCACTGAAGGCGTATCCTTCCGCGATGACAGACGTTTTGCTTTGACTATCATGAACGCTGCCTTCGGTGGTGGAATGAGCAGCCGTTTGTTCCAGGAAGTTCGCGAAAAACGTGGTCTTGCTTATACTGTTTATTCTTATCATACTTCTCTTGCAAATACAGGTTTATTCGGCATTTATGCAGGAACCTCCATGAATCAGCTTCCTATGGTTCTTGAGGTTTGCAGAAAAGAAATGGATCGTTTTGCAGAAAAGGGAATAAGTGAAAGAGAACTTAATGCAACCCGTGAACAGCTTGAAGGCAATATGCTGCTTGGCTTGGAAAGCATGACAAACAGAATGAACCGTTTGTCCATGGGGTTCCTCTATGGTATTGAACCTCTGGCACCAGAAGATACATTAGCACCTTATCTTGCTGTTACTACCACTGAAGTAAACAAGCTTGCAAAGGACCTTCTTGATGAAAAGAAGCTTGCAATCACTATGATTGCTCCTTCTGCAGATATCGGACCAATGCTTAAAAAGGCCGGCTATTCTGAACGGCCTATAGAAGTTCTAGGCGCAGAAAAGCTGGAAGAATAAAGGAGATATATAATGTCTAAGAAACGCATTGAAGCTTTAAGAAAGCTTTTTACCAAGAATTACGATGCCGTAATCTTTACAAATGTAGAAAATATCCGTTATTTAACAGGTTATACTGGAGATAGCAGTACATTTGTTGTAACAAGAGAAAAAGCTATTTTCTTCACTGATTTCAGATACCAGGAACAGTGCGTAAGAGACCTCAAAGGTTGTGCAGAAATTGTTATTACAAAGACTGGCGAAGATACTATTTTTGATACTATCAATAAGCTTAAAATCAAAGCTCTGGGTTTTGAAAAGAATCTTGATGTTGCTCAGTATATTGATATGACCAAGAAATTCAAGGGTGAAGCACTTGTTCCAACCGAAAATCTTGTTGAAGAACTGAGAGAAATTAAGGATAGCGAAGAAAAGAAGTATTTGCAGGAAGCCTTCAACATCGCTGATGAATCACTTGGCATGCTCCTTGAAGATATTAAGATTGGTATGACTGAAATACAGATTGCTGCACTTCTTGAATTTTACATGAAGTGTAACGGTTCAGAAAAGCCAAGCTTTGATACCATCGTAGCTACTGGTCCAAACGCATCATGCCCACATCATATTCCAACTGAAAGAAAGCTTCAGAGAGGCGATATGATGAAAATCGACTTTGGTGCAACTTTCAACGGCTATCATTCCGATATGACCAGAACCTTCTTTATCGGCGAAGCCACACCAGAATTCAAAAAGATTTATGGTATCGTGCTAAAGGCTCATGACGAAGCTATTAAAGCCATTAAGGTTGGGGAAGAATGCAAGAAGATTGATGCTATTGCTCGCAAAATTATTACTGATGCCGGTTATGGTAGGAACTTCGGTCACGGTCTCGGTCATTCTTTCGGCTTGCAGATTCATGAAAAACCAGCTTTCTCACCACTTAACCCAAGTAAAATTGAAGTAGGAAACACCTATACTGTTGAACCTGGTATTTATCTGCCAGGCTGGGGTGGTATAAGAATTGAAGATTCCTTTATGATTACCAAGAAGGGACTTCACAGATTTACAAACTTCCCGAATGAACTCATTGAATTAGAACTCGATGAACTCGAAGAAGAAGTCGAAGAATAATAAAAAAAATCGCCTCTCACCAGAGAGGCGATTTTTTTTATTAACAGATAGTGAACAATTGCCGATAGTTGAGAGGTAAAACTGTAAATCGGAGGTTTTTTATGAAAAAGTATATATCAAATTGGAAAGCACTATTACCATTTGGTGCATTAATGGTATTGGGCGGAATATTTACTTTTTCTGTAAACGCCGATTCTACTATTACTATACCTATTCCAAAGGATTACCCGGACAGGAAAGTTACTCTTTCATTAAGAATTCCTGCTCAGACAGAACCATTAACCCGCAAGGAACAGATGAAACCGGCCATTGCCAATAATCGTATCTATGTCTGGGATTCAAATCCTGTGCCTAAGCTGTCTAATGATGATGAAATACATACTATTTTTGCTAATATGAGCAAAAAAGGCTGGATTACTCAGAAAATTTACAGAGACAGTATCCGTATGAAGCCAATGGAAAAATGCCATGCTGTCAGAGCCTTGATGCATATTTGTGAAAATGTAATCGAACTTGGTCAGGCTAAGAACTTCAGCAATGCAGTGAAACGTGTAAATATCACTGCATCAGATGTTGAAGATTTAAGAAGAATGGTTAAACGCTTCAGTAAAGAAGTAGTTCTTTTCAGTGGTAATCCAAATAAAATTGACAAGGACCTTCTGGTAATACAGGAACGCCTGAAGAAGAACAATCAGGGTATCCTGAAGGTAATCAGGGTAGAAGGCACCGACGATGGTGCAACAGTCATTCATATGACTGTAGACTAATAAAAAGCCGTTCGTAAATGAACGGCTTTTTTTATATAAATATTTTTTGAGGAAAATATTTTTCTTAATGCTTTAGTCTTGCGCATTGAACCTTTTCTGAGTATAATGTACACAATATAAATCCCCGGAGGGAACAAATGCGCTCTTATAGATTGGGAAAGGCTTGTTTTGGAGTAGGTCTTGCAATAATGATGTCATTAGGCATCTCTTATGCTGCTGACCTTGAAAAAGATTTTAATAACGGTTTAAAGAATATAGCAAAAGACAGCTATACTGCCAGTAAGACAATAAATGGCGTATCAGCTTCCGCATACGGTACAGATTCAAATGCCGTAAGCAACTTCCAGAAAATGCTCATTTCTGATGTCGAAAATGCATCAGATATCGATGCTGCCATAGAACAGCTTCGCATTTATGGCTATGGTGTAAACACCTATTCAGAAAAAAGTGCTTTTGATCAGGGCTTGAAGCTCTTAGAAAAGCGTGTAAAATTTTTGTCCCAGACTGAAAATCCAAAGTTGGGCGAAAAGCTTAATGAATTTGCAGCTATCCGCAACGAATTCGACGAAGTTCATAAGAATATTACTGAAGAATCTGAAGTAATTCCTGAAGGTTCAATGATTCAGGCTTCTACAAACCGTGCTGCTGCTCCTGCAAAGAAAAAATCAACAAAGAAGGTTGCAAGAACAACTATTGCTCCAAATGCAAAGCTTGGTGCACATGTTGCCAATGGAAAGACCTCTTTCAGCGTTTATTCTCCAGATGCTACAGAAGTTGTTCTTTACCTGTTCAATAAGCCAACAGATAAGAAGGGCACTGCTGTTGCAATGAAGAAGAGCCCGGACGGTGTCTGGAAAGCCGTTGTTGATGGCGAACTTTATGGAACCTATTACGGATTCACCGCTGATGGTCCAAAGGGTCCAGGCTATCTTTTCGACAAAACAAGATTACTCTCTGATCCATACGCATTTGCAAACTATAACCACGATGGTAAGTCCATTGTTGTAGACAGAAGTTATACTTGGAAGTGCACTAACTTTAAGCGCCCGGCATCAAAAGATGCAGTTATTTACGAAATGCACGTAAAAGACTTTACAGCTCACAAGAGCTCTGGCGTTAAGGAAGCTTACAAGGGTAAATATCTTGGCTTGCTTTCTGGTAAAGGCACTGGCAAGGTTCTTGGTCACCTCAAGGAATTGGGTGTTAATACTATCGAATTGATGCCAATCCATGAATATGACAACAACTTCGCTGGTCACTGCAACCATTGGGGTTATATGACCAGTCATTTCTTTGCTCCAGAATCAGCTTATGCATCTGGTGCTAACGGTCAGGGCGTTAAGGAATTGAAGGCTACAATCGATGGTCTTCACAGCGAAGGCTTTGCAGTTATCCTCGACGTAGTATTCAACCATACTGCTGAAGGTAACCACGAAGGTTTGCCAATTAACTTCAAGGGCTTTGATAACGCTGGTTATTATCGTCTTATGCCAGATAACAAGAATTATTACTGGAACGGAACTGGCTGTGGCAACGAAATGCACACTGAAAGTCCAATATGCCACAAGATGATTCTTGATTCTCTGAAGTATTGGATGTCTGAATACAAGGTTGACGGTTTCAGATTTGACCTTGGCACCATTATTGATAAGGGCACTATGCAGGCTATTATTGATGAATTGCCAGCCTCTACAATTCTTACCTCAGAACCATGGGCAGCTGATTGGCAGCGTAACCAGTGGGCAAAGGCCGACTTCCGCAACACTAAGCTTGCCAAGTGGAATGATGACTTCCGCGAAAAGGTTAGAGGACTTGCTTCTGGTAATGTAAGTCGCAATGATTTGATGACCGTTCTTGCCGGTTCATGCTTCTGGTGGGCTGCTAAGCCAGCTGAAACCTTGAACTATGTTGAAGCACATGATGGTTATACTCTTAACGATCTTTTCCATGGCGATAAGAAGAAAGTAAGAATGGCAGCAGTTGCACTTCTTACAGCTCAAGGTATCCCAATGCTTCACGCCGGTCAGGAATTTGCACGCAGCAAGGGTGGCAATGATAACTCTTACGATCAGGACAATGCTGTTAACTGGATTGACTGGACTGTAAAAGAAAAGAACAAAGACATCTTTGATTTCTATAAGGGTTTGATTGCTCTTCGTATGAAATACCCGAACTTCAGACAGCCAGTTGCTATGAATAACCAGACTCTCGAATGGATTCAGCCGGCTAACCAGAATGGTCTTGGTATGTATCTGAAGGGCAAAACCAATATATTGGTTCTCTTCAATGGCGATACCAATAGCTGGGTAGATTTCAAGCTTCCTGAAGCTGGAACCTGGACAGTTATCTGTAACGGCGAACAGGTTAAGGATGCTGGCCTCTATACTGCAGAAGGTGACTACAATGTTCCACCATGCACTGCTGTAATCCTTAAGAAATAAATCAACAAAAAAAACCGCTCATCACCGATGAGCGGTTTTTTTTTGCTGATGCTATAAGCTATAAGCTATGAGCTATAAGCTATAAGCTATGAGCTATAAGCTATAAGCTATAAGCTGTAAGCTATGAGCTATAAGCTATAAGCTATGAGCTATAAGCTATAAGCTATGAGCTATGAGCTATAAGCTATAAGCTATGAGCTATAAGCTATGAGCTATAAGCTATAAGCTATAAGCTATGAGCTATAAGCTATAAGCTATAAGCTATAAGCTATAAGCTATGAGCTATAAGCTATAAGCTATAAGCTATAAGCTATAAGCTATGAGCTATAAGCTATGAGCTATGAGCTATGAGCTATAAGCTATAAGCTATGAGCTATAAGCTATGAGCTATGAGCTATAAGCTATAAGCTATGAGCTATAAGCTATGAGCTATGAGCTATAAGCTATAAGCTGTAAGTTATAAGCTATTAAGCTTCCTGCTTCAGGCTTCAAGCTTCAAGCTTTATTCTTCTTCCGGTTTGGTTTTTATGCTGCCGAAGAGCTTTGTACATTTCTTTCGCTGAGATACTGTTAATTCAGGAATCCATCTGTATCTTAACTGATTGGACATGAATTCTGCTGTAATCAGGAAACCTTTTCTTGTTTCGATAGTGAAGATATCTGCATTTTTCTTTGGTTTATCGAATGCAAAACCACGTTCAGCACAGTATGATTTGTAAAATTCACAGCACTGTTCAAATGTAGTTCCTACATTAATGTCGCATTCACCAAATAATTCTCTATCAGCGTCTGTAAGACGTTCAGAGTATGGTGGCATTGGAAGCACTACGTCTACGCCCTTCATGTCGTAAATCATAATATTTCCTTTTGCGCGGAAGGCTGTATAACCGAAATACCCTAGAGCGCAGACTAGTAAGAACAAAATAAACGTATTAAGGGCAGCTCCGCCTTTTTTGTTAAAATATTTAAGCATAATAATCACCTCACGTTGAATGTATTATTATATGAAAAAAAATCAAGACAAAAAAAATACCTGCTATAAAAATAGCAGGTATTTTTTTTACTTAATTAATTACCAACCAAGAACGTAAGCGAAAAGTAATGGAGCTACGATAGTTGCGTCAGATTCGATAATGAATCTTGGAGTATCCTTAGAAAGCTTGCCCCATGTAATCTTTTCATTTGGAACAGCACCAGAATAAGAACCATAAGAAGTGGTGCAGTCAGAAATCTGGCAGAAATAAGCCCAAAGTGGAGTGCCCTTCCAACCAAGATCCTGTTCCATCATTGGAACACAACAGATTGGGAAATCGCCTGCAGTGCCGCCGCCAATCTGGAAGAAACCGCAGCCTTGACCGCCGCCGTTCTTTTTATACCAGTCGCAGAGGAACATCATGGTTTCGATACCATTCTTAATCATAGACTTGGAAGCATCGAATTCACCCTTAATGCAGTGTGCAGTGTAGATGTTTGCTGTAGTGCAGTCTTCCCATGCTGGAACCAATATCGGGATATTCTTTTCGCAAGCTGCAAGAACCCAGCTGTCCTTTGGATCTATTTCGTAGTATTTTTCAAGAACGCCGCTTCTGAGCAAACGATAAATTACTTCCCAGGCGAAAAGTCTTTCACCTTTAGCTTTCATGTCGTTCCAAATGTCAACCAGATGGTCTTCAAGACGACGGAATGCTTCTTCTTCTGGGATACAAGTATCTGTTACACGGTTGTAGTGATTTTCAAGAAGTTTGTGTTCTTCTTCCGGAGTGAGGTCACGATAGTTTGGAACTCTGTAGTAGTGATTGTGAGCTACAAGGTTCATTACGTCTTCTTCGAGGTTGTTAGCAGAACAACAAACGATAGAAATCTTATCCTGACGGATCATTTCAGCAAGTGAAAGACCGATTTCAGCAGTACTCATAGCACCAGCCATAGCGAGCATCATTTTGCCGCCTTTGTTGATGTGTTCATCATAAGCCTTGGCAGCATCCATTAAAGCTGCAGAGTTGAAGTGGCGGTAGTGATGACTAATGAATTGAGAAATAGGACCTTTGGCCATTACATTGTCTCCTGTAAAATTAAACTATGTACGGCATAACAGAACCGACTGTAAATTTATACAACTTATATGCTTTAAATGTCAAGAAAAGAATATTCTATGCAGACCAAGGGCTTGGCCTGCGGGGTTGAAGGGGGGGATACACACAAAGAGACTGGGGGACTTGCGTGGGCTAGTAATTGCGCAGTGTTAGAAGTTCGTATAATGGGAATGTTCTGTTGGTGCGCCCTTTGATTGTTAAGCGTTCAATAAACTGGAGTCGTCCTGCACCCTGTAAAAGTCTGATTGTGTGGGGGCAGACAAGAATACCGGTATTCTGGGCTTTTGTGGCTTGAACCTTTAATCTGGCAGCAAGATTGACAGGATTGCCAATAACTGTATAGTCTAGTTTACCATTTCTTGAACCTATTTTCCCAGATACTGCGTCACCAGAGCCGATACCCATGATGAGCCTGAATTCTGGAAATTCGTTCTTTAATCTGTTATTTATTGCTAAGGCTGTTCTGCAGGCATTAATAGCTATATTATCTTTATCAGATTTTTTTCTGAAAACTACCATTACAGTATCTTCAATCAGTTTATCTATTTGTCCACTATTTGCGGTTGCTAATTCGTCAACGGTATCTACCAGTTTGCTAATCACCGAAGTTATGGTTTCAGCCGGATACTGGCTTAATTCCTTTTCGCCTTTAAGTGCACAGAATAATATGCTTACTGAAATACGTTCTCCGCCTGGCTGTAATTGCAGATCACTATTAGAAATCTCTTTTATGACGTCCTGAGAAACGTAATTTGTCATTTTTTCTTTTTGAAGCAGCGCATCGGTCATTTCATTAAATGAATCACTTAGTGTTTCAAATTCGTCGCGCGATTTCCATTCTATTTTATTGGTATAATCGCCTTGTCCAACCTTTTCTGCAGCTTTCTTCAGTTGCTTTAACGGTGTTATGATTATGCCACTGAGAACTAGTGATAATGCTAATATGAGTAGTAGTGTATATATGATTATTTCCGTGATATCTATGGAATTATCAGAAAAGGTATTGTCTGACAGCTCTGCTACGCTTAATGCTATGCTATTAACCTTACTGATGTAATTACCGGATATTACAGCATTACCAAGATCCCATGAGCGTTTGCTCTTGGAGGTTATAAGCTCATTGACTTTATCTATTACCAGGTCAAATGGGAAATCGTTAGTTGTTAATGTTTTGGCAATATCTTGAAGCATGCCGTCTTCAGATAACGGGAAAATGGCAGTTTTGACAGAATATTGTCCCATTCGTTTCTCCGAGAATAGGCTAGGTGAGCGCTTCCTTAGAATTTGCATAATATTTTCTGTATCAAATTTTACTAAGACAGAGCCCAAAGGTGTTATTGTGTTTGATGATTCTTGGAAAATAGGAAATATGGAATACAATGAATTGGGTTCACTAGGGACTGATGAATAAATTTTTCCTATATTCGTCAGTATAAGGCCCATGCCTTCAGGAGAAAATTGTAGATTGCCCTCTAAGTGAACATATGAGGGGATTTTGGAAAAATCTATAGTATCAAATGCTTTCTGTAAACCAAAATTAGCTATTCTCTTTGCATCGCGACTAATCTGTGACAGACTGTCATTTTCTGTAGTAGCTATAACTTTTTCTTCATTAGAATTGTAGCAATATGATATTAGTGTGGCATCTATATTGGGTAACCATTCTTTAAGCTTCTGCCGCAAATCATCTTCGCTCAGGTTGATAATGCTATTTCTTAAATCGGCAATAGATAATTCTTTATTGCTGATAAAGGCTTCTATTGCTTTTTCTATAACATTTAACTGTATTTCGGTGAATTGTTGAATTTCTATTTTATTATATTCCTGGGTATAGTAAAAATTATAATATGCAGCAAGTCCAAATGATGCAAAAGGTATCAATACTGCTGCGGAGATACATATGACAACTCTTGTCAGAATTCTTATATTTCCTGTGTAGCCGAAAAAAGAAATGTTAATAAGAGCTAAGCTAGCTAATAAAACTAATAACATTAATGGAAATTTTAAATTATTTATTGTATCTCTCATTGGATGCTGTAATAATTTGGCGGGAATTGTTATTTTGTTTTGTGGAAAAGTGCTTTTGTATTTATCCAGATTAAATGGATAATACGTATTCTGGGTAATGTATCGAATAAGAAATTCTTCAGAAGTGCTACAATAGATAGATAAGCCATAATCAGAATCAAATTCATACTTAAGTGATTCAACCCGATCTTCAGAGGTTGTCACGATATGACTTATGAATAATCCGTTTGAGTTTTCTTCTTGATTAGCTGTTTTCAAAATATCTTTTATTGATATATCCTGATTTCTAATTAGCAATAATAAATAATTTCCATTACTATCCTTGGTATTAAAGGTTTTGAAATAGCCTGTCATTTTATGTAATGATGGCTTGCCTGAAAGAATTGGTGTTGACTTGTTCGGTAGCATACGTATTCCACCCGCTGCTAACAGGAACTGCTGGAAATAGGTTGTGTTACGGGTAATCTGTTTTGAATCTGTTATTTGGGAAGCTAAACATTTCATATAACCTTTTATGGAGGTTTTTGAATACATTCCCAGTTCTGATTTCAAAGAAGGATTGATAAAAGCATCAAGAGTTTCATTTTTATCGTTAAAATAAAACAACGCTGCGACATCAGATTTTAGATGGCGTTTTAATGAATTAGCTAAGTTTTCTGCAGTATAGCTTGACGGTGAAGCTTCTGTATTGGGGAAATTTCTGAGCTTGTAATCAATATAATAATCCGTTGTCTGTCTTTTGGAGTAATTAGCTGCTTCATCTAACAACTGGATTTTTGCTTTGGATAGAATTCTTTTTTCACTTTCAGATAGAAAGGCCTCAGATACTATATTCATGCATAAATAAGGCAGAATTATCAATAATAGCCAAATACAGAATAAAAGAAGTTTATTGGAATCAAGCTTGGCTTGAATTTTAATTTGTTCAAGATTATTGTTCAATGCTAAGCTCCCTGCAAAAGACTTCCTGGTTTTCTGATGGTTCACAGACCTTAAGCTTATCTGAAATCTTATCGTATGTGTTTTTATCTATGAATATCTTGCTGGAAACAGCACTCTTAGTTTTTGCTTCTAAGGCTTCTGCTTCTTTTAATATTGGTCCCATTAATAAAAATTCTCGTCTTCTGGCTTTCTGTCCGGCAAAGCCTATCATAACACTGCCTGTGGCAAGGCCAATACCGTTTTCAATAGTGAATAACCCTTGTTTGGAGCGTTCTTCATTGAATTGTTTCAAGCTTTCACGCATTTCCAAGGCAGCTTTGCAAGCATTTAGCGCATGCTCCGGGCTTTTTTCCCCATAAAATGCAGCAGATATGGCATCGCCAATAATTTTTTCGATTGAGCCACCGTATTTGGTTATTGCTTTTTCCATTAGTGTAAAATAATCATTCAAAAGGCTTACAACAACTTCAGGTTCATTTTTTTCTGATATTGTAGTGAAACTTCTAATATCAGAACTTAATATCGTAACATCGGCACTTGTAATTGTGTTGTTATTGTTGGTAGCAAGACTGTTATAAAGCTTATCTGATACAAAACGTCTGAGCTTTTCGCGTTCACAAAGACCTTCTGACATTTTATTAAAGGAATCACTGAGTTCTTCCATTTCATCGCCCGTTTCTATTTTTGTATTTACATTAAAATGCCCATTGCTTATTTCTGTTACAAATTTTGTTAGGGCGTTAATCGGAGCTAACAGGGCACCAACTAGGAGGTCAGATAATAACGCTATGGCTAATATTGCATAAATTACTAAAAGTAAAGCGAATAATTTACTTGAGAAAAAGGTTAAATCTTTATTTGGTATTATTGCTGCAGCTGTCAGAAGTAAGGCGCTGTCACGTATATAATTCCATTTTTTTATTATAATACTATCGGGGGTATAACTTATTTCAGTATCAGATGATTTCTTATTTAAGGCTTTTTGAGCAGCACCTTTGAGCAGTGGATAATATGGATATGGTGCCTTCAGAGGAGTTATTTCCACAAAATTGGCTTCAGTGCGATTAAAAATGCCGTATTCAATGCGAGCATTGCCAATTTGCTGTGATAAGAGTGATAAATTTGGATTTATTATTTTTGCCCACAGAACTTTACCAATTTCATAAATAGCTACCGTAGATAATACTATAAAATCAGGATTATTTGGCGAATTTTTGTCTGATACGAGCATATAGGAAACCTTGTTGCTTAAGGCTATATTTTCACTGGGTATTATATGACTTTCACGCGCCAATATGTTTTGGTTGTTATAGGCCTTTGTATAAGAATCAGTGTAACTTGAAAGCAGTATATACTGCTCATTATTCTTAATATTTTGAAGAGTGCTTTCGTCAAGCAGACGCATATCACTCATGATTTTATACATATTAATTATTGAAGAGAATTTTACGGAAAAGGTATTCTTGGTTTTACCCAAATCGGCTAAGTTGCCTGATTTATCTAATAAGTAGATTTTGGCAATTATTTCTGATTTTTTTTGCCCTGGTATTAATCTATCGTTCTTTAGGGAGCCCCAAAAGTAATCAGAAGAATTTTCGTAGTATTTTTGGCTGATAAATTGTTTGAATTCAAGAAGATTAATATTGGCGTCCGTCAATATATCATTTTTGTATTTGCTTAGAAGAGCAAGTCTTTCTGCCATCGTATTTTCTATACTATTGATAAGGAGAGTTTGCTCTTTTTCTGAGACAAGAATATATATGCACCATAGACCTGTTACTGGTATTATTACTGCCATTAGAACAATAGCCCTAACTTTTAAAGGAAGTAAAACCCTTGGACTAATAAAGCTAAATATACTATTAAGCAGAATAACGCATAATAAAGCGATTATTATGCATATAATAATATTGCAGTATTTTTGATATTCCTGAAAATTATTGGTTAATTCACTTTTTGCAATTGAAACGGATATGGCATTGTTGTTTATGAAATTTTTATATTTTAGGTATTCTTCCGGATTAAATTTTTTATGGCTTTCTAAATAGTTTGAAAAATATGAAGGGAAAGGGATTTTATAGGTTATGGTATTTTCATCAGTTTCCCAAGCAGGAGCTTTTATTGATTCTTTTAATATATTTCTGGTTGTTAGTAAGTTTTCTTTATCTAAGCTATTTCGGGTAATACTTTCCAAGAATTTCGAGATTGAAATATCAGAGCTTTTTACCATTATCAAATAGGTTCCAAGTATTTTAATAACATTATTACTTTCTTTTAACAATAAAGGGCAATAATATTGATAAATATTCTGGTTAATATTATTGGTTGAAAATGAACCATAACATGTTCTTGGATCGCTTAAGTCTAAATTGAACAAGGATATGCTTTTAGCACATTCATACATATAAGCGTTTGTGCGGGAGCCGTCATCTAAGGTATAGAGTTTTTCTATTATATTTATTTTATCATTAACATATTGTCTGTTTGATTCAATAATAGGCTTAACTATTGGTTTATATGTAAAATAATTATAATTTCGCCCCAAGAAAGCGTTTACAAAATTATTCTTATATATTTCATCCTTAAAAATATGATTAGGATCATCTACTACAATGTCTTTAAAATCATAGCCACAGCTAATGAATAAAAATGGTTTTATACCATATTTTTCCATTAAAAATTGATTAGATTTTTTTATAAAATCAGTAGTGATATAGTCTGGTTCGCAGCCTTCTCCAAATGAAAATTTGTAATTATTATTATCCAGATCCGGGAATTTAAAATATTCTTCAAGGTCCTTTAATGCTTTTTCAATATATGACTCTGGTTTCAAATCATCGCGAAATTTATTTATTGCGTTGAGAAGTCGTTCTTTAACAAGCTCTTCATTTATTGAGGACTGGCGTTCAGCGAGATTTTTAAAATAAAAACTTAAATATAAAAGCGGAATTATTGAAAGAATAAAAACAAAAAAGATTCCCAAGGCTTTTGAGAATCCTTTTTGTTTAATTTGCATTGCTTTGTAATATGTTATTTCTTTGGCCTTACGTATTTCTTCATGAAACCATTGAGATTGGAGAAGATACCCATAAGTATATTTACTTCGCGTGCGGTTGGGGAAGAACGATGGAAAAATGCTCTTAAAACCTGAAACAAATCGTCAGGATTTACAAGTGGTAAGAATTCGCACATACTGAGCACCCTCGTCATGTGGGCATATAGCTTAGCCAGTTCATCTGTTGTTGCTGGCTGTTCTAATGGGTCGTCAGCCTGAGCTTTTTTCAATGGAACTGGATTACCGAATTTCTGGAACAATTCATAGGCTATGAGTAATACTGCCTGTGAAAGATTGAGAGATGTGCAGGCTGTATCTGTTACAACTCTCATGCAACCCATGCAATGCTGTAAATCGTCTTTGGTAAGACCCCATTCTTCACGACCGAAGAGAATTGAAACCGGGCCCTTTGCCAAAACCTTTTCTATTCTTTCGAGACCTTCCTGAACAGTATAGTTAGGTTCGTGATATTCACCACGTCTGTTTGCTGTTCCCAATACAAGGACGCTTCCTTGAATTGCTTCTGGTATAGTCTGGTATACCTTTGCGTTATTTAATAAATCCTGCGAATGCATGGCCATTTTTATGGCATCGCTGTTGAGTTCACAACCTGGTCTGACTAGACAAAGGTTATGAAGACCAAAGTTATTCATTGCACGGCAGGTGGAACCGATGTTCAATGGTCCCTGTGGTTCGACCAAAACAATACGTATATTATCTAACAGCGGGTTTTGCTGTGGTTCTGGAAAATTCCTATCAGTCACAATATTCACTCCGGATAAAACCTAGAAAATTTTTATTAATACATATATGTACATAAAAAATAGGCTCGCTCGGATTCGAACCGAGGACCCCCACCATGTCACGGTGGTGCTCTAACCAACTGAGCCACGAGCCTTTGAACAAAAGCATAATATCATGCCTTAATATAGTTGTCAACTCTTTTTTTTGTGGTTAAGTTATCAAAGTTATCAAACTAGAACAGCATTAGCAAGATAGCATTCTTTTATATAATCACGCGGTTGGTAGTAAAAGTCGCTATTATAGTTAGAAATCCAATCATTTACTTTTGAAGAAAAAACATCTAATAGAGCGTCAATAGGATGACTTTGAGAAGCCGTATCTTCAATTACTCTAGAATAAACTTCACCAATGTCCCAATAATCAGGAACAGTGTATTTACACTTACCTACATTGTCAAAATCACCAGCAGGAATATTGAACTTAGCAATAAAGTCATCTGCAACTTTCTCAATTGGCTCACAATGCAATATATCTGCATAATTATATATATGATTCAATACTTTTTTGCCCAGAAAATTTACAAGTTCAGAACGTTTTAGACGCCTTTTTCGTCCAATATATTCTATTATGCTACAAATATAAAACAAAGAACTGCTATTCATCAATACTGACCTCTACTGCTTCTTTGAATTTCAATATATCTAAGGCTTTTGTAGTGTGAAAACTTATCTGATGAGTAGGTTTTTTGAATTTGGCAAGTGCCCAAAAAGCTTCTCTGGAAATCTTTCCATCAATAAAATTCTGAACATAATTAAATATAGTGTCATTAGCCATAGGACCTTCGACAATATCGTAGTTATGGGGTTTTCCTGTGCGACAGGCAGCAATAAAATCGAGCCATTCTTCTGTCATTTCTGAAAAAATTTTTATTTTCAGTTTATTGTTATGAAAATATTCATAACAGTTTACTATTCCTTTTTCCATGTCGCGTGTAGCCCAACGTTTTGCTTGTTCAAACATATTAGTACAATAAAAACCAAAATAGAAATCTTTATTATATCTTTCTATTCTGATTTCAGGCTCTTCAACGATTATCTTACTGCCGTGATAAAGTATCATAACATGCTCACTGTTGATTTTCATTCAATATAAACTATCCTTTTCAATTAAGCAAGCATCAAAGGTTTATAAAAATATAAAAAAATGAAAAACGAACTATACTCTTGTTAATTTAATTATGAAAATCAACAATTAACAATTGGGTTAGGGCAACAAGAGGATGTTATTGTTTGCTTTTATCTTTGAGGGTTTTGTGTTACAATCAGCCTACTAATTGGATGAGGCATTGCTATGGACGAAGAAAATAAAGTTAATTCAACAAATGAAAGTGCTGAAGAAAATCTTCAGCAGGAAAATAATGAAAATATGTCAGAACAGCGAGTTCCAAGGAATCCGGCTGATATTGAACTGACCCCTGAGGAAATAAAGAAGAACCTTAAGAAGCGTTTGATAAGCACCAGTATTCTCATTATTCTGCTGGTTCTTATAAGCTCATTTTTCTACGTTCATGGCGATACAATGTATTTTGAAGATACCCGTTTCCTGATGAATACTGCTTATACCATCAAAACTTATGGTATCAAAGGTTTCCTTGGAATGCAGGCCGCTTTCAAGAAAATACAGCAGATTGAAAATCTGACGTCCTTTTATCAGCCTGGGTCAGGCGTTTCTAATTTAAATAAAACAGGCTCATATAATTACGATTTTAATAATAAGCAGAAACGTGACCTGCTTCGCGAAATAGCCATGGGCGCAAAATTCATGTATGAAAATACTGATGGCTATTTTGATCCAAGCTTTGCTGCACTTCATGAAATTTATGGTTTCCATACTTCTGATAAGACTGGCAGAATTCCTGATGAAGCAGAATTGTCTAGGACTCTTCTTCAGTGTGGTTATAACCATGTTCTTCATATAGAAGGTGACAAGCTTAAATTGAACTCTGGTTCAATGGTCGATTTTGGTGGTATTGTCGGTGGGTATTCAATTGTGTTTGCTAAGGCAATTCTTCAGGCCGCCGGCTGTAAGGCTTTTTTAATTGATGATGCCGGAGATATATGGTTTGAAGGTGAAAAACCGGATAAATCACCTTGGAAGATAGCGGTAAAAGACCCTCGTGGTGGTGCAAGCCTTGCTATGATTGTTTCCAAGACACCACTGGCTATTTCGACATCTGGCAGCTACGAACGCTATGTAACTGTTGATGGTAAAAAATACGGGCATATAATGGATCCAAAGACTGGTAAGCCTGCAGATTATTATGATTCTGTGACGGTTGTTACATTAGACCCGATTCAGAGCGATGTTTTGAGCACTGCTTTATTTGCAATGCCGCCTGAAAAAGCATATAAGTATACAGAAGACAAGAATATTGCAGCCTTGTTTCTTGATAAAAAGGGTGAAATTACTGTCAGCACCAAGGGCAAGCTTTATTTCTCTGATATAAAAGTAAAATGAACAGCTTAAAGCATTCCTGGTGGAGTAAAAGCGATTACCTGCTGATACTTTTACTAGCTTTTATTGGTCTGATTTCATGGCTAATAAGCAGATACGGCTTTTCAGGAGCAGATACTTTCATTATAAAAACCAACAATAACGGTATCGAAACTGTTCAGTCTGTATCACTAGATTCCGACAAAACAATAAAGGTTAATGGCAAAGTAGGGGAAATGCTCTTAGAATTCAACTGTAGCAAAGGTGTCAGGGTAGCCTCATCAACCTGTCCGTGCCAGATTTGTGTTAATTCCGGCTGGAGCCTTTCTGAAGCTTTGATTTGTGTTCCAAATGGTGTAATTGTTCAGCCTGAGTTAAATAGCCAAAAATCAGATAAAGCAGACGCGGTAACCAGATGATGGAAGAAGAAAAACGAAAACGTATTCATGAACTGACTCTTACTGCAATTCTGATTGCTGCAGCAACTGGACTGCAGATGCTGGAGGCGCCGCTTCCAAGGATACTGCCATGGCTTAAGCTTGGTCTTGCCAATATTATTACTTTATTTGCGATTATACGATTAGGCGGGGTAAAGGGAATTGCCATTGCTGCCTTAAGAACCTGTCTGGCTGCTTTTATATTAGGCAGTTTCCTGTCGCCGATACATATGCTTTCATTTGCCGGGGCAGTATCTGCTGCCATTGTAATGTATATGATATCTAATTTTTTGCCAAAGACTTCTATTTGCATTATTAGTATATTTGGTGCTATAACAAGTAACATTGCACAGCTTGGTGTTGTGCAGTCTATGTTTGCTTCAAATATGCCGCTATGGTTTCACTTAGCGCTTATAATCTGGATAGGCATACCTTCGGGTATGATTGTTGGAAAAATAACATACGAATTGTTAAGGAGAACAGAATGACTATTGCACTTCCTAAGATATATCTAGCCTCTAAGTCACCGCGTCGTCACGAAATTTTGCACGGTTTACATATTCCATTTGAATATATTGAGTCTCCTTATGAAGAAAAGATTTCCGACGTTGCAGACCTGGTTCCGGAAGAAAAATCAGCCAAGCTTGCCAGCTTAAAGGCAATGTATGCTGCAAATGCAATGGACTCGGGTCTCATTATCGGTGCCGATACTATAGTTGTTGACGGTTCAGAAATTCTTGGTAAGCCGAAGGATAGAGCCGATGCTAAGCGTATGCTGACCGAACTTTCGGGGAAAAAGCATCGTGTCATTACTGGTCTTTCATTGGTTGATGCCGGTCAGAACAAGACTTATTCTCATTCAGAAATAACCTACGTATATTTCAGAGAGCTTTCAGAAAAGGATATAGAAACATATCTTGATACGAATGAACCTTATGATAAAGCTGGTGCATACGGTATTCAAGGCCATGCCGGACTTTTCGTTGAAAAGATAGAAGGCTGTTATTTCAATGTAGTTGGTTTTCCGGTTGTTGCTTTTAATAATATCATGAAGGCAGCAGGATATGATCTGGTTGATTTTATGAAATTAGAGGCAAAGAAATGAAAATAGCTGTGTATCCAGGAAGCTTTGATCCTTTTACCAATGGTCACCTTGACATATTGAAACGTGCTGCTTCTTTGTTTGATCATGTAATAGTAGGGGTTCTTGTAAATAACAGCAAGAATTGCCTGTTTTCTCCGGAAGAACGTGTAGATTTAATACATGAAGTAACCAAGGATATTGAAAACGTAAGAGTTATTCACTTTAACGGTCTGTTGGTTAATTTCTGTAAAAAGGTCGGGGCCTGCGCTGTTATAAGAGGCTTACGAGCAGTTTCTGACTATGAATACGAAGTTCAGATGTTTGCAGCAAACTATCATCTGGAACCAAATGTTGAAACAGTTTTCCTGATGTCTCAGCCAAAGTATTCTTTCCTGAGCTCAAGCGTTGTAAAAGAAATTGCACATTATAAGGGCGATATAACGGATATGGTATCGCCGGCTATTGCAGAAGCAATTAGAGCCAAAATGAAATAAACAGATAAAAAAATAACCCGCTCGGTTTGAGCGGGTTATTTTTTTATTTCTTAGAATTTATAAATTCATCATAGAATGGGCTGAGCTGACGGAGATTCTGGATAATCGGCGGTACTGTCTTTATTGTATAGTCGATTTCTTCTTCAGTTGTGAACTTAGAGAGAGAGAATCTGCATGAACCGTGAGCATAAGAGAATGGAATGCCCATTGCCATAAGAACATGTGAAGGTTCAAGGCTGCCGCTTGTGCATGCTGAACCAGAGCTTGCTGCTATACCAGCCTTGCTAAGGTGCATAAGAATTGCTTCACCTTCGATGAATTCAAAACCTATGTTTGTGGTATTGAACAGTCTGTGTTCTTCATCACCGTTGATGTGAGTGTAAGGAATTGCTTCAGTTAAGCCTTTCTGGAGCTTATCACGAAGGGCGCCAACTCTTACTGCTTCATCAAACATTTCCTTCTTTGCATCAGCACAGGCCTGACCAAGTCCGACGATGTACGGAACGTTTTCTGTTCCTGCGCGACGGCCACTTTCCTGATGACCACCAATAATGAATGGCGATACATGGAGACCCTTTCTTACGTAAAGAACGCCGATTCCCTTTGGAGTGTGAAGCTTATGACCAGAAAGTGAAAGCATATCAACATTCAGGGCCTTAAGGTCCATTGGCAGCTTACCAGCAGCCTGAACTGCGTCTGTATGGAATACAATGCCGCGTTCCTTGGCCATTGCACCTATGTCACCGATTGGGTTTATGGTGCCTGTTTCATTATTGGCTGTCATAATGGAAATCAATGCTGTATCCGGAGTCATGGCTTCCTTGAGTTCGTCAAGACTAAGACGACCCTGCTTGTTTACACTGAGGTAGGTAGCCTTGTAGCCATGATACTTTTCAAGATACTTAAATACATTGAGAACTGCTGGGTGTTCAACCTTAGAGGTTATAATGTGCTTCTTTTCCGGATGAGCTTCAAGATAACCGCGGATTGCATGGTTGTCTGATTCAGAACCACAGGAGGTGAAAATGATTTCGTCAGGATGAACGTTAAAGAGGTCTGCAACCTTTTCGCGGGCTTCTTTTATATACTTTGCAACCTGACCACCAAAGAAGTGCATTGAGCTTGCATTGCCGTAGAATTCTCCGAAGAATGGCATCATAGCTTCTCTTACAGTAGGAGAAACCATGCTGGTTGCGTTATTGTCAAGATAAACCTGCATATTACTTAGCCTCAATTACATTTATAGAAGCGTCAACTTCGTCGCGAAGAGTTTTCTGAACAACTTCCTTAAGGGTTTCAAGAGCGTGTGGACAGCTGCCGCATGCACCATGAAGCTTAACGTATACATCTGTTGAATCCATATCAACCAATTCGATGTCACCACCGTCATTGCGAAGCATTGGGGCAATCTTTTCTTCGATTACTGCAGTAACCATCTTCATTCTCATGAGGTTAGACATTTTTGGCTTTGTTTCAGTTTCTTCTGCTACAGTGCCGTTTACTTCTGCGAGAATGCGTTTAATATCGTTGTGGCATTTGCCGCATTTACCACCGGCTTTTGTCCAATTGGTTACTTCTTCGACTGTCTTCAGACCATGTTCTTTTACTATCTGGCGAATCTTGTCTTCTTCAACCCAGAAGCACTGGCATGTGATTTTTGCATCTTCGTGTTCTGAGGAAACAGCTTCACCACGGTAGTTTGCGATAGCTGCTTCCAGGGCTTCCTTCCCCATTACAGAGCAGTGCATTTTCTGCTGTGGAAGTCCACCTAAGTAGTCTGCTATTTGTTCGTTTGTTACTTTGAGGGCTTCTGTGATTGTTTTGCCCATTATCAGTTCTGTTAATGCAGAGGCGCTGGCTATAGCGCTTGCACAACCAAAGGTCTGGAACTTTGCTTTTTCTATGACTTCAGTTTCAGGATTGATTTTCAAAAACAGCTTAAGTGCGTCACCACAAGCGAGGGAACCAACCTGACCGATGGCATTTGCATCGTCAAGCTTCCCGGAATTTCTTGGGTTTTCGAAGTGATCAATTACTGTGTTTGTATAATCCCACATACGTTTTCACCTTATATATATGTATAGCCTTATGGCCAAATTTTGGAATACTGATTATATTCTTATTTGATTAATACTTCAACTTAAATTTTATTGCTTCACAATACTCTTATAAGAGGCTCTCTGAATACTCAGCCAGCGGGGTTGGGGACTAGGGACTGCTAAATCCTTGCAATTTGTAGTTTTTAGACAGCCTTATAATAGAGCTAATAACCTAGCCAAACAAAGTAATGATTAATTTTTGCCAAATCTGAAAAAAAATAAATTTGACAAACAGGGTACACAGTGATATATTTACGCAACCTAAAAGGGTAAGTCAAAAAAATGAAGAACTTAACTACAACATTAAAAGCACTTACAATTGCAGCATTAATGATTCCGGCAATAAGTCAGGAAGCCAATGCATCGGTACATTTCCATAGCGTAAAAGCTGGTGGATTTGTATCACAGATGTCTTCTGCTGTAACTGAAGTAATTAATGTAAGACCTGAAAAGGAAGAAAAAGCAAGATTCTTCAATACAACAGACATAGCTTCCTCAAAAGTAGGGGCCGTTAAGACTTACACTATTAAGGTTGTTGAAAAGAAATCCAAAAAGAAAGATAACTTCAATATAAAAGGAGTTGTCGAAGAAGGAAACGATTCAACAATTACAAGGTTCTTGAACAGACCAATTAGTGGCGTTCTGACCTCAGCCTTTGGTTATAGAGTACATCCAAAGCGCAAAAGAAGACATTTCCACTCAGGCATTGACCTTGCAGCAAAAAGCGGAACACCAATCGCTTGCGCCGGCTCAGGCAAGGTAGTATATGCGGGCTGGAAGTCAGGTTACGGTTACGTAATATTGGTTGATCATGGTCGCGGCTATGAAACCTTATACGCACACTGCTCAAAGTTGTCGGCTACAGTAGGGCAGACCGTAAGTGCAGGAAAGATTATTGCATATGTCGGTAGAACAGGCGTTGCAACAGGACCGCACCTCCACTTCGAAGTAAGAAAGAATGGAGCCTATCAGAATCCAATGAGATATCTGAAGAAATAAAAAAAATACCTCGGTAAACCACCGAGGTATTTTTTTATATTAATAATTGTAAAGTTTTTGAACTCTGCTTAATATTTGAACAGTTAGATTTGTCTTTGTTTGTTTTTGTTCCAGTTTGTTTGTATTAGCAAAAAACTGCTAATAATACGATTTTGGCGGCCGATAACTAGAATATAAAAGATTTATTTAAAGTTGGTATCAAAATTGCATACTTAAGATACCGAAAGTAAAAAAAAGAAGGTCGTAAAACAAATGAACAATAAACAAGAAAATAGATATCAAGACTACGTAATGATCCGCACTGATTCTAAATCTCAGCTTTCTGTATGGATGAAGCTTCCACCACAGGGCAGATAATATTATAAAGAGTTCTTATTATGAGCCTCTTCATTTTCTGTATGTTCAGACGTTATCTTTCACGTCTCAACAAAGCCTGATGAACTAAATTTTACAAAGTGGTCAGGTATAATCAATCTAAATAATATAAGTTTAGTTTTATTGTAAAAAAGTGTACACAGAAACAATTATGTGAAAAATTTGCACATAAGGTACCGTACCTTCTGAAATCAGATATCTAAGTCTTCGCTCTTATTTTCGTCTGTATCAGGTAATTTAAGCAATGTTTGCTTGTAAATAAGATTTGAAATAATCATTCCGAACAGACTGATGAATGCCCAGAACAAACCTTGGTCAATGTAATTGATGCCATTGATAACAATAATTGGAGAGCCTTGTTTCTTTTTTATAAGCATTGAAGGTTCTGCATCCTGGTAAGCAAATCTGGATACACCTACACGTGTAAAGTCGTCGAAGTGTCCCATTAAGACTGTCAATGCGTCAGTATTGGTAATTTGCTGGTGAGCATCTGATTTGTAATCCTGGTTCAAAAACAGATCATAATTTTTCTGAATGAAACCTGAAGTGGTTTCTTTGCTCATAATCATTCCGTCAAATTCGCGGCCAAGTGATTTAAAAGCAGATATGGCAAGACTGCAGCTAAGCATTAATACTACTATTGCAAAAATGCGAGATTTGATTATTCCTGATCTATTGTATTTTGTTTGCTCATCCATAATAATTTAATTTATTACATTGTTAGATTAGAAGTCAATAGATGTTGATTGTTATTGAAAGTTTAATTATAAGGTTTGCGATGTTAGGTTGGCATCATTTATATGATGTGCTACTATTATTTATATGAAAGACAGCATCATATTAATATCTGGATTTATGGCAGCCGGTAAAACTACCTTGGGCAGAAAGCTTGCGGCTGAAAAAGGTTATGATTTTGTAGACCTTGATAGTTATATAGAGAATCTGGAATCAAAAACTATTAAGGATATATTTGCTCAGAATGGTGAAGCTTATTTTAGAAAGCTTGAAACAGACGCATTCAAAGAAATTACATTGAAAAAGACAGAAAAAGCTGTTATAGCCCTCGGTGGAGGCTTTCCTATGAAAGAAGAAAACCAGAAGCTGATGAAGGCTTATAAAACTATTTTTCTGAATACTCCATTAGAAACAATAATAGAGCGCTTAACCAAATCTGAAATTGATAAGCGCCCTATGTTAAACGGTGATATAGAAAGGCTTAGAGATTTATATCAGAAACGTCTGCCAATTTATTTGAAAACAGCAGATATTATTTCTTTTTAGCCATATTCCAATAAACGTCGAGCTGTTCAAGGGTTTTGCCTTCGAAGCCGCCATTCTCTTCAGCCATTTTTTCTACTGTATCAAAACGTGTAACAAATTTGTGGCCTGCATTTCTAAGGCATTTTTCTGCGTCAACACCGGCTAATCTGGCTACGTTCAATGATGCGAAGAGCAAATCGCCGATTTCTTCTTCAAGATTAGCTTTGTCGCCAGATTTTAAAGCTTCCTCAACTTCTTTTGCTTCTTCAGGAACCTTTGGAAGAGCATCAAGAGCCTTTGGCCAATCAAAACCAACATTAGCTGCGATTTCCTGAATTTTAAGTATTGAAGCTATTGCGGACTTAAAACCTTCTGCTTCCTGCATTTTGTGGGTTAGTCTGGCTTTTTCAGCTTTTTCCTGTTCTTTTACTTTGCCCCAAAGATTCATTACCTGGTCCGGGTTGATGCTGTTGTCTGCATTTTCACCGAAAATATGCGGATGTCTGAATATGAGTTTTTCACAGATGTCATGTGCTACATCTGCCATATCGAATGTACCGTTTTCGTCAGCGATTTGGGCTGCCATAACTATTGTCATTAAAAGGTCACCCAATTCTTCTTTTATATGAAGCGTATCGCCTGCGTTAAGGGCTTCTACTGCTTCGGCAGCTTCACCACCTACATGCTTACCCATTGTGGCAATTGTTTGTTTTTTATCCCATGAACAGCCATTTGGTGAACGCAAAATCTTCATTATGTCTATAAGTCTTAGAAACTCTTTGCTGATTTGCGCATTATCGCTCATTTTATGTTCCTGCCTTTGAAGTTAGTTCTAGACTGATATTATAACAGAATTTAAGATGTTTGGCTTTATTTATTGGCCTAAGTTAGTAAAAACTTGCACTTTAATATAGATTATGTAATACTTGATACTACTTTATGTTTAAGGTTGCTACTTAATATGATAGAAAATGTTCAAAAATTGTTAGAAGCTGGCGGACCATTAATGTACGTTCTTACCGCCATCGGTCTGTTTATATTTTATATCGGAATATATCAGCTGAGTTGGCTTCTTGGTTTTAAAAACAATCCAGAAACCTTTACCTCGAAGAAGGGGGTACATGTCTGGGCTAATAAGGCTTTGGAAATGGCTAAGACAGGAACAGGCCTTCAAGGTCTTTCCTTGATGGATTCTCTTGAGGTCTGCTTCGCCCGAATGGAAGAAAGTTTATCATGGCGAACAGTGGAACTTCGATTTTGTGCACAGGTCAGTACACTTATCGGTTTTCTTGGAACTGTAACTGGCATGGTAAAGGTCTTCGATACTGTAGCTAGATTGGGTAAGGCTACTCCTGCAGATTTAGCTGGTGGAATTCATGAAGCATTGTTTACTACTGTTTACGGTCTTATTATTGCTTTAATTTCCTGGTTCTTTGTGCATACTATTGAAATGTTAGTAAGAAAGCATATGCGAAGTCTGGAAGTTTTAATCTTCTCAGAGCTTGATAACATCGAAAAATCATCTGAAAGCAAAGAAAAATGAGTTTTAGGCGTAAAAAAGAAAAAGAACAGTTTACCCTTGATATGACAACCTGTTCTGACATTATTTTTACTTTGCTTCTCTTCTATATTCTTACCCAGAATTTTCTGCCCCAGACAACCTTAGACTTGCCGGAAACAGTATCTTCAGAACAGGCAGAAACCCAGGAACAGATAAAGATAGAAATAAGTGAAGCTGGTAATATTACCTGGAACGATGTTTCATATTCTGAGGAAAAGCTTATTGAGCAGATTGTGCAGGTTTCAAATTCTCAGGAAAAGTCAGCGATTATGATTTTTGCCCATAAAAAGTCACCGGCCGGGGTTTGTATTGAATTGCTAGATAAGCTTAGAAATGCAGGTATAAAGAACGTTATTTTTGCAGGACAACCTCTTAGAAATAAGGAAAAGATCGATAAATAGCTTCATTATCTGGAAAACAGAAAATGCCATTCTTCATGCATAAAACAGAATCTGTAAGATTTATAACAGCTTTGTTGTTAAGCTTCTCTGCACAGTTTTTTGTGTGTACACTGCTATGGAAATTCTGCAGTAATAATGACATCAATGTACAAAACAAGAAAATGAAGATTCAGTTGATTGTGCCTGCTGATGAAGTAGAAGTGGTTCCTATTCAAAAAAGTTTAATTGAGCCTGAGGAAGAAAAATTTGAAATGGTTCAGAAGCTTCATGAAACAGAACAGATAATTCCTGAGGATCCTTTTGAAACTCCATTGAAAATGGAAAAACCTGTAATAGTGGAAAAGAAAAAGCCAGCGGTTAAGGAAAAACCGATTATCAAAAAACAAGTAGAAAAGAAAATTAATAAGCCTGTTGAACCGGCGAAAGATATCGTTACAGAGGTTAAAGCAGTTGTTCCTGTAGTGCAGGTTCCTGAAAAGCCTGTTGAAGAGAAAAAACAAGCTGTTTCTGCTCCCAAGCCGCCTCTGACAAAAGCGCAAATGAACGAGAATTCCAAATATCTTGCCAAAGTTATGAAAATATTAGAAAGAGGTAAAAAGTATTCAGAAGAAGCTAGAAGACGTAATTTGGAAGGTAAAATCATAGTTTCTTTCAGCATAACCAAAGAGGGAAAAACTGAAAGAGTAAAGGCTAAGACTATGGTTCCCAAAGAACTGGCTGATTCTGCAGAGAAGTTAATAAGGGACGCTAAGCTGCCAGCACCTCCGTCGAGCTGGCCTGTAGGCTCTTTAGTAGAAATTCCAATTTCTTATAAAATTAAATAAAAATTTTTTTGAACAAGTTTTGGGGTGCCTACTTACTTCCTATTGAAAAATAAAATTGTTCTCTAGGAGGGTAACAATGGAAAATACAATTTCTGATGCAATCATCGTTAGTCAAAGTAGCAACAACACAACAACTACAAAGCCTTTTCCGGCATGCCTGCTTGATGCAAAAAATTACACAGCTGGTAAAAGTGTTGTTGCTATAATGTTCCTGTTCTCTTGCATATATTTCCTTTCCGGGCTTTACCATTTCATCTGCTGGGATAGTGGATGGTTCCTGATAGAGCTTTTCACAAAGCCAATTTACCTGCTATACCATATTGGCGTTTTCACAGTAATGTATTCTATAACTTGGGCAACTTTTGATTTTGACGCTTTCAAATCCAGTATTATGAAATTCCTGGGAGTTATTGCTGCAATAGCATATGTTTGCTTGCCAGCAGACTTGATTCCTGATTTTCTTCCACTTATCGGGCAGATTGACGATATGATTGCTATTGCTTTTGGTATCTACAGCGCAGTAGCATTAGGTAAGCCATATGTAAAGGCAAAAAGAGAATACGAAGAACAGAAATAATTACTTTTTAACCAAATAGTTTATAATAAGTCCGTATCTTTTCTAACAGCTGTTCAGAAGGATTTAATACCGGTTTAACCTTTCCGCTGCTGGTATCTATTATATAGCTTTCTCGCACTGATAGACTCTGATACGGGCTTTTTTCTTCCGAGAAAAGGCTGTTCCCAAGAAAATAGTTTCTGTGATTGTCTATTCCAAGAATGTTGAGAATAGTGGGTGTTAATGCTAGTGAGTTCTTGTTTTGCGCATCAAAGTGCTGAGGAATGATTCCATTTTTGTAAATGAGTAGTGGAACAGTATCTACAAAAGAAGTATGCTTGCTTCTGAAGGCTTTGTCAAAGTCAGGAGTCGGGTAGGTCGAGTGATCTGCTGTGAATATTAAAAGTGTATTGTCAAAGTAGTTGTTGGCTTGCATTTTTTTGATAAATTCACCAAACCAGTGGTCCTGGTTATAGAATTTATTCAGGCAGGCATCTTTACCATCTTTATATTTTTCATGGGGGCTATCAAGAAAAACATGGGTACCTTGAATGTATGTGCAAATAAGGTATCTTTTTTTGGCTTTCTCGTATTCATCGCAAGTTTTAAATAAAGTCTCATAAGTATCACGGTCGGTCTGTATTTCTGAAAGATTTGCGTCTATGACAACTTTTTGAAAACTTAATTTGTTTATCATTCTATTGAAAGGGTCATCAATGATATCCGGCGATACAAAGCATGTTTGGTAGTCTTCCTTGGCTAATATTGTCTGCAGCATAGGAATTGAACTGAGCTTGGGATTCATTGAAATTCTATCGCCAATATAGATTCCGTTCTGCTGATAGCCGGAGATAAGCTGTCCGCGGACACCACGATAGGTTGGGGCAGTGTGGCAGAAGTAATTGTCGACACAGAAGCTCTTTCCCAGTAAATCATAGGTGTTTGGAGTTATGTCTGGTCTTATGACCTGTCTGCTGGTGCCTTCGGCAAAAATTAGTATAACGTTGCAGCCTTTACCTTCTATTGGGCTTATTCCAGTTGAGATTCCGTCTCTTTCGAATTCCTTGGCCATTTCCAGGTCGAAAAAGGTTTTTGAGCCTAGAATAGTATGAATTTCTATTATAGGTTCTTTTAGCTTACTTACTGGTGGTAATAAAATTGAGATAATAATGAGTAGTATGGCAAGCCCGATGTTTCTTTTGCTGTCCTCAAAAACAGGAAATAATATATTTGGCAGCCATATTAAAAAACAGAATATCAGTCCTAAAACTGCTTTTATGATAAAACTGGTTTCTATTTCGTTATAGCTTGGAAGGTTAAATAGAGTTTCGGTTACTATATAATCTGCTGTGAATGTGTAGTTTACCAGCTGAAAAATAAAAATCCCAAGTAGTATGAAGTTAATTATTCGTATTGCTTTATTTTTAAAAAGAAATGTCAGATTTATGTTTAAGAGGGCTGCTATGAATGGTAGCAAAAAAAATGTGTTAAAGCCGTCGTTTGCAAAATAAACCATTGCTGTAATTGCAATAGTTTGCACAAGCGTGGAAATAATCAGAAAGTTACGTCTGTTTTTAAGCATGTTTAAATGATACAACAATGTTAAGGAATTATAAAATAAAATCACTTCAAGTCTTTATGGTATAATAATGATATGCAATTTACCTATTACATATTAAAGCTAATAGCTATAATCGTTTTTGATTTGGTGGGAATAGTAGGGGCCGTTGTTCCGGCTATTCCCGGACCTCCTTTATGCCTCGTTGCACTGGTCATAGCATTTTTCGGATTTCCAAATACTGTATCAGTAACCTTTCTTGTCGTAGCTATTGTGCTTTCTTTGATTTCTGCAAGTCTGGATTATTTTGCCCCTGCATTAGCGACTAAACTAGGCGGCGGTTCCAAATGGGCTGTGTGGGGTTCCACTATTGGTCTGTTTATTGGTTTCTTTTTACCGCCTCTGGGAATTATCTGGGTGCCGCTTGTCTGTGCCTTTATCGGTGAACTCATCGCCAATTTCAAGGTTGGAAAAGCCTTCAAGGTAGCCTGTCTATCCTTTTTATCCTTTGCCCTGACCGTTGGCTTCAAGCTGCTAACCTGCGCCATTATTACCGTATTCTCAATTAAAGCCGCCATTTTATAATTCATAATGCATAATGCATAATGCATAATGCATAATTCATAATTCATAATGCAGAATTGCAGGATTGGGTTTGTGGCTAATACCTAATACCTAATACCCAATACCTAATACCCAATACCTAATTCACAATTCATAATGCAGAATTGCAGGATTGCAGGATTGGGTTTGTGGCTAATACCTAATACCTAATACCTAATTCATAATTCATAATGCATAATTCATAATTGATTGTTAGAGATAGAGTTTCTACTGCTTCGACTGAGTTGCTGCCAATACCGGAATTGAGAATTGAGAATGGAGAATTGAGAATTATTTGATTGTAGGGAAATAGAACCGAATAACTAAGCCAACTACACCAACCACACCAACGACGCCAACTATGCCAACCACGCCAACTATGCCAACAGCTGTATTTAATCACCATTCTACTCCAAGCTTCTATAAAACACTTTTGCACTATTGAACTCGCTCGTGGTTGGGGTTGAAAAAAAAAGTGAGTTGTGATATATTGCGGCCGTAAGAAAATTTGTTTATTTGTCGATAGATTTATTATGAGTAATCAAAACTATTGGACAAAAAAACAAAGTCAGGAGCTTTTCGAAAAGGCTTTACAGCTTGAATCTGAAGGGAAAATAGATGAAGCTGCGAATGCCTATCGCAAGTCTTTGGATATTTGTCCCAAGAATGCTCAAGTTCTTTATAACCTTGGTATAGCCTATGCAACACTTGGCAAGATAGACCAGGCTATAAGATGTTGGCGTAAGTCAATATGGCTGGAGCCAAACTTCAGAAATGAACTAGTAAGAGCATTTGGAGTTGAAGACGACAGGTCTGAAACTGTAATTGGCGATGAGTTCGATGGCTTAGTGCTTGAACAGGCTGCCTGACTTCAATACTATAAGGAGTAAATAGTCATGGCATATTGCTGGGAAGTATATCAGAATTCAAAATGTGAAAATTGCAAGCATTACATTGCTTATCAGAACGGCACTTTAAAGCTCGAAGAAGTAAAAGATGTTGTTGTCGTTGATGAAGACTAATTGTTGAAATAAAAAACGCTGACCAAGTGTCAGCGTTTTTTTATGCCTAAAAAATACAGTAGGGTTGATTTTTTTTTAGAATATGATAGATTAAAAGTATGGATGATCTTAAGGTTCCTGTAACATTGTTATTACTTATTCTAGCTGGTGCCGGGTATTTCATATATAACAAAAAGAATAACCCGACTCCAAAGTATAAGCCTACCAAAAATGTTGTAGAAACTATTCCAGAAAAATCTGAAGCCGATATAAAAGCTGAAAAGGCAGAAAAGCTTGCTGCAATAAAAAAACAAACAGCTTCTGCTTTTAAATCAGGTAATTATGCAGAAACCCTGAAGCTTATTGCTGGTAACGAAGATTCTAAGGATTACCAGATTCAGAAGATGCTTGGTTATAGCTATTCCGCTGAAAAAGATTACGATAAAGCTATTATTGCTTTTGAAAAAGCTTTGAAGTTAGCCAAAATACCTTCAGAAGGTTATTCTCTTGCCTATTTATATGAAATAACCGGAAGATACGGAGCTGCAGCCGCATTATATGAAGATCTTGCCACTGCGGATTTACCTCCGAATCTTAGACGTGCAGTTCTTGAAGGTATTGCCAGAATTTCAGCTCATTATCCTGAAAACAATGATTTGTATGAAAATACAAAGAAGCTTCTTGAAGATTGGCCAGATTCCAAAGACGGAGCTGTTGGTCTTGCAAAGCTGATGAAAGAACGCAAAGCTTTCTCTGATATTGAAAAATTCGTAAACAAGACCTCAAAGGCATTTGGTAACGATTATGAATATAATTATGCTGTAGCGCAACTTTATGATGCTGCAGAAAAATATAAAGAAGCTGTTACCTATTACAAAAAATGCATTAAGCTGCAGCCAAGAGTTTATACACCATTTATGGACTGCTATAATGCCTTGACAAAAGCAGGCAAAACTGATGCTGCATTAAAGGCATTAGAATATTTCCTTGAAAGCGGCCAGTCTTATCCGACTACATATTTCAAGGCTGCAATTGAAGCTAAGAACTTAAAGCACTACAAAGCAGCTTTCAGATTCTATCTGAATGCTGTGTGTAATGATGTTAAGCTTCAGGGCAAAGACGATGAAGGCCTTATGGAAGAGGTCGAAAGAGAATATAAGGAACGTGGCACAGAACTGGATAAAACCTTTGTAAATGCTTTTGTATGCTATATTAACGGTGACTGCCAGTATGCTGATTCTGAATTGCAGCGCATTAAATCAGAAGTTGAAAACTCTGTTTATAAAGAAGATTATGCTCTCGTTGTAAGAGAATGTAACAAGCTTCTTGCCATAGATAAGAAGCGTGATGATGAAATCAAGGCATATGAAGACAGAAAGAGAGCTGAAGAAGAAGCTGCTCAAAGAGCTAAGGACAGAGCAGCTCAAAAATCTGCACAGAATAATCAGGTAGCTACTTCTGGTGGCTCACAGTTAAGCGATAATGAATTGAAAATTAAGGCTCTGAAAGCTCCAAGTGATTATAATATTCAGCTTCAGACTGCTATGGATTTCTTTGCTCGCGGTAATCTGAAGGAAGCAAAGACCTTCTTCAAGAATGCTATCATGGTAAATAATAAATCTGCTATTCCTTATGTTGAAATGGCTAGAATCAATACCATGGAAAATGATTACGAATCAGCAGAAAATTATATTGAAAAGGGTATAAAACGTGACCCGACCAATCCAGTTGCTTTAATTATGGGTGCTAACATTTTTCTGAATCAGAATAAGCTTCCGAAAGCCAAGGAATACGCCGAACAGGCAATGCAGGCTAATCCTCTTGATTCCCAGGGCTTAATAATGCTTGCCAAGATCAATCTTCAGGAAAACAATGTTGCAAGAGCAAAAGAACTTATTGATCAGGGTCTTTCAACAGAAAAGAACAATGTACGCAGAGCAGAACTTTTAAGCTTGAAGAGACAAGTTGAAGGGCGCTAAATAAATATTTTATATTCTTATAAAAAATCATAATTCCCCTCTTTTTTATGTTATAATGAAAGAAATAACTAGCGTTATGTACATTTAAATTAAGGAGTTTAATTATGAATAAAAAGCTTTTGATTGCTCTTTGTGCTTTTGCATTAATCAATTCATACTCATTTGCTCAAGAAACAATCAATGCAGAAATGTCTCTTGAAGTAGAAGGCGCTGAAGCAGAAGGCTTCCGTGGAACTAGTTCTAGTAGCGGTAATAAGAATTTTCTTGAAGATTGCTCTTATAAGCTTGATGAAAACTCCTTGATTTACAAGAATGCCGGTGAAGCTGTTGGCGGTGCTGGCAACGTAGCTGTTGGCGCTCCAAATATTACCTGGTCAGTAACCCAGGAATCTGATGACGGTAATGATGAAGTTATTAGTTCAAATAATACCAATAAACAAAGCAGCAAATGCGATTTTACAAATCCTGGCACATATCATGTAAGCAATTCTGGTTCTCGTCAGATTTCAGATGCTACAGGCGCTGGTGAAGGCGGAATTGCTACTGCTAACCAGACTATGGGTGTAGTTGTTCATGACGTAACTCCACCAGATGTTTGTATTGCTTTCCAGGAAGCTGCTGGTGATTCTAATAACTGCAAATGCGAAGAAGAACTTGAAAAACAGCTTCTCACCAAGATGGTTTCCAGTGCAGGCGCTCCTTTTGTAAGCAGCGTATCTGATGTTGCTGATGAGCCAACAAGCTATATATTCGTTGATGAAGGCGATTCCAGAGATAAGGCACCTGCAAACAAGACTGTAAGAGTAACCTTAGCTGGTTCAATGTTTGATAAAGATGGTAAAGCTTCTTTAAATAGCGCTGAATTGCCAACTGCAACTCTTAGTGGTGGCGATAAGACCCGCAAGGCATCTGTTTCATCTGACGAATCAGGCGCTTTCTCTGGTATCTATGTAAGACGTAACGTTCCTTTCTTTGTAATGGTAAGAAGCATTGATAACGGCGATAAGCGCAAAACAGTAGGCTCTACAGCTGCTGATGGCGTTTCTTATACTCTTAAGGATTCAACTGGTAAAGAAGTTAGCAAGGAAGAAGACGGTTCTTACCTGTTCAGAGTTCAGAATTATCCTCGTGATAAATACGCTGACCAGCCAGGTTACGTTTTTGAAGCAAATGTACGTGATGGTTCTGGAAATCTCACAACAGTTAAATCAGATGTTTTTGTTGTAAATAACGAAGCTTCATTTGAAAACTGAGTCTGTGAGGTAATCTGAGATATGAAAAGTAAGTTCTTGTTAGCAATAGCCCTAGGAATTGCTTTTAACTGCTCTGCTGCTTTTGCACAAAGCGAGCCAACTGATTGGTCATGCGGTGCTGAAAGACTTCCATTTGGGCCATCAGTTCCAGCTCCAGTATATCAGCTGACTATTTGTGGTGAAGATGGGGGCCAGATACCTGCAGAAGTAACGGAAGATGTTCCTATGGTTGTTACTGCTAATTCTGATATCTTCTATGAAAATCCTCCTGAAAAAGCTGTTGACGGTAGGGAATTCTCTCAGGCAAGATGGGTAAGAAATAAAGCCAGTGCAATCTGGATTGTAGTAGATTGGGAAAATAATAAAAGCTACAACGCTATAACTCCTGAAAACTGCGAATTAGAACTAGCTGCTAACCAGCAGGTTATTGTTCCTACTAACCCAACAGATAAAGGTTCTTTAAACTGCCACGTATCAAGAAAGCTTAGCTATACTGATTCTGAAAGCGGTGAAGAAAGAACCGTATATGCCAACTCAAGCGCTGCTGTTGCTTTTAAAGTAAAGGATATCACTCCTCCTACCTGCGGTCTTGAAATTTCTGTAGAAGACGGTCATTCTGGAACCTGCTATCCGGTTGAAAATCCTCCGAACCAGTATCCATTGCCAAAGACAGCTGATGTTGTATTCACAGGTTCACTTTTTGGTGCTACAGAAGAAAACAAAATCGTTGAAGGCTATGAATTAGGTGCAAACATGATTGTAGCCAATGAAGACGGAGTAACTCTTCCAAAGAACGCAGTGGTTACCTTGAAGGTTATTGGTGACGATAACTTCAAGCTTGATAACGAAAAGATCAAGTTTGGTGTTTGCGCTGGTGCTGGTGGGGAACCAACTCCAGTTTCACCAATAAATGAAGAAAAGGTCGATTTCACAACATTTGTAGTTCCTCAGAACCCGTATTTCTATCTTGATGCTACAGATGTGGCTGGAAACAGAGAAATTCTCTTTGTTCCGATAAACATTCAGTGATGTAATAGCTAAAATAAAAACACCTCTTTATATAAAGAGGTGTTTTTATTTTAGCTAATGTGGTATCCTATTAGTATGCATCGTAGAACGCAAAAAAGAAAAGGTCTTGCATTCGTTGAAGTAATGATAGCTTGTCTGTTGCTGGCTGTTATTCTTCTTCCTATGTTCAATTTTCTTACCAGTTCCGTAAAAGATACAGAAACAACATATGCTGAAGTTATTGCTATTTCCAGAGCCAAAATGATTATGGATACCTTACTTTATCAGGTTCCATGGAGAGCTATCAGGCAGGGTAATCCATGCACTATTGATGACCCGAAGGATGAAGATGAAGCCAAAGCATTTTTTAAAGATGTTATTCCTGATATTTTTGGCGAAGGCTGCTCAGGTACTGGCGATGGAAACTTTATCGGTGACGGTATTTATACCAGTGAAGCTGGTTTTAAGTTCAGGGCAAGAGTCAAGGTTGTAGATCTTGATCATGATTCTATGGGAAGCCAGGAATTGACTTTTACTGTTAGAACCAACGGCGGCGACCATAAAAGTTTTAAATTTAACGAAATTACCTCGAAAGATGCTGACGGAAAATATAATCTTGTGAAGAAGATTGTAGTTCAGGTAAAATGGAGTCTTGCTAAGGGTAAGGACCCGCATGATGATCCGCATGCCAAGAGTATTTTCCTGGTCGGCTTCAAGTCTAATCTGGAAGGTTAAGCATGAAAAAGAATAACAGAAAAGGTATGGCAGTCGTTGTTGTATTATTCTTCGCTTTTGCAATTGCGATAATCATGTTTTTCATGCTCCGTTCCAATACAAACCTTAATCACCAGACAAAGCAGACCTTATATGAAATGCAGGCTAACTATTTGGCACAGTCTGCTATGCAATACGGAAAACTGCAGATTTTCCTGTTGCCGAAGGAAATTTACGATTATTATTCAAAAAATACTGGAGCTTCAGATTGCTTTGATAAATGCGATTCTGATTTGCTACCGCCATTGGCAATGTCAGCATTTTATGACCCAAAGGCCAAATATGATTTGTTTGAAAATGGCAAATCACCTGACTTAGCTTTCCCTTATGGCGGAAAATTTGCTATTACAAAATGTGATTACCTTCTTTCTAATGCCAATATGAGAATGGTTCAGGACAGCTATCGACTTGAAGTGGAAGCTTCCATTTCACATGGTCAGAAAAAAGATAAATCAGATACGTTATCTGAAGAATTTATTGTTTCAAGATTTACAGGGAGATAAATGATGATTGCTGCAAAGAAAAAGGGCTTCACCTTTATAGAAGTCTGCATGTCAATTCTGATATTATCTCTTGTATTTGGCGTTGCAGCCGGTATAATGAGCTATTCTCGAAAGGAATCTGAAAAAGGTCGCTGGATTCAGCAGAGTCTTGGTATGCTTCGTAACGCTACAAGACAGATTGGTGATAAGCTTAAGGAAAAATCTTATCCTTCAACGCTGGTTGCTAATCGTTCCGCAAGTGATGCAACAAAGTTTAACCAGATTGTTATTTCATTTAAGGAACGCCGTGAATATGACAGTACTGGTCGTCTAAGATTCATGGAAGTCAATCAAAATACGATATATGAAATATTTGCAGCTATCAATGATGGTTTGATTACTCCTAAGGATATGCAGATACCTCTGATGTATTTCCCGATCTGCACTCCAGAAAAGGATTTTGAAGGTGATTATAATCCAGGTGTTATCAATTGGGTACGTTTTGTATTAGAACCTGCTACTGATTTTGAATATACAAAACGTGGCAAAATCGTAATGGAAGAATATGAAGCAAATTACGATACCCGTGAATATGAAAAAGCAAGAGCTTATAAACTTGATGACCCATTTAATATTGATACTGCCAAGTTGAAGAGGCAAAAGGAAATTGTTACTGATGTCAGCGGTGTACAGATAAAGAGCTTCGAAATGAGCAGTTCCAGAGGTTCTTACGTTGATTCAAAATCCGGCAATCGTTCAGAAGATTTTAAACAGATTAAGAATATTATAAATTTCAAGATTTATTGTACACATCCTAAGGACGATAAGGTTAAACTTACTGACACCTGTTCAATAACTGCAAATTCTGAAGTAGTGCCACTTTAAACTGTTTTTGCAAGCACTAAAAATATTATAAGAATTTGCTAATTATAGTTAACAAAACTTTTTCTCTATACGATAAAAAAGTATCTACAGTATAGGGAAGTCCGTTCATGAAACAGAAGCAAGTACATAATAGCGTTGACGATGAAGCATTAGAATTGATTCTCTGCAAAATTTCTTCGGCAGTATGTGAGACAGAACGTCTCAGTGACAACTTCAATGAGCTTAAGAGACGTTACGTAAAAGCTTTGAGAGAGCTTGGTGTTGCTAATGAAACCAATGAACTTCTTAGAGAAGAAATCAAAAACCTTAGATGCCGTGAAGCGGCTCTGATGGGGCAGATAAGACAGAATACTGAAATATACGGTGAAGAAGAAGTTGACCCAAGAATGGTCAATTAATAAGTCATACCGAATATAAAGCCACTGATTGCACTGAATAGAACTACAAATCCCAGGAAAGTGAAAGCTTTCTTTTTGCCAACAATGGGAACAAGTGCAAGAATGCTCGGAAGACTGACTGCGGGTCCGGAAAGCAAAAGAGTTAATGCCGGGCCTGCGTGCATTCCATAATCTTTAAGTGTGGTTACAATGGTTACACCGACTATTGTACCGAAATACATAAGGGCACCAAGAACAGAAGATACAAGATTTCCTTGAATAGTATTATTTTCAAAGAAACCTAGAAACTTGGTTAATGGAACTTCTTTGCCTATAATGCTGCATACAAATATTCCGCCAAGAACCTTTGGGAATATCATTATAAAGAGTGTGTAAGCCTTTTTTAACCAGAGCTGTATTTCAAATTTATCAAATATTTTTCTAGCCCAAAGTGTTATTAATATGATTTCAATAATAACAGTGGCAATTCTGCTATAGAAACCGTTAGAGATTCCTATAAGCGAGGTAACCTTTACTGTATAATCATCTAATAGACCTGTGGTAGAGAGCATTAGAAGAACAAGCAGTAAAAAGAATACAAACAGTTGGCCGTCTGTATAATTGGTTTCTTCTTCAACAATTGTGTATTTGGATTGAATAGGCTTGTATTCCTGATCCGGGAAACAAAGCTTCATACATAGACCGATTGCCATTGCGCTTAATAGAACCGCAATTGCTCTACCAATAAGGAATTTACCACCAAGAAGTGTCCAGGTGTAGGAAAGTGCAATCAGGTTTACTGCCGGGGCAGACATCAGGAATGTGAAGGCTGGCCCAACGCCGGCTCCTTGCTGCATGATACTTGTGAAAATAGGAATAACACCACATGAGCATACTGTCAGGATGCCACCTGAAAGTGCTGCAACAGGATAAGATATTAATGGGTTTGCATTTGCACCCATCAAACGTGTAATTCGTTCCTTATCGAGGAATATGGCAATGGCGCCGGCTATTAAAAAAGCTGGAAGCATGCCAGAAATAAGATGGGTTCCAATAAAATCGCCGCAACCAGCAAAGCCTGCCCAGGTCCAGCCAAGATAGCAGTTATTAAGCAGGTTATGGAACTTATCTACGATGTTAGTCAGAAATTCTATCATTTACCTAGTAATGCCATTTCTTTCTTAACCCAGAGTTCAACCTTTTCTTTTATAACAGGTTTGCCCATAGAATAAATCTTGTAGCCTAGAGCTACAACAGGCGTAGAATACAAACCAAAATCTGCTGTTTCTGGTTCGCCGTCAATCAGGATTTTGATTTCGATATCGTTTGGATATTTTTCTGCTATTTCTTTGCAAATACGTTCAGTATCTGCACAGCTAGCGCATTTTGTCTTGCTTTTTATAACTGAAACCTTAAGCATGGTTTAATTTCCTTCCTGTTTTGTATCTTCTCCGGAGAACCATTCCTGCATCAGGATTCTAGAGCGCAATTCTTCAAAGCTGGTTCTAAGCTTTGATACGTTTTGGTCTAATTCTTCGGGCGAATTGTTCTTCTTTAATGATTCTGATATTGAATCTATTATAGCTGCAGTGTTCTGGGCTGCTGAAGTATCGTCTTCCGTGATGTATTTCTTGAAAGCGTCAAGATCAGCTGCAAGCTTTTGAAGCTGATTCACTGCATCATTGGTTGATTTGGTTTCGATCATACGCTGCAAATCATTTAAATCTGCAGAGGTTGTTATGAAAATCTGTTTCTCATCTGTAATACCAACGGCTTCGAAGAAGGTACCTATGGTGTTGCTCAGATCCAATACATTGTTGTGAGCTTCAAGATACTGTTTATTATTAACCAGTTTTCGGATTTCACCAATCTTGCGGGCAGTTGTGCTCATTTTTTCGCGCCACTGCTTATCGTTTTTGGCTTCTTCCGGTGGGTTGGTCATATACTTCTTTGAGAATTCAAGCCATGCGTCTAAGGCACCATTAACTTCTGTTGAATAGTCATCCTTTTGAGTGTATTTCAGAGCTGTTCCAAGCACTGTCATTGAATTCATGAAGGTACGTATGGTCTTAGAGAATTCGCTTGTAGGGTTCTTAGCAGTTAAGAGCATTACAAGAGTATCGTCGCAGGCATAAACAGGTGCTGAGGCGATGAGGAAAGCTGATAAAGCTATATATAAACTTTTGCTTATAAACTTGTTCATAAGCTAATTATAACAAATATTGGAATAATTTCAATAAATTAAGAAAGCTAGAAAGCTTGATATGTTTTATAGAGGTTGCATGTTAATGTGTGATTCTATAAGCTTTTGGCTGTTGGCTTTTAGCTATTGGCCGAGAAAATAAGACATAAGAGCCGAGTAGTTTCTATTGCAATTGGTCTGCTGTTCTCGGCTAATAGCCAGTAGCTAATAGCGAAAGGGTAATACTTCTACTGCAAACAGATATAGAAGCAAGGCCTATAAGCATCATTTGGATATTATTATTGGGAGGGAGCGGAGGTTAGTCAGGTGGGTGAAGCCTTGTGGTATGACGATTACTGGTTGATTGAGGTCTATTGTTGCTGTTGCAGTATCGTTAGAAATCTGGACTTTTCCAGTCTGCTTAAACAATCCTTGAATACTCTGGAAACTGCGGTCGGTCGGGTAAATATTGAGCATTGGGGCGTTATCCAAATCATAACCACCTTTTGAATATTCAAAAATGAACTCAGCAGGAATGAATGATATGTTTTTAATACGATTAACAGTGCTAAGAACAGGTGAAATAAACTGCTTTTTCACATCCGGGAAAGTCTGAAGATAAGCAAAGGCTTCAGATAATGGAATGAGCAGTCCTTCTATTTCTTCCTGCTCGTCATTCTGGCTTGGAATATCAAGATTGCTATAATTATCTACTCTGCAAATTGCTTCCTGAAGAAGTTTTGGAAGAGTCTGCCCAGACTCTCTTGTGCGTTTTATATAGCTTTCGAGAAAATCTTTGGAACTTAGATATACTCTGTAGGTTTCTGAAGCAGAAAGAACCATTTCGCTTTCAACCATATAAAAATCAGGTTCTGGAGTTATTGAAGAGCTTCCAATAATGAGATTCTGGAAATAAGACAGTGGAATTTCACTTTGCGGATTGGGATAAACTGCTTTGAGATTCTGGGACTGCTCTTTAGTAAGGTTATTGACTTTAAGCTTGTGACTGGTGCCTATAAAGCCTTTTCTTGCCAAAGCAAGCGCCAATTTGTCTTTTTCTGTGTTTTGGAACTCAGAATTTAGTTCCGTTAAAAACAGATTATATTTATTCTTGTTGTGAGGAGCTATATATCTGATTTTTTCATGAGTTGATACTTCGTCATCTGAAATCTGCCAAACCTTAAAAAGGGCAGGGCACCCAGCAAGAAGTGGCTTTTGGAGAACTAATGAAACAGTTCCACCTTCGAGGTCTAAATTGGAAAAATAGTGAAGCTTGCCGTTCTGCCATATTTCAATCTGTCTATGGTCTGAATCTGGGCAACCATAAGCTAACAGAGTGTCTGCGCTCTGACAATTCAGGTTAAAAATGAAGCCGCAGGTTTCATTGCTTTCCTGTTCAGTCATATAGGTTGGAATAGTTTCTAATGAGCTTAATTCCGGCTTATCAGAATCTTTGCGCTTTATATAAATAGAAATCCTTTGCTCAAAGCTTCCTGATTGAAATATAAATGTATAGAAGCCTTCGGGGGAAGCAGGATGTATTACTGTTTCAAAATTTGCTAAACCGTCTGAATCTGTTGTTACAACACGATTTATAGTTGTTAAGCCTGATGGGGCAATCAGTTTGACTCTGACAGGAATCTTAAAAATGCTGAGACCTGTCTTTTTATCTACTGAAGCTAATTTAAACAAAACCTTGCTGCCGGTATAGAGCTGGTTTTCAGGTGGCTGGACCACGATGGCCCTTTCCCTTTTAACAGGAATTTCGCAGGTGAGAATTGGTTTGTCGACTCGCTTGTCAGGGTAAAGAACAGCTTTCACTGTTGTGTAATCAAGTTCTTCAGGAAACTCACATGAGCAGGTATATTTGCCCGGCATAGCAAAGGTAAGCGGAACATTGGCTTCACGTGTTGTCCCGTCAGCTAATGGCATTATGAATTGCATTCCGAGATTGATCTTAGATTCAAAGGTGCGCTGGCCATCTATTTCCTTGAATATATTAACAAGAAAATCCTGACGAATACCTGGGGTAATGTTGCCATCAGTTGATATAATAGCTGTATATATGTCGGCAGGCGAAATATGACGCCATGGGTCATTCAGCTGCATTGCTAAATAACCGGCTATTACTATCGCTAAAATTAATGATATATTTTTACCCATAGCCGAAAGTTAGCATTTATTATGGTTGTAAGTCAATGGTATTGGAATGAATCGTTTAATATGCTAGTATATATTTGTGAATAATGACAGTATTACAGTAACTATTGAACGTATAACCTTTGCCAATGAGCAGAATGGTTACCACGTGTTGAAGGCCTCCGGGCGCGATTATCCGAATGGTGTTACGCTAGTCGGTAATTTTTGCATGATTCAGCCGGGCGAGGAAATAAAGGCTTACGGAACCTGGGCTTGCCATCCGACTTTTGGTATGCAATACCAGACTTCTCATTATACCGTTCTTAAACCTGCTACTTTAAAGGGAATAGAAAAGTTTCTTGGTTCCGGACTTATTAAAGGTATTGGACCAGTTACTGCTAAGAAGCTTGTAAAAACCTTTGGCATAGATACACTTGAAATAATAGAAAACAATCCGGAAAAGCTTGCCGAGTGTCCGGGAATCGGGCCTAACAAGGCTGACAAAATTTCTCAGGGCTTCTTTTTGCATCGCTCCATACAGGATATTATGGTGTTTCTGCAAGGACACGGTATTTCTACTGCTTATGCGGCTAGAATCTTTAAACGATACGATAAGGAAGCAATTAAGAAGGTATCTGAGAACCCGTACATACTTGCCGATGAAATTCCTGGCATTGGTTTTAAGAAAGCTGATGACATTGCCGGGGAATTTGGCATAATCGGAAATGACCAGCGACGTGTGACTGCCGGTATATTTTATACCCTGAATTCTGTGAATAAAGACGGACATCTGTTTTTGACCGGTGAAGAGCTTTTTAAGCTTGCTGGTGAAACCCTGGGAATAAATGATGAAATAATTGTTTCTAATGCCTTGAATCAGTTGGTTTCTTCTAAAAAAGTTATACTGAAGGAATACAATGATAAAAAGCTTTATTACCTTCCCACAAACTATTATTCAGAAGCTAAGAGCGCTTATTTTGTAAAGCGCCTTGTTTCCTGTGTAAGGAATATTCCAAGGGAACAACTGGCAGCAGTCTTAGATCAGGCTATGGAATCTCATGGCTTAAAACTGAGTGATATCCAGCAGTTTGCGGTAGAAACATCACTTACTAAGGGCTTTGTTATTATTACTGGCGGCCCCGGCACTGGGAAGACAACTACATTAAAGGCAGTAGTAATGGCTCACAAGGCTATGGGACATAAGGTTCTTCTGGCCAGTCCTACTGGAAGAGCGGCAAAGAGATTGGCAGAAGTATCAGGCTTTGATGCCTCTACTATTCATAGATTGTTGAAATACGACCATCAGAACCATGGCTTCAAATACAACCACGAAACTCCATTAGATTGTGATGTGCTTATTATAGATGAAGCTTCAATGGTTGATATGAACCTGTTTTATTCTGTTGTTCAGGCTGTTCCTCAAAGAGCTTCACTTGTGATGGTAGGTGACGTGGACCAGCTGCCTTCAGTTGGTGCAGGCCTTGTTTTGAATGAACTTATCCGTTCCGGGATTGTTCCTACTGTAACATTAGATACAATCTTCAGACAGGCTGAAACCTCTGATATTATTAAGAACGCTCATCTTATCAATAAAGGTAAGATGCCAGTTCTTACTGTTCCTGATGGAAAGTCAAAAACTGACTGTTATTACCTTCAGGCTGAACCAGTAGACAAGGTAATTGATTTATTAAAGAATGTGGTTGCCAGGAGTCTGCCGAAAAAATTTGGTTATGTACCTATAAGAGATATACAGGTATTGACTCCTATGAACAGAGGACCTCTTGGTGCTGTTGCATTGAACAGTGTTTTGCAGGAAATACTTAATCCGTCATCTTCTGATAAGGCAGAAATCGCGCATGCTGGCAGAATTCTGAGAGTAGGCGATAAAGTTATTCAATTAAGAAATAATTATGATCTTGATGTATTCAATGGTGATATCGGTGTTATTACTGCCATAGACACTGAGGAACAGGAAGTCACTATTGACTTCCCGCAGGGTACAGTTGCTTTCCAGAGTGCTGATTTTGTAGATCTCGCACATGCTTATGCTGTAACAATACATAAGTCACAGGGTAGTGAGTATCCCGCTGTTGTCATGATTACGCATACTCAACATTATATGATGCTTCAGCGCAATCTTGTATATACTGGCCTGACCAGAGCCAAGAAGACAATGGTATTTCTTGGTACACAGAAGGCTATTAGTATAGCTGTGAACAACAATAAGATAAAAGCTCGCAATACTATTCTGGCTGAGCTGCTGAAGGAAGCTTGAAGCTTGAAGCTTGAAGCCTGAAGCCTGAAGCTTGAAGCTGGAAGCCTGAAGCCTGAAGCCTGAAGCCTGAAGCTTGAAGCTTGAAGCTGGAAGTTGGAAGCCTGAAGCCTGAAGCTTGAAGCTGGAAGCTGGAAGCCTGAAGCTTGAAGCTTGAAGCTGGAAGTTGGAAGCCTGAAGCCTGAAGCTTGAAGCTGGAAGCTGGAAGCCTGAAGCCTGAAGCCTGAAGCTTGAAGCTGGAAGCTGGAAGCCTGAAGCTCGAAGCCAAAAGCTAATAGCTAAAAGCAGAATTAGACGAACTTTGACATCTACTTGTAAAATATATCAAGTTTTTTTGAAAAAAAATTTGTGCCCCCCTTGACGCTTTATAATTTTATCAGTAAAATTAAATTAACAATGGTAAGGGTACACAAACCCATGACCCAAATTATAAGTTTAATAAGTTTCATACTTGGGGGTATTATAAGATGAAAAGGGCTAAAGTTTTACTTTGCATGGTTCTCTCATTACTCATGCTCGTAGACTACACTGTTTTCCAGCCTGCTCCAGCATTCGGTTCTATTAAGGAAAAGATTCAGTCTCTCGACAAGAAGAGCGTTCTTGTTGGTGGTGCTGTAGGTGTTGCTGCTGGTGCTGGTATTGCACTTGCTGCTCCAGCTATTGGTGGCGCTATTGCTAGTGCTGGTGGAATTGCTGGCGTTGGTTCAGCTATCGTTGGTGGCGTTGCTGCTATCGGCGGCGGTGTTCTTGGTGCTGTATCTGCATTCGCAGGTGCTATAGGTTCAGCTATTGGTGCCGTAGGTGGCTTCATTGCTGGTATCTTCACAAGCCCACTCTTTATACCTGCATTAGTTGTTGTAGGTGCTTGTGTTGCTGGTTACTTCATCTACAAGAAATATAAAGAAAAGAAAGCAAAAGCTGGCGAAGACAATTCAGTTCTTCCAGAATCTGAAACTCTCACCATCACACCAGGTGACTACCAGATGTCTAGCGTAATTCCTGCTGGCGAAGAAGAACCTGTAAACGTTGGTGCTGCTGGTTGCGAAATCATCACAATCGGTACTGCAAATTCAGTAACTGTTTCAGACGATATCCCAGCTGCTGCTGCTCCAGAAACTGTTTCAACAACTCTCAGCGCTGCTGAAGAAGCTGATGCTTCTGGTGCTGTTACCACTACTGAAAGTAAATCTCTCAAAGCTGCTCATGATCGTTATATCGAAGCCTATCAGAGATATACTAACCTCGTAACTAATAGCGGCGGAGCTAATGGTAACGACGTTCAGGCTGCTCTTGAAGAATACAGAGAAGCTTATAACGAATACGAAACCCTTCGTGCTACTGGCGCTGTTAACAATTAACATACCCATAAACTTATAAAGTATGAAAATGCCACTCGTAAGAGTGGCATTTTTTTTTGCTTTTTTTTCAAATATGTTATATAGTATAACCCTACAAAAAAGAGGTTAGAAATGACAGAAAAATCTACATTATGGAATACGCTTGAAGGCAATCCTGCATATAGTGAATATCTAATGCGGGCTTTCAAGTTGTACGAAAAAAGAAAAACTCCTGAAAGTCACGATGGTGTGAGTATGCTGGAATTCGCAGTTGGCCACTGCACAGACGTAAAAGTTATACAATATATGGCCGAAAACAATTTTTGGCACTGCAAGGGCGAACCCTTTGATTTTGGTATTGCTGCCAGCGCCATTCTAAATCCAAATGAAAAGATATTAGAATATCTAATTACCCAGGGACTTGATCTTGAAGAAGATAAAGAACATGGTTGCGGTCCATTGCACATTGCTTGCGCAGATAATACTAACCCAAAGGTTATAAAAACTATTATAAAAGCTGGTGCAGATATAAATCTCCGTGAAACAGAAACAGGTGTAACTCCTTTTCTTATGGCTGCTTCCAAGAATACTAACCCGCAGATACTAAAGGTTTTAAAGAAAGCTGGGGCAGATGTTTTCGCCAAGACCAATGACGGTAAAAATGCTCTTCACATTGCTGCCCAGGAAAATAACAGCGCTGAAATTCTTGAAACCTTAATCGGTTTTGGTATTGATGTAAATGAAGAAGACAACATGGGTTGTACACCATTTATGTATGCTGTAACTAAGCCCGATGTGGAAATATTCAAGACTTTGATAAAATACGGTGCACGTCTTATAACAAAAGATAAGCTAGATCAGAGTCCGTTGTTTTATGCTGCTTATATGAATACAAATCCTGTTGTCGTAAGAACGATGATCAGAATTGGGTATCCAATAAATGCAAAGAACAAAGAAGGCAGAACTCCTTTGATGTATTCCAGCCTTAACATAAATGATGAAATAGCTGGAATACTTATTGATAACGGTGCAGACGTAAATGCAGAAGATTCTACTGGGAAAAAGGCGTTTTGCTATGTATTAGAGCAGACACAGAGTACAAAGGTAGTAAAGAAGCTGGCTGCTTTAAGTAATTTTGCCAATGACGAACATGTAAGATGGTTGTTTCTTGCTGCTACAGCTGGTTATAATAACCTGATGATGCTTAAGTATGTTATTAAGCTCGGTGCTGATATTCATACCAAAAACTCTGATAACCGTTCTGTATTGCATTTTGCTGCTTCTTCAACTACTGATATAAAGGTTTTGCAATACCTTGTTAAATCCGGTCTTGATGTAAATGCTTTTGATGATATCAAGGCTACTCCATTCCTTTATGCTGCGAGAGGAAATCACCGTCCGGAAGTATTGATGGAACTTCTTCGTCTTGGGGCAAATCCTCATATTAAACATAATGATGGCCGTAGTGCACTTCATATTGCTTGTGAACAGAATCCTTCAGTGACAGCTGTTGAATTCCTGGTTAAATCAGGTCTGTTTGATATTAACAAAAAGGATGACTTGGGATTTTCACCATTCCTGTATTCTACAGCTAATCCAAATATATGCATTATGAAAATGCTGGTTAGGAATGGCGCTGATATTAAGGCTACTGATACTGAAGGCTGTAATGCTCTGTGCATAGCGGGTAGTAATGCTCAATCACCAGAATTTATTGATTACCTTGTTGATGAATTACATCTTCCTATAGATTCTAAGGGGAAGGGTGGATACGATGCTATTTATTACTGCGCTTTCAACAACATATCCTTAGCAGTAATGAACAGTCTTGTGGAACATGGTGCAGATATTTTTAGATTTTATCAGAACGGCATGAATCTTTTGATGATTGCTTCAAGATTTAATATTAATCCTGATGTTGTAAGATATTTGGTAAATAAAGGAATAAAAATTGATCTTCGTTCACGCGAACCAGAGGTTGACGAAGAAATTCCACCTGATGCTGTAAAAGCTGATGTAATAAAGCAGCTTGAAGCTGAAGAAGAAGCCGAAAAACATAAGAGGTTTGTACCTTATAGGGATAGCTACAAAAAGGGTACAACAGCTATTATGCACGCAGCCTGCAATATTAATATTGAAGTCCTTGAAACTTTAATAGAGCTCGGAGCAAATATCCATGATCATGACAAGTCTGGTAGGGATTTGCTTAATTATGCTGCAGGCTCCAATGAAAATCCTGTAATTCCGAAGATTTTGATTTCTAAGTATGGATTCAGAGCTAATCGTATAGATGAAAATGGCTCTACTGCTGTTTTCGATGCTGCTATGAATACAAATATAGAAGTGTTAAAGAGTATCCTGGAATATGGTGGTGACCTGGAAGCTCTTGCATTAGGCAATGTTACACCATTGATAATAGCATCAATAGTTAACCCGAACCCTGAAATGGTAAAATTTTTATTGGAACAGGGTCTTTCTGTTCATGACACAGATGAAAGCGGTATGACACCACTGCTTCATGCTGCAGCTACTGGTGATAATCCAGAAGTCTGCGAGGTTTTGATTGCTGCTGGTGCAAGCATTTATGATGAAAATGCACAGGGCAACAACGCAATAGCACTCGCTAGAACTAATCCAAATCCAGCGATGTATCCGACCATCATGAAGTATGCCTCAATGAACGTAGCCGCAGCTTCAACACCAACCCCAGAAGACACTATAATTAATTAATAATTCATAATTCATAATGCATAATTATTTTGTTTATAGCAGTGGATGCAGAATGGTGATTTAATACGCTATTGGCTGTTGGCTATTAGCTTTTAGCCGAGAAAACAGCAGTTGCTTGCTATGGGTATCAATTGCCAGTTGATAGTGCAGGGCAAACCTCCCTTGGTCCCTCCTTAAAAGAGGCTGTCTAAAAACTCGATTTTATGCATTCAAAACAAGTTTCTTCTAAAATCAAAACCCTCCCTACCCTCCCTTAAAAAGGGAGGTTTTTAGGAATCTACTGTACATCGGGATTTTTACAAATTTCTAGTTTTGGGACAGCCTCTAAAAAGGAGGGTTAAGACATCCTCACTTAAAATTTTACAATCTAACTTTCGCATAGCACTAAAGTTGCTTAAAGCAGTAGAAACTAAAATAAACAAATAATTCTCCATTCTCCATTCTCAATTTTCCATTCTCCATTCTCCATTCTCCATTCTCAATTCTCCATTCTCAATTCTCAATTTTCCATTCTCAATTCTCAATTCAGGTATTAGCAGCGAGTATTTCGAAGCAGCAGAAAAACAAAACAATCAATTATGCATTATGAATTATGCATTATGCATTATGAATTATGAATTATGAATTATGCATTATATCTAGGCTGGTTAGGTGGCACCAATTTCAATATGGAGAGTATGGATTATTCTTTATCTGCCATGCGAAAGTAGGTGCAGACTGTGGCGCCGTAGAAGCGTTCATCAAGAAGCTTGTAGTCTGGGTTGTTTTCTACTCCGATGATGTCTTTGATCTGGCGTTCGATGATAAAGAGCGTATCATGAGTAAATAACGGGCACTGTGGGATATACTTAAGAATTGGATCCAACAGGCCTTTTAAATATGGCGGGTCAATAAATACAATATCAAATGGGTCTAAAGTAGAAGTCTGCAGGAACTTCATAACATCCATACAGAATACTTCTGCCTTGTCGTCCAATTTGCACATAACAAGGTTTTCTTTTATAGTTTTGGCACATTCCCTGGACATATCGACGAAGGCACCATAGCTGCCGCCGCGGCTCAAGCCTTCGATACCTAGATTCCCTGAACCTGCGAAGAGGTCTAGAAAGCGGGCGCCATCAACCAATGAGGCTATAATATTAAAAGTGGAGCCTTTTACTTTGTCCATCGCGGGGCGGGTCTGACCACCACCGGGCATTTTCAGAATTCTACCTTTGGCACTGCCGGTAATAACACGCATGATTAATTAACCACCTTCCATAAAGGTTTTGTAGGACTCACCAAAGGAGCGGACCATCTGCTGATGGAACCAGTCGCGAACCTCCGCTGGGTCGATTGTAAGTATTTCAAAAGCTCGTTTTCTAGCATTTTCTACAAGCTTCTGAGGAATTCTATGAGAGAAGCACGGGTGACCTAAGCCACTCTGACGGGTGCCAACCAGGTCTCCTGGACCTCTGAGCTTAAGGTCTTCCATTGAAAGCTCGAAGCCGTCATTGGTTGAAGCTAGCACATCTAGTCTTTCTGCATTTTCGTCATTATGGGAAATGAGAATGCAGGTTGATTTATCAGAACCGCGGCCAACTCTGCCCCTTAGCTGGTGGAGCTGTGAGAGACCGAAGCAGTCAGCGTTTTCAATAATCATTAATGTGGCATTTGGATTATCTACACCAACTTCTACAACTGTGGTCGCAATAAGGATTTGCAGTTCACGGTCCTTGAAGCTTTGCATGACCGTTTCTTTTTCATCCCAGGTCTGAGCACCTGTAAGGGTAGCATAGGTTGCATCTGGAAGCAAATCACTGACTCTATCTGCAGCTTCTTCAACTGAAACCCAGTCTCTTTCATCTGAAAGCTCAATAAGCGGGCAGACTATATAAACCTGATTTCCAGCAGCAAGGGCTGCTTCTATGTCTGGAACAACCGCCTTAAAGCTTCGTTCAATTCTGGTGGAAACAGGTGTTCTGCCAGGTGGCATTTCATTGATTATACTTGTATCCATATCGCCAAATATTGTCAGTGAAAGGGTTCGAGGGATAGGCGTAGCAGAGAGCAGAAGCTGATTTGGGTTACTTCCTTTATTGAAAAGAAGTCTTCTGTGATTAACACCAAAGCGTTGCTGTTCATCAATGATGCAGTAACCTAATTCCCTGAACTTTACATTTTCAGAGAACATGGCATGGGTTCCGAATACAAAGGTTGCAGCGCCAGTTGCTATTAAATCATTGGCAAGGCGCTTTTCAGCAGTTTTCTGGCTGCCGGTAATAATAACAGCTTTATCAGCGAACTGTGGGAAAAACTTTTTGAAGTTTATTAAATGCTGTCTTGCTAAAATTTCAGTTGGTGCCATGAAAGCGCACTGGTAGCCAGGGGCAAGCTCAAGGCAGAAATGAAGCATTGATAAGAAAGCAACTAAGGTTTTCCCGGAACCAACGTCACCTTGAAGCAGGCGGTTCATAGGGGGTCTGGCCTTATCTTCATTTTCAATAGGCGTTAGATTATTCTTAAGATCAGCCACAATTTCGCTCAAGGCTTCAGTCTGGCCATTAGTCAGCTTGAAGGGCAGAGGGTAGGGCGATTCAAAGCGTGGTGGCTTACTGGAATCAGGCATTGTTAAATAGCCTGTGAGATGTTCACGTCGTTTCAGAACACCAATCTGAAAGAGAACCTGGTCGAAGAAGGCAAGGGTGAATTTGGCTTTCTGAAGGCTTTCTTCTGATTGAGGTCTGTGAATTTCAGCTATGGCTTCAATTATTTTATCAAAGGCAGTGCCTCTTAAAGCGCCTGGTAAAGAGTTTCCCCAGTCGATATTGTCAAGAATCTGTGCAATGAGCTTGCGAAGGCCTAAGGGAGAGATGTGAGCCTCAGCGAGTCTAGCATTAGAGGGGTAAATCGGGGTAAGCACATCAGCGCGCTGGCCATTTGCTTCTTCTATTCTTTCAACTTCAGGATTGTTGATTATAAGATTATTTCCAACCTTGCCAACAGTTCCAAACACCCAGTATTCAACATTAGGTAGAAGTTGCTTAGTTAAATAGGTTCTATTAAACCATTTTGCCGAGACCTTCCCGGTTTTATCGTAAAAATTAGCGGTAATTACAGTGAGACCACGGCGAGCAAAGGCTGATTTAATGGATTCAAGAGTGACACGAAGTAAGCACATTTTCCCGTTTTCAATCATGGAAACAGGGGTAGCTTTACGACGGTCCTGATATTTGGTCGGGTAGAATCTGAGAATGTCGAAAACACACTGGCAACCAGCTTTGTTAAGGGCCTCAGCTTTCTTAGGGCCAACCCCGGCAATATTGCCTACCGGATCGTCTAATATAATTTTTGTATTCTTTACTGCTCGTGCCATAATAACGTTATAGAACTTATCAAATAAAAGGGTTAAGGGGAGTATATTACTCCCCAATCGGTTCTTGTTGAAGCTTCTGGTGATTATCTTTCTGAAGAAGCATAACCAAGAGCAGTCTTAGTGAAAACATAACCCTTCAGGATTTGCTTTATGGCAACTTCCTGCTGCGGCGACTGAGAACACATCTTCAAAGTGAGGTCCATAGCATTGAAGGCTTCCTGAGGTTTGTTTGTGTAATTATAACAGTATGCAAGAAGAATGCTGGCTTCAATGTCTACTGGAGAAATATCAAGAGCCTTATGCAATACAACAATGGCTTCATCAAACTGATGCAGCTGCATGTGAAGAGCAGCAAGCTTCTGATAAATAACAGGGTTACGTGGTGAAAGGTCAGCAGCTCGTGTTAAAAGCTTGATACTGTCGCTGTATTTGCCTGCAATCTGATAAATCTGGGCAAGAAGCAGGTAAGCGCCAAGAATCTTCGGGTAAATGCTGAGTGCTTTTACAAGATACTGCAGAGAGGTTTCATATTTGCGTGCGCAGAAATAAATGGTCCCAAGGTTAAATAGAGCCTTAACTATGTTCGGATTAACTTCGAGGGCGTCCTTATACAATCTGGCAGCTTCATTATTGCGCTTAAGCATGAACAGCATATTTGCGTGGGCAAGAAGTGCTTTGACATGCTTCGGTGATTTTTCATGAATTGCATTGAAGATTTCTTCTGCTTCGTCATATTCCTTTTCGGCAATAAAGTCTGCAGCCTGGGTAAGTTCTTCTGCAAAGCTGTTATCAGGAAGGATTTCGTTACTGATAAGAACTGGTTTCGGAGCTTCTTCAGTGCTCTGGTTAATTGAATCTGTAGGAAGTGATACTTCTTCTTTGACTTCTTCGCGAGAGGCTGGAAGCTGTTGCTGCTTAACTGCTTCTACTGCTGGTTTGGTTTCAGGAACACTAGTTGTTGCTTTTGCAGCGTCTTCGGCTTCTTCTGCATTGAGTTTGTTGATTTCATCAGGATTATCAATGAGTTCAGCAATGATATTGTTGATGGTATCACACATCTGCTGGTCATTACTGATTTCCTTGCCAATTTCGCCAAGAACGAAGGTAGCAGACTGAATAAGCTTTTTGTCATTGCTCTTGAAGAATCCGCGGAGATTGTCTAATACAGAATATTCACCCCAAATCCAGAGGGTTCTGATTGCGGTGCTCTTAACGCGGTTGTCTTCGTGGCTAAGTAGATATTTCAAGCGGCCAAGAAGTGAAGTGTCCGGCTTTTTGCAAAGCTTAACCAGTGCGTCAATTGTATTTGAAATAACACGTGGGTCTTCACTGCTAAGATAACCTGATATTGCAGGAACTGCTTCTTCATTACCCAATTGGCCAAGGCATGAAATACATGTAGCTTGAACAATGTGGTTTTCTTCTTTAGGAAGATGATTGATGAGATGTTCATAAGCAACGCCTGGTGAGCATCTTGTTAAAGCCTGAATAGCTTCTACGCGAACGTCAAAGTTCGGGTCGTTAAGCATTGGAACAAGATTTGGTGTTGCTTCAGAAAGCTCTATCTTTCTGATGGCATTTGCAGCATTTCTTCTTACGTCGGAATCTTCGTCCTTAAGGGCTTTTGAAAGAAGGTGAATAAACTTCGGGTCATTGATTTCACCGATGGCGTAGGCAGCAGAGGCACGATACCATTTGTCGCCATGTTCAAGCATTCCTGTAAGGGTTTCAGAAACATCGAAATCACCATATTTCCAGATTGCCTTAGCAACATTAGCTCTAACACGGTTATTGGGGTCTTCAAGATATGGCTGGAGAATACCAACTATTGAACCGGATTTAATGCCTTCAATAGCTTCAATTGCGTTTGCTCTGACACGTGGGTCTTCATCACGAAGTGCCCCCTGGAAAACTGGCATAAGCTTGTCGCTGGCCATCATTCCCAGTGCCATAATTACAGAAGCTCTGATGCGGGCATTCTTTTCCTGGGCATACAGTCTCTTTAAAAGAGCGTTGGCCATCCAGTTCTTAATTTTGCCAAGAGCAATGATAGCGCCAATAATGGAATCTTCTTCAAAGAAAATCATGGCGTCATCGACGATTGTTTCTTGGCTTGTGGTAGCAAGGTTAGAATCGATATAATTGTTGAGGGCTTCCATCAGAATGTCGAAGGCTTCAGGATTTTCCATCATGCCTAAAGCGCGGGCAGCATTAAAACGGACTTCCTGACTTGGGTCTTTTAAGGCATTTATCAAAAGCTTAACAGACTTGCTGGAATCGATATTACCAAGTGCAAGGGCCATAAAGTCCTGCATATTGTCGCTTTCATAGGTTTCAAGCAAAAAGTCGGTTGCTTTTTCACCTTTGAATTTGGAAAGAGCAATAGCTGATTCTCGGCGCTGGTTATAATCACCTGCTAAAAAGTTGTGTATAAGCTTTGCCAATAACGGTTTTATGTTGTTTTCGACAATTTGATTAGCTACCATAAAAAATACCCTCTTATTTCGTTATGCAAACTAATATATCAAAGATTTCAGTAGTAATAAAGAACTACTTTGTGAATAATTATAAAGAAGGAAAATGAAGCTTTATTATGTGCTGATTAATTATTGCTGCATTTATTCCTTGACGTTATAAACATCGGCTATAGATAATCACTTTGTTATATAAGAAAGCTTGGTTTTAAGCTTTTAATTCAGTTGATTTCAGCTTGTTTTTTTTGCATTGAAAGTATGTTATACTAAAATTTATGGCAGACGAAAAAAGCTTATATCGATTACTAAAACTTACATTTGACCAGAACGCATCAGACTTGCATCTGAAGGTCGGTAAAACTGCGTGTATCCGTGTCGACGGGCATATTACACCTGTTGAAGGTTATAAGTTCAGCAAAAATGATTTCGAAAAAATCATTGAAGCCTTGCTTAATCCCGAACAGGAAGCGCAGTTCCGCAAAAATCATGAGCTTGACTTTGCTTACACCCTCGAAGGTGTTTGCCGCTTCAGAGTAAATCTTTATACTGATTTAAACGGTCCGGGCGCTGTGTTCAGAGTTATTCCATACCGTGTTATGGAATTTGACGAAATCGGGTTGCCTAATGCTGCCCGAAGGCTGATAGAACAGCCAAATGGTCTTATTCTCATTACAGGCCCGACAGGTGCTGGTAAGACCTCTACCCTGGCAAGCTATCTCAGCTATGTGAACCAGAATGCCAAACGTCATATTGTGACTCTTGAAGACCCGATTGAATACCAGTTTGAAGACAATATGTCTTTTTTCAATCAGCGTCAGGTCGGTGTTGACTGTCGTAGCTTCTATGAAGGTCTCCTGACTGTTTTGCGCCAAGACCCAGATATTGTTGTTGTCGGTGAAATGCGTGATCCAGAAACAATATCATTGACTCTCAATGCCGCAGAAACGGGGAAGCTTGTTATCGCTACACTGCATACCAATTCCGCTGTTGCTACTGCTGAACGTATTGTTAATGTTTTCCCGGAAGACAGACACAATCAGATTCTTTTGCAGCTTTCAATGGTATTGCGCGGTGTTGTTTCCCAGACCTTGCTCAGAAGAATAAATGGCGGTCGTGTGGCTGCTTTTGAACTTCTGCTGAATACTTCTGGTGTAAGAAGCCTCATTGCAGAAGGCAAGATTCATATGCTCCCGTCTTATCTTGAAACAGGCGGCGAAACGGGTATGATGACCATGGAAATGTCATTGGCCCAGCTTGTAAAAGATAAGATAGTCACTGCTGAAGAAGCCTTTGCTTCTGCTCCGAACCCCAATGCTTTGCGTAAGCTTTTGCAGGCAAAGCCGTTACCGGGTCAGGTTCAAGAATAAGGGAGGCCTGAATGCAAACTTTAAAAATACACAGATATTTCGATATAGCCATAGAACGTCAAGCCTCAGACCTTCATCTGAAAGCTGGTTCACCGCCAATCATCAGAGTTGGTGGCCGCTTAATCACATTAGCCGAAGAACCTCTGGCATTCCAGGAAATGCCAAACCTGTTTCTTCCTTTAATGGAATTGAAGGACCAGCAGGATCTTAAAACACGATTTGAAGCTAACTTTATGACAGCCTACAAGAGCCGCTTTAGAGTTAGAGCCTGTATATACACACAAAGAGGGTGCCTCAGCGGCGCTTTCCGATTTATTCCTCAGAATGTGCCTTCTATTGAAAGCTTAGGTCTGCCACCCATTCTGAAGGATATCGCTCAGCTTCCGAGAGGACTTTTCCTCGTAACAGGCCCGGCTAACTCAGGCAAGACTCATACACTGGCTGCCATCATCAACGAAATCAACAAAACCTCGTCACGTCACGTTATTACTATTGAAGACCCTATAGAATTCGTTTACCGCGAAAAGAAATCTATCTTTACTCAGCGTGAAATAGGGGTTACATCAAATAGCTATTCCAGTGCACTTATGAATGCATTGCGTGAAGACCCGGATGTTATTCTAGTTGGTGAAATGCGCGATGTAGATACAATTGAAATGGTTCTGACTGCTGCGGAAACCGGTCACCTGGTTTTCTCAACATTGCATACTGTTGGTGCAGTTCAAACTATAGACCGTATTGTTAATATGTTCCCTGGCCATAGACATGATGAAATCAGAACTCAGCTTTCTATGTCACTCATAGGCATTATTTCCCAGATATTGCTGCCAAGCCTTCACAAGAAGGAACGTGTAATGGCTCACGAAATAATGATTATGAACTCAGCAATGAGAAATCAGGTCAGAGAAAAGAAGACAAATCAGCTTAAGTCTGCTTTGATGCTTGCCCGTAAGGACGGCTGCAAGACATTGAAGGACTCTTTGTCTGAAATCCTAAAAGATGAACGCGTTGATCCAAAGCTTATCGCTAACATCATGAGAGAAATTGTAGAATGATTATGCAACAACAAAACGAAGAAATTGAAGCATTTAGATACATAAAAGCCGGTAGAAGGCTGATGAAGCCAATTACCGATAAGCTTGAAGCTCTTGTAAAGAATGAAGATGTATCAGATGAACTAAGGTTTGAAGCATTGATAAGCCTTGGAAAAATCGGTGATAACGAATCTTTACCGACTTTAACAAGGATTTTCAATGAATACCCTGATTATTTGGAACCGATAACCGCTCTTGGACATTATAAGAGCAGCACACCTGTTTCCAAGCTCATCGAACGACTTCAGGACCCGGATTCCCTTTATAAGGAAGAAATAGTCAGAGTTTTGGGTGAAATCGGTGACCCGATGGCTACTAAGACTTTGATGGAACTTCTTCATGATGAAGACAGAATGGTTCGTTATTATTCTGCCAGAGCTCTTTACAAAATGGGCGGCCGTGACGTTGTTCAGGCTCTTTGCAGCCTGCTTAACGACCCGGACGAATGGATTGTAATTAACGTTCTTGAAATTCTTTCAAAGATGAAGGATCCGGATGCTATACCAGCTTTGGTAGGGCAGTTTGAAGTAATCAGGGATTCACGTCTCAAAGCTATTATTATTTCATCACTTTCAAGCTTTGCAGAAGGAAAGCTTCTTAAGACCTTTGAAAGTGCTTTGGATTCTTTTGACCCGCGTATTCAGGCCAATGCTGTTGAAGCTATTTCAATGCTGAAGATTCCTGGCCCTGAAATGAAGAGAAAGCTTAAACGCTTCTACGGTCATCCGAATAACAGAGTAAGAGCTAATATGTGTATTGCTCTTGCCAAGTTTGATACTAAGGCTGTTTTTGAAGAAATAGGCTGTATGCTTGTAAGCCGTGACGCTTCAACAAGACGTTCTGCAGCATATGTTCTTGCCAGGGTTGATTGTGAAAAGCGAAGTGAATATATACACACACTGCTTGAAGATGAAAACTTCGGTGTAAGAAAGATGGCTCTTAAAGCAGCTATGGCACTTGGTGACGCAGTAGGCGTTACTGAAATCAAGCCGTTGCTGGATGATGAAAACCAGTGGGTTCGCAGAGAAGTTGTTGAATGTGCTCTTGGCATGGATGATTTCCCCAATGACCTTATTCTTACACGTTTAAAGAAGGAAGATTGTCCTCCTGTTATTGAGCTTCTGCTGAAATATGTTGTAGACAGGCATTTGTATGAAGCTGTTCCAATGATTTATGAAAGAATCAAAAAGGAACCTGAAGAAGAAATGCCTTGGCTTATTTCGGCACTAGGTCACCTCGGTGCTGTTAAAGAGCTTAACCAGGCAAAGAAATTTCTGAGTGCTGTAAGAGCCAGTGTTTTTGTAGAATACTACCAGGCACTTCTTTTAAACGGTGACTTAGGCGTTTTCAAGACCATATCTGAAAATCTTGATGAAAAGAAACGTGAACAGGACCTTATTTCCTGGACAAATGTTGCAGGCGTTCTCGGCAGCTTTATTCAGGATACAAAGTCTTATTCAAGAGTTTTGCTTGAAGCTCTTGGGCGTGAAGTTAAGATTGATATGGGCGAAATTTCAGCTGAAGATGCTGGCAGCCAGATTGAAAGCATAGATTCTGTCATGGCTCAGGGCCGTGAGTTCTATCTGGTTAAGGATTATAACCGTGCTGCTCAGCAGTTTGAAAAGGTTATTGCTTCCAGACCACATGACCTTGATGCACGTTATCTGCTGGCAAATTGTTCTTATTATCTTGGTGACGCTAATAAGGCATGTGATCTTCTTGAAAAGATACTTGTTGCCAAGCCTTCACATATTGATGCAGGCATTCTGCTTGGTCAGATGTATTTCCGACGTAAAGACTGGAAGCAGCTTGCAGATTGCTATAACAAGCTGAAGGAATTTATCAGAAGTGACGATAAAAAGAATGAAATCAGGGTTTATGGCGCATTAGGTCTTGCATACTTCAATCTCAAGCATTATGACGAAGCTATTGAAGCCTTGAATATTGGTTTGAAGGCAAATCCACGTGACTTGTCTTCTTCCTACCACTTGGCTCTTTGCTACTATTCTGTTGGTAATGCTGAAAAAGCCAGAGTTATTCTGGAAGGCTTGCGCAAGACATTGCCGCCTGACAGCCAGGTATTGAAGAATGTATTGGAATTGCTTCAGAGGATGTAATTGTAAAATTACTAATTTAAGAAAGGGTTTTTGATGTCTGAATTAGTTAAAATATGGGACTTAGTTAAGGCAAAGAAGCCTTCTGACATTCATCTGTCTCCGAATCAGAAGGTATATTACAGAGTAAATGGTGTTCTGGAAAAGCTTGATACCATTGTTACTGAAGACCAGATTAAGAAAATAATCCTGTCTACCAGCACTCCAAAAGCTAGAGAAATACTTGGTCATCAGCGCCAGGTTACTTATGCTGAAAATGTTGATGGCATCGGCCGTCTGAGATTCTCAGCATTCTTTGAACGCGGTCATTTTGCAATTTCTCTTAGAGTTATTGAAAATAGCTTTCTTGATCTAGAAGACCTTGGCTTTAACGATGTACAGAAAAAGGCCCTTTTCCAGCAGTCTGGTCTTGTTCTCGTAGGAAGCCCATCCTGCGAAGGTAAGTCTACTACAATTGCTTCAATTCTGAATTATATGAACCATAATTTCCAGAAGAGCATTTATACCATTGAAAACCCTGTGGAATTTGTATATCAGGATGATAAGGCAGCTTTCATACAGCGCAGTATTCCTGTTGATATTTCAAACTTCTATAATGGTCTTTGTGAAGCTTACCGTGTAGACCCTGATGTCGTTGTTACTGACTCTGTTGTTTATGCAGACGCTCTTGACCAGGCTCTTACACTTGCTGAATCAGGTTGTCTTGTTATAGCTGCTACAGACGGTGGTGACTGTCTCCAGATTATTGAAAGACTTACTGGTCTCAGAGTTCCTGAAGAACGTGAAAACCTCAGACAGAGAATTGCTAACCAGCTTAGAATGATTATCAGCCAGAGACTTGTTCCAACTGTTAATAATGAAAGCCGTAAGCCAATATTCGATATCATGATTAACACTGTTCAGATGAAGGAACTCATCAAGAAGAACAATGTAAGCATGTTCAGAACCATTCAGAGCCAGAAGGAAGCAGATGGTATGCGTTCTTTCGATAAACAGCTTCAGACTCTCGTAGGAAAGAAGATTATTTCTATGAAGACCGCTATCGAATTTGCAATCGATAAGAACAAGTTCGTTGCTATATAAGAGGTGAAACCATGGATGTTAAAAAGTTAATTGAAAAAGTTGTTACATTAGGTGGTAATGAACTCCATCTTAAAATTGGTTCTCAGCCTCTTATCCGCAAGAATAATCTTGCTGCAATGGATATGCCTGCTTTGGTTGAAGCAGATATGGCTAATTTAATTGAAGACCTTCTGACACCTGATGAAGCTGCAAAATTCGCTAAGACAGGCGTTTTTGAAGCCAATCATTTTGGTCAGCCTCCATGCAATTTCAGACTTTCGTTGTTCCATTCACAGCAGAAGCCAGTTGCATATATCAAGATTATTAAATCTGAAATACCATCAATCGATCAGATTGGTTTCCCACCAAGCGTTTCTAACCTTTTGAGTTCTCCAAAGGGACTGATGATTCTTACTGGTCCGTCTCGCTCAGGTATTTCGACTTCAATGGCTGCTCTTGTTGAACATATGAATGCAAAATATAAGAGACACATCCTTGTTATTGAAGACCCGATTCAGTATTATTACGAACCAAAGGAATGTATCATTTCTCAGCGCCAGTTTTCAAAGGATATCTTCATGGTTGAACAGGGTATCAACTTTGCTAAGCGCATGGATGTTGACGCTCTTGTAATCGGTGATTTGAAGCGTGATATCCCATTTAAGAATGTAATGGAATATGTTGCTGGTGGTAATCTGGTAATTCTTTGTATGCAGACCCTCGGAGCTGTTGCTGCTCTTGAAAAGATTGTATATTCTTTCCCAGAAAACTATAGAGATTTCGTTAATCAGGTTCTTACTGAAAATCTGCTTGCAGTTTGTTCTCAGACACTGCTTACAAACTCAGCCGGCGTAAATGTTCCGTTACACGAAGTATTTATTCCGAACAAGAATACTGAAAACATTACACAATACGGTAAATATCAGCAGCTTGAAGGCAATATCGCCACAGCTGGCGCTGGTAGCAGACTCTTCAAAGATGAACTCCACGATAAGGTTGCTGCCGGTAAGCTCGATAAAGCCACAGCAGACGCATTCTTCGAGGCTTACAAAGGCACTAGATTGCAATAAAATAAAGCTCTAAGCTATAAGCCTAAAGCTTGCAGCTTAAAGCCTAAAGCCTAAAGCCTAAAGCTTAGAGCCTAAAGCTTATAGCTTATAGCCTAAAGCTTATAGCTTATAGCTTAGAGCTTAGAGCCTAGAGCTTATAGCTTAGAGCCTAGAGCCTAAAGCTTAGAGCTTAGAGCTTATAGCTTATAGCTTAGAGCCTAAAGCTTAGAGCTTAGAGCTTATAGCTTATAGCTTAGAGCCTAGAGCCTAAAGCTTAGAGCCTAAAGCTTATAGCTTATAGCCTAGAGCCTAAAGCTTATAGCTTAGAGCCTATAGCTTAAAGCTTAATTAGTAAGTAACGAACGGGCGAAGGTTAAGCCGTCTTTATCGGTTCGGCCAAGCATTCTGGCTATTTCTTCCACGCGGGCGTCGCCTTCTACACGATTGATGTGAACTTCGGTCTGGTCGCCGTTGACTGTCTTGGTAACTGTGAAATGATGAGTTCCTTCTTTGGCAATCTGGTGCAGGTGTGTTACCAACAAAACCTGCTTCTGCTGACCAAGGCTTCTTAAGCTGTCTGCTACAGATTCTGCAGTCTTCCCACCGATACCTGTATCAATTTCGTCGAATACTAATGTAGGTAATTCATCGCTGTTTGAAAGAACTTTTTTGATTGAAAGGGCAACACGTGACAATTCACCGCCAGATGCGATTTTTCTTAATGGTCCGCCTGGAGCGCCTGGATTCAGTGAAACGAAGAATTCTACATCTTCACCACCGTGTGAACCGGCTTCAATAGGAATTAACTTAGCATCAAATATTGCTGAATTGAAGCCAAGATGAGCCATTTCTGCTGAAACGCTTTCATTCAAAGCTTTTGCTAAATTCTTACGGTCAGAACTTACTTCTGTAACTATGGCCTTGAATTCCTTTTCAATTAGAGATAGCTCCTGCTGAAGCTTTTTGCGGCTGGAATCAGGTTCTGTGAGTTCGGATAACTCCTTATCGCAGTTTGTCTGAAGTTCAAACAAACCTGAAAAATCTGTTGTGTATTTTCTGCAGATTTTCTGTATATCAGCTAATCTTGATTGAATTTCATAAAGCTTTTCAGGATCAAGGTCAGAATCTTCAGCGGTAGCTTCGACATCAGCTTCTAAGGATTTCAGGTCATAATAGAGGTTGGTTGCTCTGTTGTAATAGTCGTTCAGTGCACTGTCGTAATCTGCAACCTTTCTAAGCTGTTCAGAGGCTCTGTAGGCAAGCATTGTTGCACCAGCTATTTCGTCTGAACCAGCAAAACATGCAAGACTTCCTTGTAAGGCATTTATAATCTGTTCGGAATTAGAAAGCTTTTTGAGGGTTTCTCGAAGCTCATCTTCTTCATTGGGGTCTGAAAGATTAAGATCTTCAAGGTCTTTCTTGATTGCTTCCAGTTCTTCAATGCGTTCTGCAGCATGCTGACTCTGGTTTTCAAGTTCATCAAGCTTATCCTGAAGAGCTTTTTTTGATTTATATAATTCCTTTAATTTATCAAGCTTTTCTCTGAGAACTGCACCGCCTGTTCTATCAAGAAGCTCACGCTGGGTTTCAGGATCAAGCAGTGTCTGGTGTTCGTTCTGACCATGGATTTCCATCAGAAAATGACCAATATCCTTCAGAAGAGCGGCTGTGGTCATTAAACCATTAACGAGAACACGGCCTGTGCCTTCTTCTTTAAATGTTCTTGTAATGCATAACGTATCTGGTTCATCTTCGTTTGCGAAACCGGCATCTGCCAGATGCTTCTGCAATGCTGTCTGGCCTTTGATATCAAATTCAGCCTGGATTTTAGCTGAATTGTGACCTTTGAGAACTATGCCGGAACGTGATTTTTTGCCAAGTAAAAGCTTGACTGCTTCAAGCAGAACGCTCTTACCAGCACCAGTTTCGCCTGTTATAACATTTAAGCCTTTTGAAAAGCTTAATTCTGCCTTTTGCATGAAAAGGAAATTTTCTAATTGTATTTCTGTAATCATCTTCTTCTACGCCTTCTGTTATTTTGCTTCTGAGGCTGGAATTTATAGTCTAATGAACGGGGACTAAATGGTCTCCAGAATACTTTTCTGATAGCTTCTGAAGTAGAATTTGGCTTAATTTCGCTGATTTCTTTAATTACATCTTTTATATTGTTAAGCTCTTCTTTTTCAATATCAAGATCATCAACAACATTTTCTGATATTTCTGCTGTATCAGAGGCAGTGAAATCTTCTTTAGCTCCTTCTGTAAGCTTGGCTGTTGCTGAAGCTGTAGCTGCCGATGCAGTTGGTTTTGTCTTTTCAGCGTCATGTAATTCTAATGGCATAACTGGCTTTGGAAGCTGTTGTTTTTCATCTTCTTTTGCTTTTGCCTGAGCAACAGTAATAACCTTTGTCGGTGCAAAATTGCCAGAATTCTTCTGCTTTGCATATTTCAATGTTACTATTTTCGTTCTTGGATAATAAAAACCGAGAATATTGCCACAGGTATAACCAATGGCCGCCATGCCAATTGCACCATCCTGGCACATACCGACTCTGTGACCGAAGTTGCTGTGCAGCTTCTTCTTAGAGCGTTCATCAATTTTACCAATAATCAATTTTTTGGACTTAGTGGGAAGGGTAAGACTTGGAGTTCTTGACAAGAAATCCTTACCGTATTCGCAGAAGGTTTTGTGCCCCTTCAAACCATCGAAGTGACCGATGAGGTAGGGAACAGTTTTTCCCCCCCAGGCTGCATGGCTGCTGATAACGTAGCCACCACAATTTGAGTGGTAAACAGTATTGGCAGGAGTATCATCGTAAATTAGAATTTGGCCTTCTGTAGCTTTAATAGCTTGATTTGCTGCTTCGTGTTCTTTTGTTATGCCGAAATAAGCCTGACAATGTACTGTATCGCAGATATTGAAATCTTCCTTTTTGGAATGTCTGTAAAGATTACGGATAGCGTAGGTTCTTGCGGCAATAGTCTGAGCTTCCTGAGCCGCTTTGGGGGCTTTTGTAGATATTTCGGATGGAACTACTGATTTGAGGTAATCTTCAATATCTACTATATTTATGAGATAAAGTTCAGAACCAAAGCAGGTTACTTCAAAGCTGCCGCGATATGTGATAGGTTTTCTGTGAAATGGGTCTACGGTAATAGTATTGTTGGAATTTCTAGGCCCAAAAGTATTGGTAACGCTTATTGAACTGCTAACAACAATGTTATTGCCGTTTATATTAAGGTTTATCAAACCGCCCTTTTTTGCTGTAATAGTCATTTCAGAAGCTTTTCCATTAAAAACAGTCTTCTTCTGATTTATGTTAAATACTTCAAAAACTCCATTTGAGGAGCTCATCTTAACTTTCGCAGGATGACCGATGACATTCAGGCCAACTCTAATGATTCGGGGCGAATTAATATAATCACTGTTGGCATGTAATGGTATCGCTAATGCAGTGATTAAAAATATAATTGAGAGTATTGTCTGAAGTTTTTTCATTTACGGGATTTATTTCTTTTTATTGAAATCCTCGGATTCTTTGCGCTGTTCAGCAGTTGGACTTGCTTTAAGGGCAGCATCATACATCTTGTGAGCCTTATCTGGTTTTTCAAGCTTATTGTATGCTCGTGCGGCTTCTATGTAAGCGTCGGCAATATACTGGCATTTTGGATACATAACCGGAACCTTGAGTAATTCAAGAATACCGTTATCTAAGTCATTGGCGGCAATCATAGTCCTGCCAAGCCAGAGTCTTGTTTCCGGGATAACCTGATCTGTAGACGGGTAATCCTTTAATATCTGTGAGAAGGTATCCTTAGCTCCGTCGTAGTCCTGCATTGCGTAAAGGCAGATGCCTGTAGCACGCTTTGCAGCTGAAGCGAGGGGGTGCTTCGGTTCTTCTGATATAATTGCTTTGTAATGCTGAATTGCAAGTGTGTAATTATTTACGCTTCTAGCGATTTCTGCAATATTAAATCTGGCTTCCTGCCTGAAATAGCCCTGAGCATTCATAAGCTGGGAAAATGCTGCCAGAGCCTGTGCCTGATCCTTCAATTCCTGCCAGCAAAGACCAATTTTATAAAGGGAATCTTCGGCAAGCTTTCCCTTTGGTTCTTTGGTTCTGTAATCCTTGAACTTTTCAATGGCTTCCTGGTAATTGCCAGCCTTCATGAGAACTTCGCCACAACGGAAGGTAGCCTGAGAAGAAAGCTCGTTCTTATTGGCTGCTATAGCTTCGAAGGCAGTGAGAGCATCGGCATAGCTTCCCTGCATATAAGCAAGTTCACCAATCTGATAGAGAGCGTCAATTTTGGTTTTGCCGTTCGGGAACAGTTTAATAACCTTGTTAAAAGCATTCCCGGCTTCAGTGATATTTGCCAGGTTGAAATAACATTCACCAATGCGGTAAATAGCTTTTTCACGAATTTCAGCGTCAGTTTTTTCACCGGAAACCTTTTCGAAGGTTTTTATAGCATCACCGAAATGGCTCATGGAAATCTGAACCAAACCAGTCTGGTAAATAGCTTCATCGCGTTTGGCGCTCTTAGGAAATTCCTTCTGGAAATCTGCGAAAGCCTTTATGCTCTTTTCATTTTCGCCTAAGCGTGAAAGGGCAAGGGCCTTGATATAAAGGAGACTTTCCTTTTCTTCACCGGAGAAGTAAGAAATATATTTATCAATGTAGTTTATAGCGTCTGTATAGCGGTGGCAGTTCATAAGAATATCAATTGCGTTCTGGCCACATTCTTTGCAGACAACAGATTTTGGATTGTCAGCCTGTCTCACGAAAATCTCTAGGGCTTTTTCGGCCTGACTAAGACGGATATAGCACCAGCCAAGGGAATAAGCACATTTTTGACCAACAGCGGTATCAGGACCTAAGGCTATTGTCTTTGCGTATTCAGATGAGGCAAGTTTGTATTCTTTAAGTCTGAAATGGGCTTCAGAAATATAAAAGCCTATGGTCTGCTTCTTGTCTTCCGGAGCACTCTTCATGGCTTCGTTCAAATATGTTAGAGCCTGCTTGTAAATGCTCTGGTTATATTTACCCAAGCCAATCTGGAGATTACATTCATATTTCTGTGCATCAGTTAAACTTGGTTCTGCCAGCAGTTCTTCGTAGTTTTTGATCATCTGGTCTGTATCCATTTTATACTTAACCATGATGTAACCGCGCTTGATGCGAGATTCCTTCCAAAGATTTATATCTTTCTTAGAAACCTTGGCAAAAGCTTCCGCTGCAGATTTGGGGTTATTGTCATTTGTGTGTGACCAACCAAGACCGTAGGCTGCTTTGTCTCTATACTGCGAAGCTGGATAATCTTTCAATAGTTTCTGGTAATAGCCTGCTGCTTTAACATAATTTTTCTGGCTGTATTCACACTGGCCAAGCCAGAAAACAGCTTCATCGCTTTTTGAAAATACCTTTGGTTCGGAAAGAATATTTGAGAGAACCTTGGCAGCTTCTTCGTAAAGCTGGTGGTTAATCAGACCCATTGCGTATTTGTATTGTTCTGTCTGTTCTGGTGTGTCTGCTGCAACGCAATAATTCGTTGAAAGGCAGCAAAACATAGCAGCAGTCAACAGTCTATTTCTAAGTTTGCTGGTATGCACTGTTTGTCTCCGGAAATCATATATCTATTATATGCGAATCATTCTACCAAAAACTGACTTCTATTTCAATACAGGAATTATTAGCAACGGATAACAGGATATTAGCGGATTAAGAGCCGAACAGCCGGGATTTTTTGCCTCGGCACTTCGTCAATTACTGCTTAACCAAAGCAATTTTCTATTACGCGTGAGTCTTTATATATTGGCAACGGATAACAGGATATTAGCGGATTAACAGCCGAACAGCCGGGATTTTTAGCCTCGGCACCACGAGTATTTGTGCTTTGCCTAAGTGACTTTCTGCTACGCATAAGTTCTTGTTCCTGCTAAGCAACTAATACCACAAAGCTAGGTCAGGTTAAGCACAGACTCTGTAATGCCGAGGCTAAAAACCGGCCTGCCTATCTGCCCTAATCCGTGCCATCCGTTGCTTAAAATTTCTTCTAAGCAACTAATACTACAAAGCTAGGTCAGGTTAAGCACAGACTCTGTAAAACCGAGGCTAAAAAACCGGCCTGCTTATCTGCCCTAATCCGTGCCATCCGTTGCAAAAAACACTCGCCTTGACAAAATTTATTGTCCCAAGTTTAACAGTTTAGCAGATTAAAAACAGTCGTTTATCAGCTACAGAAGCCAATAAACGACTGTTTAAGTTTTAGTGATTATGTTGTATGGGAATTGCTCTTATGAAATATTTTTTATTTTTTTATTAAGTTCCTT